>CAVYJV010000004.1:0-34875 GCA_963768955.1 uncultured Alphaproteobacteria bacterium
CGCAATTCTCAAATTTACTTTACGTTAAGCGGGGTCTAAATCCCTCATTTAGGGGAGTTCGTACGGGGAGCAGATCAATGGTCGATCTGTACGACGCCACGATTGAGAAAATCTACTCCGCGGCGACCGGTGGATTTCCGTGGGAAGATGCGCTGCGTGCCATCGAAGATCTCACCGGGAGCGTCGGGGCCGTGATTGGCTTCATCCCTGCGAAGGATGGGCAGGTGCCGTTTAACCTGGCGGGGCGGTTTACTGCAGAGCAATGTGCAATTTACTCACAGTTATACCAGCCGATCTGTCGTCGAACGCAATATATGGTCGATCATCCGAGCGAAGACGTAATTTACGACAGTCTGCTGATCACCGAACAGGAGATGAACTCCGACCCGGTTTACGACTGGTTCGCCCAGCACGACCTCCGGTATTTCGTGGGCTCGGCGCTCCCTGCCATACGATCGCACCAAGCCGTCTTCAGCTTGCAGCGGAGCCGCGCACTTGGTCATGTGCAATCGCAGGACATTGAGATCTTCAAGCAGCTCAGAGTTCATGTAGGCCGCTCGTTGACGCTCGCGGACCAGATAAGTCAGTTGCGCAGTTTCAAGAGCTTCAGCACGGCGCTGATGGAAGCGCTTCCTCAGGCACTCATTGCGCTCGATGATCGCGGCAGCATCGTCTTCGCGAATGATGCTGCGGTGGATATTTCACGCACCGAGGACGGCGTTTCAATCGTGGCGGGCAGGCTGATGGTCGGAGTGCTTGCCGAGCAGCGAGCGCTTGATGACTTGATATCCGGAGCGGCGGACGGAACAACAACACCAGCAACGGCTGGACCCGCGTCTCTCGTTCTGGCGGCAAGCCAGCCTATGCAGTGTTCGTCGCGCCACTGAAGTCCGTGAAAGATGAATTCATTGCGGCTGAGCAAAGGTGCTCGTCGTGATCCACGACCTAATGAAGCTTCGAAGCATCGATCCTCAGATGCTCATTCGTCTTTACGGACTTACCGACACGGAAGCTCGATTGGCAAGCGCCATTGCTGCGGCTCACAGCCTCGAGAGTGCAGCCGCGTGCCTGCACATGCAGGTCGCGACTGCGCGCTCGCATCTCAAAGCGGTGTTCGCCAAGGTCGGCGTACACCGCCAGCAGGACCTCGTTCGGCTTTTGACGTCCCTATCGACGATCAGCCTCTGATGGTGAAGGGATCCTCAGAGCCCGCAATGGGTCAGACGCCGAACGGCTCCAAATTGGCAGTCATGGGTGGAAAGCGGACAGTAGGCGTCGAAGCGATGGGCCGGTGGCTAGCAACGCATCAGTGCAGTTCGACTGACATCGACATGCAACTTAGCATGTGAGGCATACTCAGTGGCCGTTCCCAATTTCGATGAACCCAGCGCTAGGCTGGCCCAGCCGACGATCCGTTGAGCATGGCTCGGCAGCGTCGGAAAGGTGTTATTGCCTGGTCGCCAAGCGGCTACTTTAGCGTCCAAGATTGCCCACCTATGATTTGGATTTTCCCAACTGCCACCGAGTAGGTCCCGTGTAACGCAAGTGTTCGCCGCAGGTACTGCCAACGCTGCGCCGCCGTTCAACCCCGGCAGGAGCCCAATTTGATTGGCACCGGAGACCCTTCCGTCTCCATCGACATCGCCGTAGCCCGGCCCAGCGGGACCGACGATCAGGTTGCGCGCCGCCTCGGCATGACGCTTGGCTTGGGCAAGGTTCGGAGCGCCACGCCACGCGGAAACTTCAGCGTTGATTTGATCGATCCTTCCCCTTGCGGAATTGGCAACCGAGACTGATGCAGGCCGGTAGCCTTGCTCGTCGGAAGGACCTTGGGCCAATTTTGGTTCTGCCGCCGGAGGGATTGGTGACGCATCTTGCCTGGAGCAGGCGGGCAGCATCGCGACGGCGAGCGGTATCGCTTTCAGAAGTTTCATTGTGTATCAACGCGCGAGTTCAGGATTGGGCCTACATTGCGTGCTATTCATCCATTCACCTGAGCGGTGGCTGGATGGCAGCGCTAACGGCGCAATGGGGAGAAAGCCGATTGACCGATGAACGGCGATCATGGGTCGAAAGCCGAATGACCGCTAAACGGCGGCTACGGGTAGAAAGCGGAATTGGCCAACCCAATGCGAATGGGAGGGCCTATCGTTCTGAGGCCAGGAATTAATTGAGGTCGGCGGAAGAATGCCTTTCCGCAACAAAATCGGGATTGGCTTCGTCAGGCACGCGATTTACGCGGCGCGCGCTCGACCGCTGACCGCTGCGCGATGTCCCGGGTCCAGCGCTGAACGTGGGTGTAGTCTGCAAGTCCGAGAAAGGTGGCGGCGTCGCCATACGCCGCGCCCTGCGCCACGGTGCCATACCAGCTCCAGATGGCGATGTCGGCAATGGTGTAGTCGTCTCCGGTGATGAAACGGCGTCCGGCGAGTTGGCGATCGAGAACGTCATATTGGCGTTTGACCTCCATCGCGTAGCGGTTGATTGGGTATTCGAGTTTCTCGGGCGCGTAGGCGTAAAAGTGGCCGAAGCCGCCACCGAGGAAGGGGGCACTGCCCATCTGCCAGAACAGCCAGCCTATCGTTTCTGTTCGCGCCTGGGGATCCTTAGGTAAGAAGGCGCCAAACTTTTCCGCGAGATAGAGCAAAATTGCGCCGCTCTCGAATACGCGCTGGGGTTGAACGGGATCGGTACGGTCGAGCAGGACGGGGATCTTCGAGTTGGGGTTCAAGGCAACAAAGCCAGAGCCAAACTGATCGCCAGCGCCGATATCAATTCGCCATGCATCATATTCCGCACCCGAATGGCCAGCGGCGAGGAGTTCCTCGAGCATCACGCTGACCTTGATTCCGTTGGGAGTGCCGAGACTATAGAGCTGGAGGGGATGCCTACCGACCGGGAGTTCGGCTTCGTGCGTCGCGCCCGCGATCGGGCGGTTGATGCTAGCGAACTGGCCACCGCTGGGTGCATCCCAGGCCCAGACCTTTGGCGGCGTGTAGGGGGTCATGAGCGTCTCCAATCACAACCGGAAATGGGTTGTCATCGGCAACCTAACAAGGGGAGGAGTAAGGCTCATCAACGCCCAACGCTCACCGTAGCAAGTCTTCAGACGCGCTGCCTTGAACGTCCGCAATGGGTGGAAAGCGGACGTTATGCCGCTATCGTAAGAAGGGGTGGAAAAAGCGAACATTGTGAGCCCGGGTTACCGAGGGTAGCATGGGTGCGTGATTGGAACCGCTTCTAACGAAGTTTTCATCTCCTATGCTCGTTCGAGCGAGGTGCAGGCGCGGCGCATCGCGGAGCTTCTTCGAAGCTTGGGTTTGAGCGTCTGGTGGGACGATGATTTACCGGCTCACCGATCGTACGGCGACGTGATCGAGGAGCGGCTGCGCGCCGCGAAAGCCGTGCTGGTGCTATGGTCGGCCGACGCGGCCAAGTCGCAATGGGTGCGCGCGGAAGCGGACGCTGCGCGCAATGCAGGGACTCTCGTGCAGATCGAGTCTCGACGGGATGATGCCGCCAATGCCATTTAACCAGATCCATTGCGCCGCGCTCAACAATTGGGACGGCGACGCAAACGCTGCGGGATGGAGCAAGATTTACGACAGCGTCGTTGAGCTGGTCGGGAGGACGAAGGCCGAAGCTACCGCCGAGGCGCGCCCGCCTGGCTTGTCGATCTGTGTCCTGCCGCTCGCTAACGTCAGCAACGACCCCGAACAGGAATATTTCAGCGACGGCATCACCGAGGATTTGATCTTAGGGTTATCACAGATTTCCGCTCTGAGCGTGGTGGCGAGGAACACGTCCTTCACCTTCAAGTGCAAGCCCGTGGAGATCACGGCGCTAGCGGCGCAGCTCCGGGTGAGCCACGTTGTGGAGGGCAGTGTTCGCAAGGCCGGTAACCGGGTCCGGATCACCGCCCAGCTGATTGACGCCAGCACAGGCCATCATCTTTGGGGGCAGCAGTTCGATCGGGAACTCACCGACGTCTTTGCGATCCAAGACGAGATTTCCGAAGCGATCGTTTCGCAGCTGAGGGTGAAACTCCTGCCGGGCGAGCTCGGTCCGCTGCAGCATGTGCCCGACGCCGAGGCTTATCAAGCGACCCTCATGGCACGGCATTGCTGGAACCGCGGCACTGAGGCTTCGCTCCACGAGGCAGTGGCGCTGTTCCGCGAAGCCATCGCACACGACCCGGATTATGCGCGCCCCTACGCAGGGCTTGCTGATGCCTTCGTGCTTCTGGGCAACCACACTTATGTCGAGCCGGAGGCCGCCTATGCGCAGGCGCGCGAGGCGGCGGAAAGGGCATTGTCAATTGATCCCGAACTTGCCGACGCGCATGCGTCCTTGGGGTTGATCGCCTTCGTCCACGACTGGAACGCGGCTCAGGCGGAACGGCATCTTCGAACAGCGGTGGAGCTAGATCCGGCCTTACCGATGGCGCGACACCATCTTTCGCGGCTGCTGTCAGCGACCGCTCAGCATAAGGATGCGATTGCACAGGCGCGCGCAGCCGTGGAGACCGACCCGCTGTCGCTTGCCGCCATCGTGCAGGTGGCTAACGCGCTGGACCTCGCGGGACGCCCTGCTGAAGCCGCGGAGGTGCTTGAAAAAGCGCTCGTTTTCTTTCCGAACGAGTTTCGGGTCTTTTATAAATTGGTCTTCGTGTTTGCCTCGTTGGGACGGGCCGAGGACTCGCTCGCCGCTGCGCACGACGCGGTGCGAGCGGGCGGGCGAACGATGTTCGCGCTTGGCGCTCTTGGTTTTGCAAATGCCTCTGCCGGTCACATAGCCGACGCGCGAGTAATCGCCGGGGAAATGGAGGCAGCCGCGGCCGATCGCTACGTCTGCCCGTTTGACATCGCCGCGATCTACTCAGCGATGGGCGAGAATGACGCTGCCATCCGCTGGCTGCACAAAGCGTTGGAAAAGCGGGATCACGCGACGCTTTTCGCAGCAGTCGATCCTGCGCTTGAGCAGCTACGCAGCGACCGTCGTTTCGCTGATATTGCCCAGCAGGTCGGGGTTAGTCCAAGGTCTGGCTAATGTCCGCAATGGGTCGCTACCGGAATGTCAGATAAGCAATTGCCGCGGGTCGAAAGCGGCCATTGTGTCGTCACTCGCCCGGGGCGATGGCCTTGATGGTGAGGGCGTGGACCCGTTCGCGCATCAGGTCGCCGAGCGCGGCGTAGATCGCGCGCTGGCGGGCGACCCGGTTCAGGCCAGTGAAGGCGGGACTTTCGATGGTCAGGGCGAAGTGGCTTTCGCCGCGACCGTCGTGGCCGGCGTGGCCGATGTGGTGCGCACTCTGGTCCTCCAGGTCGAGCCGGACGGGGTGAAGCGCCCGCTCCAAGCGGCGGATCATTTCTGCGGCGACGGGGCCCGTTTCGTGGCCGGTAGCGGTGCTGGTCATCGCGCCTATATAGAGGGGCTGAAGCAAGAGACGGCAAGTGGCGACCAGAGAGAGCAAGTTTCACGGACGGATTGAGGGGGCGGCGGCGCATTGCGCCGTGCCGGGCTGCGACGAGGCGGGCGAATTTCGAGCGCCGCTGCGGGCTGGCGATTTCGACGGGCCGGGGGACTATCTCTACCTGTGCCTCGACCATGTCCGCGCCCACAATGCGCGCTACAATTATTTCGCGGGGATGACCCCCGACGAGATCGAGGCGGCGCAATCGCCGATCGCGGGGTGGGAGCGGCAGACGCGGGTGTTCGCCGACCGCGGGGGCGGCGCCGGGGCCGGCGTGGAGCGACTTCACCGACCCGCTGGATGCGATTTCGGCGCGCTTCCGGCCGGGCATGGCGCGGCCCGCGGTCGATCGCTTCACCGTCGAGCGAACGTCATGCGCTGGGCGTGATGGGGTTGAAGGACGATGCCGACCGGATGGCGCTGCGGCGGCGCTATTCGGAGCTGGTGCGCAAATATCATCCCGACCGGAATGGCGGCGACCGGGGGTTTGAAGGCAAGCTGGGCGCGGTGATCGAGGCGTATCAATTGCTTAAGGCGGCGCGGGCGTTTGCTTGAGTGTTACAATGGTACATCAAGCTGTGAATTAGTCGCGGTCGGGGGCGCCGAGCGGGAAATAGTGCCGGTAAGGCCGGGCCTCGTCGACCGCGCGGGCGACCGGCGGGTAGGCGAGCAGACGGGCGCGGTACGCCGCGAGACGGGGGCGTCGATCGCCGATCGGCTCGATCCAGTCGGCGTAGAATAAGGCGGGCGCGGCGGCGCAATCGGCGAGGGTGAAGCTATCGCCGACCGCCCAGCCGTCGTCGCGCAGGGTCGCTTCGAGCCAGTCATAGGCGACCAGCAGCGCCTCGCGGCCGCGCAATGCGGCCAGCCCCTCGCCATCGGGCCAGATGGCGTGGTTGACCGAGGGCTGCATGTTGCCCTGGATGTGAAGGTCGAAGAAACGGTCGAGGAAGCGGACGCGGCGGCCTTCTTCGCCATCGGGGATCCATCGGTTGGCGACCGGGATGGTGGGCGGCCAGATGCTCGATGATGCAGGTCGCCTCGGGGATCACCCGATCGCCGTCGACCAACGTCGGGAATTTGCCGAGCGGCCAGTGCGCCTTGAGCTCGTCCATGACGCCGGGATGGGACGGGTCGACGTTGCGATAGGTAAAGGGCGTGCCATCGATCCACAGCGGGATCAGCGCCTTCCAGCTGAAGCTGCTGAACGGATGGACGTAGAGCGTGAGGCTTGTCACCAGCCGCCGTCCGCCATGGCTTGCTGGCGCGCCGTCTCGCGCTCGCTTGGCGGGGTGGTGACGTAGGTGCCGGTCTCGACCGGGCCGGCGGGGGCGTAGGTGGCGACGATGTTGCCCTTGTCGCCGACCGTGTGGCTGGTCAGCCTGAGCGTGCGCGGCGGGGTGCCGTCGCCGAACAGCCGCTTGCCTTTGCCAAGCACGACCGGCGCAATCATCAGGGTCAATTCGTCGAGCAGATCGGCGGCGAGCAATTGGGGGTAGAGCGTGCTGCTACCCTGGATGACGAGGTCAGGGCCGTCACCTTGCTTGATCGCTCGTAGGTCGTCGAGGTTTGTCCGCTGGCTGTTCTGCCATTCGAGCGGCCGGTCGCTGTGAGTGACGACATATTTGGTGCAAACATCGAATGGGTCGCGGATTTCAGCCATTTCGTCGGGGGCATAGGGCCAGTAAGCCGCGAAGATGTCATAGGTGCGGCGGCCGAGCAGGAGATCGAACGGGCGGCCAAAGGTTTCGCCGATCCTGGCGTCGATCGCGTCATCGCCGACCGGTGGAAGCCAGCCGCTGTAGCTGAACCCGCCCGTCGGGTCTTCGCTCGGTCCGCCGGGCCCCTGGATGACGCCGTCGAGCGAAATGAACGCCGCGCCGATGATCCTACGCATCGACCGGCGCTCCAGTTTCTTGGCCGCGACGCGCGGCCTCGATGGTGGCGACGTCGATCTTGTGCATCGTCATCATCGCGTCGAACACGCGACGGGCGACCGCCGGGTCGGGGTCGGTGTTGCCTTCGAGCAGGACGCGGGGGGTGATCTGCCAGGAGAAGCCCCAGCGATCCTTGCACCAGCCGCAGGCGCTCTCCGCCCCACCGTTGTCGACGATGGCGTTCCAGTAGCGATCGGTCTCGGCCTGGTCCTCGGTGATGACCATGAAGCTGACGGCTTCGTTGGGCGTGAAATTGGGGCCGCCGTTGAGGCCGACGAAGGCGCGGCCCAAGACGGTGAAATCGACGGTCAGTTCGTCGCCTTCCTGCCCCGACGGATAGTCGCCGGGCGCGGCCATCGTTGTGCCGACCTGGCTGTCGGGGAAGGTCGCGGCGTAGAATTCGGCCGCCCTGCGGGCTTCGCCGGTGTCGAACCACAGGCAGGTGGTGAGTTTGTCTACCGCCATTTTCCTCTCTCCTTATACGCGCGGGCCGACCAGGCCGAAGCTCGCGCCCTGGGGGTCGATCGCGTTCAGGGCATATTCGCCGCCGGGGATTTCCATCGGCCCCTGCACGATGGCACCGCCGCCGTCGCCGACCGCCTGCGCCGCCCGGTCGATGTCGTCGACACCGATGTAATAGGACCAGACGGCGTGGGGCATGCCGGGCATCAGCGGCATCACCGCGCCGATCGCGACATCGCCATGCTGAACGAAGCGGTAGGCGCCCATTTCGCCCCATATCCATTTCGCCCTCCTGTCCCCAGCCGAAGTGACGCCGGTAGAAATCGATCGCGGCATCGGGATCGGGGGTCATGAGCTCGTTCCAGCGGACGTGGTGCGGGCGGTCGACCGAGAAGACGTCGCTGCTGGCGTCGGGCTGGCCCTCGGGCGGGAGCGGGTCCATGAGGTAGAAGGGCGCGCCTTGCGGGTCGGTGACCATCGCGATGCGGCCGACGCCGGGCTGGTCCTGCGGCCCCATATGCTGCTTGCCGCCCTCGGCGAGGATCGCGGCGACGGTGGCGTCGACATCGGCGACATGAAGATAGCCGAGCCAGGCGGGCCGCGCGCCGCCTGCCTTCATCTCGTCGGTCAGGGTCAGCACGCCACCCGCATTCCCGCCGTCGCCGCGCTTGATCATGCGATATTCGAGGCCGGGAGCGACGGTGTCGGCGTCGATGCTCCACCCGACGACGGCGTCGTAGAAACGCTTCGCCGCCGCCGGTTCGGGGGTCATCAGTTCGTACCAGATGAAGGCTCCCGCCGGCTTAGCCATCGGCTCAGCCCCCGATCGTGACGACGGGCTTGAACCCGCCCCAGAACATGCGCTTGCCGTCGAACGGCATGTCGTCGGGCTTCATCCGTTCGTCTTCCATGATCTTGGTCCAGCCGGCGTCGCGGGTCGCCTTGTCGGGCCATTCGAGCCACGAGAAGACGACTTTCTCGCCATCCTCGGCCTTCACCGCGCGGGCGAAATCGGTCTGCTTGCCGGCAGGGACATCGTCGCCCCATGCTTCGAACGAGCGGATCGCGCCGTGTTCGCGGAAGATACCCGCCGCCTTGTCGGCCATCGCGCGATATTCCTCGCGTCTGCCCTCGGGCACCGGGGTGACGAAGCCGTCGGTATAGCCGACGTTGGCGGCACCGGCTTCGCCCTCGTCGATCAGCGACTCGAATCCGCCGAAGATCATCCGCTTGCCGTCGAACGGCATCGGGTTGAGCGCGGGGTCCATGCGCGGATCGGCCGGCTCCTTGCCCTCCATCTGCGCGGTCAATCTGCTCATTGCGGCGTCGCGGGTGGCCTTGTCGGGCCATTCGATCCAACTGAACACCACGCTCTCGTCGTCCTTGGCTTGGACCGCGCCTTTGAAGTCGGTGACTTTGCCTTCCGGCACATCGTCGCCCCAGCACTCGAAGATGCGGGTGGCGCCCATTTCGGTGAACATCGGGTCGGCCTTGTCGGCATGATCGATGAACTTCTGTTTGTTGGCATTCGGCACCGCCAGTACGAAACCGTCGATATAGGTCATTGCGTCTCTCCTTGCAGTTCGGATTGGGCCGCTTTCATCTGCTCGAGCCACGCCGCGATTTGCGGTGAGGGCGAGCCGGTAAAGCCCGCCATTTGGTCGGCCAGCGCCTTCTTGAACGCCGGCCGGGCCTCGCCGCGTGCGACAAAAGCGGCGAGGTTGGGATAGCTGTCGAGCATGTCGGTGCCCTTGAGCTGGCGCAGTACGGCGATCATCAGCAGATCGCCGGCGGTGAAATTTCCGTCGAGCCAGTCGTTGCCGCCCAGCCGGTCGGACAATCCGCCCAGCCGCCCGTCAATCCGCGCCCTGACCGCGGGAAGCCGTGCTTTCGACCATGTTTTGTCCGCCTCGAACAACGTGGCGATGGCATGGTCCGAGATCGGCGGCTCGACCGTGTTGAGCGCGGCGAAGGCCCATTCCATCGTCCGCGCGCGGGCGGCGGGGTCGATGGGCATCAGGCCGGGATGCTGGCCGGCGACGTGAAGCACGATCGCGCCGGACTCGAACAATGTGAGGTCGCCATCTTCATAGGTCGGAACCTGGCCGAACGGCTGAATAGCGCGGTGCGGCGGGGCTTTCTGACTGCCCTGGGTGAGATAGCGCACCTCGTAGGGCTGGCCGACTTCCTCCAGCGCCCAGCGGACGCGCAGATCGCGGACCTGGCCCTTCGCGAAATCGGGGACCCAGTCGTACGCGGTAATGGTCGGCTTGGTCATCAGGTCCCTTCCGCGAGTCGACTCGCTTGCTTTTTATCCACTCAAGTCATATTTTACAACTATGCAGTTAGAAAAATTAACTTTGATGGGATCAGCCGAGCCGAAACGGCGATACGACGATGCCTGCGGGACGGCCCATGCGCTCGAACTGATCGGCGATCGGTGGACGCTGTTGGTGCTGCGCGAGCTCATGCTTGGGCCGCGCCGTTTCTCGGAGCTCCGCGGCGACCTGCCGGGGATCAGTGCCAACGTGCTGACCCAGCGGCTGGCCGAGCTTGAAGAACGCGGGCTGGTGGCGCGCAAGCGGCTCCCTCCGCCGGCCTCGGTCCAGGTCTATGAAGCGACGCCGTGGGGGCTGGAGGCCGAGCCGATCGTCCAGGCGCTTGGCCGCTGGGCGGCGCGATCGCCGGGGCACGACCCGACGCTGCCGCTGTCCGCGGTGTCGCTGATGCTGTCGTTCGGGACGATGTTCGACGCCCAGAGGGGGAGGAAGTTCGACGCTCGGATCGGCTTTCGGCTCGGTCCCGATTCCTTCCTTGCCAAAATCCGCAAGGGGCGGTTCAAGGTGGCGCGGGGCGAGGCCGGCGCGGGGGATGTGCTGTTCACCGCCTCACCAACCGCGATTGCCGCAGTGATTTATGGCGGGGCGCCGCTCGATTCGGTGCAGGTCGAGGGCGATCGGGGGCTGGCGGAGAAGTTCGTCACCCTTTTTCCGCTGCCCGCGAAGGTCGCTTGAGGCGCGAAGCGCTAGCCTTTAAGGCGGCAACATGACCGACATTCCCAACGTGACGCTGGACAGCCGCGAGGACACGATCCTCGCCAGCCCCGACAAGATGGTGAAGGCGCGCGACGCGTTCGGGATCGACAGCGACATGGAGATCCCCGCGTTCAGCGAGGCCGACGAGCGGGTCCCCGATCTAGACCCGGCCTATGTGTTCGATCCGGACACGACGCTGGCGATCTGCGCCGGTTTCGCGCGCAACCGGCGGGTGATGATCCAAGGCTATCACGGCACCGGCAAGTCGACCCACATCGAGCAGGTTGCAGCACGGCTCAACTGGCCCACCGTCCGCATTAACCTCGACGCGCATATCAGCCGCATCGACCTGGTCGGGCGCGACGCCATCGTGCTCAAGGACGGGCAGCAGGTAACCGAGTTCCGTGAAGGACTGCTGCCGTGGGCGCTGCAGCATCCGGTGGCGCTGGTGTTCGACGAATATGACGCGGGGCGGCCCGACGTGATGTTCGTCATTCAGCGCGTGCTAGAAACCGAAGGCAAGCTGACCTTGCTCGACCAGAACCGGGTGATCCGGCCTAATCCGTGGTTCCGACTGTTCGCAACCACCAATACGGTTGGCCTCGGTGACACCACCGGCCTGTATCATGGCACGCAGGCGATCAACCAGGGCCAGATGGACCGCTGGAATATCGTCGCGACGCTCAACTACCTCCCCGCCGCGACCGAGTCGCAGATCGTGCTCGCCAAGTCGGGCGAATATGATCACGAAGGCGGCAAGGCGCAGGTCGACCAGATGATCAAGGTTGCGGACCTGTCGCGCCAGGGGTTCATCAATGGCGATATCTCGACCGTGATGAGTCCGCGTACGGTGATCAGCTGGGCCCAGAATGCGCTGATCTTCGGCGACGTCGGCTATGCCTTCCGCGTGTCGTTTCTCAACAAATGCGATGAGAGCGAGCGGCCCGTGATCGCCGAATATTACCAGCGCGTGTTTGGCACCGACCTGCCCGAAAGCCTGGTCGGACGCAGCTAGCAGCAGAGGACTAAAGGCCGCGGCGGCCGAAGCCCTTGGGCGCGGCTGGGTTCGCCGTCGGTGCCGCAAAGCCGCCGGGTATCGATGGCCGCTGGCCGGGGGCCGCTACCTTTTCCTCCTCGAGTGCGCGCAACTTCTCGGCCAGTCGTTCGTCGAACGATAGATGTCCGTCCATATCGGCGATCCGCCTGACTCGGTGGAAGGTGCTGCCCGGCGTTCCGGTGGCGAACAGCCAGACCTTGAGGAAGTAAAAGACGAAGGGGAAGACCAGGATCACCCCGATCGTCACCAGCATTGCGTTGTCGCCCATCAGCCGATCCCCAGTTCCGCCGCTCCATCGTAAAGCGGTGATGGTTACTAAATGCTTTCTGCCGCCCCGGCGTTGACCTTGGCCGGTCGCGGCGGCATCGGTCGGGCAGCATGGCCGCTACCAACCTCGACCGTTTTCGCACCGCCCTGGCGAGCGCCACGCGCGCGATCGCCCGCGATCCCGATGCCGACGTGGTCTATGCTACCGAGACCGCAGGACCGACGGGCAAGATCGCGCGGGTGGTCTCGCCCGGGCCGGGGCTGGAGCCACGACTGGTGGCTGAGGCGCGCGGGGCGGCCGATTCGGCTGCGCTAAGGCTGCGGCACCACGATGGCGCGGTGCACGGGGCATTGAGCCCGGCCGACACGGAGGCGCGGGCGGTGTTCGATGCGCTCGAGACCGCGCGGGTCGAGGCGCTGGGATCGCGGACAATGGACGGCGTGCGGGCCAATCTCGACCATCATGTCGAGGCGCGGGTGCGGGGCGATGCGATCGGCCGTGCACGTACCGCCGAAGAGGTGCCGCTCGCGACTGCCGTGGGACTGATTGCGCGGCAACGGCTGACCGGCACCGAGCCACCCGCCAGCGCCGCGGCGGGGCTGGCGCTAGTCCGTCCGTGGATCGAGGAAAAGGCCGCGGCCGAACTCGACGCGCTGGCGCTGACCATCGACGACCAGCGCGCGTTCGCGGAGATGGCGCGGCGGCTACTCGAGGATCTCGACCTTGAGCCCGCCGCCGACCCCGCCGACCAGACGCCCGAGGATGCCGGTGAGGATGAGACGGGCGAGGACGAGGGGCCTGACGACGGCGATGACCAGGACAAGGATGGCGGCGCCGAGGGTGGCGAGCTGGAGATGCGCAGCGATTCGACTGAGCAGGACGAAGGTGGCGAGGACCAGGCGGAGCGCGACAGCGAGCTCGACGATGGCGACGCGCAAAGCGGCGACGATGGCGAGCAGGCGCGGGGCAATGCCGCGCGTCGCAACTGGCTCGATGAGCCGACCGGCGACTATGCCGCCTACACGACGCGCTACGACGAGATCATCGCCGCGGCGGACTTGTGCGACGAGGAAGAATTGGCACGGCTCAGGGCCTATCTCGATCAGCAGATGGCGAGCCTGTCGGGGGTGGTGACGCGGCTTGCCAACCGGCTGCAGCGGCGACTGATGGCGCAGCAGGCGCGGAGCTGGGATTTCGACCAGGAAGAGGGATTGCTCGACGCCGCGCGGCTGGCGCGGGTGGTGGTCAGCCCCAGCCACAGCCTGTCCTACAAGATCGAACGCGAAACCGAGTTCAAGGATACGGTGGTGTCGCTGCTGATCGACAATAGCGGATCGATGCGCGGGCGGCCGATCTCGATCGCCGCGATGTGCGGCGATATCCTCGCCCGGACGCTAGAGCGCTGCGGAGTGACTAGCGAGATTTTGGGCTTCACCACGCGGGCGTGGAAGGGCGGGCAGAGCCGCGAGGCCTGGCTGGCCGAGGGGCGGCCGCCGACCCCGGGCCGCCTCAACGACCTTCGCCACATCGTCTACAAGCGCGCCGACGAACCCTATCGCCATGCGCGCAGGAACCTCGGGCTGATGATGCGCGAGGGATTGCTCAAGGAGAATATCGACGGCGAGGCCCTGCTGTGGGCGCACCGGCGATTGCTGGCACGGCCGGAGGAACGGCGCATCCTGATGGTGATTTCGGACGGCGCACCGGTCGACGATTCGACCGCCTCGGCCAATGGCGGAAGTTATCTGGAGCGGCATTTGCGGCAGGTGATCGGGTGGATCGAGACGCGGTCGAATGTCGAATTGTCGGCGATCGGGATCGGCCACGACGTGACCCGCTATTACAGCCGGGCGGTGACGATCATGGACGCCGAGGCACTGGGGGGCGCGCTGATCGAGCAGCTTGCCAATTTGTTCGACCGCCGATGAGCCAGGCCCCCAAAAAACGATGGGCCCGGAACGATCGCTCGCTCCGGGCCCCCCTCGTTACGCGACGCGAGGGTACAGATTGGCCGAAGCCAACGTCGGTGACGGGGAAAAGGGGGATAAACCCCGTCGCTGCAATGACTTATGCCCGATTCGCGACGAGCGCAGGCTGAACGGCGCTTGCAGCATCCATTCAGCAAATCGAGGCTTTTCAGTGGGTTGGCCGTGGTGGCGGTGGTCGTGGGCGCGCATGCGCTGATCTGGACGCCGTTCAACCGCCTGCCGCGGGCCGACGCCTGGGCCGACATCGGCTTCACGCCCGAAGCCTTTCCGGCAGCCCCGAGCAGCGACATTCGGGTCGTCGGGGCCTGGTCGCTGACTTCGTCCGACCCGCGCATGGGCGGACTATCGGCGCTGGCCCTCGATCGCGAGGCGTTGGCGGCGCTGACCGATTCGGGGGTCGTGATTCGCTTGCCGCGGCCTGGACCGGCGGGGCGGGCGCTGTTTCGCGATCTGCCCGCCGGTCCAGGGGATCCGCGTCGCAAGTCGCGCCGCGACGGCGAGGCGCTGACCCGGCTGGCGGATGGTGACTGGCTGGTGGCATTCGAGAATCGGAACCAGCTATGGCGTTACGATCCGGCGTTCCGGACGGGCCGACGGGTGGTCCGATTCAACCTGGGTTGGTCGACCAACCGCGGGGCCGAGGCGATGGTGGTCGATGGCGACGGACGCGTGCTCGTTTTTCCCGAAGGTCGTGGCGAGTTGTTCGTCGTTGGCGACAGGGCCGAGGCTCGCCCGCTATCGACAGATGGCTGGACCGTAAGCGATGCGACCCGGCTTCCCGACGGGCGGGTGTTCGTGTTGCTTCGAAAGATCGGGCTGGGCGGCTTTCGCAACGCCATTGGGGAGTTGAAGCGGGTCGGCGCCGGGTGGCGGGTCGCGGTGCGCGCGGTGCTGCCGATCGGCGGGCTCGACAATGCGGAAGGACTGGCGGCCGAGCCGTTACGGTCCGGTGGGACGCGCCTGTGGATCGTAACCGATAATGATTTCGGTCGACTATCGACCGACCTTGCTGCTGGCGCTTGACCTTCCGGCCCCGCGCCAGGCGGGTTAGGCGGCGGAGGCCTTGGCCTTCTTGGCCAGTTCGCGCTTCAGCTTGACCGCTTTCGGGCTGAGCTTTTCGGCGCTGGTCTTGGTCAGCCAGTTATCGAGGCCGCCGACATGCTCGACCGACCGCAGGCCGTGGGTCGAGACCTTCAGCTTGACGCTCTTTTCGAGCGATTCGCTGATCAACGTGACATTCTGCAGATTTGGCAGGAAAGTCCGCTTGGTCTTGTTGTTGGCGTGGGAAACATTGTTGCCCACCTGCCGGGCCTTGCCGGTCAGCTCGCAAACGCGCGACATAATCTTCGATCCTGATTTGAACGGAAGCGTCTGCTCCCGGAAAGCGCCGCCCGATAGCCTTGCACTGCCCACTCGTCAACCGCTAGGCCGGTTGACGGACGCAACGCTTTCACCGGGGCCGCGTTGGCTACCAGGTACAAATGCGACGCGTGGAGGGCAAACAATGCGCAAAATCATCCTGATCCTGATCGTGGCCATCGTGGCGCTGATCGCTGCCATCCAGCTTGGGCTGCTGAGTTTCAAGCAGGACCGGCCGGCGCAGGTGCCCGGGGTCGAGGTGACCAGCAACGGAATCACCGCAACCGGTGGCCAGGCGCCATCCTTCGAGGTCGAAACCGGGACGGTCGCGGTTGGGACTCGCGACGCGACCGTGGCGGTGCCGGTGCCGACGATCGAAGTGCGCAACCCGAATGACAATCAGGTCGCGCCCGCCGCGCCGCCGCCCGCCCCGGCGCAACGCTGAGCGGTTTCCCCTTACCGGCGCCGATGCGTCGAGCGCTCGACCTCGGCGCCGAAGCGGCCCTGGCGGGCGAGGTGCCGGTCGGTGCGGTCGTCACCAGGAATGGCGTAATCATCGCTGAGGCGCGCAACGCGATGCGCGGTTCGATCGATCCTACCGCTCATGCTGAAATGGTGGCGATTCGCGCGGCGGCGGCTGCGCTTGGCCAGCCACGGCTCGACGGCTGCATCCTGTGGGTGACGCTCGAGCCGTGCGCGATGTGCGCGGCGGCGATCGGGCTGGCGCGGGTCGCGGGCCTTAACTTCGCCGCCGGTGATCCAAAGGGTGGGGGGGTCGAGCATGGGGCACGGATATTCGCTCAACCAACCTGTCATCACCGCCCGACCATCCAGTCGGGGATCGGCGAGTCGGAGGCGGCGGCGCAATTGAAGGCCTTCTTCGCCGAGCGGCGCGGGTGAACCGCGACCGCTTGTCGGCACGGCATGACAACGGCTAGGGTTGCCGGCAACCGATGAGCCAAGCATTGCTCCCTTTCCCCTGGATTGACCTGGTCCTGATCCTCGCGTTGGTCGCGCTCAACGGCGTGCTGTCGATGAGCGAACTGGCGATCGTCTCCGCTCGCGAGGCGCGACTGAAGGCGATGGCCAAATCGGGCAGCGGCGGAGCAAAAGTCGCCCTGCAGCTGGCCTCCGACCCCGGGCGATTCCTCTCGACGGTGCAGATCGGGATCACGCTGATCGGCATCCTCAACGGTGCATTGTCTGGTGCAAGGCTCGGCATGCCGGTCGCCCAGCGTCTGGCGGCACTGGGGATCGAGGCGGAGGCAGCGGAGACGATCGGCTTCCTGCTGGTGATCGTCCTTACCACTTATGCCAGCCTGGTGATCGGCGAGCTGGTGCCCAAGCAATTCGCACTGCGCAAACCCGAGCCGATTGCGGCCATCGTGGCGCGGCCGATGCTGTGGCTGTCGAAGGCGACCGCGCCATTCGTGTGGCTGCTCGACCGGACCAGCGCCGCCATCTTCAAGGCGCTGGGAATGAAGCGCGAGGGCGAGAATGTGGTGACGGCCGAAGAGCTTCACCTAGTGGTCGCCGAAGCGCATCATTCGGGCGTGATCGAGGAAAGCGAGCGGGCGATCATTTCGGGAATCGTGCGCCTTGCCGACCGCCCGGTGCGCGAGGTGATGACCCCGCGGACCGAGATCGACTGGATCGACCTCGGCTGCGGCCGGGAGGAAATTCGCGCCGCGCTCGCCGCAACGCCGCACAGCCGGCTGCCAGTCGCGCGCGGTTCAGTCGATGACATTGTCGGCGTAGTTTCGACGCGCGATCTGCTGATGGAATTGCTCGACGGCCATGACCTCGACCTCAACCGGATCGCCCGCACCGCACCGGTCGTGCCCGACCTAATGGATGCGATGGACGTGCTGGCGGTGCTTCGGTCGGCCGAAGTTCCGCTGGCGCTGGTGCATGACGAATATGGCCATCTCGACGGGATCGTTACCCCGGGATCGATCATTGCCGCGCTGGCCGGCGCGTTCGCCAGCGACCTTGAGCATGACGATCATCCGCCGTTTATCGAGCGCGAGGACGGCAGCTGGCTGGTGTCGGGCGCGGCCAGCGCCGACATGCTGACCGATCGGCTTGGCATTTCATTGGCGCCCGATCGCGAATTCTCGACCGTCGCCGGCTTTGCGCTGTCGGTGCTCAAGCATATTCCCGACACCGGGGAGCGCTTCGTGCAGGACGGCTGGAGCTTTGAGGTGGTCGACATGGACGGCCGCAAGATCGACAAGCTGATCGCCTCACGACCACCGCGCAAGCGGCGCGAGGAGGCCGTGACTCCTCCCCAATAGCCGTAAATTCCCCCTAAGCCGCCGAAACTGTGGCCTTGTTGCAACGTTTTTGGCGGAAAGTGTCTCGGGCCGTTCCAGACGCGGAACTTTGCGGTATAGAGAGCACTGGATCCGCATCAATTGGATGCAAAAGAGGGGAGTCCCGCATGCGTAATTATCTGCTTGCCGCCGTGGCAGCCGCTGCGCTGACCTCGCCGGCCTTGGCCCGCGATAAGTCAACGTACGTTGGTGTTTCGGGCGGCGTCATGCTCGTCGAAGATACCAACCTTGACTACAGCTTTGACGGCATCGATCCGGAGATCCGCGACGCGGTGACGGTCGATCACAATCTTGGTTTCGATGTCGATCTCCACGCCGGCTATGACTTCGGTCTGGTCCGCGCCGAGGCCGAAATCGCCTACAAGCGTGCGTCGATTGACGAAGTCCAGATCGACACCGCCTTCATTCCGTCAACCAATCCGACCGAACCGTATGACGCCGATGGCAATGTCAGCGTGCTGTCGATCATGGGCAACGTCCTGTTCGACTTCGGTGACGAAGACGGCTGGAGCGGTTTCCTCGGCGCCGGCCTCGGCTTCGCCAAGGTCAGGTATGACGTCGATGTCGCGATCAATCCGCAATTTGAAGCCGGGTTTAAGGACAGCGACGGAACGATTGCTTGGCAGATCCTCGCCGGTGTTCGCAAGTCGATCTCGCCGAACCTCGACCTGGGCTTGAAGTATCGTTTCTTCAACGCTCCCCGCCTGAAGTTTCAGGATGGCGACGGTGGCGAATTCTCCGGTCGTTTCCGTTCGCACAGCTTGATGCTGACGCTCGGCTACAACTTCTACGTGCCGCCGCCTCCCCCGCCGCCGCCGCCGCCGCCGCCGCCGCCTCCGCCGCCTCCGGCGACGCAGACGTGCCCGGACGGTTCGGTGATCCTGGCGACCGACGCGTGCCCGCCGCCGCCGCCGCCGCCGCCGCCGCCGCCGGAGCCGGAGCGCGGCTAAGCGAAAGCGTTAGGGACCGACGGTCCGACTGGTTTCGACCAGTCAACCCGAGGCAACAAATTGGCCCGCTGGAGAAATCCAGCGGGTCTTTTGTTGTCGGCAATGCGGTGGGCGCTGGGCCGAGCAGCGGCGGGCCGTAGGAGCGGCGCGAGTGGCGGGAGGGGTTCGGGTCGCACTGCGAGCATCATGTGCGATGGGCTGAATAATTAAGTCCCGATTCGCGACTGATTGGAACCCGGCGCGCGGATGCGCATTGATCCGCCAAACGAAACGCAGACAAGAAAGTGAACGAAATGAGGAAGCTAGCCCTCGCGCTGGCGGTCACGGGATCGCTTGCGCTGGCCATCCCGGCCGCCCCCGCCATCGCCATGATCGAGACCCCCGAAGCCAAAGCGGCGGCTGCGGATGCCGCGGCGGAAGCGCATGCCGACATGGTCGCGACCTTCGGCGTCGACCGGCTGCGTCCCGGCCAGTTCCTGTGGGACGACGAGGCCGGCAATGGCCAGCCGCGCGTCATCGTCAGCCTGTCGAACCAGATGGCCTATCTGTATCGCGGCGACCGGCTGGCGGCGGTGACCAGCATCTCGAGCGGTACCGAGAAAAATCCGACCCCGACCGGTTACTTCCCGATCATGGAGAAGAAGGTCATGCATCGCAGCCGCAAGTATGACAACGCGCCGATGCCCCACATGCAGCGCCTCGACACCTATGGAATCGCGCTGCACGCCGGGGTGAATCCGGGGCGTCCGGCGTCGCATGGCTGCATCCGCCTGCCCGCCAAGTTCGCGGCGAAGCTGTTCACCGTGACGAAGGTCGGCACGCCGGTGATGATCGGGGCGTAACGCCTACAGCTTGCCGTAGCGCTGTTCGAAGCCGTCGATGTCGCCGCGGGCGAGATAGTCGGCCTGGTCGACCACCTTGTCGCGCGCCAACCGCCCGCGAAACGCGCCGAGCGTCTCGTCGAGATCGTCGACCTGCGAGGGGGACAATTTGGCGATCTGGTCGAACCGCGTCAGGCCGTGACTGTTGAGCATGGCGGCGAGCTTGGGTCCGATGCCCTTGAGCTTGACGAGATCGTCAGGTGGACCCGAGGCGCCGGGCAGCGAATCGTGAACCCGGGCGGAAATGATCGATCCGGTGATGTCCGCCGCAGCGGCCGCCGCTTCGTCGGCCAGCCCCTTGCCTTCGCCGATCCCCTTATGCCCGACCGGGGTTTTGGGCTGCACCGCCATGTGGGGGCGGACCGGGGCACTGTCGGTAAGCGCGACCCGCTGGCGCGGTCGAAGCAGGAAATAGAGCAACAGCAGCGCGAGCAAAGCGCCGACTAGCGCAACCGGCCAATAATCAGTCAGCAGGTCCATATCCCGTCCCCCGTCAGCGGCGTGGCGCGCGAAATGCCAGCACCCCGCTGACGACACCAATCAACAACGCCACCACTAGTACGGGCCAGTAATAACTCAAGATGGTAGTCATGCGTAGATCGCTTCCCGGGCGCGACGACGGAGTGCGAAGATGTAGGCCAGCACCGCCCCAAGCGCAAAGCAAGCGAGCGCCATCAGCATGACTTCGGCCAGCAGGGGGAGCGCGCGCGGGATGGGGCGATCGGCCCAGCTCGTTGCCGCGACACCGGGTACCTCGCGCCCGATGCGAAGGATTTCGCTGCGCTGGAAATCGTCGGCGCGCCCATCGAACCGCAGCGTGCGGGTCAGCGGCTCGCGCTGGAGAGTCACCGCAATCCCCGGCATTTCATAATGGTCGAGCGTGAGGCGCATGGTGCGCTCGGCCGTCGCGGTGAAGCGCGCCGCGGCGCCGCCGGGCCCGTGCCAGACGACGGCAGCGGCGAGCGTGGCGAGGATGCCGATGGCGAGGGCGGGGTTGCGCTTCATTCGGGTGCCCCGGCAGAGGCCGGCTTGCGGCTCTCGGCCAGCGCGACCAATTTGACGAATTCCTGGCGCCAGTAATCGCCGCCGGAGCCCGCCAACGTGCGTATATCGGCGAGGCTGAAATTGCCCAGCGCCGTGTCGCCCCGAAGCCGTTGCCCGAACGCCCCGACCGCGGCGGCGAAAGCGAAGTCGCCGGTGGCGGGTCCGGCGGCAGTGAGGTGGCTGGCGGCGATCGGCTGCTCGATCAGCCGCGAGGCGGTTTCACCGGGCAATTTGTAACGCAACTTGAGCCACGCGGCCTCGTCGGTGCGCGATGCGGCGGGCGTTGCCTGCGCATAACGGCGGTCGGCCAGCCAGCCCTTGCCGCCGGCGGGGACGATCTCATAGAGCGCGGTCACCTGGTGGCCGGCGCCGATGTCACCCGCATCAACCTTGTCGTTAACGAAATCCTCCTCGCGAAGCGCGCGATTCTCATAGCCGACGAGGCGATATTCCGAAACCAGAGCGGGGTTGAATTCGACCTGGATCTTGACGTCCTGAGCGATGGTGAAGAGGGTCGAGGACAGTTCCTCGTCGAGCAATTTTCCAGCCTCCATCGCGCTGTCGACATAGCCGTAATTGCCGTTGCCGACATCGGCGATCTTTTCCATCATCGACTCGTTATAATTGCCGGTGCCGAAGCCGAGCGTGGTCAAGGTGATGCCGCTCTCGCGCTGCTTCTTTACAAGCTCGGTCAGCGCTTCGTCGCTGGTGGTTCCGACGTTGAAATCGCCGTCGGTGCACAGGATGACGCGGTTGATCCCGTCCTTCAGGAAGGCCGAGCGGGCCATGGCGTAAGCAAGTTCGATGCCTTCGCCGCCGGCGGTGGAGCCGCCGGCCGACAGGCACTCGATCGCCGACTTGACCGCAGCCTTGTTGGCGGTTGGTTTCAGCACCACCCCCGCCGCGCCGGCATAGACCACGATCGAGACTCGGTCGGCGGGGTTGAGGCGATCGGCGAGGCCGGTCAGCGCCGCCTTGACGAGCGGGAGCTTGTCGGGCCGGTCCATCGATCCCGACACGTCGACCAGGAAGACGAGGTTGGCGGCGGGGCGGGTGTCGCGCGGCACGTCGTAGCCGCGGATGCCGATCCGCAGCAGCCGGGTGTCGGCATTCCACGGGGTGCGCGCGACATCGGTGGTTACCGAGAAGGGGCGCACGCGATCGGCGGGGCGCGGATAATCGTAACGGAAGTAATTGAGGAATTCCTCGGTCCGCACCGCGTCCTTCGGCGGCAATCCGCCGTCCATCAGGAAGCGGCGGGCGTTGGAATAGCTGCCGGTGTCGACATCGACCGAGAAGGTCGAGACGGGCGCCTCGGCGGCGCGCTGCACGGCGGCGACAGGCTTGCCGGCATAGCGTTCGCAATTCTCCGGCGCGGGTGCTGACAGATACGGCCTGGCAATGCGCGAGCTGGTCACGACAATGCTCGAATCTGCGACTTCATAGGCGGCTGTCGGCGGCGGCGGCGGTGGTGGCGGCGGTGGTGGTGGCGGCGGGACCGGTATGGACGGCGACACCATCGTCACCGGGCTGGGGCTGCCATAGTGCGGGCGGTATTGGTCAGGGCGACTGTCGTCGCACAGCACCTCGGCCAATCGCGCGTCGGGTCGCGGCATCACGGTCGAGGGCGGCGGGGTCGCCGAGGCGGAAGAGAATGCCAGCGAGGTGGCGACGAGCAGGTTGAGCGCCTTGTGCATTTCACCCTCCGTTACAGCCATCGTCATTGCGATGTAACATTATCACATCATGAAGTCGGGCGCCGGTCAAGCCTGTTCTTGCCGCTCCAGCTCGCGCCAGCCGATGTCGCGGCGGTGGAAGCCGTCGGCGAAGTCGATCGCGTCGACCGCCTGATAGGCGCGGGTTGCGGGCGGTGCGCAGGTCGGGGCCGGTGGCGGTGACGGCGAGGACTCGGCCGCCGCTGGCGACGAGGCGGTCGCCGTCGCGCGCGGTGCCAGCGTGGAAGACGGTGACGCCTTCGATCGCTTCGGCGGCGTCGAGGTCGGCGATGGCGCCACCCTTGCGCGGGGTGCCGGGATAGCCGTGCGCGGCGAGGATCACGGTCATGGCGGTGTTGGGCGACAAAATAGGGGCGGCGAAGTCCGCGTGGCACGCGACTGCATATAAGAGCGCCGCGAAGTCGCCCTCGATCCGGGCCATGATCGCCTCGCATTCGGGATCGCCGAAGCGGACATTATATTCGATCAGACTGGGGCCGTCGGGAGTGAGCATCAGGCCGGCGAACAACACGCCCGAGAATGGGGTGCCGGCGTCGGCCATCGCCCGGGCGGTCGGCTCGACGATCTCGCGCATGGCGCGGGCCTCGAGCTCGGGGGTGAGGATCGGGGCGGGGGAGTAAGCCCCCATGCCGCCGGTGTTGGGGCCGATGTCGCCCTCGCCGACGCGCTTGTGATCCTGGGCCGAGGCGAGCGCGACGCAGCGCGGGCCGTCGACCAAAGCGAACAGGCTGGCTTCTTCGCCCTCGAGGAATGCCTCGATCACCATCGGGCCGTCGCCCGCGGCGCGGATCGCGGCTTCGGCCTCGGCGCGGGTCATGGCGACGGTGACGCCCTTGCCCGCGGCGAGGCCGTCGGCCTTGATCACGACGGGAATGGAGAAAGCGTCGAGCGCGGCGAGCGCGGCGGCCTCGGTCTCGACCCGGACATAAGCGGCGGTCGGGATGCGCGGCACGGGCGCACAAATCCTTGGTGAAGCCCTTGCTGCCTTCGAGCCGCGCCGCCGCGGCGGAGGGGCCGAAGGTGGCGATGCCGGCGGCGCGCAGGGCATCGGCGACCCCGGCGACGAGCGGGGCCTCGGGGCCGACCACGACCAGGTCGATCGCCTGGGACCGGGCCAAGGCGACGACACCGGCGATATCGCAGGGATCGACCGCATGGCATTCTGCCCAGCGGGCGATGCCGGGATTGCCGGGCGCGGCGATCAGCGACTCGCAGCTTGGCGATTGCGAAAGCCGCCTTGCGAGCGCATCTTCGCGGCCACCCGACCCGAGCAGCAGGATATTCATGAGCGTCTACCGATCCCGGCCCAGAGGAAGCATCCGGCCTGTTAGCCAAGGATGCGGCAGGCGACAATTCGCCGCCCTTTTCGGTCAGCGAATTGTCGGGCGCGCTCAAGCGCACGGTCGAGGATGCGTTCGGCCATGTCCGCGTTCGCGGCGAGATTTCGGGGTGGAAGCGTCACGGCTCGGGCCATTGCTATTTCACGCTCAAGGACGAGGGCGCGTGCATCGACGCAGTGCTGTGGCGGGGACAGGCGGGACGGCTCCAATTCGCGCCCGAGGACGGGGCCGAGGTGATCGCCTCGGGCAAGCTGACGACCTATCCCGGGCGGTCAAAATATCAGCTGGTGGTCGACCGGCTCGAGCTGGCGGGCGAGGGCGCGCTGATGGCGCTGCTCGACAAACGGCGACGCGCGCTGGCGGCGGAGGGGCTGTTCGCCGAAGAGAACAAGCGCCGGCTGCCGTTCCTGCCGCGGACGATCGGAATCGTCACCTCGCCGACCGGGGCGGTGATCCGCGACATATTGCACCGGCTGGCCGATCGCTGCCCGACGCACGTGCTGCTGTGGCCGGTGCCCGTCCAGGGCGAGGCCGCGGCGGGACAGGTGGCGGCGGCGATCCGCGGGTTCGGGCGCGATGCCGAATGCCCTCCCGACCTGATCATCGTCGCGCGCGGGGGCGGCTCGATCGAGGATCTGTGGGCGTTCAACGAGGAGATCGTGGTCCGCGCCGCGGCCGAATCGCCGATCCCTTTGATCAGCGCGGTCGGGCATGAGACCGACACCACCTTGATCGACTTCGCCGCCGACCGCCGCGCGCCGACCCCGACCGCCGCGGCGGAAATGGCGGTGCCGGTGCTGGCCGAACTGGCGGCGATCCTCGCCGACCGCGGCGATCGGATGGGGTCGAGCCTGGGGTTGCAGGCGGGGCGCGCGGGCGAACGGCTTGGGCAGGTCGCGGCGCGCTGGCCCGAGGCGGCGCGCCTGTTCGAGCCGGCGCGCGTCAAGCTAGGCGAAGTGGCGTCGCGGCTGCCGCGGGCGCTGGGCGCAACGGGCGGCGCATGCGCGAGCCGACCTGGGGGAGGTGGCGCCGCGCCTGCGCGCCGCGCTGGTGGTGCAACGGATCGAGCGCAGGCCGGGAGCAACTCGCAATCCTTGTGGCGGCTGGCGGGGCTGGCGCATCCCGAGCGGCCGCTGCAGCGCGGCTTCGTCAGGGTCACCGACCGCGACGGGCAATACCATCCTGCACGCGAGCGGACGCGCGCGCGGCGGCGGCGCTGAGCCTGCGCTTCGCCGACGGATCGGTCGAGGCGATCGTCGACGGCACGCAGCGCGCGGCTTGAGCGCGCGTCGCCGAAATCGTATCGGCCAGCGCAACCGGGCGCGACGCACTCGCCACAGCCGGGGCTGTTCGACGAATAGGAGCGTCGCGACGATGTTGATGACAGGGCGCGGGCGCGAAGCGCGGATCCATTATCTGGCCGGCACCTTTCGTCTGCTCGGCGCGGGCGACTATGTGCGCTGTGCCGAGACCGGGCGTGGCGATCGCGCTCGAGGAGCTGCGCTACTGGAGCGTGACGCGACAGGAAGCCTATGTCGACGCCGCCGCCAGCCTCGCGGCCGAAAGTCGCGCGCGCCAAGGGGCGCTGAAGGGGCATCTCGCGTCGCTTTTCACTGTGGCAGCGCTGTCACACTGCCTTAACAAAAGCTGCACGACCCGCGTCAGGGCGCTGGACAGCACGCCCCCTTTTGAAGCTAAACGAACCCCACGTGGGGGTGGATTGCGCCCGCGAACCAGAGGCGTCGCCGAAAATGGCGCCCCGATTCGGGAGATTAAAATGAGGAAATCCAATTTGCGTGCGACTGCCGGATGGCAGGCTCTCGCGCTTCTTGGCGCCGGCGTGTTTCGCCGCTGCCCGGCGGCCGCGCAGACACCCGGACGCGCCTTCGAGTGAAACCCAGCCGGCGGCCAAGCCAGCAGCCGGTTACCGCTGGCACCGAAGCCGCAGGCCGACAGCGACGACGCGATCGTCGTCACCGGTTCGCGCATCGTGCGTCCTGACCTCGAGGCTCCGAGCCCGGTCACGACCGTCAGTCGGAGCAGTTCGACCTGACCGGAACCGTCACCGTCGAAACCCTGCTCAACGAACTGCCGCAGATCATTCCGGGCAACACCCGCACGTCGAACAACCAGGGCGGTGAAGACTTCTCGACCCTCGATCTTCGTGGTCTCGGCCCGCAGCGCACCCTGATCCTGGTCGACGGCGAGCGCGTCCCGGCCTCCTCGACCACCGGCGTGGTCGACATCGGCACGATCCCGGCCGGCCTGATCGACCGCGTCGACGTCGTCACCGGCGGCGCCTCGGCCGTGTACGGTTCGGACGCCATCGCCGGCGTCGTCAACTTCATCCTCAAGGACAACTTCGAGGGCCTCGAAATGACGTCGCACTACGGCATCACTGAGCACGGCGACGGTGCGATCGTTCAACATCCAGGGCCTGCTCGGCGGCAACTTCGCCGACGACCGCGGCAACATGACCGTCTACGCGAGCTACTACACCCGCGATGCCGTCGGCCAGGGCGATCGGACGTCACCCGCGACGCCGGCGTCGTCTATTACGACTACGACACGTCACGAGCGCCGTACTTTCGTTCCTGACCACCTGACCCCGGCCAGTGCTTCGAGCCAGTTGGCGCGAACGGCTTCTTCGCTTTCGCTCGGCGGCTCGGCCACTCCGCCCTGGGGCTGGATCGCCAACAACGCTGCCAACCCGTTCACGGGCCTGTGCAGCGCTGCTGCCGGGCACGTTCGGTGCGGGTAACACCGACACCAACTGCGACGGCATCGCGGGCGGTGCCGTCAATGGCGGCAACCTGTCGTTCAACGACGCCGGCCAGCTGACCCCGCGTAACGTTGGACGGGCTCTGTGCGCCATTCGCCGACCGTTCGATCGGCTCGAGCCGGTACAACTTCAACCCGCACAACTATCTCGTGACGCCGTACAAGCGCTTCAGCATCACCACCACGGCGCCGTTACGACATCACGAATTCGATCCGCGTCAAGGTGATCGCCAACTACGTCAACTCGCAGCAGAGGTGAACCTGGCTCCGACCCCGGCGACCGGCATCATCGTTCCGGTCGAACACGCTTACATCCGCTCGACTGGCGGCTGCTGTGCGGCGTCGGCGTTTCGTGCCACCCAGATCTTCTGGCGGCACTCGAACAGCCGTCCGAACCCGAGCAGCGCCGTTCATCTACAACCGTCGTTTCTTCGGAGACCGGTCCGCGTATCGGCATCTACAACTCGAAGAACGCCACTCTCCGCGGCACGCTTTCGGGTCCGCTGACGGCACGGCTTCAACTGGGATGCTCACGGCCAGCTACGGCAAGACCACGGCGAACATCGAAGCCAAGGGTAACATCAACAACGACGGCCGTGACGCGAAGGGCCTGAACAACTGCCCGGCTGGGCGTCGCTGCCGGGTTGCGTGCCGCTCGACATCTTCGGTCCGAACACGCTCGATGCCCGACATGCTCAGCTTCGTCCGGGTCGACACCCCGGAGCGTCGCTCAGTTCGACCAGGTTCGTATCGCCGGCAACATCACCGGCAACCTGTTCGAACTGCCTGCCGGTCCGGTCGGCATCGCGATCGGCGCCGAAGTCGCGCACCGATCGCGGTGAAGTGGTCGTCGATGACGCCCAGCGCACCGGCAACATCTACGGCTTCAACGCCGTCCAGAACCAGAAGGGCAAGGTCAAGATCAAGGAAGTCTACGGCGAAGTTCGCGTACCGATCCTGGCCGACATGCCGTTCTTCCACGAACTGTCGGTCGAAGCGGGTGCCCGCTACTCCGACTATTCGTCGGTTGGCGGCCTGTTCAACTGGAAGCTCGGCGCACAGTGGTCGCCGGTCGATTGGTTGAAGTTCCGCGGTGTCTACAACAAGGCGGCCCGTGCGCCGTCGATCGTCGAACTGTTCCAGAACGGCGACCAGGGCTTCCCGTCCTACGTCGATCCGTGCGTGACTCCGACGTGCCGCCGAACTGGCGATCTGCCAGGCGCAGGCTCCGGCGTTCAACTTCGCCGGGCTTCAGCCAGAACAACACCCAGGTCCAGGCGTTCGCGTTCGGTCAACCCGGGTCTGGCGGAAGAAACCGCGAAGCACCTACACGATCGGTGCGGTCTTGACTCCGAACCTCGGTCTGGGCCGTTTCTCGGCGACGATCGATTATTACAACATCAAGATCAAGGACGTCATCAGCACCCAGGGCGCGCAATTCTACATCAACGCGTGCTTCAACGGTGATCGCGGCGGCCTGCGCGCGTATCGACGCGTAACCAGACCACGGGTCAGATCGATGCGGTCAACACGGCGATCGTGAACGACGATACCCCGTTCAAGACCAGCGGTGTCGACGGCTCGCTCAACTTGGTCGTTCCGTTCGCGGACCTCGGCATCAACATCCCGGGCCGCCTGCGGGTCCAGGAGCTGATCAGCTGGCTCGACCACCTCGACTTCGGCGGTGGCGAATTGGCTCGGCGTTGGCTTCGGCGGCATCGGCGGCACCTTCCCCGAGTGGAAGTCGACGCTGACGGTGGCTTACGACAGCCCGAGCTTCACCGCCCAGGTGCGGTGGAACTGGCAGTCGGACGTTCAGGACGGTGCATTCTGGTCGCGGCGACGATTGCGCTCCGGATGTCCCCGGTCTGAGCTACTTCGATCTGTCGCTGCGCAAGAAGATTGGCGACAACTTCGAGCTGACCGGCATCGTCCAGAACATGTTCAACCAGAAGGCCAAGAAGACTGTCGGCGGCTACTTCGCTGAAGGCGGCACCGACGTGGCTTACTGGAACCCGGTCATCCTGGGCCGTTACTTCACGATCCAGGCCAAGGTGAAGATGTAGTCTTCGATCCGACGACTGATCGAAACTGGCGGCGGGAGAGCAATCTCCCGCCGCTTTTTTGTGCTCGCGTGGACTGTAGCGAATGCCGCGGTCGCCGGCACCGCGGCGATCCCGGACCGATCGGCGAATTCTAGCGAGGATTAGCGTCGGCAGGAAGTCGAACGCCGCCGTCAGCCGGTCGCCGGCCCGGCACGCGAACGGAATCGTCCCGTGCCACAGATAGGACGGGAACAGGACCAGCCGCCCGACCGTGGGCTCGACCACCCGGCGCGGCGTCGAGGTCCAGATCGAACATCGTCCGGCGGCCGACCGAACTCGATCCAGCCCTCATGCCGTTCCGCGCGTCGTCGTCGTCGCTTCGGGCAGGCGGGCATAATAGGCCGAGCTCATCCAGCCATGGCCATGGAAATGCGGACATGGTGCCCGCCGCCGCCCGCGAGCCGCACCGACCAGCTGCCGAAGATCGACAGACCGTCGATTTTCGGCGAAGGAACGGATGGTCCGGATCGTCGGGCAGGCTGGCGATCCGTCCGCCGCCGCGGCGTCGATCACCGCTGCGCGAAAGCGCTGGATGTCGGGGTCAGGCCGGTCGAACAGTGCGCCGCTGGTCTGCGTGCCGTCGCGCAGGGACTGGTCGCCGGGCGCGGCCAGCGTCTGGTGCAGCGGGTCGAGCGCGGCGGCGACTGCACGGCGCGTAAGTCATCCGCGGGCACGTGCCGTCCGGGGAGGGAACGTCGGTGACCATCACCAGTCGGTCGATAATCGCACAGCCAGTGCTCGCGCGGGTCGTCGAGCAGTCGCCAGGCGAGCGCAAGACAACGACCAGCCGATCTGGTCGCCGGGAAAGCAGCGGTGATAGGCTTCGGCGCAATTCGGCCGCCAGCGCGATGGCGACCGGCCCGCAAGCGCGAGCTGGGCTCGACGCAACCAGGCGACATGGCATCGTCGCCGATCGCTGGCGGCATGACGTTCGAATTCCTCGAGCGACGCTGGACGCGTCGCCGGTGATTCCCGCGGCGAATTCGGTCGTGCAGCAGACCGAGATCGGGTCGGGCCGAAGTGACATCAGCCCCTCGCGCCCGCGCGGCGGCCGCTTCGGCGATGACGTTGTTGGACGGTCAGGGCGATCGACCCAGTCGGTCCAGGTCGGGGATCGATTGGCCTGCCGCGCCCATGCCGGCATAATGGTCGAAGGCACTCTCGCCGTCGCGATACTCGATCTGCAGCCGGGTCAGCCCTCTGCGCGAGGCATTCGTCGGGTCGGATGCATCGTCCAGGGCCCGCCGGTAGAGGCTCAGCCGCCTCGTCGACTCGCCCGCCTCAAGTGCCGCCGCCGCCCAGTTCGACTGAAGAACTGCGCGCCTTTCATGCCCAGTCGCTCGGCCTTGGCATAAGCCGCGCAGGCCTCGTCGAAACGGCACGCCGCGCGCAGGGTCACGGCCTGGTTGTGCCGGGTCAGCGCGCGGTCGGGGTCGGCGGCGATGGCCAGATCGAATTCCGCCAAAGCCTCGTCGAGTTGCCCGACATTCTTGCAGCGCCATCGCCCTGGTGGCGAGCAGCCGGGCGTGGCCGGGAAAGCGGGCCAGCCCTTCGGTGGCGGCGGCGACCGCCAATGCGTGCTGGCCGGCGTTGGTGGCGGTCACAGCGCGGTTGAGATGGGCATCGGCGGCGTGCGGGTGGAGCGCGACCAGACGCGTCCATAGCGCCAGGGCCTCGTCGTGGCGCCCGGCCTTGCCGAGCAGTGTCGGCGAGCGCGCCGATGATCTCGGGCGGTTCGCCTTCGATCGTGATGATCCGCCTGAGCGCCTCGGCCGACTCGTCGATCCGCCCAATGCCCTGCGCAATCATGGCGTAAAGCCGCAATGCCTGACCGTGGCCGTCGATCGCGGGCCTGAGCGGCGCGATCGCGGTCCAGGCCTCCGCCCCGCGCCGCGCCTGAAACAGGCCCTGCGCGCGCTGCAACTGCATCGGGACGTCGGCGGGATTGATCATGATGAGGCGGCCCTACACCGCCGCGGCCTCAATTGTTGAGTCGCTCGATGCGGAAACCGGGCTGTCCCTCGACGCTGCCGAAGAAGCTGCCCAGCGCCGCGCGCCGGATGCGGATCTTGGCACCTGCCTTGGGCTGGTCGAGATAGGCGCCGTCGGTCTGCCGCCATACCGCGCCGTCCTTGAGCGTGAAGACATAGCCCTTCTGCCCTTCGCGGACGCTGGCGATGGTGGTCTCGATCCGGTCGACCTCGTCGGCCATATCCTCGTCACCGAAAATCTTCACCTTGGGTAGCGAGAATCCGAACAGGCCGCGCCGGGCCTCGCGCATCGCTTCCTTGTCGGCGACGTAGAGATCCTTGCTCGCCTGGGCCGCGGCAAGGGCGCCGACGCTGCGGTCGAAGCAGGCAAGGCGCTCGGCCGCGTCGGCGATCGCGCGACATTGCACCACGTCCTGGAAGATCTTGGGTGGCGGGGCCGCCGCCAGCGGCTGAGTCCTGGACGACGCGGGGGCCGCCATCGCCAACGCGCCAATCGCCAAGCCGCCGAGCACCATCGAAATACGCGCCATGATCCACCCCATGAATGAGCCTTTTGTCGGGCACGATCATGCCCGCTCGCGCCAATCGCGTCAAAGGCTTGATGGGCAAATGGCTCAGGCGGGGGTCAGGCTCAGCGCACCGTCGCCTTCGTCGACCTTGACCGTCGCGCCGTCATGGACTTTGCCGGCAAGGATGGCGTCGGCCAGCGGGTCCTGCAGATATTTCTGCACCGCGCGCTTGAGCGGGCGCGCGCCGTAGACCGGATCGTAGCCGACGCGCCCCAGCCACAGCCGCGCGGCGTCGGTCAGGTCGAGCCTGATCTTGCGCTCGTCGAGCAGCCGCTGGAGGCGGGCCACCTGGATGTCGACGATCGGCGCCATGTGGCTGGCCGACAGGCGGTGGAACAGGATGATCTCGTCGAGCCGGTTGAGGAATTCGGGGCGGAAGTGGCCGCGGACGATTTCCATCACCTGGCTCTCGACCTTGGCGACATCCTCATCCTCGCCGAGCGACGCGAGATACTGGCTGCCGAGGTTGGAGGTGAGGATGATGATCGTGTTGGCGAAATCGACCGTGCGGCCCTGGCCGTCGGTCAGGCGGCCGTCGTCGAGCACCTGGAGCAGGATGTTGAATACGTCGGCGTGGGCCTTTTCGACCTCGTCGAACAGGACGACCTGGTAGGGGCGGCGGCGGACCGCTTCGGTCAGCGTGCCGCCTTCCTCGTAGCCGACATAGCCCGGCGGGGCGCCAACCAGCCGCGCGACGCTGTGCTTCTCCATATATTCGGACATGTCGATGCGGACCATCGCGTGCTCGTCGTCGAACAGGAAGCCGGCCAGCGCCTTGGTCAATTCGGTCTTGCCGACCCCCGTCGGGCCGAGGAAAAGGAAGGAGCCGAGCGGGCGGCCCGGGTCCTGAAGTCCGGCGCGGGCGCGGCGGACGGCGGCGGAAACGGCCTTGACCGCATCGGCCTGACCGATGACGCGGGCGCCGATCGCGGACTCCATGTTGATCAGTTTCTCGCGCTCTCCCTCGAGCATGCGTTCGACCGGAACCCCGGTCCAGCGGCTGACCACCGACGCAATGTCCTGGTCGGTGACTTCCTCGCGCAGCATCGCGCCTTTCGACGCGACCGCGGCGTCGGCGAGCTTCTTCTCGAGCTCGGGGATGCGGCCGTACTGGAGCTCGCCCGCGCGGCCGAGGTCGCCGCCGCGCTGCGCCTGCTCGAGCTCGATCCGCGCCGCGTCGAGCTGGGCCTTCAACTCGGCCTCGGCGCCGATCTTTTCCTTTTCCGCCTGCCAGCGGGAGGTGAGCTCGGACGAGGATTGTTCGAGATTGGCGAGTTCGCCTTCGAGCGCGGCGAGGCGATCCTTCGAGGCCGAGTCGCTTTCCTTCTTCAGCGCCTCGCGCTCGATCTTCAGTTGGATGATCCGCCGGTCGAGATTCTCGATTTCCTCGGGCTTGGATTCGACCTCCATCCGCAGACGGCTGGCGGCCTCGTCCATCAGATCGATCGCCTTGTCCGGCAGGAAGCGGTCGGCGATGTAGCGGTTGCTCAGCGTCGCCGCGGCGACCAGCGCAGCGTCGGTGATGCGGACACCGTGGTGAAGTTCGTATTTCTCCTTCAGCCCGCGCAGGATGGAAATGGTGTCGGGCACCGTCGGTTCGCCGATCGATCACTGGCTGGAAGCGGCGTTCGAGCGCGGCGTCCTTTTCGATATGCTTGCGATATTCGTCGAGCGTGGTGGCGCCGATGACGTGCAATTCGCCGCGCGACAGAGCGGGTTTCAGCAGATTGCCGGCGTCCATCGACCCTTCGGCCTTTCCAGCGCCGACGATCATGTGCATCTCGTCGATGAACAGGATGATGTCGCCCGCCGACTGCTTGACCTCGTCGATCACGCCCTTCAGCCGTTCTTCGAATTCGCCGCGGAACTTGGTGCCGGCGATGAGCGCGCCCATGTCGAGGCTCATCAGCTTGCGGTCCTTGAGCCCATCGGGGACATCGCCATTGGCGATGCGGAGGGCGAGACCCTCGGCGATGGCGGTCTTGCCAACCCCCGGCTCGCCGATCAGCACGGGATTGTTCTTGGTACGGCGGGCGAGCACCTGGATGGTGCGGCGAATTTCCTCGTCGCGACCGATCACCGGATCAAGTTTGCCCTCGCGCGCCACCTCGGTGAGGTCGCGGGCATATTTCTTGAGCGCGTCGTAGCGGTCTTCCGACCCTTGCGTGTCGGCGGTGCGGCCGCCGCGGAGCTTGTCGATCGCGGCGTTGAGCGCCTGGGGGGTCAGCCCGGCCTTGGCTAGCGCGTCACCGACCGGCGTGCCCTTGGCCAGGCGAAAGACAGCAGGATCCGCTCGACGGTGACATAGCTGTCGCTGGCCTTGGTGGCTATGTCCTGTGCGCTGTCGAGCAGCCGCAGAAGGTCGCCGTCGACACCCGGCGCGCTGGTCGCGCCGCCGCCGGTCACGCCGGCTGCTTCGTCACCAGTGCATCGACGGCGCGCCGCGCTCCGCCTCGGAATTGCCGCCCGCCGCGTTGATCAACCCGACCGCCATGCCCTGTTCGTCGTCGAGCAAGGCCTTGACGTAATGGGCAGGCGTCATCCGTTGATGATGTTCGCGCACCGCAATGGTCTGCGCCGCCTGCAGGAAACCGCGTGCGCGGTCGGTGAGTTTGTCGAAAGTCCATAAAATCCTCGCGTTGGCAAGGATGTGGTGTGTTAGGCGACAACACAAGGCTTTCGTCCCTAGATGCGTCGCCATCGTCGGGTGCGGCCGGCACGGGATTGGGTGCCGGCTCGCAAAAGGCAGGGCGTCTTCGGAAGAACGGTGCGCAGCCATAGCCGCCGGAGGCGCCCGCCGTTCCCCATTCGCGAACTTTGCGTGCATCGATGTGGAAGCGCAGCCCCTTGTAGAAGCCGAGGCCGATGACGTTCCATGACCCCTTGTCGAGCTGGACCCGGCACAGGCGATCCATCAGCGCTTCACGGGCCACCGGCGCGTCGGCACCATGTCGATCGCGCCACCAGTCAAGTGGGTCGATGTGGCGCGCACCCTTGGCACAGACGTTCAGCGAGGGGTTGCGGTAGGCCGAGACGGGTTCGACATCGCCGATCACCGGCTCAATGAAGGCGCCGATGAACCGAAGTGCCGGCGACAATATTGGGCCAATGTTCGTCGGCGGAACCTCGAACGGCTGGTCGTTGCACGTCTGCCAATCGCTCGCGGTGCGGAGCAGTTGCCATGTTGGCGCCACCCCGCCGACGCCGTTCGTCACGAGATAATCGTTAAATGCGCTGACCCGTATCGGTCGTACCGGGTTCGCGCTGATCCACGCGCGATAGCCGGGTTCGTCCTGACCGGCGGTGACATAGTCCGCGGCCGGATTGAAGGATTGCGCCTGCGCCGCAGCGGGCGTGGCAAGCAATACTAGCAGGGCGAGGAACCAGCGCATGGCGCATCAGAACCCGTGCGCCATTGAAAAGCAACGGGGGCGGCCGCATCTTGGCGCGATGCAACGCCCGATCAACGTCGATTTGCCGCACAAGCTCGGCCGCGACGAAGCCCGCCGCCGGATTGCCGGCAATATCGACAGCCTTGCCGGGCATATCCCCGGCGGCGCGGC
>CAVYJV010000005.1:0-247253 GCA_963768955.1 uncultured Alphaproteobacteria bacterium
TGCGTTAACCGGTCTCTCATTCTCGGCAGTTACCTGTTCGCGAATGTCAATTCTCCGATGGCTTCGGCGAAAGAAAGTTTCGCTACCGACAATTGAGCACCCCGTCTTTGGAAGGATAGAAGCCACGCTCGTCAATGACGATGGAACCTACTTTTGGGAAACGTCCCGTGATTTGGTGACTTCCAAGGGGAGCGTCGGGATCTTTTTTGATGCAAACGCTGATGGCCCGTCGGATGGTCAAGTTCGGCTTTGGCAGTGGATCTACCTGACCCAAGAGACTTTGGCGGAATTGGCCAAGCCTCTATTGCTTAGCCGACTTCGCGATTTTGGTTTGGAAAGTCGCTTTCATGATCTTGCATGGGGCGGCGCAGGGCTTTCACTCGACGGTGACATCAAAAGCCCTTGGAACATGTCATTCGAGATCGATGCCGACAAAGGGCCGATCCTGACAGTTTATTTTGTCGACGGGGTTCCAACGACAGTGAGTTTCGACGACTGATTAAGGCATAAGCCTCGCATTTCCGAATGTCCGCAATGGGTCGAAAGCGGACAGGCTGCTAAATGGCGATCATGGGTCGTGAGCAGACGTCTGCACCGGCACTACGCCGGCGGCTTCGCCCCCGCCTTCGCCCACCGGTCCACCAGCCGCTGATATTCGTCGGTGCGGGTGCGCGGCAATTTGCTCGTATCGATCCACGCCTCGTGCAAACTCTCCGCGCCGAAGTGGCTGGTCGGCGCGAACCGCGACGGATCGTCGAACGCGGCGACGGTGAGGTCCATCTTGTCGGTATCCTCGTCGTAGCGGAAGCCGAGCGAGGTGCCGCAGGCCGCGCAATAGGGCCGCTGGGCGATGGGCGAGCTTCGGTACCAGTCGGGCTCATGGCTCCAGCGCACCGCCTCCTGCGGCACATTCTTCATCGCCAGGCTGACATTGCCGCTTGCCCGCTGGCACATCCGGCAATGGCACAGATAGGCCTCGTCGCTGTCGATCTCGGCCTCGAACCGGATCCGCCCGCAAGCGCAGCCGCCGGTCATCTTCTCGCTCATGGCATCGGCGATCCCGCGGGCGGGGCCGACATATGTTCGTGGGCGATCTTGAAGGTGCCGTCGCCCTGCCGCTGGTATACCTGGGTGAAGCGGGCGCGGACCGGCTGGCGGGCCTGGCCGAGCTGGATGGTGAAGCTGGTCACGCCCGACGCGACGAACGTGTCGCCGTCAAGCAACTGGATGGCGCGGTTGGCGACGGTGAAGTCCCGCGGCTGCGTCGCGGCAAAGCCCTGGGTCAGCTTGGTCTGTAGCTGGCGGTCGGCAACCGGCGCCAAGAGCCCCTGGTCGAACATCACCGCGCCGTCGGCATAATGCGCCATGATCTGGTTCGCGTCGCCCGAGGTGTAGCTCTTCTCGGTGGCCTCGATGATCGTTTCCGCCTGCTTCTGCGTGACCGGCTCCAGCTTCGCCTGCTCGGGCGATTGCTGGCAGGCGGCGAGCAGCACGAATGCGGCGATGGGGATGGTTATGCGCATGGTTGAGCTCCCTGTTCTTGCGCCCAGACTAGCCGCCCCATCGCGTGGCGCAATGGCTGCGGCATTTGCCGGCGACCCTGCTTCATGCTTGGGTTGCGCCGGTAGTTCGGGGGAATGACGATGATCCGCCTGTTTCCATTACTCGATGCCGGTCAGGTGGCGCGGCTGGTGGCGCTGGCGAGCTCGGCGAACTGGGTCGACGGTCGCTCGACCAATCCGACCAACACCGGCAAGAACAACCGGCAGATCGAGCCCGGCACGGCGCGCGACGAAAGCGGGCGGATGCTCGCCGATGCGCTCAAGGCCAGTCCGGCATTCAACGATTTCGCGCTGCCGGTGATGGTCGCGCCGCCCCTGCTCAGCCGCTACGCGCCGGGAATGGCCTATGCGCTGCACGGCGACAATGCGTTTATCCACCTTGGCGCGGAGACGCTGCGCAACGACCTCGCCTGCACGATCTTCCTCGCCGATCCGGAGAGCTATGACGGCGGCGCGCTGGTAATCCACGACGGCGATGTGAAGACCGCCTTCCGACTGCCCGCGGGCCACGCCATCCTCTACCCCGCGACCATGCCGCACGCGGTCGAGCCGGTAACGCGGGGCGAGCGATTGTCCGCATTCACCTTCATCCAGAGCCGCATCGCCGATTCCGCGCGGCGCGGCATGGTGGCCGAACTAGGCACCCTGGCCCGCGCCGAACGCGAGCGTCTTGATCCAGCGGCCCATGCCCGGCTGTTGGTCATCCAGCAGAATTTGCTGCGGCAGTGGGCCGACGCGCCCTAGGCGGCCTTCTTCAGGTGCCGGCGGCCGAGCAGCTCGGCGATCTGCACCGCGTTGAGCGCCGCGCCCTTGCGCAGATTGTCGCGACACGCACCACAGCGCCAGGCCGTTCTCGACCGTCGGATCCTCGCGCACGCGGCTGACGAAGGTCGCATACGTCGCCGACGCATTCGACCGGGGTGACGTAGCCGCCGTCCTCGCGCTTATCGATCGAGCATGATGCCCGGCGCCTCGCGCAGGATGTCCTGCGCCTGCTTCGGCCGAAATCTCGTTCTCGAACTCGATGTTGATCGCTTCGCGAATGGCCGACGAACACCGGCACGCGCACGCAGGTCGCGGTGACCTTGATCTTCGGGATCGAGGATCTTCTTGGTCTCGACCACCATCTTCCATTCTTCCTTGGTCGAGCCGTCGTCGAGGAAGCCGTCGATGTGCGGGATGACGTTGAACGCGATCTGCTTGGTGAACTTGCTCGGCTCGGCGCTGTCGCCGACGAAGATGTCGCGGCTCTGCTCGAACAGCTCGTCCATGCCCGCCTTGCCCGCGCCCGAGACCGACTGATAGGTCGCGACGACGACGCGCTTGATCGTCGCGGCATCGTGCAGCGGCTTCAGCGCCACGACCATCTGCGCGGTCGAGCAGTTGGGGTTGGCGATGATGTTGCGCCGCGTATAGCCGTCGATCGCGTCGGGGTTCACCTCGGGCACGATCAGCGGCACGTCGGGGTCCATGCGGTAGAGCGAGCAGTTGTCGATCACGACGCAGCCCGCCGCGGCCGCCTTGGGCGCGTAGATCTTCGTCGACCTCCGACCCGACCGCGAACAGCGCGATGTCCCAGCCGGCGAAATCGAAATGCTCGATATTCTGGACCTTGAGCATCTTGCCGGTGTCGCCGAACTCGATCTCGTCGCCGGTCGAGCGCGACGCTGGCGACCGCGGCGACCTCGTCGATCGGGAATTCGCGCTCGGCGAGGATGTTCGAGCATTTCGCGCCCGACATTGCCGGTCGCGCCGACGACGACGACCCGATAACCCATGTTCATCTTCCTCGATCAGCTGGCGATAACACGAAAACGGCCGGTCCTTCCTGTCGGAAAGCCCGGCCGCTTTCAAGCCGTTCGGCCAACTGTGGCGCTTGGCTGTCGCTCTGTCTCGCTGCCCTTGGCGTCGGACGCGTGTCGCGACGCTCGGCGATACGCGCCGACTTGCCGGTGCGGCCGCGCAGGTAATAGAGCTTGGCACGACGCACGACGCCGCGGCGGACGACCTCGATGCTGTCGATGTTCGGCGAATAGAGCGGGAAGACGCGCTCGACGCCTTCGCCGAACCACATCTTGCGGACGGTGAAGTTGGAGCCGATGCCCTTGTTCGAGCGGGCGATGCACACGCCTTCGAAGTTCTGGACGCGGGTGCGCTCGCCTTCGACGACCTGCACGCCGACGCGCAGCGTGTCGCCGGGGCGGAATTCGGGGATCGTCTTGCGTTCGGTCAGGGCCTGCGATCGCTTCGGCCTCGAGCGTCTGGATGAGGTTCATTGTCCTTGGTCCTTAATCTTCGTCGCTGCGCACCAGAGGCAGGCTGGTCCCGAGCGCCCCCATGACGCTCCCAAAGGTCCGGCCGCGTAACCGTGTGTCGTCTCGGCGCCTGGTCTTGTCGCCACGCCGCGATCTTCGCATGATCCCCCGATCGCAGCACTTCGGGGATCGTGCGCCCTTCCCATTCGACAGGTCGGGTATAGTGCGGATATTCGAGAAGCCCCGTTTCGAAGCTCTCCTCGTCACCGCTGGAGGCCGCGCCCATTACGCCGGGAAGCAGCCGAATGCAAGCATCGAGCAGGACCAGCGCCGCCGAGCTCGCCGCCCGACAGGACATAGTCGCCGATCGACACCTGCTCGATCGGCGCGCGCCTCGAAGATCCGCTCGTCGAACCCCTCGAACCGGCCGCACAGGATGATCACGCCCGGGCCCGCCGCCAGCTCGCGGACGCGCGCCTGGGTGAGCGGCTTGCCGCGCGGGGTCATGGCGAGCATCGGGCCGGCCGTCGCGCGACGGCATCGATCGACCGCCGCGGCGAGCACGTCGGCGCGCAGCACCATCCCCGCCCCGCCGCCGGCCGGCGTGTCGTCGACCGTGCGGTGCTTGTCGGTCGCGAAATCGCGGATTTGCACGGCGTCGAGCGACCACGTCCCCTCGCGCCAGCGCGCGCCCGGCGAGCGACATGCCGAGCGGCCCGGGAAACATCTCCGGGTAGAGCGTCAGGACGGTGGCGGCGAAGGTCATGGCGGCGCGCCCTACCCCAAGCGGAACTCGCGCGCCATGCCCGGCATTGGGCGAGCGATGGACCACCAACTTCTCGATTGCCTGATGATCGGCGGCGGCCCGGCCGGGCTGACCGCGGCGATCTATCTCGCGCGCTTATCACCTCGACATCCTCGTCGTCGACGGCGGCAACAGCCGCGCCGCGTGGATCCCGTGCACGCACAATCATGCCGGCTTTCCCGACGGGATCAGCGGCAACGAACTGCTCGAGCGGATGCGCGCGCAGGCGCAGCAATATGGCGCGACGATCGTCGACCGGCCAGGTCACCAAGCTCGATCGCGATGCGACGACGGCCAGTTCGCCGCCGACATGGGGGTCGGGCTCCGTCACCGCGCGCAGCGTGCTGCTGGCCACCGGCGTGACCAACCGCCGCCCGCCGATGGACGAGGCGCTGCACGACGAGGCGCTGGCGCGCGGGGCTGATCCGCTATTGCCCGATCTGCGACGGCTATGAAGTGACCGACAAGAAGGTCGGCGGTGATCGGCATCGGGCAAGCACGGGGTCACCGAGGCGATCTTCCTGCGCAGCTTCACCGCCGACGTGACGCTGATCGCGCCCGACAAGGCCGCCATCGACTCGCCGAGGACCAGCGCGCGGCTCGAGGAAGCTGGGATCGAGACGCGTCGACGGCCCGGCGGAAGGCGTCGCGGCGATGGATGACTGCATCGCGATCGATACCGCCGAAGGGCATTTCACCTTCGACAGCGTCTATCCCGCGCTCGGCAGCGACACGCATACGCAACTGGCCGAGATGCTGGGCGCGCGAGCTGAGCGCCGACTGCTGCATCCTGGTCGACAGCCACCAGCGCACCAGCGTCCCCGGCCTCTACGCCGCGGGCGACGTGGTGATCGGGCTCGACCAGATCAGCCATGCGATGGGCGAAGGCGGGGTCGCCGCGACCACGATCCGCAACGATCTGGCCAAAGCAGCGGCCGCTTCGTGCGCTAATCAGGCGAGGAAGTCGGGGTCGAGGACGATCCTGCCGTCGCACGAGGTCGGCGATCGCCGTCGCGGAACGGGATCAGCGAGCGCTTGCCGTCGGGCTTTTCGATCTCGAGCAACGTCGCCCGCGCCGAAATTCTCGATCGCGACGACCGTGCCGAGCGACGTCGCCGTCGCCGATCGACGCACGGCAGGCCGATCAGGTCGGCATGATAATATTCGCCCTCGTCGAGCGGCGGCAGCGCGTCGCGGTCGATCTCGACCAGTGAGCCGCGCAATGCCTCGGCGGCTGTCGCGGTCGGCGACGCCGTCGAACCGCGCGATCGCGCGCCTTGTTGCCGCGCTCGCGACGTCCTTGAGCTCGAGCGGCTGCCCGCCGACGGTCAGCGTGGGCTGGCGGGCGAGGCTGTCGATGCCGTCGCCGAACAGCTTCAGGCGCACCTCGCCCGCGCACGCCATGCGCCCCGGCGACCGCGGCGAGCGCGACGCGCTTCGCGGTCGCCGGTGACGTCATGCTGAGTTACGCCTTCGCGTCTTCGTCGGCGCCTTCGGCGGGCTCCTGCGCGCTCTCGCCAGTCGGCGGCGTCGGCATCGTCGCCGGCGTCGCTGTTCGGCGTCGCTTCATTGGCCTCATTGGCTTCGTTGCCAGCCGAGGCTTCCTCGGCGGCTTCGACGGCAACGGGATCGACGGCTTCGGCGGGCTGTCTTCGCCAGCCGAGGCTTCGACGGCGGCTTCGGCGGCGACCGGCTCTTCCGGCGGCAGGTCGGCAGCGTCGGCCGGGGCCTCTTCCTGCGCTTCGACGGTGTCCGGAGTCGCTTCGGCGGCGACTTCCGCCGGCGCTTCTTCCTCGGCCACAGGCTCCTCGGGCGCGGGTGCGGCAGCGGCAGCGGCGGCGGCTTCCTCGGCGGCAGCGGCCTTGCTCGGCGCGCTCTTCGACGCGCTCCTTGGCCTTCTCGCCCGGCTCGCCCTTGTTCGGGTTGTTGCGCGCGGCGCGCTCGCGGATGCCGGCGGCATCGAGGAAGCGGGCGACGCGGTCCGACGGCTGCGCGCCGACGCTCAGCCAATGCGAGATGCGGTCGGCGTCGAGCTTGACGCGCGTCGGGCGAATCCTTGGCGAGCAGCGGATTATAGGTGCCGATCTTCTCGATGAAGCGGCCATCGCGCGCGTTGCGGCTGTCGGCCACGACGATGCGATAATAAGGACGCTTCTTGGAGCCGCCACGGGCCAGACGAATTGCAACTGCCATTTGATATTCCTTTCAGTTGAATCGTTAGATCTATTTCTTAGAGAATTTGTCGAAACCGGGCGGAAGGTTGAACCGGCCGCCGCCCAGCCCGGGAAGGCCGGGCAGCCGCCGGGCGACCGCCGCCGGGCGCCATCCGCGCCGAGCGCCTTCTCCATGCCGCCGCCGCCGCCGAACATCGCCGCCAGCTTGCCGAAGCCGCCCATCTTCTTGAGCCGCTTCATCGCGCCGGCCATTTCCTGGTGCATCTTGAGCAGCTTGTTGACCTCCTGCACGGTGGTGCCCGCTGCCCTTGGCGATGCGGATCTTGCGCTTGGCGTTGATGATGTTCGGGCCGGCGCGCGCTCCTTGGCGGTCATCGAGCCATCATCGCCTCCAGCCGGACCAGCGCCTTGTCGTCGGCCATGCCGGCGCTTCGCGCAGGCCTCTTCATGCCGGGCATCATGCCGGCCAGCGCGCCGAGCCCGCCCATGCGCTGCATCTGGCCGATCTGCATGCGCAGGTCGTCGAGGTCGAACTTGCCCTTGGCCATCTTGGCGCGCGAGCTTCTCGGCATCCTCGACCTGGATCGTCTCGGCGGCGCGCTCGACCAGGCTGACGACGTCGCCCATGCCGAGGATGCGGCCGGCGACGCGGCTCGGGTGGAACGCCTCGAGCGCGTCGATCGCCTCGCCGGTGCCGGCGAACTTGATCGGCTTGCCGGTGACCGCGCGCATCGACGAGCGCCGCGCCGCCGCGCGCATCGCCGTCCATGCGGGTCAGGATGACGCCGGACAGCTCGACCTCGCCGGCAAAGCCCTTGGCGACATTGACCGCGTCCTGCCCGGTCAGGCTGTCGACCACCAGCAGCGTCTCGGTCGGGCTGGAGACGCCGGCGACCGCCTTCATCTCGGCCATCAGCGCGTCGTCGACGTGGAGGCGGCCGGCGGTGTCGAGCAGCAGGACGTCGAAGCCCTGCAGCTTCGCCGACTGGAGCGCGCGCTCGGCGATCTCGACCGGCGACTGGCCGGCGACGATCGGCAGCGTCGTCGACCTCGGCCTGGCGCGCCGAGCACCGCGAGCTGCTCCTGCGCCGCCGGGCGGGCGACGTCGAGCGACGCCATCAGCACCTTCTTGCGCTCGCGCTTCCGGTCAGGCGCTTGGCGAGCTTGGCGGTGGTCGTCGTCTTGCCCGAGCCCTGCAGGCCGACCATCATGATCACCGCCGGCGGATTGACGTCGAGGTTGAGCTCGGCACGTCTCGCCGCCGAGCATCTCGACCAGCGCGTCGTTGACGATCTTGACGACCATCTGGCCCGGCGTGACCGAGCGGATGACCTCCTGCCCGATCGCCTGCTCGGTCACCTGGTCGACGAAATCGCGCGCCACCGGCAGCGCGACGTCGGCCTCGAGCAGCGCGACGCGCACTTCGCGCATCGCCGCGCGCACGTCGTCCTCGGACAGCGCGCCGCGGCCGCGGAGCTTGTCGAAGACGCCGCCCAGGCGATCGCTCAGGCTGTCGAACATTCAAATTCCTCGTCGCACGGGCGCAAAAACGAACAAAACGCCGGCGGGCGAAACCTCGCCGGCCAGCGTGCATCCGTGGACGCGCCCAATCAATGTGTGTCGTTAGACGAAGCGGCCCCTACGCGGGAGGGGCGTGGAGGTCAAGGTTTGGGCTTGCCCCCTGGGCGCGGTCCCCGGCCCGGTCCACCACCGGGGCGGTCGCCTGGGCCGCGTCGGCCGGGCCCGGAGCGCGGAAAGCGGCGCTCGGTGGGGGCCCGGCGGTCCTGGACGGGAACCCGGTCGATCGGGCGGGACTGTTGCATTTCGCCTTGGGGCCGACCGCATAGCCTTCCTTCAATAACTGGTTGAAGGCGGTGCGGACGCTCTGGTTGATCGAATCCTGCAGCGCCTTGGGCAGATCGGCGAAGGCCGCGTTGCGGTGGACGCCCTGCAGGTCGCGGAGCAGATTGTTGGGCAGGCCGCCCGAACTCGCGCGCAACGCCTCGATCGCCTCGACCACCGCGGCGATCAGGACGGACTGCATGACATCGGACGCGGCTTTGGTCACTTCACTCTCCTGTTGCGGCTGGACGGTGGACTCCGCACGTGCTCCCTAAGTCGCGCGCGTGATGCGGCAATTCCACAAGATGCATGGCCTCGGCAATGATTTCGTCATTCTCGACGGACGCATGGACGACGGTGACGATGACACCAGCGCTGCGCCAGGCACTGGCCGACCGGCACCTGGGGATCGGCTGCGACCAGCTGATCCTGCTCGAGCCGTCGAGCGTCGCCGACGTGAAGATGCGGATCTGGAACCATGACGGGGGCGAGGTCGAAAGCTGCGGCAATGCCACCCGCTGCGTCGTCGCGCTGACCGGAGCGACGACGATCGAGACCGGCGGCGGAATCGTCGAAGGCAAGTCGGCCGGCGACGGAGATCGAGGTGACGCTGCCCCCGCCCAGCTTCGGCTGGGACGCGATCCCGCTCGCTTATCCGATGGACACCGCGCATCTGCCGATGGCGTGGGGACCGCTCGAACATCCGATGGCGCTCAGCGTCGGCAATCCGCATCTGGTCTTCTTCGTCGCCGACCCGAACGCGGTCGACCTTCGACGCATCGGGCCCGCGATCGAGCATGATCCGGCCTTTCCCGAACGGATCAACGTCAATGTCGCGAGCGTCGGCGATGACGGAATCACGCTGCGCACGTGGGAGCGCGGCGCGGGCTGACCCTGGCCTGCGGCACCGGCGCCTGCGCGACCGCGGTGGCGGCGATCGCGTCGAAGCGCGCAACCTCGCCGGTCAAGGTGACGATGAAGGGCGGATCGCTGACCATCGGCTGGACGCCGGGCGAACCGATCTCGATGCGCGGCGCGGCGACCCTTGTCTTTACCGGGTCAGATCGACCTCGACGCCTTCGCCGCATGAGTGCGCGAGACGATCACGCTCGGCTGCCGGCTGAACTTCGCCGAGAGCGAGGCGATGGCGGCGGGCGCGCCCGAGGGGTCGCTGATCGTCAATAGCTGCGCCGTGACCAGCGAGGCGGTGCGCCAGACGCGGCAGGCGATCCGCCGCGCCCACCGCGAGCAACCCTGAGCGGCCGATCATTGTCACCGGCTGCGCGGCGCAGCTCGATCCGGAGACGTTTCGCGCCATGCCCGAAGTGGCCGAGGTGCGGACTCGCAACGACGCCCTGCCCGCCCGCGCCGCCGCTGGTCTGATCCACAAGCGTGAAGAGCTTCGTCGCGGTGCAGACCGGGTGCGACCATCGCTGCACCTTCTGCACGATCTGGACCGCGCGCGGGCCGTCGCGGTCGGTGCCGTACGACGAGGTGCGCACGGCGGTCGAGCGCGAGCTGGCGCGCGGCGCGAAGGAGATCGTGCTGACCGGGGTCGATATCACCGATTATGCCGGCGGCCTCGGCATGCTTTGCCAGCGGTTGCTGCGCGATCTGCCGGAGCTGAGGCGCCTGCGCCTGTCGAGCCTCGACAGCATCGAGATCGACGGCGCGCTGCTCGAGCTGATCGCCGGCGAGCCGCGGCTCATGCCGCATTTCCATCTGTCGCTGCAGGCGGGCGACGATCTGATGCTCAAGCGGATGAAGCGGCGCCACAGCCGCGCCGATGCGGTGGCGACGGTCGACGCGATCAAGCACGCCGGCCCGAGGCGACGATCGGCGCCGACCTCATCGCCGGCTTCCCGACCGAGAGCGAGGAAGCGGCGTTGAACACGCTTGCCCTGCTCGACGATTGCGATGTCGTCGCGGCGCATATCTTCCCCTTTCTCGCCCCGTCCCGGCACGCCCGCCGCGCGCATGCCGCAGGTCGAGCGCGAGATCGTCAAGGCCCGCGCCGCACGCCTGCGCGCCAAGGCAGAAGTGCGACGCTCTGCCTGGCTCGACGGCCTGGTCGGTACCCGCCAGCGCGTACTGGTTGAGAACGAGCGCGGGCACGGGCATGGGGCGAGCAACGCGCCGGTTCGCCTGAACGGCGCGGCGAAGGGCAGCAATCCACGACGCGACCATCACCGCGCGCGACGGCAACCAGTTGATCGGGACATGTTCGAATGAGTTGGCTCGACCGCCTGACCGGCGGATTTCAAGAAGACCGCTGACCGGCTGGGCGAAAATCTTGTCCGGGCTGGCAACCAAGCAGGCGCTCGACACCGCGACGCTCGACGACATCGAGGAGGCGCTGATCGCCTCCGACCTCGGCCCCGAAGCGTCGAAGCGGATCCGCGACGCGATCGCCGCGCGGCGCTTCGAGCAGCTCGACGAGCGCGGGCTTCGCACCATCCTGGCCGAGGAGATCGAGGCGATCCTCGCGCCCGTCGCCAAGCCGCTCGACGTGTGGGGCTTCCCCCGCCCGCACGTCATCCTGGTGATCGGGGTCAACGGGAGCGGCAAGACCACCACCATCGGCAAGCTTGGCCATTTGCTGATGGAGCAGGATTATGGCGTGTTGCTGGCGGCGGGCGATACGTTCCGCGCGGCGGCGATCGAGCAGTTGCAGATCTGGGGCACAAGGATCGGCGCGGGGGTGATCTCGGGCAAGGAAGGCGGCGACGCGGCGGGGATCGTGTTCGACGGGGTCAAACAGGCGACCGCGACCGGAATCGACGCCTTGATCGTCGACACCGCTGGAAGATTGCAGAACAAGACCCATCTCATGGACGAACTGACCAAGGTGCGGCGCGTGCTGGGACGCTTGAATCCCGAAGCGCCGCACGACGTATTGTTGGTCCTCGACGCCACCACCGGGCAGAACGCCCTGCAATCAGATCGAGATATTCAAGGAGAGCGCCGGCGTGACGGGACTGATCATGACCAAGCTGGACGGCACCGCGCGCGGCGGAATCCTGGTCGCAGCGGCGGAGAAATTCGGATTGCCGATCCATGCCATCGGGGTCGGCGAAGGTGTTGACGACCTCCGCCCGTTCGATCCGCGCGCGGTGGCGCGGGCCATCGCGGGACTGGCGTCATGACGGCAAAGGCGGAACCCTCGGCCGGGTCGCGGCTGCTGGTCGATATCGGCCCGCTGATCATCTTCTTCCTGACCAATTATCTCGCGCCGGTGCCGGGCCCGCTCAAGATCTTCGTCGCGACCGCGGCGTTCATGGCGGCGATGATCGCGGCAATGATCTACTCGCAGATCCGCTACAGCAAGATCTCGCCGCTGCTGATGTTCTCGGGCGTCGCGGTGATCATTCTCGGCGGGCTGACCATCTGGCTGCAGAACGAGACTTTCATCAAGGTCAAGCCGACCATCTATTATGCGTTGGTCGCGGGCCTGCTGGCGTTCGGACTGGCGACCGGGCGGCCATTCCTCAAAATGGTGCTGGGCAGCGCCTACCCGGGGCTCGACGATGACGGCTGGCGCAAGCTGAGCCGCAACTGGGCATTGTTTTTCTTCGTCATGGCGCTCGCTCAATGAAGCGGTGTGGCGCAATTCGACCACCGATTTCTGGGTCGGGTTCAAATTGTGGGGTGCGATCCCCCTCACCTTCCTGTTCGCCGCCGCCAACATCCCGATGATGATGAAGCACGGCCTGGCCGCCGAGGACAACAAACCGCAGGAACCTGGGCCGGTCGAATGAGCGACCCCATCCTGTCGATCAGGGGCCTGCGCAAGGCCTATGCCAGCGGGACCGAGGCGCTGAAGGCGCGTCGATCTCGACATTCGCCGCGGGGAGATTTTCGCGCTGCTCGGGCCCAACGGGGCGGGCAAGACGACGATGATCAACATCGTCTGCGGGATCGTCACCCCAAGCGGCGGCGAAGTGCTGGTCGATGGCAAGGATCACCTATCCGATTATCGGCATGCTCGCACCCGGATCGGTCTGGTGCCGCAGGAACTGACCACCGACGCGTTCGAAAGCGTGCTTTCCACGGTCAGCTTCAGCCGCGGCCTGTTCGGCAAACCGCGCGATCCGGCCAAGATCGAGGATCTGCTCAAGCGGCTGTCATTGTGGGACAAGCGCAAGTCCAAGATGATGGAATTGTCGGGCGGGATGAAGCGCCGCGTGATGATCGCCAAGGCCTTGAGCCACGAGCCCGATATCCTGTTCCTCGACGAACCGAGCGCGGGGGTCGACGTCGAGCTTCGCCGCGACATGTGGGACATGGTGCGCAAGCTGCGCGCCGACGGGGTGACGATCATCCTGACCACCCATTATATCGAGGAGGCCGAGGAAATGGCCGACCGCGTGGGCGTGATCAGCCGCGGCGAGTTGATCATGGTCGAGGGCAAACGCGAATTGATGAAGAAGCTCGGGCGCAAGACGCTCAAGCTGACCTTATCCGACCCGATGACGACTATCCCGGCGGAGCTTGGCGAATGGCACCTCGAGATCGAGGATGACGGCCACGTGCTGGCCTATTCATTCGACGCCAATGCCGAGAAGACCGGCGTGCCGTCGCTGCTGCGCAAGATCAGCGACCTCGGAATCGGCTTCAAGGATCTCGCCACCCATCAGTCCAGCCTGGAGGATATCTTCGTCGGGCTGGTGCACGAGGATCGCGCGGCATGACCAATGGCGGCTTTAACGGGCACGGCGTGCTCGCCATCTACCGCTTCGAAATGGCGCGGTCGCTGCGCACCTTGTGGCAGAGCCTGATCACCCCCGTCATCACCACCGCGCTCTATTTCGTGGTGTTCGGCGCGGCCATCGGCGGGCGGATGGCGGACATGGAGGGGATCAGCTTCGGCGCGTTCATCGTGCCCGGCCTGACCCTGCTGAGCGTGTTCATGCAGTCGATCTTCAACGCCAGCTTCGGCATCTATTTTCCGAAGTTCACCGGCACCATCTACGAATTGCTGTCGGCCCCGATCAGCGCCTTGGAAGTGGTGCTGGCCTATGTCGGCGCGGCGGTGACCAAGTCGATGGTGCTGGCGCTGGTGACGCTTGCGACGGCCACCCTGTTCGTCGACGTGCCGCTCGCGCATCCGGGCATGATGATCCTGTTCCTGCTGCTGATCACCATCGCGTTCAGCCTGCTCGGCTTCGTGATCGGAATCTGGGCGCAGAATTTCGAGCAGTTGCAGATCATCCCGATGATGATCGTCACCCCGCTCACCTTCCTTGGCGGCGCCTTCTATTCGGTCGGCGCGCTGGCCGAGCCGTGGCGGACGATCACCCTGTTCAACCCGGTGGTGTATCTGATCAGCGGTTTCCGCTGGACCTTCTTCGGGACGGCGGACGTGCCCGTCTGGGCGAGCGTGGCCATGATGGTCGGCATCATCGCGGCCTGCCTCGCGGCGATCGCGTGGGTGTTCAAGACCGGGTATCGGTTGAAGCAGTAGGGGCGGCGGCCGTCGCGCCGCCGATCCTAGTGTCTGCTTTGGGTGGAATCGGACATGCGTCACACTTGATGATAGGTATTGGTGCATGATGGATGCACTCTTGGAACTGAATCCAGCCCTCGATCCGGCTGCCCTGGGCGCTCAATTCGCCGCCGAAGGCTGGCTCCAGATCCAGAATGTTCTGACCCCGCGCAGCGCCGTTGAGATTCAAACTATTCTGGCCGAAGCGACGCCATGGGGCTTGGCCTGGCAAGCCGGGCCTGACGGGCCTCACCTGATCCGTTCCGAAGAGTTTCGAAAGCTTCCGTCGGTCGAGCGCTCGGCCATTATGGCAAAGCTCGAAGCGGTAGGCGGGGATAGCTATGCCTTTCTCTATCACAGCTATCCGCTCGTTTCGGCTTATCTTGAACGCTGGAATCCGGGGTCGCCGCATGAGCGCCTGCTTGAAGAGTTGAACAGTCCGGCATTTTTGGACTTGCTTCGGCATGTGTCCGGCGTGGATGAGATTGTAAAAGCCGACGGCCAGGCCACGCTTTATGCTCCAGGCAATTTTCTCTGGCCGCATAATGATGAAGAAGCAGAGCGGGGTCGGAAGGTTGCCTACGTGCTGAACATGACACGAGGCGACTGGCGGCCGCAGTGGGGCGGTTATCTCACCTTTTACGACTCGGACTGGAATGTGAAACGCGCAGTTCGTCCTCGGTTTAACTCCCTCAGTTTATTCGCCGTTCCGGCATGGCACAGTGTCACCGAAGTGACGGCTACAGCCCCGGTGGGCCGCTTCGCCGTCACGGGATGGGGTCGCAGCCAACCCGCCGCCGAATAGGCCGCAAAGCTCGCAGTGCCGGCTAGGCGTCCGCTGTCGCCTGATGCTTCTGGTCCGCCCGATCCAGCCCCTTGCCGTCGAGGTTCTTCGCGACGAAGTCCCAGTTGACGATATTGTCGAGCACCGACTTGAGGAATTTGGGCCGCTCGTTGCGATAGTCGATGTAATAGGCATGTTCCCACACATCGAGGGTGAGCAAGGGCACCAGGTCGTGGACCGCGGGGGTGTCGGCGTCGTGGAGCGAGGTGATTTTCAGCTTGGCTCCGTCGAGCACAAGCCAGCCCCAGCCGCTGGCGAAATGGTCGGCGCTTTCGGTGGCGAGTTTCTCCAGCATCGCGTCGGTCGAGCCGAAATCGCGTTCGACCATGCTCTTGAGCTCGCCCGAAATCTCGGTCGAGCCGGCGGGGGCGAGGCATTGCCAGAAGAAGCTGTGGTTCCAGATCTGGGCGGCATTGTTGAACAGCTTTTTATCGCCCTTAACCTTGGCGGCCTTGATCACTTCCAGCAGCGAGGCGTCCTCCAGCCCCTGCGTCGGCGAGCATGCCGTTGGTCTTGTCGACATAGGCCTTGTGATGCTTGCCGTGATGGAATTCGAGCGTCTCGGCGGACATGTGCGGGGCTAGCGCGTCCTTGGCGTAGGGCAAATCGGGGAGCGTGAAGGGCATTGGGGCCTCGCGTGGCTGGAGTGTGCAGCAGGATAACTGTCGAGCAAGCGCGTGGCTCCATCGGACTGGCGCTGTCGCTTGCCGGTTGGGCGCAGTCGGCCTAATCATGTCGGCAACAGAATGAGGGGGCTCAGATGGGCAAGATATTCGAGAATTTGAACGTGACCCTGGTCATCGGCCTGATCCTGGCGATCGGCCTGATGATGGCCTTCCATCCCGACAATCTGCCGCCGGTCGTCCTGCTGACCTGGCTGCACGTCTGGGTCGGCATCCTGTGGATCGGACTGCTATATTATTTCAACTTCGTGCAGATCCCGACGATGCCGTCGATCCCCGCTGAGCTGAAGCCCGCGATTGGCAAGCATATCGCGCCCGCGGCCCTGTTCTATTTCCGCTGGGCGGCGGCGCTGACGGTGCTGACCGGGCTGCTCGTCGCCTACCTCTATGGTTATGAGAAGGAAGCACTGACCTTCCAGCCGGGCTTCCGCCTGATCGGCGCGGGGATGTGGATCGCGCTGGTGATGGCGTTCAACGTCTGGTTCATCATCTGGCCCAACCAGAAGCGCGCGCTGGGGATCGTCGAGGCCGACGATGCGTCCAAGGCGAAGTCGGCGCGAACCGCGATGCTGACCAGCCGGGTCAACACCATGCTCTCGATCCCGATGCTGTGGGCGATGTCCGCCCATCAGCCGCTGGGTGGCTGAGCAGGACGCGAACTTCGGGTGCGCTGCCTTTAGCGGCGGCGTACCTGATAGCGCTTGAGATCCTCCGCCGGCGCACGCCAGTCCGGCGCCAGCTCGACCGCGCGGCGCAGGTCGTTGTACGCGGCGCGCAGATTGCCGACGCGCTCATGCGCGATCGAGCGGCTGTAATAGGCCAGCGCCTGGCGCGAGGTATTGAGCGCAAGCGACTTCTCGATCATCGGTAGAGTCTCCGCCGCTCCGCCTTGCTGCAAACCGACAATGGCGCGGTTGAGCCACGCCTCGGCATTGTTGGCGTTGAACTTCAATGCGGCGTCGAAATCGCGACCGGCCGAGCGATAGTTGCGGCTGCGCAGGTAAAGCGCCCCGCGATTATTGAGCGTGGCCGCACGGTCCCGAGCATCGAGCCCTTCCTGGTCCAGCGCGAGGTTGCAGTGATAGAAGCTGTTGCGATCCGCCGTCCGGGTCATCGCCGCTTCATAACAGTCGCGCGCGGTGCTGTTGCCTATCGAGACCGAACCGGCTGCGGCCGGGGTGGCGGCGACGTTGGCGGCAACGGCCAGCGCGGCGCCGTAGAAAAGAGTTTTCATCGAAACCTCCCTTCGTTGGGGAGGTGGAACATAGCACGTCAGCCCGAGTCGCGCATCACTCCGAATGGGCGGGCGCGGCGTCGAGCAGTTTGTGCCGCTTGAGAGCGTGCCGAAGCTGGTCGTAGCTGAGGCCCAGCGCCGCAGCAGTAGCGCGCTGATTGAACCGGCTTTTTGCCAACGCTTCCTCAAGCAGGCCGCGTTCGTAGGCGTTGACCGCACCGCGCAGGTCGCTGACGTCGGTCGGCGGCGCGGCGGCGGCGGGCGGCGCGGTGTCGGCGGGTGGCGGCGGGGACGATCCCGGAACCTGCTCGGGCTGACCCGACAGCGAGTTGGCCGGCGCCCAGGGCGAATGGAACGGGTCGAACTGGACCGCGTCGATCGGCCGTTCGGGATCCTCGGCGCGATAGACCGCGCGCTCGACCGTATTGCGTAATTCGCGCACATTGCCGGGCCAGGGATAGGCTTCGAGCTGCTGCTTGATCCGTTCCGTAAAGCCGGGCCAGTTGGGCCATTCGAGCTCGACCGCCATGCGTCGTCCGAAATGCTCGGCGAGCAGGGGAATGTCGCCCTGCCGGGCGCGTAACGGAGGCAGGGTCACCACCTCGAAGCTCAGGCGGTCGAGCAGATCGGCGCGAAACCGGCCTTCATCGACCAGCCGCGGCAGATGCTCATTCGTCGCCGCGACGATCCGCACGTCGACCTGGATCGGCTTCGACGCGCCGATTCGGGTGATCTCGCCATATTCGACTGCTCGCAGCAGCCGGTCCTGTGCGGGCGACGACAGAGTCGCGAGCTCGTCGAGGAACAGGGTGCCGCCATCGGCTTCCTCGAACCGGCCGTGGCGCGTCTTGGCGGCGCCGGTGAAGCTGCCGGCTTCATGGCCGAACAATTCCGCCTCGATGAGGTTTTCGGGCAAAGCGGCGCAATTCATCGTCACCAGCGGACCCGACCAGCGCGACGACAAATGGTGCAGGCGCTCGGCGATCAGTTCCTTCCCCGTGCCGCGCTCGCCGATGACCAGCACCGGGCGGTTGAGCGGCGCGGCACGGCTCGCCCGCTCGACCGCGTCGAGGAACGCCAGGCTCGACCCGACGAATTGATTTGCCCGCTCCATTACGCGAACAGTTGGTGTCACATGCCATGCTTTGGCAAGGTTTTTCGGACGGAAAAGCGCCGAAAAAATGTGTTTTTGGCGGTGTTGCTGTGTTTTCCTGTTTTGGCACAAACCTTGAATGAGGTAAGGCAACAGAGCGTCACTGCACGGAGTGCTACATGGGTATCTTTTCCCGCACGCGGGACATTTTCGCGGCCAATTTTACCGAGCTGCTGGACCGCGCCGAGGATCCGGCGCGGATGATCCGCATGATCATCCTGGAGATGGAAGAGACATTGGTCGAGGTTCGCGCATCGGCCGCACGGTCGATCGCCGACGGCAAGGAAATGCGTCGCGCCATCGCCCGGCTCGACGAATTGCAGGCCAGCTGGACCGAGAAGGCTGAGCTAGCCCTGAGCAAGGATCGCGAAGATCTGGCCAAGGCGGCGCTGATGGAGCGCCAGAAGGCGACCGACATGGCCGACGGCCTGCGCGCCGAGATCGGCGCGATCGAGGAAACGCTGAAAAGCTACGAAGCCGACATCGCCAAGCTGCAGGGCAAGTTGCGCGAAGCGCGCAGCCGCCAGAATGCGATCGCCAACCGGATCGAGAGCGCGGTCACCCGCGCCAAGGCCCGCGAAGTGCTGAACGGCGGACGCACCGAAGACGCCTTTTCGCGCTTCGAAGTGCTCGAACGGCGCGCCGACTTTGCCGAGGGACGCGCCGATGCGCTGGGCATGACGGGGCCGAAAAGCCTCGAGGAAGAAATCGCCGACCTGCGCGCCAGCGACAGCGTCGACGCCGAACTGGAAGCAATGAAGGCCGCGATGAAGGCCAAGGGGGTTTAAGTGGAAGACGTATTGGTACCTGCGATCGTAATGGGGATTCTGTTCATTGCCCTGCCGTGGCTGATTTTCCATTACATCACCAAGTGGAAGACCGCGAAGACGCTGACCGGCGCCGACGAACAATTGCTCGACGATTTGCACGATGCCGCGCGGCGGCTCGACGACCGCCTGTGCTCGATCGAGCGGATCATGACCGCCGAAAACCCCAATTGGCGGCAGAATTGCCTGCCGGGCGGGACCGGCAGCGGGATCGGCCGCGAAAGCAGCCTGCTGCAGGATTTCGACAATCTCCAGAGCCGCACCGAGCGACTGCTCGGCGAGAAAAGGAAGTAAGGCTATGGTCCAGCCCGCAAGCCGCACCAGTTTCTATCGCGACAAGCGCAACGGCAAGATTTTGGGCCTGTGCGCGGGGATCGCCGATTATACCGGGATCGATACCAGCATGGTCCGCATCATGATGGTCGCGGCGGCGATCTTCAGCGGCGGATCGACCATCCCGCTCTATTTCATCGCCGGCTGGATCGCGCCCGACAAGCCGCATGAACTGGAGCGCGATACCGCCGACCAGCAGCAATTCTGGCAGGGCGTCCGCGCCTCCCCCGCCCGCACAGCGCGCGGGATTGCCAGCAGCTTCCGCGATATCGACCGCCGGCTGGCCGACATCGAACATTATGTCACCACCGAGAACCGCAGCCTGTCGCGCGAAATCGACAGTTTGCGCTGACGCGCGCGCATATCAATCGGGGAAAGAGACGATGAATTTTGGAGGACCGGGCTTCGTCATTGCGATCATCGCAATTTCGATGCTGGCGTGGATCATCACCACTCACATTCGCGCCAAGCATGGCTATCCGCTAACGGACGATTGGGGCAACACCGTCCATCCCAAAGGATCCGACGAGACCAAGGCGCTGGTGGCCGAGAATGCGCAGTTGAAAGCCAATGTCGACCGGCTCGAGGAGCGGCTGAAGGTGCTCGAACGGATCGCCACCGACCCGTCTCGGCGCTTGTCCGACGACATCGACAATCTTCGCTAGGAGCCGATCGAATGGATCCCGAATTCGCCGCCATTATCGACGTCATCATCCGCGTCCTGCCGGTCATCGCGATCATCGTCGCGATCAGTGTCGCCGGGTCGCTGCTGAGCACCTGGTTGAAGATCAAGAACGGCTATCCCCTGCAGAACAGCTGGGGCATGGCGCTTCACCCCAAGACGAGTGACGAAGCGAACGAACGGATCAAGCTGCTGACCGGCGAGAATGCGCAGCTTCGCGCCGAACTCGGCTCGGTCAAGGACCGGCTGGAGACGATCGAGCGGATCATCACTGACGAGCCCGCCCGACTGTCGCGCGAGATCGAGCAATTGCATCTCGTGCCGAAGAACAAGGACATTGCGTCATGAACGAATGGTTCATCCTCGCTTTCTTCATGATCGTGGTCGGAATTCCGGTGATCGCAGGAATTGGGGGCGACGTGTATAAGCGCCGCCTCAAACTGCGCGAACGCGAGCTCGAGATACTCGGCAACCAGACGGCGGAGAAAGCAGCCCAATATGCCGCCCAGACCGAGCGTCTGGAGCAGCGCATGCGCGTGCTGGAGCAGATCATTACCGACAAGGGTTTCGATACGGCCACGCAGATCGAGGCGCTTCGCCAGCCGCGCCTGTCGAATAGAGAGAATGTTTGATGGACGGCAATTGGGTTCCGTACTCATCGTCGCGATCGTCATGTTCGCGGTGGTGATGAAGTCGCGCTACCGCTACCTCGACAAGCAATCGTCGGACTCTGCTGCCGCAGCAGCGGGTCGAGAATGCGCGACTGGAGGAGGAAGTCAAAGCGCTCAAGCAGCGCATCCAGACACTCGAGCGGATCGCGGTCGACAAAGAGCATAGCCTGGCCCGTGAGATCGAGGAATTGCGCGACCGGTGATGCAATGATGCGATCCGGCTGCTACTCGCCTTCGCGATGACTTCCCTTCCCCCACTTCCCGACATTCTCGACGACTATGCGTTGCTGGAAAGCGAGGATCGCTATCGGCTGCTGATCGAGCTGGGCCGAAGCCTCGAACCGATGCCCGATGCGTTAAAGACCGATGCCACCAGGGTGCGCGGATGCTCGGCCTCGGTGTGGGTCTATCCGACACGCACCGACGATGGCCGGCTGCACTTCCTCGCCGACAGCAATGCCGCGATCACCAAGGGCGTGGTCGCGCTGGTACTGGCGGCTGTGCAGGACCGCGCGCCCGCCGAGGTTGCGGCGATGGACGTTGCTGCCGCACTCGCGCCGTTCGATCTGAGCCGCGAATTGTCGTCCAACCGTACGCAGGGAATTCCCAACATGATCGCCCTTGTCCGCGACACCGCGGCCCGGCTGGCGGCATGAGCGGGTTCGACCCCAGGCAATTCTTCGAGCTGGCGCGGAAGGTCGGTCACGGCCAGGCGCTGGGGCTGGAATTTCGGGCCGAGGGCGAGGATTGGGTCGAGCTGGCGCTGCCGTGGAAGGAACAGCTGGTCGGGGTCGAGGAGAGCGGCATCCTCGCCTCGGGCGCGATCGTCAGCCTGCTCGACACCTGCGGCGGCGCATCGGTGTGGCAGGCGATGGGCCATTTCCAGCCGATCGTGACGATCGACCTCAGGCTCGACTATCTGCGACCCGCATTGAAAGGCGAAACGGTGATCGCGCGCTGTACGTGCGACAAATTGACCCGCCAGATCGCCTTCGTCAGCGGGATTGCCCATACCGGTGACGAAGCTCGCCCGGTCGCCCGCGCGGTGGGCACGTTCATGCTGAACCCTTAGATCATTTCGCCGCGGCGTTCGGCCGCCTTGCGCAGCACATCATAGGCCGCCTGGACCTGCTGGAAGCGCTTGGCGGCCTCCTGGTCGTCGCGATTGACGTCGGGGTGAAACTGCTTGGCGAGCCCGCGATAGGCGGCCTTAATCGTCGCCGCATCGGCGTCGACGTCGATCTCGAGCGCTTCATAGGCGCGCATTTCGTCGCTGCTGCGGCTGCCGTCGCCCGAACCGGCCCATTGATAATGGGCGCTCTTGCGAAACGCCGAGGCTCCGCTTTCCTCCTCGGCAGCACGACGAGCCGCTTCTTCGGGGGTAAGACCGGCGAAATAATCCCAGCCCTTGTTATATTCGGCGGCATGGACCTGGCAGAACATCCAGCGTTCCGGGCTGTTAGGAGCCTTGGGCGCGGGCCGGTCACCGACGTCGTTGCAGCCTTCGCGGTCGCACAGCCGCACTTTGGCGGCAGCGCTACCTTTCGTCCCGTACGGGCGCCAGCGGGGAAATCCCCAATCATCCTTGCGGGTCACTTTGGCCATCACTTTGCCTTGTAGACGGTGAATGCCGGCATTGCGACCGGCGAATGAAATGTCAGGGGACCTATAAGCCGGGTTCTGTCCTCCCCCTTGCGGGAGATGGGCGACCATTCCTCTAGGCGACGGATTGCCCCGCCGCTCAAGCGACCAACCCGGGCGACGATCCGGAACAGGATCATGTGCCGCCCCTATTCGGTCTTGCACCAGGTGGGGTTTGCCATGCCGCCGCTGTTGCCAGTGACGCGGTGCGCTCTTGCCGCACCCTTTCGACCTTACCGGTCCAAAGACCGGCGGTATGCTTTCTGTGGCACTTTCCCTGAGGTCCTGGCCTAAGCCTCAACCCCGCCGGGCGTTACCCGGCACCTTCATTCCGTGGAGCCCGGACTTTCCTCGCCCCCGCAACATGTGCGGGGCCGCGATCGCCCAGTCCCCTGACGCGGCGCGATATGGTCTATTGCGGCCGGGGGAGCAACAGCGACAGAAGTTTTGCACGGCACTCGCCATCGATCACACCGTCGATGGTCGCCGGACGGAAGCGGCGCTGGAAGGCGATCACCGCTTTGTCGGGGTCGGTCACATCATAGCCGAAGCGTTCGAGCGCAAGCAGGAAGCCGGCATCGGTCCAGAACGGGTCCATCAGGTCTCGGGTCGGACTGGGCAAGGCGAGCCTCCGGCTGGCGAGCGCCTCCCACGGGAACAGTTCGCCTGGATCCTCTTTCCTCGCCGGAGCAATGTCAGAATGACCGACCACATTGCCGCGACCAATGCCGTGCCGCTCCTTGATGTCGGCCACCAGCGGAATCAGTGCCGCGATCTGGTCATCGGGAAATTCGCGATAGCCGAATTCATGGCCCGGATTGACGATCTCGATCCCGACGCTGGCGGAATTGACGTCGGTCACCCCGCGCCAATAACTCTGGCCCGCGTGCCACGCGCGCTTGTCCTCTTCGACCAATCGGTAGGTCGTGCCATCCTCATCGATGCAATAATGCGCTGCGACTTTGGCATCGGGCGAGGTCATCCGATCCATCGCGCTCTGGCAGTCGGGCATGCCCGTATAGTGGAGCACGATCATCGTTACCGGCAGCGCCCGATCGTCGAAATTCGGCGAGGGGCGGTCGATGAAGTCCATGAACGTCACTGCCACACCCGCGAACGCGCGGCGTCAAGCCTTTTTCAGGCCGCGCGCGACCCTCGTCGGTCGGCGCTGGGGGCATCGCTCAGCCGATACAGGCCGCGCGTCTCGCGATCGGCGGCGAAGCGCGTGGTCTGGCCGATCACCGTCTCCCCCGCGCCGAGCATCAGCGCCCCGTCGGGCGATAGCGCAGACGCCAACCGCTCGAATGCCGCGGTGCGCTTCTCGGGACTGAGGTAGAGCAGGACGTTGCGGCACAGAATGATGTCGAACTGGCCGGGGTGCGGCGGCGCCTCAAGGATATTGTGGACCTGGAAGCGGACCTGGCGGCGAAGCGCCTCGGCCGCGCGCCAGCCATCGTCGCACTCGGCGAACCAGCGGATCATCTGGGTGATCCCGAGTCCACGCTGGACCTCGAACTGGGTGTAGGTCCCGGCCCGTGCACGGTCGACCATTGCGCTCGACACATCGGTGCCGAGGATGTCGATCGTCCACCCCTGCCATTTGAGTGAATCTTCGGCGAACAGCATGGCCAGCGAATAGGGCTCCTGCCCCGTCGAGCACCCCGCCGACCAAATTTTGAGATGCTTCTTGTCGCCGCGCGATTTGGCCAAAGCCGGGAAAAACCGGGTCGACAACAGATCGAACGGCTGCCGATCGCGGAAAAAATAAGTCTCGTTGTTCAACAGGGCCTCCACGACCAGATTGGCAAGTGCCGGTTCGCGCCCCATTACGAGGATGGTGATCAATTCATCGAGCGTTGCGATGCCGCGCGCCTTGAGCAGCGAAGAAAGCGCCGTTTCGATCCGCCAGCGGCGGCTCATCGTCAGTTGCTGCCCGGTCCGCGCTTCCAGCAGGCCGGCGAGGATCCGGCTGGAACTATCGCTTACTTGCATGCGCCCGGACCCTCGGTGCCACCGATCCGATGCGCGATCCGGCGCGCGATCCGCACCGGCGGCAGGATCCCGCAGGCTAGACCCGCTTCGGCGACGGCACGGGGCATACCCCAGACCGCTGAGCTAGCCTCGTCCTGCACCAGTACGGAGCCCCCAGCGCCGACCAGGGTCATCGCACCTTGCAGGCCGTCGCGGCCCATGCCCGAGAACACTACCCCGAGGGCCGCGCTGCCAAGCATCGCCCCGGCCGAGGCGAGCATCGGATCAACCGAGGGCAGGAAACCGCTGGCCGAGCGGTGTCGGACCAGCCGAGCGACGAGCTTGCCGCCGCCGACTTCGACACTCAGACTGGCATTGCCCGGGGCGATCACGATCCGGTCGGGAAGGAGCCGCAGGCCATCTTCCGCGACCAGCGCCTCGCGGCCGGACGCGGCGGCAAGCTGGCGCGCGAAAACAGCCATGAACGGTTCGGGCAAATGCTGGGTAACGAGGATCGGGGCGCCGATTTTTGCCGGAAGCTCCTGGAAGAAGCTGGTCAGCGCGTGAATGCCACCGGTCGAGGCGCCGAGCGCGATCAATTTGACCGGTCCGTCGGTCATCGCCCGGAGCGCGCCGACGTGGGGCGGCTCGGCAGAAGGGCCGCGCGCCGTACCGATCATGTCGGCGCGGCCGAGCGCGCGCAATTTGCCCAGCAGAATCTCGGAGAAGGTGCCGTTGAAGCGCCCGGTGCCGGGTTTGGGAAGCGTGTCGGCGGCGCCGAGCGCGAGCGCGGCGACGGTTTCCTCCGCGCCTTCCTCGGCCAGCGACGAGACGATCAACACTTTCGCGCCGCGCGCCGCCTTGAGAATCGCGGGAATCGATTTGAGGCCCCCGGCGCCCGGCATTTCCAGATCGAGCACGACGATGTCGACCCTTACCTGGCCGAGGGCCGCGACCGCATCCTCGCCAGTGCCGGCGACGGCGACGATCTCGAACTCGTCATCGACCTCGATCATCCGCGACAGAACGGCGCGGGCGACCATCGAATCATCGACCAGCATCAACCGGATGCGCGGGGCATCGTGGCCGCGATAGGCCCGGCCCGATCTGGCGAGTGCGCTGGTCACCGAGGGCGCCTCAGGCGACGCCGACGAGCTGCAACTTGACGTGGAGCGTTTCGCGGTCGAACGGCTTCATCACATACTCGTCGGCACCGGCTTCAAGCGCAGCGCGGATGTGCGCCATGTCGTTCTCGGTCGTGCAGAACACCACCTTGGGCTGGTCCTCATGACCGCGCTGACGAAGCAATTTCAGAAATTCCATGCCGCTCATCACCGGCATGTTCCAGTCGAGCAGGACGACATCGGGCATCGACGCTTCGCAGCGGGTCAGTGCCTCGCGACCGTCGCCGGCCTCGTCGACCTGGAAATCGAGGGTTTCGAGGATATGGCGAGCGACCTTGCGGATCACCTTGCTGTCGTCAACGATGAGGCAGGTCTTCATGGCGTTTCCTGTTCAATTCATGTCCGGTCTAAACCGGAAGGGTAACCAATGGCTTAAGCTGCGCGAGCTTCGGCGGTCGGACCCGCGATCAGTGCGGCGACGTCAATCAGCAGCAGCGGGCCTTCTTCGGTCTCGACCATGCCGAGCGCGACGCGTTCCCAGCCCTCACCCATCGCGGCGCGGATCGGGGTGGGCTCGGACGTCGCCTCGACCACATCCTCGACGCTGTCGACGATCAAGGCGTAATGATGCCCATCAAGCTCGACGACCGCCGCCTCGCGGATCCCGTCCGAGCAATCAGTCGTGCCTAGATCGAGCGAGCGAAGGGTGTCGATCACCGTCAGCACCCGGCTGCGCAACGCCGACAGGCCAGCGACATGCGACGCGGCGCGCGGCACCGGGATCAACGTGTCGAGTTCGACCACCGATTCGATCGCGGCGGAGGGAAATGCGACCCGGCTTTCCCCGATCGACACGATCAACAGCAACTGGCTCATCGTCCCCTCCCCCCGCTCGCGGCTTTCAGGGCGAACAGCAGTCCGGCCCGATCGTAGCGATAGATGCTGCCGTCCTCGGGCCCGTCGGGTTCGTCGCGCAGCACCAGCGTGCGATCAGCATGATGCTTGTCGATCGCGCCCGCGCCCGACGCGATCACCACGTCGGGGATCAGCTCGTCGCCCTCGTCGATCACCAGATAACCGGCGCTCTCGACGATCGGGCGGAGCATGTTCTGGATCCACGGATCGTCCGACGGCAGGCGGCACACCGGCTGGTCGGTCGACCGCGCGGTAGCACCCAGATGAGTGGCGAACAGCCAGTGCGCATCGACCAGTTCGGCCGGTTCGCCGCCGATCAGGCTGACCCCGCTGACCGGCCCGGCCTGCTCGGCCGGGATGACGTCATGGTCGATAGTCATCAGGTCGATCACCTCGCGGAATACATAGCCGATTTCGCGCGCGCCATCGCTGAGGCGGAAGACGCGGACCTTGTCGTCGCCTTCTCCGAGCGCGTCGGCACCGGCCAGCGGCAGGATCTTTTCGCCAAGCTGGACGCGCAACTGGCCTGCCGCCTGGCGGATGCAATCGCGGGCCACTTCCTCGATCCGGTCGACCAAAGCGAGGCGGATCGCGCGGCGGTTGCCGTCGAGGCCCCGGAAGAGCAGCACATTGTCGTCGCGCACGGTGCCGGTGGCGGCGGCCTCGACGATCCGCGCGGCGCGTTCCTGCGCCTCCAGCTTGACCCCACCAACCTCGGCCAGTCCGGCCGGATCGAACAGCAGGATCGGGCTGCCGTCATCGGCCAGTGTCGTCCCGGCGTAGAGCCCAGTGGCCATCACGGCGGGAGCGGCGGGCTTGACCACCAGCTCTTCGTGATCGTGGATCTTGTCGACGGCCAGCGCATAGAGATCGCCGCCGGCCGGGCGGAGCACGACCAAGGTGCGCTCCTCGTCGGCCAGGTCGCTGGCCAGCCCCAGCACATCGGCGAGGCTGATTTCGGGCATCCGGCGACCGCGGATCGTTGCGACTCCCGCGCCGCCAATGCTGTCGAGCCTGACCGAGGTGCCGTTGGCCCGGACGATTTCCTCGATCGCCGCACGTGGAATCGCAAAGTGCTGCGTTCCGATCGACACGGTCAGCGCGGGAATGATGGTCAGGGTCAGCGGCACCCGGAGCGTCATTCGCGTGCCGGTGCCGGGATTGCTGTCGACTTCGACGATGCCCCCGATCCGCTCGACATTGGACCGGACGACGTCCATCCCGACTCCGCGGCCGGAGATCGAGGTTACCGCCTTGGCGGTCGACACGCCGGCTTCGAAGATCAGCGCGAGCCGCTCGCGGGCGGTCATCTTGACCGCATCGGCGGCGTCGAGGTGACCGGCGGCGAGCGCCTTTTCGACCAGTTTCTTGCCGTCAATGCCTTTGCCGTCGTCGACGATATCGATCAGAATCTGGTTGCCCGACTGACGCGCCGAGACGGTCAGCAAGCCGATCTCGCGCTTGCCGGCCTTCAGTCGATCGGCGGGTTTCTCAATCCCGTGGTCGACGGCATTGCGGATGATGTGGGTCAAGGGATCGCGGATCATTTCGATCATCTCGCGATCCAGCTCGACATCCCCGCCATCGATATCGACCAGCACCTGCTTGCCAAGCTCACCCGACAGGTCGCGCACCATGCGGGGCAGAGCGACGAACAGATTCTCGATCCGCTGCATGCGGGTGCGCGTGATGGCATCGCGCATTTCGGCGATGATCCCGCTGAGGCGCTCGAATGCGCCGTCGACCGTGACGTCGCTGTCCGTTTCGCGTAGGCGGCGGGCGAGTTCGTTGCGCGCCAGCACCATGTCGCTGACTCCGCTCATTACCCGGTCGAGCAATTCGACTGACAGGCGGATGGTGCGCGGTGCGGCGGCGACCTTGCCGTCGGCAAGGGCAACCGCGGGGGTGACAGCTGGTCCCTCGGCTCCAGGTTCGAGGGCCTGGATCAATAGCGCATCGTCGCCCCCGGCAAATTCCTCGCCGGCCTCAATGGCCGCGACCATCTCGCCGATCCGGTCGATCACCGCCAGCACCGCACTGACCAAGTGACCGTCGGGGGTACGGCGGCCGGCACGAACGTCGGAGAGCGCATCTTCGGCGGCATGGCTCAAGGCTTCAAGACGCGGGAATTCGAAGAATCCGCAATTGCCCTTCACGGTGTGGACGAAACGGAAGATCGAATCGAGCCGGGCACGGTCGTCGGGCTGGGCTTCCCAGGCGACGATCTCGCCCCCCAGCGCTTCCAGCATTTCACGGCATTCCGCCACGAAATCGGCAATCAGATCGTCCATGTGCGTGTTGACCCTGCGCTAAGCTCTATCCCGCGTCTTATGGGTTGAAAAGGTTAATGCGGCGTTAGTCCGCGACTTCGATCACGCCTTTAGAGTCGCGCCGATCATCAGCACCGGTTCGGCGGCATCGGACAGGCGAATCTCGCCGCCCGCCTCGCTCGCCAGCGCATGCGCCAGCCACGCCCCGGCCGCGCGGGGCTCGACCGTCCCCGCGGCGCTGCCCTTGACCAGCGTCTCGCGCAGCGTTGGGTCGAGCAGGATGCGCGGCCCCTCGGCCCGGATCACGATCTCCAGCGAGCCGCCGTCGCGCTCCGCGCCGACATCAAGCCGCCCGCCGCGCACCAGGGCGTCACCCGCAATCATGCCGAGGTTGAGCAGAAGCTTGACCGCGCCCTTGGGCAATTGGTCGTCGCCGACCATCCAGCCCAGCTCGACCTTTTTTTCCGCTCCGAACAACCCGGCCAGCGCCGATTTGGCCTCGCGCGTATCGATACTGGCGCCAAATCCCCCTGCAGCGCCGAAAGCCAGACGAAAGAACTTCAGCTTGTTGGCGCTCGCCCGGGCGCTTTCGCCCAGCAACTCGAGACAGCGCTCGCGCATCTCGGGGTCCTGCTCGTCGGCCATCAGCTCCAGGCCATTGTTGAGCGCACCGACCGGCGACAGCAGGTCGTGGCACAGGCGGGAACAAAGCAAGCTGGCAAGGTCGGTGGCGTTCATGCCCGCCTGTTGCGACACCCCCGCGCAAATCGCAAGTTGTCCAAGACCATTGACGCCCGAAATCTCACCCCCATATCAACCGCATGGCCGGGGGGCATCAGATCATCTCGATTGCGCTGGACGAGCGCCACGCTGGCTGGCGGCTCGACCGGGCGCTGGCCGATGCACTGCCCAGCCTGTCGCGCGAGCGGCTCAAGGTGCTGGTCAAGAGCGGTGCCTTGTCGGCCGACGACAGGCTGCATCGCGATCCGGCGGTCAAGGTGCGCGGCGACGAGGCGTTTGCGCTCAGCGTTCCCCAGCCCGCCGCGGCGCATAACGAGGCGCAGGACATTCCGCTGAACATCGTGTTCGAAGACGAGCATCTGCTGGTCATCGACAAGCCCGCCGGTCTGGTGGTCCATCCCGCCGCGGGCAATTTCGACGGGACATTGGTCAACGCCCTGCTCCATCACTGCGGTCCATCGCTCTCCGGTATCGGGGGCGTGGCGCGGCCGGGCATCGTCCACCGCATCGACAAGGATACGTCGGGGCTGCTGCTGATCGCGAAGCATGATGTCGCTCACGTGGGCCTGGCGAAGCAGTTTGCCGACCACAGCATCGAGCGTGCCTACGCCGCAATCGTCACCGGGGTCCCCAATCGCCTGACCGGGACGGTCGACGCCCCGCTCGCCCGCTCCGATCACGACCGAAAAAAGGTCGCCGTGGTTAAGGAAGGCCGGGGCAAGCGCGCGGTGACCCATTGGAAAATGCGCAACGCTTTGCGTGATTCGGCGCTGGTCGAATGCCGGCTGGAGACGGGACGCACTCACCAGGTGCGGGTCCACATGGCCTCGATCGGCCATCCCCTGCTCGGCGATCCGGTCTATGGCCGCTCGCCCAAGCAACGCCAGCGCGAACTGTTGGCGCGGTTGGGGTTCAAACGGCAGGCGCTTCACGCCGAGGTGCTCGGCTTTGTCCACCCCGTAACGAAAGCGCGTTTGTCGTTCAGATCCGCCCTTCCGTCGGACATGCAGGAACTGTTCAGCGCACTTGGTGTATAGGATTACAACGGTTAGGGACGTCACGCGACGACGGCCCGGCCCAGGGAGACTGACTGTAACATGGCACGGAATGTGACAACTCAGGGCAAACGCGCGATCTCGATCCCCGCTTCGGGTGGCGAGGCGGGCCTTAATCGCTACCTGACCGAGATCAAGAAGTTTCCGATCCTCGCCCCAGAGGAGGAATATATGCTGGCCAAGGCATGGCGCGAGCACAACGACACCGACGCCGCGGCGCGGCTGGTCAATTCGCACCTTCGCCTCGTCGCCAAGATCGCGATGGGCTATCGCGGCTACGGCCTGCCGGTCAGCGAGCTCATCTCCGAAGGCAATATCGGTCTGATGCAGGGCGTGAAGAAATTCGAGCCCGATCGTGGCTTCCGCCTCGCAACCTACGCGATGTGGTGGATCCGCGCCTCGATCCAGGAATTCATCCTGCGCTCGTGGAGCCTGGTCAAGATGGGCACCACTGCGGCGCAGAAGAAATTGTTCTTCAACCTGCGCCGGATGAAGAATCAGCTCGACGCGTTCGAGGATGGCGATCTGAAACCAGCCGACGTTGCCAAGATCGCCACCGATCTCGGTGTCACCGAGGCCGAGGTGGTGTCGATGAACCGCCGCATGTCGATGGGCGGGGATACCTCGCTCAATGCCCCGCTGCGCGACACCGACGGCGAAGGCCAGTGGCAGGATTTCCTGGTCGACAACGGTCCGTTGCAGGATGAAGTCGTTGCCGACGACGAGGAACGCCAGGTTCGCCACGACCTGCTCAACCAGGCGATGGACAGCCTTAACGAGCGCGAGAAGAACATTCTCGTCGAACGCCGCCTGTCGGAAGAGCCCAAGACGCTCGAAGATCTAAGCCAGGTCTATGGCGTCAGCCGCGAGCGCATCCGCCAGATCGAGGTCCGCGCATTCGAGAAATTGCAGGCGGCATTGCTGCGGCTGGCCGGCGACCAACGGCTGCTGCCCGCGGCGTAACGAGGTTCGGGCGGTCTAGGCCGCCCGAAGGCCGCGTTCGCGTCGCGCCTTAGCGAGCTTCTTTAGCACCATGTCGCGCTTCAGCTTCGACAGATGGTCGATGAACAACACGCCTTCGAGATGGTCCATCTCGTGCTGCAGGCAGATCGCCAGCAGTCCGTCGAGATCTTCCTCGTGTTGCTTGCCATGTTCGTCGAGCCAGCGCGCTCGGATATGGTCGGGGCGCATCACCTCGGCATATTGATCGGGCACCGACAGGCACCCCTCGGTGTAAGGCACTTCGCTGTCGCTGTGCGCGATGATTTCGGGATTGATGAACACCCGCGGCTGCTTCACCGGCGGGCTCGCCTCGTCCTCGGGATCTTCCGGTTCCTGCAGGTCCATCACCAACAGCCGTTTGGGCACCCCGACCTGGACCGCTGCCAGCCCGATCCCGGGCGCGTCGTACATCGTGTCGAACATGTCGCTGATCAGCGCGCGCAGTTCATCGTCCACCGCCTCGACCGGGGTCGAGATCTGGCGAAGCATGGGATCGGGAGTCTCGTAGATGCGAAGCAGGGCCATGACGGCGATTTAGTCATTCATGGCAAGTGGTTCAAGCGACCGGCCGCCTCGCCCTGAGCGCCTGGGCCAGCGTGCCCTCATCGAGATAGTCGAGCTCGCCGCCAACCGGCAGGCCGTGGGCCAACTGGGTCAGCCGGATGGGATATTTCTCCAGTCGTTCGGCGAGGTAATGCGCGGTGGTCTGGCCTTCCAGCGTGGCGTTCATCGCCAGCACCACCTCGTCGATGCCGCCAGCGGCTACCCGGGCCACTAGTCGGTCGATGCCGAGATCTTCGGGACGAACCCCCTCGAGCGCGCTCAGGCGGCCGCCGAGCACGTGGTAGCGGCCGGGAAACAGGCGGCTGCGGTCGAGCGCCCATAGATCGGCGACTTCCTCGACCACGCACAGGCTCTTGTCATCGCGGCGCGGGTCAGCGCAGATCGCGCACGGATCGCGCGTGTCGAGGTTGCCGCAGGTCGAGCAGGTCGACAAGTTTGCCGCCACCGACTGGAGCGCGGCCAGCAACGGCTCCAATGCCCCCTCGCGCTTTTTCATCAGGTGCAGCACCGCGCGCCGCGCCGAGCGTGGGCCGAGGCCGGGGAGCCGCGCCAGCGCCTGGGTCAGTCCCTCGATTTCGCGGCTTGCCATGGGCCCGAGACATACGGGGATTGGCGGTCGGTGCAAGCATCGCCTAGAGGCGAGCCATGCGGGTAATCTTCATGGGAAGTCCGGACTTTGCGGTGCCGACGCTCGACGCGCTGGTCGCGGCGGGGCATGAGGTGGTCGCGGCCTACTGCCAACCCCCCCGCGCCGCCGGCCGGGGAAAGGCGCTGCGCCCCACCGCCGTCCAGGCGCGGGCCGAGGCGCTAGGGATACTGGTACGCTCTCCGACCAGCCTGCGAACCCCGGAGGCACAGGCCGAATTCGCCGCGTTCGAGGCCGACGTCGCGGTGGTGGCGGCTTATGGCCTGATCCTGCCGCAGCCGATTCTCGACGCCCCGCGGTTCGGGTGCCTCAATGTCCACGGCTCGCTGCTGCCACGTTGGCGTGGCGCGGCGCCGGTACAGCGCGCAATCATGGCCGGGGATGCAGTCACCGGAGTGACCATCATGCGGATGGAGGCGGGGCTCGACACCGGGCCGATGCTGCTCAAGCGCGAAGTGAGTATCGATCGTAAGACTGCTGGGCAACTGACGGATGAGATTGCGAAAATCGGCGCGGAAACAATGGTCGAAGCACTCGCGCGGCTGGACAGCCTGCCCTTGGCCCCACAGCCCGAGGAAGGCGTCACCTATGCCGCCAAGATCAGCAAGGAAGAGGCGCGAATTGACTGGTCGCGCGCCGCGACCGAGCTGGAGCGGCATGTCCAGGGTCTCGCCCCCTTCCCGGGCGCCTGGTTCGAAATCGGCGGGGAGCGAGTGAAATTGCTCGGGGCGGAAGCAGTCGACGGCTCGGGGACGGCGGGAAGCGTGATCGACGACCGGCTGACCATCGCCTGCGGGCAAGGTGCACTGGCCCCGTCCCTGCTGCAGCGCGCGGGCAGGTCGCCGATGGGCCTCGAAGAATTTTTGCGCGGCTTTTCAATTGCGAACGGGACGAGTCTCGCATGATGCGCTGGAAGTTGACGGTCGAATATGATGGCGGTCCGTTCTTCGGCTGGCAGCGGCAGGGCGAGGATCCGACGGTCCAGCTGGCGCTCGAGCGGGCGATCAACACCATGACCGGCGAGCAGGTGACGGTGCATGCAGCGGGGCGGACCGATGCCGGGGTCCATGCCCTCGCGATGGCGGCGCACGTCGACATCGCCCGCGAGGTGACCCCGCACCGTCTGCGCGAGGGCATCAACGCGCTGGTCCGGCCCGATCCAGTGGCGGTGCTGGAGGTCGAACCCGTGGCCGACGACTGGCATGCGCGCTTTTCGTGCTCCGGGCGGCGTTACCTCTACCGCATCCTCACCCGCCGACCGCCGCCGGTGCTCGACCGCGGGCGGGTGTGGCATATCGGCAAGGGGATGGACGTTGAGGCGATGCGCGAGGCGGCGGGGCACCTCATCGGCACCCACGACTTCACGACCTTCCGCTCCGTACATTGCCAGTCTGCGAGCCCGGTCAAGACGCTGGATTCACTGACCGTCGAGCCGACCGGCGAGGAGCTCCACATCCGCGCCGCCGCGCGCAGTTTTCTGCATCACCAGGTACGGTCGATTTCGGGCTGCCTGGCCATGGTCGGGACTAGGCAATGGTCGCCGTCGGACATGAAGGCGGCGCTCGAGGCGAAGGATCGCAACGCGCTCGGCCTGAACGCTCCCCCTCAAGGCCTCTATTTCGTCGGCGCGTCCTATCCCGCCTAGACCATGATCTCGCGTGCCCTAGTCTGGCTGAGGAACTGCTGTGGGCTTGCGCTCAGCCCGTAGGCACCCGCGCAGAACACCGCGATCAGATCGCCCGGCTCCGCGAGGGGCAGTTCGATCTGCTGGCCGATGATGTCGAGTGGAGTGCACAGATTGCCGACCACGTTGGCCACCTCCTCGGCCGGCGCGCCGAACATGGTCGCCACCGCCACCGGATAATTACGCCGCAATAATTGGCCGAAATTCCCGCTCGCGGCCAGCATGTGCTGGAGTCCGCCGTCGGTCACCAGGAAAGTCTCGCCGCGGCTCTCCTTCCTGTCGGTGACGCGGGTCAGATAGACGCCCGCCTCGCCCACCAGCCAGCGCCCCAGCTCGAGCGTGAAGCGGCTGGCGCCGAGCGATGCCGGGCTTTCCGCAAGCATGTCGCCCATCGCCTGCCCCATCGAATAAAGGTCGAGCGGTCCCTCGCCCGAGAAATAGGGGATTCCGAAGCCGCCACCGAGGTTTACTTCGGATGGCTCATATCCTGCCTCATCAGCGATCTGGCCCGCCAGCGCCACGCTCGCCCCCTGCGCCTCGACGATCGCCGCCCAGTCGAGGCACTGCGAGCCGGGATAGAGATGCAAGCCCCGCCAGTCCGCCCCAGCCTCGACCAGCCCGCGCACCAGGTCGGCGCAACGGTCATGGTCGATCCCGAACGGCGACGCCGCGCCCCCCATCTTCATCCCCGCGCCCTTGAGTTGGAACGGCGGATTGACCCGCACCATCACTCGGGGGCGGATGCCGAGTTTGCCGGCGATGTCGAGCAGACGGCCCGCCTCGCCCTCGCTCTCGACGCTGACCGTCGCCTTGGCCTTTACCGCGCGTGCCAGTTCGCGATCGGTCTTGCCAGGACCGGCGAAGTTCAGCGGGATGACCGCCGCCCCGACCTTGTCCAGCGCGTCCAGCTCGCCTTCAGAGGCGATGTCGAATCCATCGACAAACTTGCAAATCCATTTGAGCAATGGCGGGTAAGGGTTTGCCTTGACGGCATAATGCAGGCGCAATCCATCAGGCAAGGCAGCGCGGAACAGGGCGATCTTCGCGCCGATCAGATTATTGTCATAGACGAACAACGGCGTGCCCCCGGCCTCCTCGACCAGCTTCCGGACGTCGGTGCCGCCAATCATCAGCACGCCGTCGCCGTTGGCCTCAAAACCCGCCGGTATCGCCCCCATCGCCTTCATCGCGGCTCCCCTTGTCCAAGGCGGCGCGCAGCGCCGTTCGATCCACCTTGCCATTGGGTCCTAGCGGCATTTGCGCGATCAGGACAATCCGGGCGGGGCGCATGAAGGCGGGAAGCTCGGACGCGAAATGGGCGCGCAGACGAACCTCCGCATTCTCCCCCACCGCCACGCCGACCAGTACGATCGCCTGGCCCAGCCTCTCGTCGGGTACGCCGAACGCAGCCGCCTCGCCGACCGCGCCCGAGGCCAGCGCGGCTTCCTCGACCTCGGTCGGGCTGACCCGATTGCCGCTGGTCTTGATCATCGCGTCGTCGCGCCCGCGGAAACGCAGCAGCCCGTCGGCGCCGATTGCCATCGTGTCGCCCGACCACACTTCCGCCATTGCGAAACCGCCCCGCTGTGCGCTCGGGGTCGTTCCAATAGCCCTGCGCCACCAGCGGCCCCGAATGAACCAATTCGCCTTCTTCGCCCGGCGCTGCGGTGCTTCCATCGGGCCGAACGATTCGAAGCTCGGCGAAGGGGATCGCGGTGCCGACGCTGTCGGGATGAGCGTCCACCAGCGCCGGATCGAGGCTGGCCGACCGAAACGCCTCGGTCAGGCCGTACATCAGATGGAGGTTCGCCTCGGGAAACAGCGTTCGCAGACGACGCACCAGCGGTTCGGGCAAATGTCCGCCGCTGTTGGTCAGCGTCCGCAGGCGCGCGGCCTCTCCGTCCCATTTCTGCTCGGCCAGCTGGTGCCACAGCGGCGGGACGCCCGCGAGGACAGTGACGTCATGACGTCCCACGGCCCGCACGACATCGCGCGGCAGGAGATAGTCGAAGGCGATCGCGCACGACCCCGCGGCCCAGGCGGCGAGCAACTGGTTCTGCCCGTAATCGAACGCCAGCGGCAGGACGCACAGGGTGCGGTCGGTCGGGGTCAGCCCGAGATAATGCGCCACGCTGATCGCGCCGAGCCACAGATTGGCATGGCTCAGCATCACCCCCTTGGGCCGACCGGTCGACCCCGAGGTGTAGAGCAAAGCGACCACTTCGTCCGGATCACGGGTCGAGGGGTCGAGCCGGTCATCGCTAACGACCCAATCCTCCAGCGCAATTGCCCCGACGCCCGTCTCCATCGTCTCCAGCCGCGCCTGATTGGCGATCAGCAGCTTCGCCCCGCTGTCGGCCAGGATATGTTCGGCCTGTGCGCGGCGGAGCACCGGATTGATCGGCACATGCACCAGCCCTGCCCGAGCCGCTGCCAGCGGCAGGATGCAGGCGAGCGCGGTCTTGCCCATCCAACTTGCCACCCTGTCGCCCGGCACCAGGCCGTGAGACAGCAGGGTCGCGGCGTTAGCGCCGACCGCCTCATCCAGTTCGGCAAAGGAATAGCTTCGCCCGTCCGCCACCAGCGCCGCCGTGTGTCCCTCCCCGCGAGCGGTCAAATGGTCTAGCGGATGGGGCGTGGCGTCGGGCGTCATGGCCGCCGCTTGTAGGTGGGCCTCTCGTCATGCGACAAGGGTATACCCAGCGGGAGTGGTGCTGATGCTGACCACCTTGTTCTTGTTGCAGTCCGCCACTCCACCGGTGGCGACCATCCCGACAATTGTCCCGCGCTGCACGGCCGCAAGTCCCGACGAGATTATCGTCTGCGGTAGCAGCGACAGCCGCAAGTATCGGCTCGAACCCCTCCCGGAAACCGCGTCGGGCCTCGGCAAGGCGGAAACGAGCGTCGCCGGCGCCAAAGTGCAAATGGTTGCCGAGAAGGGTGAAATCGGCGGAATCCCCACCAACCGCGCGATGATCCGGCTCAAGATCAAGTTCTGAGCCTATTCTTGCGCGCAGTCACCCACTCGCTTAGTCACGCTGCGATGCAGCAGGGGAAGGCAAGGCAATTGGCGCGTGACGATCACAAGACGGTCGATGCGACCCTGCGCACGCTGCTGGCCGACGTCCTCGGATTACCCGGGAAACGCGTCGCTTCGTTCGAGGCCGATACCGAATTGTTCGGAGCGCTGCCCGAGTTCGATTCGCTCGCGGTCGCAAACCTGCTGACCGGGATCGAGGAGCGGCTCTCGGTTGTGATCGAGGATGACGATGTCGAGGCCGAGGATTTCATGACCTACGGCCGCCTGCTCGCATTCGCGGAGCGGCTGGCCGCGCGCTAACTACTCCGCCGCAATCGCCTCATATTCTTCGGCGGCGAGGAATTTCTCGGCGTCGAGCGCGGCCATGCAGCCAGTCCCCGCGGCGGTGACCGCCTGGCGGTAGATCTTGTCCATCACGTCGCCGCAGGCATAGACACCGGGCACCGAGGTCCGCGTCGACCCGGTCTCGACCTCGATATAGCCGTCATCGTCTAGCTTCAGCTTGCCCTTGAACAATTCGGTCGCGGGCGAATGGCCGATCGCCACGAACGCGCCGTCGACGTCGATCCGGCTGACCGCGCCGCTCTTCACGTTGCGGATGTCGAGCCCGACCAGCACTTCGGGGGTGCCGCCGCCGACGAACTCGGTCACCTCGCTGTCCCAGACCACCTTGATATGCGGATTGGCGAACAGGCGATCCTGCAGGATCTTCTCGGCGCGGAACGAATCGCGGCGGTGGATCAGGGTCACGTCCTGGCTGTGGTTGGTGAGGTAAAGCGCCTCCTCGACCGCGGTATTGCCGCCGCCGATCACCGCCACCTTCTTGCCGCGATAGAAGAAGCCGTCGCAGGTGGCGCAGGCCGATGCGCCCTTGCCCTTCATATGCTCTTCGGACGGCAGCCCGAGCCACTTGGCCTGCGCACCGGTGGCGATGACCATCGTGTCGGCATGATATTCGCCGCTGTCGCCCTTGACCACGAACGGGCGGCGCGAGAAATCGACCTCGCTGACGTGGTCCCAGACCATCTTGGTGCCGACATGCTCGGCCTGGGCCTGCATTTCCTCCATCAGCCACGGTCCCTGGATGACATCGCGGAAGCCGGGTAATTCTCGACATCGGTGGTGGTGGTCAGCTGCCCGCCGGGCTGGATGCCCTGGACGACGACCGGCGAAAGCCCGGCGCGCGCGGCATAGATGGCGGCGGTCAGGCCGGCGGGGCCGGAACCGAGAATCAGCAGGCGGGTGGAGATGATATTGCACATGGGGGCCAATTAGGGACGGACGGGGCGAGCGGCAATGGGCACCCGCAGCGGAAAAGCTAGACCAGCCTCGACTGCCTCACTGCCGCCTCGATGAACCCCTTGAACAGGGGATGCGGATCGAACGGGCGGCTCTTGAGCTCGGGGTGGAACTGGACGCCGATGAACCACGGATGGTCGGGCCGCTCGACGATTTCCGGCAAGCTCGCCATCGGGCGACATGCCGGAGAAGACCAGCCCGCCCTTCTCGAGCGCGTCGCGATAATGGACATTGACCTCGTAGCGATGCCGGTGGCGCTCGCTGATCTGGGTCGTGCCATATTGCGCGGCGACAACGCTGTTGTGTGACAAGGTGGCGTCATAGGCGCCGAGCCGCATCGTGCCCCCAAGATCGGTGGTTTCGGTGCGCTTCTGCAGCCCTTCCGGGCTCATCCATTCGGTGATCAGCCCGACCACCGGCTCAGGCGTGTCACCGAATTCGGTGGTCGACGCCCCGACCAGCCCGGCGGTGTTCCGCGCGCCCTCGATGCAGGCCATCTGCATGCCCAGGCAGATGCCGAAGAAGGGAACCTCGCGCTCGCGGGCGAAGCGGACCGCGGCGATCTTGCCCTCGCTGCCGCGCTCGCCGAATCCGCCCGGAACAAGGATTGCGTGGAGCGGCTCGAGTTCGGCGGCAAGGTCGGCGCTCTCGCTCTCGAACAATTCGGCGTCCAGCCAGCGGATGTTGACCTTTACCCGATTGGCCAGCCCGCCGTGAACCAGGGCCTCGCGCAGGCTCTTATAGGCGTCCTGGAGACCGACATATTTGCCGACGACGCCGATCGTCACTTCGCCCTCGGGATGATCGACCCGGTCCATGATGTCATGCCACTGGTCAAGCGCGGGCCGCGGCGCGTCGTCGATCTCGAATACGCGCAGCACTTCGTCGTCTAGCCCTTCGCCATGATATTGCAGCGGAACGTCGTAGATCGAGCGCGCGTCGAGCGCCTGGATCACCGCGCTTGCCGGGACATTGCAGAACAGGGCGATCTTGGCGCGCTCGGCCTCGGGGATCGGGCGTTCGGCGCGGCACAGCAGGATATCGGGCTGGAGACCGTAGCTGGTCATCTCGCGGACGCTATGCTGGGTCGGCTTGGTCTTGAGCTCGCCCGCCGCCGCCAGATAGGGCACCAGGGTGGTGTGAACGAAGCAGGATTTGCCGCGGCCGAGGTCGTTCTTCAACTGGCGGATCGCTTCGACAAAGGGCAGGCTCTCGATGTCGCCGACCGTCCCGCCAATCTCGCAGATGACAAAATCGAGCCCGTCGGTGTCGGCCAGCGCGAATTCCTTGATCGCGTTGGTGACGTGGGGGATGACCTGGACCGTTGCACCGAGATAGTCGCCGCGCCGTTCGCGGGCGATGATGCCCTGATAGATCCGGCCGGAGGTGATGTTGTCGCTCTGCTTGGCTGAAACACCGGTGTAGCGCTCGTAATGCCCAAGATCGAGGTCGGTCTCGGCCCCGTCGTCGGTGACGTACACCTCGCCGTGCTGATAGGGCGACATCGTCCCCGGATCGACGTTGAGATAGGGGTCGAACTTGCGGATGCGGACCTTGTAGCCGCGCGCCTGCAGCAACGCGCCAAGCGATGCCGCCAGAAGACCTTTGCCGAGCGAGGAGACCACGCCGCCGGTAACGAAAATGAACCGCGCCATGGGAGTTGGGCCTTAGAGGCGCATTGCCATGCGTGGCAAGCGCCAGAATCGGCGGTGGACTAAAAAAGTCCGCGTTACTGGGCGAGCGGGACCGCCGGCGCCGTCTCGTTCGCAGCCGGCGCGGCCTGGTTGGCGACGGGGACCGCCGGCGCGACCGCGGCCGGGGCCGACTGGTTGACCAGCGAGGTGTCGATCGTGACCGGCTTGCGGTTGATCCCGGCATATCCGGCGAGCGCGATCGACAGGATGATGAACAGCGCGCCGAGCACCGAGGTGCTGCGGGTGAGGAAATCGGCCGCCCCGCGCGCGGTCATGAAGCCCGACGAGCTTCCGCCGACGCCCAAGCCGCCGCCCTCGCTGCGCTGCATGAGGATCACGCCGACCAGGCTGGCGGCGATGACGGTCTGGACGATCAGCAGGAAGGTGAACATGACGGGCTTTCGATTTGAGAAGTTGGCCGCGATCTAGCGGTGACGACGCGAAGTTTCAATGCGTCGTGCTGGTCAGGAGGATCGGGCGGCCTCGACGATCGGCAGGAAGTCTGCGGCCTTGAGGCTCGCCCCGCCGACCAGCGCCCCATCGACGTCGGCAATGGCGAAGATCTCGCCCGCGTTGGACGCTTTGACCGACCCGCCATACAGGATCCGCACCTTCTCCCCGTCCGCGCCGAAGCTTTCGACCAGCCGCGCCCGCAAGGCCGCGTGCATCGCCGCCAATATCGTCCACCGACGGCACCTTGCCGGTCCCGATCGCCCAGATCGGCTCATAGGCCACGGTCAGCCGCGCCGCGCTGGCCGGCAGCGAATCGGCCAGTTGCGCGCTTACCGTGGCAATCGCGTGCCCCGCCTCGCGCACCTCCAGGCTCTCGCCGACGCATAGGATCACGTCGAGCCCCGCGCTCACTGCCGCTTCGGCCTTGGCCCGCACCGCGGCGTCGGACTCACCATGATCGGCGCGGCGTTCGACTGTGCCCGACGATGGTCAGCAGCGCCCCCGCGTCGACCAGCATGCCCGCGCTGACATCCCCGGTATGCGCGCCACTCCCCGCGCTGTGTACATCCTGCCCGCCAATCGCGAACCCCGGCAGCGCCCCTGCCGCCCGCTGGATCAGCGTCGCCGGCAGGCACAACGCGACATCGACGCCCTCGCCAACCCCGACGGCAATCGCCCGCGCCTCGCCCAGGTCGGCGGCGACCCCGTTCATCTTCCAGTTGCCCGCCACCAGTTTGCGTCCCGCCATGCCCTTGACCCTTCACTCGCTTGCCGTCGTCCGGTCCCGCCCCTAAAGCCACGCCATCCGAGAAGCAAAGCCAAGAGTGCCCATGTCATTTGTCCGCAAAATGTCGAAATCCTGGGTCGGATCGATCATCCTCGCCCTGTTCCTGATCCTCCTCCTGCTCGGCTTTGCCATGCAGGACATCCAGAGCGTGGTCTCCGGCGGCGGCTGGGGGATGAATCAAGGCACGCTGGTCAAGGTGGGTAGCGAAGAGGTTTCCGACCGCGACATGGCCGGCGCACTGCAACGCCGCCTGACCGAGGTTCGTCAGTCCGACCCGGCGGCCGATTACGCCACCCTCGCCAAGGATTTCGACCCGTTGCTCGACCTGTTGGTGCAGGACGCCGCGATCCGCGCCTTCGCCGCCGATCAGGACATGACCCTGTCGAAGCGGCTGATCGATGCCGAGATCGCCAAGATTCCCGCCACCAGGGGGCTCGACGGCCAGTTCAGCCAGCAGGCCTATCAGGGCTTCCTTGCCCAACAGAAACTGACCGACGCCGACCTTCGCAAACTGCTCTCGGGCGGCCTGCTCCAACGCCTCGTGCTCGGTTCGGGAGCGGCCCACGCACGCGTACCGGTCGGCATGGCCACCCCCTACGCCTCGATGCTGATGGAAGCGCGCGAGGCCGAGGTGCTGCTGGTCCCGACACAGCGCTTCCTCGGCGACATTCCCGCCCCGAGCGAGGCCGACATTGCAACCTATTACCGCACCAACGCCCGCGCCTATCTGGTCCCCGAGCAGCGGGTCCTCAGTGTCGCCCGGATCGGCCCGGCGCAGGTCGCCAATGTCGTGCCCAGCGACAAGGAAATCGCCGATTATTACAACGCCAACCAGGCGACCTTCGGCGGCGCCACCCGACGCGTGATCAGCCAGGTCGTGGTCCAGTCGAAACCCGCCGCCGATGCGGTCGCCGCCCGCGCCCGCTCGGGCAGCTTCGTCGACGCAGCCAAGCCCGCCGGTTTCTCCGCCGCCGACATTTCGGTCGGGCCGCAGACCCGCGAGCAGTTCACCAAATTGACCAGCGAGCGCGTCGCCGCCGCGGCGTTCGGCGCGGCATCGGGCGCGGTGGTCGGGCCAATCCAGTCGGATCTCGGCTGGCACGTGATCAAGATTGACGGCATCCAGGTCGAGGCGGGCAAGTCGCTCGCCGCCGCCCGTCCGGCGATCCTCGAGCGCCTCACCGCCGACAAGCGCAAGAATGCCCTCGCCGACCTCGTTACCAGGGTTGAGGATGCCATCGCCGATGGAAGCAGCTTCGCCGAAGCGGTCAAGGCCGCCGGCCTCGCTGCGGTGAAATCTCCGCCGATCCTGTCCAACGGCACGTCGCGCGCCAACCCGGGCTTCAAATTCCCCGCCGACCTCGCCCCCGTGCTGCGCGCCGGGTTCGAAATGGCGCAGGACGACGATCCCCAGGTCGAGACGCTCGAGAACAATGCCGGCTACGCCCTGGTCGGGGTCGACCAGATCATCTCCGCCGCGCCCCAGCCTTTGGCCGCGATCCGCGACCGCGTGGCCAACGACTGGAAGGCGGCGCAGGCTCGCGCGAAAGCCCGCACCATCGCCGCCGCCATCGCCGCCAAGGTCGCCAAGGGCACGGACCTCAAGGCCGCCAGCGCCACCTCGGGCGTCACTTTGCCCCCGCCCGCCAAGACCGCCATCCGCCGGATGGAGCTGGCGCAGATGCGCGGCAACGTGCCCCCCGCGCTCAACCTGATGTTCAGCCTCGCGCAGGGCGGCAGCCGGATGATCGCCGATCCGCAAGGTCGCGGCTTCATCATCGTCAAGCTGACCAAAATCGTCCCCGGCAACGCCCTGCTCCAGCCGAGCCTGGTCGCCCGCACCCAGGCCGAGTTCCAGCAGGCCGTGTCGGGCGAATATGCCGAGCAGATGGCGCGCGCGATCCAGGTTCACCTCGGCGTCAAGCGCAACGAGAAAGCCATCGACGCCGCGCGCAAGCGGAATTTGGGGAGCTGAGTGGCGCCCCACATCCTCGCGATCGACAATTACGACAGCTTCACCTTCACCCTGGTCGATTACCTCCGCGTCGCTGGCGCCGACGTCACCGTCCGCCGCAACGATGCGCTGACCGCCCGCGAGGCGCTCGCCGGGCCGTTCGACGGCTTCCTGATCTCGCCCGGCCCTGGCCGCCCCGAGGATGCCGGAATCTCGGTCGAGCTGGCCGCCGCCTGCATCGAGACGTCACGCCCCCTGCTTGGCGTCTGCCTCGGCCACCAGGCGATCGCGCTGGCCTGCGGGCAGAGCGTCGGCCGCGTACCGCCAATGCACGGGAAGATTGCCAGCATCCGCCACGATAACACCGGCCTGTTCGAGCGCCTCCCCACCCCCTTCGCCGCCACCCGTTACCATTCGCTCAGCGTCGGCGACCCCACCCCCCCGCTGATCGCCAATGCGTGGAGCGATGACGGTGTCGTCATGGCGATGCGCCACGAGCGGGCGCCAGTGCACGGCGTGCAATTTCACCCGGAGAGCATTGCCTCGGAGCATGGGCATGCGCTGCTGGCGGCGTTCTTGGACGTTTGTGGCGGATAGAGGCTTGGCTTAATTGTCTGCTTTCGACCCATTGCGGACATTGACGGTTTGGCTGATGTGCAGCGACAGTGGGCATGCGAAGATGCGTTTGACGGGTCGACTGTCCTACATCGCGTTCGCGCTGCGGTTCGAAGTGCGATCTGCATAGCTCTCCGGGGTTCAACCGGTATGGCTATGAGCATCCCGTTCGCGCCACGGCGCTGCATGCTGGGCGCACATCGCGACCGTCCTTCGTGGTCGACGTCTTGCTGCGCGCGAGGGGCCACGGCAGACTACGCTTCCGTGAGCGCGGACGTCGTCGTGCATTGCTTGCGCGGGAAAGGCTTCGAACGTCGATTGGCGAGGCATGGAGTTCGACCAGACGGCCATCGACTTGCCCTGTCGATGCATTTGCCACGGCTCTACTCTTCGATCAGTGTCGTCGTTGCGGCTCGGCATTGAACGCCGAATGGCGCTGAGCGAGACGACGCTGTTCAGTGCAAAGGTTGCGGGCCGCAAGCGAGTAGCCGAACAGGCTAAACGCCAATGGCTGCTTTCCACCCATAGCGGACGATAGGGCGCTCAATTCAAAGCCCGTGATCGTCCCAACGATGGCGCTTGACGACACCCGCAACGTTCCATACAAGTTCCCCGTTCGTTCCCTAGCGGAACCTGATTTGGGGCTGAAGCCAATGCTCACCGTCAAGCAGCGCGAATTGCTGTTGTTCATCGACGAGCGTTTGAAGGAGTCGGGCGTGTCGCCCAGCTTCGACGAGATGCGTGAGGCGCTCGAGCTCAAGTCCAAGTCGGGGGTCCACCGCCTGATCTCGGCGCTCGAGGAACGCGCCTTCATCCGCCGCCTGCCCAACCGCGCCCGCGCGCTCGAAGTGCTGCGCATGCCCGAAATGGCGCCCGCCGCCTCGGCGGGCGTGATCGGATCGATCGCCGCCCGCGCGCCCGATCCTCCACGCCGCCAACGACACGATCGAAATCCCGCTCCACGGCCGCATCGCCGCCGGTACGCCGATCGAGGCGCTGCAGGGCACCGAGGGCTTCGCCGTCCCCGCCGCCTTGCTCGGCCCGGGCGAACATTATGCGCTCGAAGTCTCCGGCGATTCGATGGTCGAGGAAGGCATTCTCGACGGCGACTTCGCGCTCATCCGCCGCGTCGACACCGCGCGCGAGGGCGAGATCGTGGTCGCGCTGATCGACGAGGCCGAAGCGACGCTCAAGACCTTCCGCCGCGAAGGCCAGATGATCCGCCTCGACCCCGCCAACCGCCATTATGAAGCCGCAACGCTACCGCCCCGACCAGGTGACGATCCAGGGTCGGCTGGCGGGGCTGATCCGGCGCTATTGAGGGCCCGAGCCGTCATCCCGGGCCTGACCCGGGACCCGCCTGCTCTTTTGTGCAGCGCTTGAAAGAAGGCAGGCCCCGGCTCAAGGCCGAGGTGACGCTACTGGAGAGATTATCTCAATGACCAACCCACCCCACATCGATTATGTCGAACTCCCCAGCGTCACCGCGCACGAATTGACCCGCGCCTTTTACGCCAAGGCGTTCGGCTGGACGTTCACCGACTACGGCCCCGATTATGCGGCGACCGACGGCGGGGCGGTCAACGTTGGCCTCAACGGCCAGCCCGACGAAGCGCTGTCAGCGCCGCTGCCGGTCGTCCGGGTCGATGACCTCAGTGCCGCGTTCGAGGCGGTGGTCGCGGCCGGCGGGCTGATCGCGCGGCCGATCTTCGCCTTCCCCGGCGGCAAGCGTTTCCACTTCATCGATCCGTCGGGAAGCGAGCTTGCGGTGTGGCAGACGGTCGAGGACGCCGAACCCGCGGCCTGAACACCGGCGGTTCGGCGGCGCCACGGATGCTCGCCGATCCGTGTCGCGACCGTCTCCACCCGCGGCTCATCCCCGAGGAAGATCGCGACCCCGCCACTCGCTGCCAACGCCGCCCGATCCAGCTTGAGCCAACGTGGCGTGCATCCGCTCGGGCAGCCATCGCTCCGACACCACGATATCGGCCGCCGCGCAGGCCGCGACCAGTTCGCGCCAGGCGATCGCTGTCGCGCGACCGCGTGGCGAGCAGCACCCAGCGTTTGCCGTCGCGGTCGATCTCGGCAAAGCAGGCGTCGCGGCGACAATTGGCGAATGCGCGCTCGGCGAGCAGCCCGGGTTCGCCGTCATGACCAGCCGCCTCGCTCATCAGGCTGCGCATGAAGTCGCCGCTCTTGTCGCGCAGGATGACCGGCGGCGCCGTCGGGCACCGTGATCGCGAGATGTCGCCCGTCGCCGGTCACCAGCACGTCCGGGGTCGGGGTGCAGCGCCGCGCCGATCGCGCCGATCGCCAGCGGAATCACGCCCGAGCCAGCGCGGCCGCGTCGTCCACAAGCAGAGCCACAGTCCGCCCAGCACCATCAGCGCGAAGCTCCAGCGCGACATGGTCGGCAGGCTCGCCACCGCCCCCTCCAGTCCCGCCACCCAATGCGCCAGCCCGAGCAGGCGATCGATCGCCCAGCCCGCCGCCGCCCACAGCGGCGCGCCGAGCCCGACCGTGTCGAGCAGCAGCGCGCCCGCCTCGAGCGGCATGATCACGAAGGTGGTCCAGGGGATGGCGACGAGGTTGGCGCCGACGCCGTACAGCCCGGCCTTGTGGAAATGGTACAGCGCGAGCGGGATCAGCGCGATCTCGACCGCCAGCCCGGTGGCGATCAGCGAAGCAATCCCGCGCAGAAGCCGCCCGCCGATGCCGTCGTCGCGCGGGCCGAGCCAGCGCTTGACCACCGGCAGGCTGTGCAGGGTGATGATCGCGGTCACCGCGGCGAAGCTCAATTGGAAGCTGGCCCCGGCCAGCGCCTCGGGCTTGACCAGCAGCACCAGCAGCGCCCCGACCGCGACCAGCCTGAGGCTGAGCGCGTCGCGGCCGAGCGCAATCCCGGCCAGCACCAGCAGGGCGGCGATGCAGCTGCGCACCGTCGGCACCTGCATCCCGGTCAGCAACGTATAGCCGACCCCCGCCAGCGCCCCGACCGCGGCCGCGACCAGCACCAGGTTGAACCGCAGTCGCCAGCACCGGGCTGAGCGCCAGCAGTTTCAGCGTCAGCAGCATCGCCGCCCCGACCACCGCCGCGATGTGCAGCCCGCTGACCGACAGCAGATGCGTCAGCCCCGATCGCCGCATCGCCTCGGCATCCTCCTTGCTGACCGCATTCTGGTCGCCGGTGGCGAGCGCGGTGGCGATCGATCCGCTGCTGCCGGGCAATTGGGTGCGGATATGCCGGTCGAGCCCCTTGCGCATCGCGTCGAGGCCGGTCGGTGCCTTCGCCTCGACCACCGTCACCGGCCCGATCGTCCGCCCGACACCGCCAATCCCGCGAAACCAGGCGTCGCGGGCGAAGTCATGCGTGCCCGGAAGCGCCATCGGTGGCGGCGGTGCGAGCCGCGCCTTGAGTTTGATGCTCGACCCTGCGGCGAGGCCCTCGGGTGCATCCTCTTGCGGTGTCGAGACGCGAACTCTGGGCGGCAGTCCGGGCGTGGTCGAGGCGATCGTCAGCCGCAGGTCGCCTTTCGCCGCAAGCACTTCGACCCGTTCGATTGTTCCAGCGATTTCAGCCATTTGCGGGCGGTTCAGGACAGGCGATGCGACCCACATCGATCGCCCCCAGATGATCAGGCAGCCCAGCGCGAGGGCAACCCCGAACCCGGCCAGCGCCCTCCCCGTCCTGGTCCCGAGCCAACCCAGCCCCAGCACCGCCGCGCCCAATCCTGTCGCAACGATCCCTGCCCAGCCATATGATACGCCCAGTGTGAACCAGCCCGCGATCCCCATCCCGAACGCCGCGACGAACCACAGCGGCAGCTGCGCTCGTTCCCGTTCAAGGAAGCCTTCGATGCGGTCGAAAATGGCGGGCGAAAAGGGGCCGCGCGCCGGTTCCAGCGACGCGTCCTCTATGTTAGGGGCGCTCGTCCAGTCCATCGGCCCCGCCAAACAAGAGGAAAGCTCACTTGAGCGCAAGCCCGAAAATCCCCGGCGTGGTGACCCGCTTCGCCCCCTCCCCGACCGGTTATCTCCACATCGGCGGGGCGCGCACGGCGCTGTTCAACTGGCTGTTCGCCCGCCATCACGGCGGCCAATATCTCCTGCGGATCGAGGATACCGACAAGGCGCGCTCGACCCAGCCGGCGATCGACGCCATCCTCGATGGCCTGTCGTGGCTCGGGATCGAGGGCGACGGCGAGCCCTGGTTCCAGTCGCAGTTCGAGGCCCGCCATGCCGAGGTCGCGCACCAGCTGATCGACGCCGGCCATGCCTATCGCTGCTACCTGACCACCGAGGAGCTCACTGCCCGCCGCGAGGCCGCGCAGGCGGCCCGGCGGCCGTTCCGGATCGACAGCGAATGGCGCGACCGCACCGACGCGCCGGAAGACCAGCCGTTCGTCGTCCGGATCAAGGCGCCCAAGGACGGCGAGACGGTGATCGAGGACCTGGTCCAGGGCCGCGTCGCGGTGGCCAATGCCGAGCTCGACGATTTCGTCCTGCTCCGCTCCGACGGCAGCCCGACCTACATGCTCGCGGTGGTGGTCGACGATCATGACATGGGCGTCACCCATATCATCCGCGGCGACGACCATCTCAACAACGCCTTCCGCCAGCTGAGCGATCATCCGCGCGATGGGCTGGCCGGAGCCGACCTACGCCCATATTCCGCTGATCCACGGCTCTGACGGCGCCAAGCTCAGCAAGCGCCATGGCGCGCTCGGGGTCGATGCCTATCGCGACGAGATGGGGATCCTGCCCGAAGCCCTGTCCAATTACCTCCTCCGCCTCGGCTGGGGCCATGGCGACGACGAGATCATCAGCCTGGAACAGGCCGTCGATTGGTTCGACCTCGACCATGTCGGCAAGAGCCCGTCGCGCTTCGACCTCAAGAAGCTGGAAAACCTTAACGGCCACTACATCCGCGAGGCCGACAATGCCCGCCTCGCCGACCTGGTCTTACCCAAGATTGCCAATGCCGACCGCGAGCTGCTGGTCCGCGCCATGCCCGAGCTCAAGCCTCGCGCGCATGATCTCAACCAATTGGCTGACGGAGCAGCCTTCCTGTTCGACAACCGGCCGCTGGCGATCGACGAGAAAGCGGCGACGCTGCTGACTGACGAATCGCGTGCGCATCTCGCTCTCGCACATAAGGTGCTGGACGTTCTGCCGCAGTGGGATCACGACTCGATCGATGCTGCAGTGCGGGAGGTTGCGGAAAGCAACGGACTTAAGCTAGGCAAACTTGCCCAGCCGCTCCGCGCGGCGCTCACGGGCAAAACGACCTCGCCGGGCATTTTCGACGTCTTCGTCCTGTTGGGCAAAGACGAGAGCCTCGCCCGGATCGCCGATCAGATGCTGGAGCCAATTGCATGACCGACCAGACCGTCAAGCTCGCGACCACCGGGCGGGGACCATAGTTTCCCGCTGTTGCCCGGATCGGTCGGTCCCGACGTGATCGACATCCGCAAACTGTACGCGCAGACCGGCGAGTTTACTTACGATCCCGGGTTCACGTCGACCGCCGCCTGCCAGAGCGCAATCACCTATATCGACGGCGACCAGGGCATCCTGCTCCACCGCGGCTATCCGATCGATCAGCTGGCCGAACAATCGTCGTTCATGGAAGTCGCCTACCTCCTGCTCCACGGCGATCTGCCGAAGGCCAAGGAACTCGACGAATTCACCTACACCATCAGCCGCCACACGATGGTCCACGAGCAGCTGGCGATGTTCTATCGCGGCTTCCGGCGCGATGCGCACCCGATGGCGATCATGTGCGGCGTGGTCGGGGCGCTGAGCTCATTCTACCATGATTCGACCGACATCACCGATCCGAACCAGCGGCTGATCGCGTCGCACCGGCTGATCGCCAAGATGCCGACTCTGGCCGCGATGGCGTATAAATATTCGATCGGACAGCCGTTCCTCTATCCGCAGAACGACCTCAGCTACACCGGCAATTTCCTGCGCATGACCTTCGGCGTTCCAGCCGAGCCTTACGAGGTCAATCCGGTGGTCGAGAATGCGCTCGACAAGATCTTCATCCTCCATGCCGATCATGAGCAGAATGCCTCGACCTCGACCGTCCGCCTGGCCGGTTCGTCGGGCGCCAATCCGTTCGCCTGCATCGCCGCGGGGATCGCCTGCCTGTGGGGCCCGGCGCATGGCGGCGCCAACGAGGCCGCGCTCAACATGCTGCGCGAAATCGGCGATGTGAAGAACATTCCCGACTATATCGCCCGCGCCAAGGACAAGGATGATCCCTTCCGGCTGATGGGCTTCGGCCACCGCGTCTACAAGAATTTCGATCCTCGGGCGAAGGTGATGAAGGCGCACCGCCGATGCCGTGCTCAAGGAACTCGGCAAGACCGATCCGGTGCTCGATGTCGCCAAGGAACTCGAGCATATCGCGCTTAACGACCAATATTTCATCGATAAGAAGCTCTATCCAAACGTCGATTTCTATTCCGGCGTGATCCTCAACGCGATCGGCTTTCCGACCGAGATGTTCACCGCCCTGTTCGCGCTCGCCCGCACCGTCGGCTGGGTCGCGCAGTGGAACGAAATGATCAGCGATCCCGAGCAGAAGATCGGTCGTCCGCGTCAGCTCTACGTCGGCGCAACCCAGCGCGACTACACGCCCGTCAAGCAGCGCTAAGGAAGCGGCAAGCTCAACGTGAAGCGCGCGCCCTCGCCTGGCGCGCTGACCAGGGTAACATCGCCGGCCATCGAATTGGCCAGCCGGCGCGCGATGGCGAGGCCCAGCCCGGCGTCGCCGCCGCCCTCGCCAACCCGCTCGAACTTGCCGAAAATACGTTCCTGGTCGGCGGCGTCGATGCCCGCTGCCCTCGTCGGCCACGGTGACCGAAGCATAGCCGTCGACCGTCGCCAGGATCACTGAAACCTGGGACTCCTCGGGGGAATGGCGGATGGCGTTGCCCAGCAAATTGACCAGGATCTGGACGATGGCCCGCGGTTCGCCAGCTGCCGCCAGGGTTGGCGGGCCTTCCCGCACGATCGTGACCGCGCGAGGCTCGGCCTTCGACTGCACCAGGCCCGATCGCTTCGTCCACCAGAGGCGAAAGGTCGATCGACGCATCGCTCTCGGGTGGCTGGTCGACCATCGCCCGGATGACCGACAGCAGATGCTTCGCCGCGGCGGAGATATCCCCCGCATAGGCTGCATAATCGCTGCGCAGCGGGCCGTCCGCCCGGTCGGCGATACCCTCCGCCGCCTCGATGATCCGGGCCAGCGGCGAACGCAGGGCATGGTCGAGTGCAGGGTCGATGCTCATCCCGGCATTGCCCGCTTCATTGGCCGCCTCGGGCCGGGCGACATTCTCCACCGCAGCACGGCCCCGAAAGCCATCGAACAGCCCGTCGGCGCCGGATACGGGATTGCCGCTGAACACCAGTCTCTGGCCCGGACCGTTGCGGCTGCTGGCGATCTGGCCGGCGAAGGCGGTGCGCGCGGCGACTGCGGTGAGCAACGGCATGGCCCCGTCGTCACCCTCCATCAGCCGCAGCCATTTGGTCAGCGGCTGGCCGATCGCCTCGCCAGTCTGAGCGCCGAGGATGCTGGCGAGGTCGGGCGACAATTCGGTGATCCGGAGCTCGGCATCGGTCGCCCATTCGCCCTTGGGTTGGGGCAGGACATCTTCGCTTCGCGCGGCAATTTCCAGTCGCGGGCCATGCGGTGGTCGGCGACGCCAGCTCTCGATGGTGATGACCACATCGGCGCCGTCTGGCTCCGCGCGGACCCACAATTCCAGGTCGTGATCCCGCCCCGCAACCACCGCCGGACGGGCAATCCCGACGCCGAGCTTGCGCGCCAGCCGGGCCACCGCGGCGAGCTGCGGGAGGGCGAGACGATCACCGACCGACGATCCCGCCTCATGCTGCAAATCGGTCAGCATGGCATCCGCCTCGATCAGCCGACCGGCCGAATCGATCCGCCCGGTGACACTTTCGCTGCCCGGCGCGCTAGCCACGTCGCCCTCCCAGATCGCGGACCGCGGCGCGATAGTCGGGCGGCAATTGCCAATGCTTGAGGGCGGCGGCGATTTCGTCCGCGCTCAGCGCGTCGAACCGTCCGATTTCCTCTTCCACCGACCAGCTGCCACTGGTCGAGCCGAGGTCGGCAATCAGTCGAGCGGCGGCGCGGCGGCCAAAGCCCGCCATCCGCGCGACGAGCGCCAGTCCGCCTTCGCCGGCATTAACGAGGTGATCCCAGACCGCGGGCTGGTTGATCGAGGCACGGCGGGCGATCAGCATCGCGACCAGCGCCACTTCGCCCTCGCCCGAAGCCGCTTCGACCAATGCTTCGTCGGCCCGCCCGGTCTGATCCAGCGCCTCGACCAGGGCCTCCACGGCGCGGTCGAGCGATTCCTGGGGATCGATGGCGTCGACCACTTTGGTCGCGGCGGTGGCGTAGCGCCCATCGGCGTTGGCATCGGGGCTGAGCAATGCGGCGACGGCGTGCGCCAGGGCGCGCGCATCGCGACGGTCGAGGTCGCTTAGATCGATCCTTGGCTGGCCAAAACCGTCGCGGCGACGTCCCCGCGCAACGACGAGCGACATGGCGGCTGCCGCCACTTCGGGATCGCTGTCGCTGACCAGCTTGGGCATCAGCGGCAAGCGGCGTGGACCGGCATGGCCAGCAAAAGCCGTCAGGATGCGCTGTTCGTCGGCCCGGCGAAGCATCAGGCGAATAAGCCCGGGACGGTCGAGCAGGCCGGCGCGGCCGAGCGTGTTCGCAAGCGTGGCGGGCTCCGGCGTGGCCGTCTTGCCACCGACCGCGGCGCGGATCGCGGCGGCGAGCGTGCCCACCAGATCGTGCAGCATGGCGGTCATCAGCGCGCGTTCCTGCTCGCTCAACCGTTCGCCGGGATCGAGGAAAAAGTCGCGGCGGACGGTGGTCAAGCGGCTGGGGCTCCGCGCATGCGCGGAGTCGACCGGCTGGTCGGCTGAATCGAACAGCTATCGGCCATTCCTCGGGCACCATCCACCGCCTGTTAGACGATCGAGGTTAATGCGTCGTCAATCGCGAAGGAGGCGATGACGGAAATGCTGGGCGATGAAGAAGGAGGCCGCGGCGTAAACAGCCAGGGTTACCAGCAGGCCATCCCACCAGCCGCCGATCGCGAACGGGATTGCGGTGAAGATCGCGTTCCTGCGGGAAAATAACCAGGGGCCGGGTGGAAGCTCGATCCCGGACTGTTCGGTGCGCGCCGCCTGGGCGAAGGCACCGGCGGCCAGCGCCGTGACCAGTGCGCCCCAGCCGCTGCCATGGTTCGTGTTCCACCAGCCCAACGCGAGCAGTGCCAGCCCGGCGGCGGGCCACAGCAAGCGGCGGGTCCACAACGAGGGCGCCAACGGTCGCATTCGCAAGGCCGCGAGTCGCTCGGCAATCAGGTCGAACGGGGTCGACAGCACCAGCAAGCCGATCGACGGCCACAACCAGCCGCGCGTGAAACCGAAGGCGGCGGCGAGCGTCAGGACCAAGGCGCCGGCCACCAGCCAGGCCGGACGAATGCGGCTTTCCATCAGCCGTTCCGTGGCGAATTCCTCGACCAGGGGCAGCGCATAACGGCTTGCCCAGTCGTTGCGGGCAACCCGCGAGCCGATCAGCAGGCGCCGCTCGAAACCGGCGAGATCATCAGGGCTCTGGGCGAGCAGGATGCTGTTTCCTGCCTCGCCTGCCGCGACCCGCCGCGCCCCGGCTTGCACAATCCGCCGCAGCAGGGTCGATTGCAGGTCCCAATCGCCCAGCATCGCCGCGGTTGAGGCAAGGGTCTGGCTGTCGACCAGCGACAAACCGGCCCAGCGGCTGGTGGCGTCGACCCGCTCATAGGCCTGATGCGCCTCATCGTCGGGGATCAACGCGACCGCCGGCTCGGCATGCTCGGCCAGCCGTGCGCACAGTGCGAAGTCGGGGGCGAGGCCGTCGGCGATCTGGAGGATCAGCGTTCCTGCCTCGAACCGGCTCGCGGCCTCATTGCCGTCGCTGACCGGGACGACGGTCAACCCTTCGGCGCGCAGCCGCTCGAAGGCTTCGTTGAGCGCGACGGGAACGCGTTCGACCAGCACCACGATCGGCGCGGCTCCGGCGGCGGCGGCGCACCGCGCCTGATATTCGAGCAGGGTTCGGCCGGCGAGCGGGAACAGGGCGCGAAGCACCCCTTGGTCGTCCTCCTGATAGGCGCTGATCAGCGCGCCGAGCGCCATGCCTTCCCCGCTTTCCCCGGCCGATTCATCGTTCCTTCTAGGCCACAGCCGGACGATCTTTCCAGCGCAAGCGGTATTTGCTTGGGCCATCGGGATATTATGGTAAATTGCTTTTCATGACCGCCATCCCCAATCGCGCCGAGCCGCTTCCCAACTCCTTCGAGGAAGCCATTTCCCCACCCCCGGAGCAAGGCATGGCGCGCCAGGATTTCGACGATCAATCATGGAATTATGTGGCCGAGGAACCGCAGCCGGTAACTTCGGGCGGCCGCGCGGTGCTTGGCTGGGCGCTCGGCGTACTGGCCGCCGCATGGCTGGCGTTCAGCGCCTGGTCGGCGGGTCAGGCGCTGGCGGCGCGGCCGCTGACCTCGCCCGAGCTGGCGTCCTGGGTCGCGGTCGCCGCGGGGCCGCTGGCGCTGCTCGGCCTGATCTGGCTGATGTTCGGCCGTACCCGCCGCAAGGAGGCCGAGGCCTTCACCCGCTCGGTCATCGCGATGCGCCACGAAGCCCAGTCGCTCGAAGGGTTGCTCGGCGTGCTGCGCCAGCGGATCGACGACAATCACGGTGCGCTGCGGACCATTACCGACCAGTTGATGGGGTTGGGTGACGAGGCTGCGGCAAGACTGAGTTCGGCGAGTAGCGAGCTCGAAGGCAGCGCACGGCGGATCGCGGCGCAGGGAGAGGCGCTCGATCGTGCCGCGGGATCGGCGCGAGTCGACATGGGTGTATTGCTCGAGGATTTACCCCGCGCCGAAGCCAGCGCGCGGTCGATGGCGCAATTGTTGCAAGCGGCGGGCACAACCGCGCTCGACCAGGCGGCGCGATACGAAACGCAGGTCGGTGCGCTGGCCGAGCGGACCCGCGACGCGGACACTATGATCGCCCAGGCCACCCAGCGGCTGATCACGCATCTCGCGGAGGTCGATTCGCAAAGCGGCGTGGCGCTTGCCCGGGTGGACGAGGTCACGCAAGGATCGACGGCCACGATCGATGCCCTGCTCCAACGCTCGGCCGAGGCACTCGACGAGATTCGCGGTGGCATCGACCTGCAATCTCAAGCGGTTTCGGCCCTTGTCGACCAGGCGAGAACCGGAATCGGCCGGACCGGGATCGAGGCCGCCGATGCGATCGAAGCGCGGCTAAGCTCGGCTCAGGGGTCACTCGACGGCCTCGCCGCACGCGTCATCGAGCAGGATACCGCATCGCAGCGCATGATTGCCGGGATCGGCGACGGCCTGTCTGCACTTGACGACCGGTTCGCTTCGCTCGCGGCTGACGGGGACAATCGGGCGGCCACGATCAGCGCCTCGCTGGTCCGGGTGCAAGGCGAACTTGATGCCATTGCCGGTCAATCGGGCAGCCACGAAGGCGCGATGGAGCGCCTGGCCGAACGAATGGCGGGTCTTCGCCAGTCGCTCGATGGACTGACCGCGGATATCGAAGGCCAGCTTACTGCCGCGCTGGGCGAAGCCGAAGGCGGCGCCCGTCGGCTGCTCGACAGCAGCGAAGCGGCGCGGCCGCATATCGAATCGGCGCGCGACGCGGCGGTCGAAGCCGGCACGCGGCTGGAAAGCGGCGCCGGAGCGATCGAAGCGCAACACGATCGGTTGGCGGCCTTGTTGGCGGCGGTCGATACCGGCATCGGCGGGGCCGAACGCCGGCTTGGCGAACTGTCGGCGGGGATTGCCGCGGCGGAAGCCGAAGCCAGCCATTTGTCGGCCGAGACCGGACCGGCGCTGGTCGCGGCGCTGCTCCAGGTGCGCGAGGCCGCCGGCCATGCCGCCGAGCGCGCGCGCGAAGCCATTTCGGCGGTCATTCCCGCCAGCGCCGGGCAATTGTCCGATGCCGCGCGCGACGCGCTGGAGAAGGTTGTTCGCGATACGTTGATCAAACAACTAGCCGACGTCGAGCAAGTGACCGCTCGTGCGGTCGAGGCGGCGCGTGGCGCGTCTGAGCGTCTGACCGGCCAGATGATCTCGATCGGCCAGAGCGCCGCCGCGCTCGACCAGCATTTCATCGAAACCAGCGAAAGCCAGCGGGCGCGCGATAGCGAGGGTTTTGCGCGGCGCGTGTCGCTGCTGATCGATTCGATGCATTCGGCCTCGATCGACGTCGGCAAGATCCTGTCCGACGAAGTCGACGACAAGGCGTGGAGTGCCTACCTGAAGGGTGACCGAGGCGTCTTCACCCGGCGCGCGGCGCGACTGATGGGCAACGCCGAAAGCCGCGCGATCGATGCCCATTACGAGAGCGACGTCGAGTTCCAGCAGTCGGTCAATCGCTACGTCCACGACTTCGAGGCGATGCTCCGCCGCGTGACGCGCGGACCGCGACGGCGGGGCAATGGCGGTGACGCTGATGAGTTCGGACATGGGCAAGCTGTACGCCGCTCTGGCGCAGGTCGTCGGGCGGCGCTGACTAGTTACAGAAGTCGAGATCGTCCGACGTGATCCAGCCGAAATGCCAATTGGCGTAATAGACCGCGAATAACGCAAGCGCGATCCCGCGCTGACCGAAGCAGATGCCGCTTGAGGTCGAAGCGGTGCGGCGCGCTGTCGGCCTGGCCGGGCATCTTGGCTTCGCCCACCTCCTCGCTGGTCCGCACCCCGAACGGCAGCAACAGGAACGCGCTGAACGCGAAGAACAGGAAATAGATGGCGATGATCGAGCCGATCTTCATCGGTCCGCGCTGACCCCCATCACCTCGACGATCGGCTTCTTGCCGGTCCACAGATTGGCGCAGCGGCGCACCGCCAGGCGAACGGCTTCGCGGACCTTGTCGCTGTCGGTGGCCCCACCGAAGGCGCGGGTCGCGGCATCGGTGGCGTCGGCGATGAAGTCGTCGCGGTCGGCCTCGACCGGGACGCCGAACGGCCGCACCAGCGGCTGGCCCGACAGGCGGCCGTCGGCGGTCAAGCGGCAGGGCTACCGCGATGATTCCATTGACGGAGATCTTGCGCCGCTCGTTGATCGTCGCGCCATCGGCGGGCGAGGATGACGTCACCGTCGAGCACGAGACGCCCGGTGCGAACCGTCGCCGACCTTCTTCGGGCCCTTGGGCGCCAGGCGGACGATGTCGCCATTCTTCTGGTAAATCGACTTGGGCACGCCGCAGGCCAGCGCGAACCGCGCCTGCTCGGCCATGTGCCGCGCCTCGCCATGGACGGGCACGACGATCTTCGGGCCGGATCCAGCCATACATCTGCTTGCAGTTCGGGGCGACCGGGATGGCCCGAGACATGGATGTGGAGCTGGCGATCGGTGACGGTGATCGCGCCGAGATCGGACTAAGGCGTTCATGATCCGCCCGATCGCAATCTCGTTGCCCGGGATCTGCTTGGACGAGAAGATCACCGTGTCGCCCTCGACCAGCTTCAGCTCGTGGCTTCCGAACGCGACCCGCGACAGCGCCGCACGCGGCTCGCCCTGTCCGCCCGTGGCGAGGATCATCACCTCGTTGCGCGGCAGGCGCATCGCCTCGTCGAAGCGTACCGTCTCGGGGAAATCGAGCAGATAGCCATTGGCCTTGGCGACGCGCAGGATCCGGTCGAGCGAGCGCCCCGCGACGCACATCTTGCGCCCGGTTTCGATCGCCACCTGGCCGAGCGTCTGCAGCCGCGCGGCGTTGGAGGCAAAGGTCGTGACCAGCACGCGGCCCTTGGCCTCCTCGACTGCCTGACGAAGGCCGGCATGGACCCCGGCCTCGGAGCCCGACGGCGCGTCCTGGAAGACATTGGTCGAATCGCACACCAGGGCGAGGATTCCCTCGTCGCCGATGTCGTGCATCACCTGGTCGCTCGACGGTGCCCCGAGCACCGGCGTGTCGTCGATCTTCCAGTCGCCGGTATGGAAGATGTTGCCGTGGGGGGTCTCGATGACCAGCGCCATTGCCTTCGGGAATCGAGTGAGCCAGCGCCTTGAAGGTGATCTTGAACGGATCGAGGTCGATGCTTCCGTCGCGTTCGATGATATGAACCTTGACCTTGCCGACCAGCCCCTCTTCCTCGAGCTTGCCGGCGATCAGATCGGCCGTGAACGGGGTGGCATAGAGCGGCACCTTGAGATCGGCCGCGAGATAGGGAATCGCGCCGATATGGTCCTCATGCCCGTGGGTCAGGACGATGCCGATCAGTTCCTCGCGGCGCTGCTCGATGAATTCCAGTTCGGGCAGGATCAGGTCGATCCCCGGATAATCGGTGTCGGCGAAGGTCAGGCCGAGATCGACCATCAGCCATTTGCCTTGGGTGCCGTAGAGATTGACGTTCATGCCAATCTCGCCCGACCCGCCGAGGGCCAGGAAAAGCAGTTCTTCGCCGGGAGTCATTCGGTGAGAGCCTTCGCGGCGAGGAGGGCGAGGCCCTGGATGGTGAGGTCGGGTTCGATCACGTCGAACGCGTCGGTATCTTTGTCGAACAGGATGGCCAGGCCGCCGGTGGCAATGACCCTGCACCGGACGACCGATCTCGGCCTTCAGCCGCGCCACCAGCCCCTCGATCATCGCGACATAGCCCCAATAGACGCCGATCAGCATCTGCGTCTCGGTCGTGCGCGCCGATGACCGCTTGTCGGCCGGGCGCTGCGATCGCGATGCGCGGCAGTTTCGCGGCGGCGGAGACCAGCGCGTCGAGACTGAGGTTGATTCCCGGCGCAATGATCCCGCCTTTGTACGCACCCGAGAAATCGACCACGTCGAACGTCGTCGCAGTGCCGAAGTCGACGACGATCAGGTCGCCCTGATGCCGCGCGTGGCCGGCAATCGCGTTGAGCGCGCGGTCGGCGCCGACGCGTTTCGGGCTCGGGCACGTCGAGTGCGATCGGCCAGCCCGCCCTGCCCGGCGACCACCGGGTCGAGGTCGAAATATTTCTGCGCAAGCACGGTCAGATTGTGCAGCGCGCGCGGGAACGACGGTGCCGATGATGACCTGCGCGACGTCGGCCTTGGCGAACCCCTCCATCGCCAGCAATTGGTGCAGCCAGACGGCATATTCGTCGGCGGTGCGGCGCGGATCGGTGGCGATCCGCCAGCGCGTGCGGATGCTTCCTTCGCCATCGACGAAAGCGAAGACGACATTGGTGTTCCCGGCATCGATGGCGAGCAGCATGGCGCGCCCTAGCGCGGCAAGGACGCGATTGGCGAGGGTCACGTCACCGGCGCGGATGCGCTCGACCCGGCCGTCGTCGAGCCGCAGCCGGAGCGCGCCATCCGGCTCGAGGCCGTCGAACGTCCCGCTCAGCCGTTCGCCGGGGGCCGATATGAACCGTGAGCGAGGTGCCGACGGGATGAGCGCGCAGCAGCCCAGGCCTCGGCAAAGGCGACCGGCTCGGCGCCGCGCCAGGCGGCGAGCAAACGAGCAAGGCTGGCGGCAAGCAGGGGCGCGAAGGCCTGCGGGCGTCACGCTACCGTCGAGCGCTGACGGTCGCGCGGCCTTCGATCGGCGGGTGCGGCGGCGAGGTTGACGCCAAACCCGGCGACCACCCGGTCCCCTGCCCGTTCGAGCAGGATCCCGCCAAGCTTGGCCTCGCATCGAGCATCAGGTCATTGGGCCATTTGAGCTGGGTGGCATCGACCGGGGCGCGACGGTGTCGACGGCCTCGATCAACGCGAGCCCGGCGACGAGCGCCAGGCTGGCCGGGGCGGATCGGCGTCGCGCAGGCGGATTAGCGTCGAACCGGCGAAATTGCCGTCGAGCGATTGCCACTGCGCGACCCTGCCGGCCCTTGCCCGCGGACTGGCGAAGCGCGACCAGCCAGTCGCCTTCGATCGGCGGACACGATCGGCGAGCAGATCGGCATTGGTCGAGCCGATCTGCTCGACGATGCGGATGCGGCTCAAAACAGGCTCGCGGCGGCCTTGTCGGCGAGCGTTGCCGAGCGGGCCGATCGCAAGATAGCCGAGCGGGCTGACCAGCGAGCGCCGCAAGCAAGATCAGCGCCGGTTTCGACCGGCGCCTTGGCCTTGCGCGAACGGCGCAGCGGGGGCGTCGAAGTACATGATCTTGACGATCTTGATGTAATAATAGGCACCGATCACCGAGCCGAGGAAGCCGGCCACGGCGAGCCAGTAGAGCCCCTCCCCGATCGCCGCCTGGAACACCACGAGCTTGGGCCAGAAGCCGAGCAAGGGCGGGATCCCGGCGAGGCTGAACATGAAGATGGCGATCGCCGCGGCCAGCCCGGGCCGCGACTGCGACAGACCCGACAGGCTGTCGAGCGTCTCGACCGGCTCGCCATCCTCGCCCCGCATCCGCAGCACGCACAGGAAGGCGCCGAGCGTCATCACGACATAGACCGCCATGTAGAACAGCACCGACGACGCCCCCGCCACGCCGCCCGCGGCAAGGCCGATCAGCGCGAAGCCGACATTGTTGATCGACGAATAGGCCAGCAGCCGCTTGATGTTGGTCTGGCCATAGGCGGCGATCGCGCCGAGCACGATCGAGGCCAGAGCCGCGAAGATGATGATCTGGCGCCAGGCGTCGATCGCCGGCCCGAGCGCATCGAGGCAGATGCGGGTCAGCAGCAGGACCGCGGCGACCTTCGGGCGCCGAGGCGAAGAAGGCGGTGACCGGGGTCGGCGCGCCTTCGTAGACGTCGGGCGTCCACATGTGGAACGGCACCGCGCTGATCTTGAAGGCCATGCCGGCGAGCGTGAACACCAGCCCGAACAGCAGGCCGATCGACGGCGTCGCGTCGCGCGCGAAGGCGGCGGCGATGCCGTTGAAACCGGTCGTGCCGGTGAAGCCGTAGAGCAGGGAAATACCGTACAGCAGGATGCCCGAGGCGAGCCCGCCAAGGACGAAATATTTGAGGCCGGCTTCGGCGCTGCGCTCGTCCGAGCGGCGATAGGCGGCCAGGACGTAGCCCGACAGGCTGGACAGCTCGAGGCCGACGTAGAGCGTCATCAGGCTGGTCGCGGAGACCATCACCGCCGTGCCGACCGAGGCGAGCAGGATCAGCACCGGATATTCGGCGGCATGCTCGAAATCGCGTTCGAACCAGTTGTGGGCGGCGATGATCGCGACCGCGGCGGACGAGGAAGATCAGCACCTTGCCGAACGCACCGAAGCCGTCGGCGACGATCAGCCCGCCGAACAGCGCGCCCGGCGTCCTGCGGGCGGCCGAGCGTGACGATCGCCGCGGCGACCAGCAGCGCGACCGACGACCCAGGTCGTGACCCCGGCGGCGCGGCGGCCACCGAAGGCGGCAACCATCATCAGCACGATCGCGCCGACGGTCAGGATGACTTCGGGAAGGATGGCGGCGATGTTCATCAGTGGGCTTCCGCCGGAGTCAGTGGGTTCAGCGGCGCCATGCGCTTCGGCCTTGGCAGCCGGCTTTCCGGCGGTCGGCTGCGCTGTCGCTCGTCGGCGCGGCGCGCTCGATCCGGGTCAGCAGCCGTCCCGACGTCGTCGCGCATCGGCGCCATGAAGCTTTCGGGATAGACCCCCATCCAGATCGTCGCGAGCGGCGATCGGGACCAGCAGCCACAGTTCGCGCGGCGTCGAGATCCTTCATCGCCGCTGCATCGGCATTGCGCTGCGTGCCGAAGCAGATTCGCCAGTAGAGATAGAGCACGTAGGCCGCGCCGAGGATGATCCCGGTCGTCGCCACGATCGCCGCCCACGTCGAGGCCTCGTAGGTGCCCATCAGCGACAGGAATTCGCCGACGAAATTGCTCAGCCCCGGCAGACCGACGCTGGCCATGGTGAACAGCATGAACAGCAAGGCGAACTTGGGCATATTGTCGCTGAGGCCACCGTAGCGAGCGATCTCGCGGGTATGCAGCCGGTCGTAGATCACGCCGACGCACAGGAACAGCGCGCCCGAGACGAGGCCGTGGCCGAGCATGACCATCAGCCCGCCCTCGATCCCCTGCCGGTTGAAGGCGAACAGGCCGAAGGTGACGAACGCCATGTGCGCGACCGACGAATAAGCGATCAGCTTCTTCATGTCGTGCTGGACCAGCGCGATCAGACTGGTGACGACCACCGCGATCCCGCTGAGCACGAACACCAGCGGCATGAAGTCGGCCGACGCCTCGGGAAACATCGGCAGGCTGAACCGGACGAAGCCGTAGCCGCCCATCTTGAGCAGCACGCCGGCGAGGATCACCGAGCCCGCGGTCGGCGCCTGGACGTGGGCGTCGGGCAGCCAGGTGTGGACCGGCCACATCGGCATCTTGACCGCGAAGCTGGCGAAGAAGGCCAGCCACAACCAGCGTCTGCATCCCGGGCGCGAAGTCATAGGCCATCAGGTCGGGGATGTGGCTGGTCCCGGCGATGCCGATCATCACCAGCATCGCGACCAGCATCAGCACCGATCCGGCCAGCGTGTAGAGGAAGAATTTATACGCCGCCTTGATCTTCTCGGCCCCGCCCCAGATGCCGATGATCAGATACATCGGGATCAGGCCGCCTTCGAAGAAGATGTAGAACAGCAGCAGGTCCTGCGCCGCGAAGACGCCGATCATCAGCGCCTCCATCAGCAGGAAGGCGGCCATATATTCGGGCACGCGCTTTTCGATCGCGCGCCAGCTGGCGCCGATGCAGATCGGCATCAGGAACACGCTGAGCATGATCAGCATCAGCGCAATGCCGTCGATCCCCAGCGACCAGGCGATCGGCCCGCCGAGCGACCAATATTCGACGAACTGCCATTGCGGCCCGCCGGTTTGGAACGCGGCCCACATCGCGCCGCCGATGGCGAGGTTGGCCAGCGTCGCGATGAGCGCGATCCAGCGTGCGCCGCTCGCCTTGAGGAACAGCGCGATCACGCCCGCGACCAGCGGAACGGCGATCAGGATGGAGAGGAATGGGAGGCCGCTCACGATGCCCACCAGATGACCCAGCTGGTCGCGGCGATCAGGCCGAGCAGCATGACCAGCGCATAGCTGTAGACATAACCCGACTGGAGCCGCGTGGTGATGCGGTTGCCCAGCCCGACCGCGACCGCGGCGCCGTGCGGGCCGAAGCGGTCGATGGTCTGCTCGTCACCGCGCTTCCAGAAGAAGCGGCCGAGCGCGAACGCCGGGCGGACGAAGATCACGTTGTAGAGTTCGTCGAAATACCATTTGTGCATCAGGAAATCGTGCAGCTGCGGGAACATGCGCGACGAACGCGGCCGGCGCGCCGGGCTTGGCGATGTAGTTGCGATAGGCGAGCGCGAGCCCGATCAGCATGACGACGCCCGGGCGTCAGCTTGACCCACAAGCGGCACCTCATGCGCGGCGTGGACGAGATGCTCGTTATGCACCAGGCTGCCCGCCCAGAACTTCGCGCCCTCCTCGGTCCCGAAGAAGGGATAGTGGAAGGCAAATCCGGCAAACACCGCGCCGAGCGAGAGCAAGGCGAGCGGCACGAGCATCGTCCACGGGCTTTCGTGCGGATGATAGCCGGCGGTGCCCTCGACGACGCGCACGCCATGATCATGGGCGCTGTCATGATCGGCCGCTTCCTCGGACTCATCCTCATGATGGTGATGGACCGCGTGCTGGATATGCTCCGACCCCGCCCAGCGGGCCTTGCCGAAGAAGGTCAGGAAGATCAGCCGCCAGCTGTAGAAGCTGGTCAGCAGCGCCGCGAAGGCGCCGATCCAGAAGGCGATCGTGCCGTGCGACCGTGCCGCTGGCGAAGGCGCTCTCCAGGATCGCGTCCTTCGAATAGAAACCGGCAAAGCCGAACACACCGACAATCCCGACGCCGGTGATCGCCAGCGTGCCCAGCGATCATCGCCCAGAAGGTGAGCGGGATTTCCTTCCGCAGCGCGCCATAGTGCCGCATGTCCTGCTCGTGGTGCATCGCGTGGATCACGCTGCCCGGCGCCGAGGAACAGCAGCGCCTTGAAGAAGGCGTGGGTGAACAGGTGGAACATCGCCGCGCCGTAGGCGCCCGATGCCCGCGGCGAAGAACATGTAGCCGAGCTGCGAACAGGTCGAATAAGCGATCACGCGCTTGATGTCGGTCTGCACCACCGCGACGGTCGCGGCGAAGATGGCGGTCGCGGCGCCGACATAGGTCACCACGGTCAGCGCATCGGGCGACACCTCGAACATCGGCGACAGGCGGCAGACCATGAACACGCCGGCGGTGACCATCGTCGCGGCGTGGATCAGGGCGCTGACCGGGGTCGGCCCCTCCATCGCGTCGGGCAGCCAGGTGTGGAGCCCCAGCTGGGCCGATTTGCCCATCGCGCCGACGAACAGCAGCAGGCACAGCAGGGTCATCGTGTCGACCCGCATGCCGGCGAAGCCGATGGTCGATCCGGCCATGCCCGGCGCGGCTTCGAGGATCGCCGGGATCGAGACGGTGCCGAAGACGAGGAAGGTCCCGAAAATGCCGAGCGAGAAGCCGAAATCGCCGACGCGGTTGACGACGAACGCCTTGACCGCGGCGGCGTTGGCCGACGGCTTGTGGTACCAGAAACCGATCAGCAGGTAGGAAGCGAGCCCGACCCCTTCCCAGCCGAAGAACATCTGCACCAGGCTGTCGGCGGTCACCAGCATCAGCATCGCGAAGCTGAACAAGCGACAGATAGGCGAAGAAGCGCGGCTGGCTCGGATCCTCCTCCATATAGCCCCAGCTGTAGAGGTGGACGAGGCTGGAGACGGTGGTGACGACGACCAGCATCACCGCGGTCAGCGCATCGACGCGCAGCGCCCAGTCGACATTGAGATCGCCGCTCTGGATGAACTTGAGCACCGGGCACGACCTCTTCCCCGGCGCTGCCGCCGAGGTACGCGAAGAAGATCGGCCAGCTGAGCAGTGCGCCGACCATCAGCGCGCCGGTGGTGACCACCTTCGACGCGGTCTTGCCGATGAGGCGGCCGCCAAGCCCCGCGACGATCGCGGCGAGCAGCGGCAGGAAGACGATGAAGAGGACGGGATGCATCAGCCGCGCATCCGATCGGCATCATCGACCGCGATCGAGCCGCGGCGACGGAAGAAGATGACCAGGATCGCCAGCCCGATCGCGGCCTCGGCGGCGGCGACGGTCAGCACGAACATCGCGAACACCTGTCCCGTGACATCGCCGAGATAGGCGCTGAACGCGACCAGGTTGATGTTCACGGCGAGCAGGATCAGCTCGATCGCCATCAGCATCAGGATGATGTTGCGGCGGTTGAGGAAGATGCCGAGCACCCCGATCGTGAACAGGATCGCGGCGACGGTAAGATAGTGGGACAGGCCGATCACAGTTCCATCCCCTCGCCGACGCCAGGCTGCATGTTCCTGGTCGAATCCTCGGGCCGCCGCGCAATCTGGCGGCTGATATTCTGCCCGCGCACGTCGCCGCGGCTGCGGTGGGTCAGGACGATCGCGCCGATCATCGCCACCAGCAGGATCAGTCCGGCAAGCTCGAACGGGAACAGGAAACGGCCGTAGAGCGCTTCGCCGACCGCTTCGATATTGGGCTGGACGGGGCCAGTCGACGTCGGGGCATTGATCAACGGACCGGCCTGGCGGGCGTTGGCGGCGATGACGATTTCGGCCAGCAGCACCAGTGCGATCATCAACCCGAAGGGCAAGTTCTTGGTGAACCCGCTGCGCAATCGCGCGAAGTCGATGTCGAGCATCATCACCACGAACAGGAACAGCACGGCGACCGCGCCGACATAGACGATCACCAGCAGCATCGCGATGAACTCGGCGCCGAGCAGCAGCATCAGGCCCGCCGCATTGAAGAAGGCGACGATCAGCCACAGCACGCTGTGCACCGGGTTGCGCGCGAAGATCACGAGGATCGCCGAGGCGACCGTCAGCGCGGCGAACAGGTAAAAGGCGAGGATGGTGATCATGGGTTGGCGGGCGCCCTACCGATAGGCCGCGTCGGCGGCAAGGTTGGCGGCGATGGCGCCTTCCCAGCGGTCGCCGTTGGCGAGCAATTTGGCTTTGTCGTAGAGCAATTCCTCGCGCGTTTCGGTGGCGAATTCGAGGTTCGGCCCCTCGACGATCGCATCGACCGGGCAGGCTTCCGCGCACAGCCCGCAATAGATGCATTTGACCATGTCGATGTCGTAGCGCGTCGTGCGGCGGCTGCCGTCCTCACGCGGTTCGGCCTCGATCGTGATCGCCTGCGCCGGGCAGATCGCCTCGCACAATTTGCACGCGATGCAGCGCTCCTCGCCGTTCGGGTAGCGGCGCAGCGCATGCTCGCCGCGGAAGCGCGGGCTCTGCGGCACCTTTTCGTACGGGTAGTTGATCGTCGCCTTGGGCTTGAAGAAATACTTCAGCGTCAGCGCGTGGGCCTTGAGGAATTCCCACAGCGTAAAGGCCTTGATGGTGCGCGCGATCATTGGCCCGAGGCTCCGGTGGATTTGAAAACGCTCTTGCACGAGCCCGTCGCATACGCGGTCAACGAACCGCGGCCGGTGGCTGCGTTGGGGGTGTAGCGGGTGATGTAGGCCAGGCCTTCCTCGCCGCGCATGAACAGGAAGTTCAAATTATAATTGGCGCCATCCGGCGCGCGCGCGGTCACCTGATAGCGGCGCGCGTCGCGGAGGCTGTCGAAGGCATTAAAGCCCTTCTTGCCGATCAGGAAAGCGGGCCCGTTGCCCCCGATTTCCGTCGGCAGGTCCGCATTGGGATCGGTGCCGACCGGTGCTTCGCCGAATTCGCCCTTGAGCGCGAACGACTTGCCCGCGCTGTCGAGGAAATCGCACGACCAACTGGTCGCCGGACGCGCCTCGGAAATTGGCGGCGCGACCGTCTGCATCATCTGCATCATCATCATGAGGAGTGGTGTGGCGATCACAGTCCCCCTCCGTAGCGGGTCAGCATCAGCCAGCCCGAGATCAGCACGACAAACAGCAGGCTCAGCGGCAGGAATATCTTCCAGCCGAGCCGCATCAGCTGGTCGTAGCGATACCGCGGCACGGTCGCCTTCACCCAGCCGAAGATGAAGAAGAAGATGCTCATCTTGAGCAGCAGCCACAGGATGCCGGGGATGTCGAACCACGGGATCAGGTCGATGTTGAGGAACGGCAGGAACCCGCCCCAGAACAGGATCGCGTTCAAGCGCGCACATCAGGATGACGTTGGCATATTCGCCGAGCCAGAACAGCGCGAAGCTCATGCTGCGAATATTCGGTCTGGTGGCCCGCGACCAATTCGCTCTCCGCCTCGACCAGGTCGAACGGGGTGCGGAAGGTCTCGGCCATCGAGCTGATCAGGAACACCACCGCCATCGGGAACAGCAGGGGATTGAAGCCGAAGCCGTTGAGCAGTCCGAAGCCGATATTGCCCTGCTGCGCCATGACGATGCCGGTCAGGTTGAACGTCCCCGCGTAGAGCACGACGCAGATGATGACGAAGCCGATCGACACTTCGTAGCTGACCATCTGCGCCGCCGCGCGGATCGCCGAGAAGAACGGATATTTGGAGTTGGACGCCCAGCCGGCGAGGATCACGCCGTAGACGCCGAGGCTGCTCGCGGCGAGCACGTAGAGCATGCCGACATTGATGTCGGTCAGCACCACGCCGACGTCGAACGGCACCACCGCCCACACGATCAGCGCGGTGGTGAAGGTGATGATCGGCGCGATCAGGAACAGCACCTTGTTGGAGCTCGACGGGATGATGGTTTCCTTGAGGAACACCTTCAGCCCGTCGGCAAAGCTCTGCAGCAGACCCCACGGCCCGACCACATTAGGCCCGCGGCGAAGCGCGAACGCGGCCCAGATCTTGCGCTCGGCATAGATCACCATCGCCACCGCGAGCATCAGCGGCAGCGCGATGAGCAAGGATGCCGATATTGTCGCAAGTGTCCACGCCCATCGTAGCTCAAGCGACTGCCGAACAGGCTGAAAGACTGGAACCACTCGGTCACTCCGCCGCCTCCTGAAACTCGACGCCGTGCACCAATTCCTCGGAACAGCGGCGCATGGTCGGGCTGGCGCGGCAGATGGCGTTGGTGAGGTAGAAATCCTTGATCGGCAGGTTGACCGGGCCGGAGGCCTTCGCGGCGAGCTTGGGCGGGGACCAGCCGAAATCGACGATCCCGTCCTGTCCCAGCGCGGGCGTGTCGGCGATCATCGCGGCGCGGAGCTGGTCGAAGCGGTCGAACGGCAGCGGGTTGCCGATCAGGTCGGACAAGCGCGCGGAAGATGGTCCAATCCTCGCGCGCGTCGCCGGGCGGGAAGGTGGCGCGCTCGCTGCGCTGCACGCGGCCCTCGATGTTGACGAAGGTGCCGTGCTTCTCGCTGTAGGCCGCGCCGGGGAGGACGAGGTCGGCCTGCGCCGCGCCCTTGTCGCCATGGTGGCCGATATAGACCGTGAAGGCGCCCTTGAACGTGTCCGCGGGCACTTCGTCGGCGCCGAGCAGGATCACCAGCGACGGCTTGGCCGCGACGATGTCGGCGATGCCGCCCTTCTGGGCATAGCCGAGCATCAGCCCCGCCATCCGCGACGCGGCGGTGTGGAGGACGTTGAACCCGTTCCAGCCGCGCCTTGACGAACGGTCGCGGCGGCGGCGAGCGCGGCGCCCAGCCCGCCCGCGGCAAGCGCGCCCGGACCGACGATCATCACCGGCCGCTCGGCCTTCGCGATCGCCTCGGGCAGCTTGCCGAGCAGCGCGAGATCGTCGCCGAGCCATTCGACCGTGATAGGTCAGATCGACCTCCGGCCCGATGCCGAACACCTTGGCCCCGCGCCGCACCGCCTTGCGCAGCCGCGTGTTGACCAGCGGCGCTTCCCAGCGCGGGTTGGTGCCGACCAGCAGGATCGCGTCGGCGCTGTCGAGATCGGCCAGCGGCGTGTTGAACCGCACCGCGCCGAGCGATGCTGACGTCATAATCGAGCCCGGTCTGGCGCCCTTCGAGCAAGGCCGATCCCGACCCCGCGAGCAGCGCCTTGGCGGCATACATCGTCTCGGCATCGACCAGGTCGCCGGCGATCGCCGCGACCTCCGCGCCCGGCCTTCTTGAACTGCTTGGCGAACACGTCGAGCGCCTCGCCCCAGCTCGCTTCGCTGCAGCTTGCCCTTCACGCGCACCCACGGCCGGTCGAGCCGATTGCGCACCAGCGCGTCGACATGGTGGCGCGTCTTGTCGTGCGCCCATTCCTCGTTCACCGCATCGTTGATCCGCGGCAGGATGCGCATCACCTGGCGCTGGCGCACGTCCATGCGGATGTTGGTGCCGACCGCGTCCATGACGTCGATCCCGGGCACCTTGCGCAACTCCCACGGCCGCGCCTCGAAGCTGTACGGCTTCGACAGCAACGCGCCGACCGGGCACAGATCGACGAGATTGCCCGACAGTTCGGACTGTGAACGCCGTGTCGAGATAGGACGTGATCTGCGCGTCCTCGCCGCGGAACAGCATGCCCATCTCGGGCGTCCCCGCGACCTCGTCGGCGAAGCGGATGCAGCGCGTGCACTGGATGCAGCGGGTCATCGCCGTCTTGACGATCGGCCCCATATATTTGTCTTCGACCGCGCGCTTGTTCTCGTCGTAGCGGCTGTCCCCGCGGCCATAGGCCATCGCCTGGTCCTGCAGGTCGCATTCGCCGCCCTGGTCGCAGATCGGGCAGTCGAGCGGGTGGTTGATGAGCAGGAACTCCATCACCCCCTCGCGCGCCTTCTTGACCATCGCGGTGTCGGTGCGGATCGTCTGGCCGTCGGCGGCGGGAAGCGCGCACGACGCCTGCGGCTTGGGCGGCCCGGGCGCGACCTCGACCAGGCACATCCGGCAATTGCCGGCGATGCTCAGCCGCTCGTGATAGCAGAAGCGCGGGATTTCCTTGCCCGCAAGCTCGCACGCCTGGAGCACGGTCGCGCCCTGCGGAACCTCAAGCTCGACGCCGTCGACGGTGACTTTAGGCATCTCCCGTCATCTTCGCGGCGACGTTCGTGGTGCCGGCGACCGCGGCCCGTCCTTCCGCAATCGACCAAGCGACGTGATACCAACGAGCGCAATGCAATGCAAGATGATGACCGTCATATTCGGCCGCCTCCATGCAGCGCCCGTCCGCTCGGCGATGCGGCGCTCCAGTTCGGGGCGGAAATGCTTGATCAGGCCCTGGATCGGCCACGCCGCGGCGTCGCCCAGCGCGCAGATGGTGTGGCCTTCGATCTGCTTGGTGACGTCGTACAGGCGGTCGATCGTGCCGACGTCGGCGTCGCCTTCGCGCAAGCCGCTCCATCGTGCGCCACATCCAGCCGGTGCCCTCGCGGCACGGGGTGCACTGGCCGCAGCTTTCATGCTTGTAGAAATAGCTGATGCGGCTGATCGCGCGGACGATGTCGGTCGACTTGTCCATCACGATGACGGCCGCGGTGCCGAGGCCGCTGCCGAGCGCCTTCAGCCCGTCGAAGTCCATCGGCGCGTCCATGATCTCGGCGGCGGGGACGAGCGGCACCGACGATCCGCCGGGGATCACCGCCAGCAGATTGTCCCACCCGCCGCGGATGCCGCCGGCATGGCGGTCGATCAGTTCGCGGAAGGAGATGCCCATCGCTTCCTCGACCACGCACGGCTTGTTCACATGGCCCGAAATCTGGAACAGCTTGGTCCCTTCATTCTTGGGATTGCCGATCCCCGCGAACCAGGCCGCGCCGCGCCGCAGGATGGTCGGCACGACCGCGATGCTCTCGACATTGTTGACCGTGGTCGGGCAGCCGTAGAGGCCCGCGCCGGCCGGGAACGGCGGCTTGAGGCGCGGCTGGCCCTTCTTGCCCTCCAGGCTTTCGAGCATCGCGGTTTCTTCGCCGCAGATGTAGGCGCCCGCGCCGCGGTGGACGAACAGGTCGAAATCCCAGCCCGACCCGGCGGCATTCTTGCCCAGCAGGCCGGCGGCATAGGCCTCGGCCACCGCCTTGCGCAGCGCCTCGGTCTCGACGATGAATTCGCCGCGCACGTAGATGTATGCCGGCCCGCGCGCGCATCGCGATAGCCGGCGATCAGCGCGCCCTCGACCAGCTTGTGCGGATCGTGGCGCAGGATCTCGCGATCCTTGCAGCTGCCCGGCTCGCTCTCGTCGGCGTTGATGACCAGGAAATTGGGGCGGCCCGGCGGTCGGCTCCTTGGGCATGAAGCTCCACTTCATCCCGGTCGGGAAGCCCGCCCCGCCGCGCCCGCGAAGCCCCGACGCCTTGACGATCTCGATGATCGCGTCCGGGCCGGCCTTCATCAGGTCGGCCGTCTTGTCCCAATCGCCACGCGCCTGCGCCGCCTTCAAGTCGGGCGACTGAAAGCCGTAGAGATTGGTGAAGATGCGATCCTTGTCCTGAAGCGGCTGAATGGTCATGCCATTCCCCCGTTCATCAGAAACACCGCCACCGCGATGACGATCGCGGCGAGCACGACGAACTTCACCATGCCGGCGACAAAGCGCCAGGCAAGGAAGGCGGCAACGAGGCCGATCAGGATGACGCCGATGCTCATTTGATGCGCTTGGTCCCGTCGCCCGAAATCAGCTTCTTGGCGCCAACGAAGATCACCGCCGCAATGGCGATCCCGACGACCAGCCCGAGGATGCCCTTGAGGATCTTGAACGCGATGATGATGACGAGAATCGCCAGGATCGCGCGGATAATCGTGCCCATCACCATTGCCCCCGATAATCGTAATTGCGCTCGGCCATTTTCTTCAGCGTCGTCGGCCCGCCTTCGGGCGCACTCGTCTGCCGCTCGACCTGCGGGCCGATCTTGGGCTTCTGGCCAGCGGCCAGCGCGTCGAGCACCGCGCCCATGCTGTCTTCGGTCAGATCCTCGTAATTGTCGTCGTTGATCTGGACCATCGGCGCGTTGGCGCAGGCGCCGAGGCATTCGACCTCGGTCAGCGTCAACAGCCCGTCGTCGGTGGTGTGGCCCTTCTTCATCCCGCGCTTGGCGCAGGCGGCGAGCACATCGTCCGACCCGCGCAGCATGCACGGCGTCGTGCCGCACACCTGGACGTGATATTTGCCGACCGGGGCGAGGTTGAACATGGTGTAGAAACTGGCGACTTCCATCGCCGCGATCGGCGGCATGTCGAGCTCGCGCGCGACGAACTCGATCACCGGGATCGGCAGCCAGCCCTGCGTGCCGGTCATCTCGCCCGACCTGCCGCTGGGCGAGGTCGAGGAACGGGATCGAGGCCGACATCTGCCGCCCCGCCGGATAGCGCGAGACAATCTCCGCCGCCGCCTTGGCATTGGCCGCATCCCACGCGAAATCGCCCCACTGCGGCGCGGAGTTCGGGGGTGTCAGGGGCGAAGTGACGCTCAGCCATTAGCGGTCACACTCCCCGAACACGACGTCGATCGCGCTCAGCACGGCGGTGGTGTCGGCGAGCATGTGGCCCTTCATCATGAAATCCATCGCCTGCAAATGGCTGAACGCGGTCGGGCGGATCTTGCAGCGGTAGGGCTTGTTGGTGCCGTCGGCGACGAGATAGACGCCGAACTCGCCCTTGGGGCTTTCGGTCGCGACATACACTTCGCCGGCGGGGACGTGATAGCCCTCGGTGTAGAGCTTGAAGTGGTGGATCATCGCTTCCATCGACTGCTTCATCTCGCCGCGCGTGGGCGGGAAGACCTTGCGGTCGTCGGTGCCGATCGGGCCGTTGGGCATGTCGCTGAGGCACTGGCGCATGATCCGCGCCGACTGCCGCACTTCCTCGACCCGGACCATGAAGCGGTCGTAGCAATCGCCCTTGGTGCCGACCGGAATGTCGAACTCCATCCGGTCATAGACTTCGTAGGGCTGGCTGCGGCGCAAATCCCACGGAATGCCCGCGGCGCGGATCATCGGGCCGCTGAAGCCCCAGGCGATCGCGTCTTCCTTGCTGACCGTGCCGATGTCGACGTTGCGCTGCTTGAAGATGCGGTTGTCGGCGACCAGCGAGATCGCGTCCTCGAACAAGCGGCATGCGCTTGTCGAGGAAGGTCGCCATGTCGGCCAGCACCTTCTCCGGAATGTCCTGGTGGACCCCGCCGACGCGGAAATAATTGGCGTGCATCCGCGCGCCCGACACCGCTTCGTAGAGCTGACATCGTGTCCTCGCGCACTTCGAACAGCCACAGGTTCGGGGTCATCGCCCCGACGTCCATGACGTGCGCGCCAAGGTTGAGCATGTGGTTGGAGATGCGGGTCAGTTCCGCCATCAGCACGCGGATGTATTGCGCGCGAAGCGGCACCTCGAGGCCCATGAGCTTCTCGACCGCGAGCACGTAGCTATGCTCCATGCACATCGGCGAGCAATAATCGAGCCGGTCGAAGTAGGGCAAAGCCTGCGCGTAGGTGCGATATTCGATCAGTTTCTCGGTGCCGCGGTGGAGCAGCCCGATATGCGGATCGACCCGCTCGACGATCTCGCCGTCCAGCTCCATGATCAGCCGCAGCACGCCATGCGCGGCGGGATGCTGCGGGCCGAAGTTGATCGTGTAATTCTGGACGGTTTCGTCGCCCGGCGTGATGTCGCCGGCTTCGGGCGCACCGACCATGACGTCGAGGGTCTGGGTCATTTCTTCGCCCCCGGCTTGGGCTCGGCGCTTGGCGGTTGCCTTACCGCCGGCGACTCTTGGCCTTGGCCGCGGCGGGCTTGCGCGCATTCCTGGTCTCGGCCGCATTGGCGGGCGCACCGGCACCGGTCTCGGCCGTGGTCTCGGTCACCTTGGGAGTCGGCGGCGGCGGCCTTGGCCTCGACCTTGGTCGGACCGCCCGGCGCGGGCGCGGGGGACGGCGCGCCGGGGGCCTGCGCCTCGGCCTTCTCGTCGCCCGGCAGGCGATATTCGGGCCCTTCCCACGGCATCAGGAAGTCGAAACTGCGGAAGTCCTGCGGCAGCCGCACGGGCTCGTAGACCACGCGCTTCTCGGCTTCGGAGTAGCGCAGTTCGACATAGCCGGTCTGCGGGAAATCCTTGCGCAGCGGATGCCCCTCGAAGCCGTAATCGGTGAGGATCCGGCGCAGGTCGGGATTGCCGGCGAACATCACGCCGTACATGTCGAACACCTCGCGCTCGAGCCAGCCGGCGACCGGCCACAGCCCCGTCACGCTCGGTACCGGGCATCGCCTCGTCGGTCATCACCTTGAGGCGGATGCGGTGATTCTCGGTCAGCGACAGCAGGTGATAATTGACCTCGAACCGCTCCGGCGCGCTGGGGATAATCGGCTCCGGCAATTTCCATCAGCTGCTGGTAGCCGAAGTCGTCGCGCGCAATCCGGCACGCCTCGACGATCGCGTCGCGCGCGACGGTGAAGGTCGTCTCGCCGACATGATCCTTGTATGCGAGCAGGCTGCCGCCGAACGCCTTGGCAAAGAGCGTCAGTCGGGCGCTCCTTGATCCGGGGAAGCTGCGACGTCATCGCGTGATCGTCCCTTCGCGGCGGATCTTCCGCTGCAACTGCATGATCCCGTACAGCAACGCTTCGGCGGTCGGCGGGCAGCCCGGCACGTAGATGTCGACCGGCACGATCCGGTCGCAGCCGCGAACCACCGAATAGCTGTAGTGATAATAACCGCCGCCATTGGCGCAGCTGCCCATCGAGATGACGTATTTCGGCTCGCTCATCTGGTCGTAGACCTTGCGCAGCGCCGGGGCCATCTTGTTGCACAGCGTGCCCGCGACGATCATCACGTCGGACTGGCGCGGCGATGCGCGCGGTGCGACGCCGAACCGCTCGAGGTCGTAGCGCGGCATGTTGACGTGGATCATCTCGACCGCGCAGCAGGCCAGGCCGAAGGTCATCCACCACAGGCTGCCGGTCCGCGCCCAGGTCGACGAGATCGTCGAGGCTGGCGACGAGGAAGCCCTTCTCGTCGAGCTCCTTGCGCATGGCGAGGAACTTGGCCTCCTCCGCGCTACCCGGGACGAGCCCGGCGCTGACGCGCAATCTCTTCCTCGGTCGGGTTGGGGTTGGCCGCGGGGTCGAGCATCACTCCCATTCGAGTGCCCCCTTCTTCCACGCATAGGCCAGGCCCAGCGCCGAGTTCGGCGAGGAAGATCATCATCGCGCCCCAGCCCGACCCAGCCGATCTCCGTCGAGGACTGACCGCCCACGGGAACAGGAAGGCGGCTTCGAGGTCGAAGATGATGAACAGGATCGCGACGAGGTAGAAGCGCACGTCGAACTGGCTGCGGCTGTCCTCGAACGCGGGAAAGCCGCATTCATATTCGCTGAGCTTTTCGGCGGTCGGATTGTGCGTGCCGGTGGCGCGGCTGACCAGCATCGGCAGCGAACACGAACAGCGCTCGACAACGCGAGCGCGATGCCCAGGAAGATCAGGATCGGCAGATATCCGGCGGCGACGCTGGCCAAGGCGAGGACTCCAGGGGGTTGAAAGCGGTTGGCGCTCTCTAGGAGCGGCCCTCGCGCGCGGGCAAGGCCAAGAGACGCCGAAATGAGCGGGTGAATTGCGCTAGCGCAGCGCGCCCGCCAGCAGCTTGTGCAGCTTGGAGTGGAGCTCGCCATTGGCGGCGAGATATTCGCGGCGTTCGAACATCCGGTCCTGCCCGCGATAATCGCTGACGTAGCCGCCCGCTTCCTTGACCAGCAGGATGCCCGCCGCCGAATCCCAGATGTCGAGATCGTCTTCCCAGAAGCCGTCGAAGCGCCCCGCCGCGACCCACGCGAGGTCGAGGCTGGCCGGCACCGTTGCGGCGGATGCCCGACACTTCGGGCCCGATCGCGCCATAGATTCGCGCCCAGGTCGCGACATCGCCGCGCCCGACATGCGGCAGGCCGGTGCCGATCAGCGCCTCGTCGAGATAGCGCCGGCCCGAGACGCGCAGGCGGCGGTCGTGGAGCCAGGCCCCGCGGCCCTTCTCGGCCCAGAAGCTCTCGTCGGTCAGCGGCTGGTAGACCAGGCCGTGGCTGATCTCGGCTGGCACCGCCCGGTGTCCGTTCCTCGACCGCGATCGAGATCGCGAAATGCGGGATGCCGTGAAGGAAGTTGGTGGTCCCGTCGAGCGGATCGATGATCCAGCGCGGCTTGGTCGGATCGCCCTCGATCTCGCCCGATTCCTCGGTCAGGATCGCCCAGTCGGGACGCGCGGTCCTCAGTTCCTCGATCAGCGTCGTCTCGGCGCGCTTGTCGGCCATCGACACGAAGTCGGCCGGGCCCTTCTTCGACACCTGCAGCTGCTCGACCTCGCCAAAGTCGCGGCGAAGCCGCGGCGCGGCCTTGCGGACGGCGCGCGGTCATCACGGTGATCAGGCCGGAATGGGAAACCATTAGTCGGCGCCGCACGTAGGTCTGCTCGTACACGTCGACTACGATCTTGGTTCCCGCGCCGATGTGCGGCGGGACCATGACTCGCACGCCATTGTCGAGGATCGCGGGCTTGTAGCTGGACGAGGCGGTCTGCCCCTTCACCACCGCGTCGGCCTCGACGATCATCGCCTCGATCGTGTCGGGCAATTGCACCGAAATCGGGCGCTCGTCGTACAATTCCATGACCACGTCCATGCCGTCCTGAAGGAAGGCCGCGGCGTCGCCCAGCAGGTCGGCGGGCAGGCTGATCTGCTCATAGCTTTCCTTGTCCATGAAGGTCAGCATGTCGGCGTCCTTGAACAGGAACTGAAAGTCCTTGGTGTCGAGGCGAACGCGCTCGACCGTCTCGGCGGAACGGAAGCGGATATTGTTCTTGCGGCCGTCGATGAGGTTCTTCATCTCGACCTGCATGTAGGCCCCGCCCTTGCCCGGCTGGGTGTGCTGGATCTTCACCGCGCGCCAGATGCCGCCTTCATATTCGATGATGTTGCCGGGACGAATGGTGACGGCGTTGATCTTCATGGGGAAACCTATGGGATGTGAAAGAGCGGAAAGCCGACCCCGCCTGCGCGGAGCCGGATCAGGCGCGCGCCCTAGCGGCTCGCCGGCATTCCGGCAAGTAATGGGTAGGGATTGATCGGCGTACCTTGGTGCCATTTGTCGCCGTTGCGCATCTGGTTGACCGCAAAGTGGAGGTGCGGGCCGTCGGGCGAAGCGTTGCCGGTGTGACCGACGTAACCGATCAGCGCCCCCCGCGGCACCTTGCGCCCCTCCACGATGCCTGGCGCATAGGCGCTGAGGTGGGCGTAATAGTACATCCAGCGCCGGTCTTCCGATCGGACGTAAGCCGAAATGCCCCCGCCCCCTTGGGAGAAAAACAGTTTCTCGACCGTGCCCGGCGCGGCGGCGAGCACTGCGGTTCCGTCGGGCGCCATGATGTCGATCGCATCATGGACTCGAGCGCCGCCAGCGCGGGCCTGGGTGAAGGTGTCGACCAGTTGCGAAGCGCGGATGTTGGCCACCGGTATGGCGAGACCCGACGGACCGACCACGACGCTCTCAGCGACGGTGATCTTGCCATCCTTGCCGACGCGTTGCTTGTCCCCCGCAACCTGGACCTCGCCCGGTCCGCTGCCGGTCATGTTGTAGGCGATGATCCAGAAGGCGCTGACCAGCACCGCGGTGACGATATTGCTTGCGACCAGTCGGATCATGCCCCCTCTTGCCTCAGGCTTGGAAGATTGCGGTGAAACCCGGTTTCATCATCCGCGACAAGCGGACCACGTCCCAATTGGTCATGCGGATGCATCCCGAGGATTCGGCGCGGCCAATGGTCTGCGGCTCGTTGGTGCCATGGATGCCGTAATGCTCCTTGGTCAGATCGAGCCACGCGACGCCGACCGGTCCATTGGGCCCGGCGGGGAGCGACAAATTCTTGTCCGATTTCGGATTGTTGAGGATCGCCGGCTGATATTTGAACGGCGGAAGATAGGCGTAGGTCGTAGCCTTCCAGGTGCCGATCGGCAGCGGATATTCCTTTGATCCCATGGTCACCGGAAAGGCCGCGACCAGCTTGCCCTCGTCGCCCTGCCCTGGCTCGCCGTCATAGACCTTGAGCACGCCTTCGCTCTTGTCGACCACGACATAATCGCCCTGCGGCTGCTGGCCGTCGACGTTGAGCAGGTTGAGCAGGCTGGCACCCTTGCCCGGCACGCCGTCATAATCGCGCGAGGTCGGGAGGACGTTGGGCAGGCGCAGCGTGTGGCCGTCGCCGATCATTTTGTCAGGCCCGTTCAGGGCGACGATCGTCGCCGGGGTGGTGTGATAGCGCTCGGCGACCTTTTCCAGCATGTTGCGATAGCCCAGGAACCTCAGTTTCGACTGGACCTCCGGCTTTTCCGGAAACGGCATCACATATTGATGGCGCACGTCGTCAGGGCCGAGCTTCACCATCACCGTCGACGGCCGGTTCGCGCTTAGCAGGGCGGCGCGCGTCGCCGGATCGAGTTTGCCGGTTACCTCGAGGCCGCGCGATTCCTGGAAGCTGCGGAGCGCCAGCTTGAAAGATGCCCCTGCCTTGCCGTCGATCACGCCGGGCGAGAACCCCTGTGCCGACATTAGCACCTGGGCGTGAAACAGCGTTCCGTCGATCGCCGAACCGGGCGACCCCGGGGCGGCGAACGGCTTGCCTGCCGGCGCGGTCGGCGCCGTCGGGGCCTGAGCCAGCGCCAGACCGGCGCTTGTTACCGCGACACCGGCCATCATCAGGGATTTGAACATCGACGCCACAACTCACTCCTCGTTCCGTTTCCCTGCCTTAACGACAGGAACGGCGGTGGGTTGCGTATCGGACTGGATTACAGCGTCAGATGGCGGGTCGGGCGCAGCTCGGCGAGCCGCACCTGGTGCCGGCGCCGCGCGGGATCGGCCATCAGCGCCAGTGCCATCGCGAAAATCGTCGCAATGGCGGCCGTGCGAAGCGGATAATCGACCAGCGAATGGAGCAGGATCGCCGCCGAGGCGATGCAGGCGGCCCGGCCCAGTTCGGCGGCATGGGGCGACCGCCAGATGGTGTAGGTCCGCGCCCCCCACCAGGCGGCAAACAGGATCATCAGCACGATGCCGGGGATGCCGCCCTCCAGCGCCAGCTCGAGATAATCATTGTGCGCATGATTGACATAGGTCCGCTCGATCGTGGCGGAGTCCTCGTACCGCGGGTAAATGGCGGTAAAGGTGCCGATGCCCGATCCAACGAGCCCGGACTCGCGGATCGCCTCGCCGGTGCGGGACCAGATTTCGGTACGCATCGTCACCGATGTCTGGTTGGACGCGCTCATACCCGCGGACAGCATCACCGCCAGCACCGCGGCACCGGCCGCAAGCAACACACCGAGCATCGCCGCCAGCCGGCCGAGCCGAACCCGCCCCGGCGGGATCAGTTGCAGCGCGGCGGCCCCTATCACCGGCGCGCCGATAAGCAGCAGGGCGAACGAATGGTTGGTGACGATCCCGAGCAGCACGATCACCGCCGCCCCGCCCGCCAGGGTCGCGGTCAGCAGGCGGTCGCTGGTGCCGGACCGCTGCCGCCACCGTCGGGCGCCGAGCGCGACGAGAAACGGAATGCTGACCAGCAGCAGGGTCGCCATATGGTTGGCATTGGCGAATAGCCCCGATGCGGTGCCGAGGTTGGCCTGCGGGTAGAGATAGGGACCGACCCCGCCGCTCTGGATCTGCATCACCCCGAGCGCGACCGAAATGGCCGTCGCGCACAGCAAGGCGATCAGCAGCCAGCTGTCGCGATACGCACCGAGGCGAACGATAATTGCCAGCATCGCCAGTGGCGGCAACATCGCCATCGCCGTCGCGATCGTGTCGGCCGGGGCCAACGACAAGGGCATCCACGGCAGCGGCTGGCCGAGTAGTTGGAATCCCTCGACCACGACATCGCGCCCGGGAAACCTCGTCCAGATCGCCGGCGGCAGCGGGATCAGCTGGAGCAGGACCAGCGCCACCGCCGCAGCGGCAAGCCAGCCGAGGTGCCGCGCCGGGCTTGAATCCTTGAGCGGCGTGCGCGTCAGGAAGGCCCAGGCGAGGATCGCGATCCCGACCAACTGCAGCGCGAGATTGGTAAAAATGCCCTGCGCGCTTCCGCCCATCACGATGCAGGCGAACAGATAGGCCGGTCCCACCGCCTGGCGCACCGCGCTCATCGGCCCATCGCCACCGGCGCGAGCGCCAGGTCGAGGATTGTCAGTTGCGCGGTCGTCGAGCTTTCGGACGGACGCCCGCGAAGCTCGAACGATTGCGCCGCGCATCCCGCCGCCGGGACCGCGAACGATCCGGCGATGCTGCCCTGGTCGACCGCATCGAGCGGCAATTGGAGCAGGACGGCATTGCCCGGAACGCACTGGACAGTCCACGACACGCCGGTCGCGCGCGAAGGGCCGTCGATCCGCATCGACAATCGGTAGCGGCCGGGGGCGAGGCGGAGCAACTGGCCGGCCAGGGTCACATCCTCCCGCCCGTAATAGATGACGTCGAGCCCGCCGCTGCCCGATGCCTCGGCGACCCCCGATCTGCCCGAGGCATAGCTCCAGTTGAACGGCGGCGGCCCGGGAAGATCGCGAAACTGGGGATTGTAGAGTGGGCCGCGATTGGCGACCCCCGCGACCCGCGCCCAGATCGCCTCGGCACCGTCGAAATCGCCGGCGGTGACCAGCGACTGGACCAGCCGCCCATGCCAGTCGGCCGGAGACGCGCCGGGGCGTGGTTCAGGTGCCAGCGCCAGCACTAGCGGCGCATTGCGCGCATCTTCGGCGAGCACGCCCAGCGTGCTGTCGCGCACCGCCGGCGACAGTGCGAAATAGCGCTTGAGCTCGGTGATCGCGCCGGGGCTGCGGGCATAAGCGGCAAGTGCCGGGGCGAGCGGCTGCGACGCCTTTTGGGACAATCGTGCGAGCGCGCCCATCTCGATCAAGCCGGCCAGGATGCGGTTCGTCTTCAGGTAGCGATCGGCAAGGAAGTAACGCGCGGCCTCCGACCGCGGGGCGCGATTGCGGGCGGCCAGGAACAGCCGTTCCGAACGATCCGGCTTCCCGGCCATTTCGGCAACCGTCCCCTCGACCAGGAATGGATCGGGCGACAGCGGTGCATTTCGGGCGACCGCCGCCATGGCCTGCCGCGCCGAAGGTGGAACCGCACCACCACGCGCGGCCGCGGTGCCGATCTCGGCCATGGCGCGATCGGCCAGCGCCTTGGGGTGGCCATCGAATACAGGCTGCAGCGCGCGCAGCGGATGGTTGCCGGGCGCAACGAAGGTCATTGCGCGGACCGCGCCGATCGCCAGCAGCGCCGCCAGCGGAAGGACGGCCAGCGCCCTCGCCTTCGCCATCATCACTGCCGCCCGGCCCGGCTCATTTTTCGTCGGACTGGTGCGAAATGAGGATCAGCTCGCTGGGCGATTTCTCGACCGCACCATATTGATAGAGGCGATAGCCATATTGGCTCGCTTCCTCGGTCGACTTGGTGAGGATCGCGCCGACCACATTCGCCCCGCCAAGCCGCAAACGATCGAGCGATTCGCGCGCGGCCTTGGTGCGGGTCCGGCCCGACTCGACCACCAGCGCGACACTGCCCGCGACGGTGGCGAGCAGGGTCGCGTCGGCCAGCCCGAGCACCGGCGGACCGTCGATGATCACCCGGTCGAACATCTGCGCCGCCTCACGCAGGATCGCCTCGAACCGCGGGGTCGACAGCAGATCGGCGGGATTGGGTGGGGTTGGCCCGCACGGCAGCAGGTAGAGATGATCGTATTGCGTATCGAGGATGTGAGCGCGGATCGACTTGTCGTTGGTCAGCAGCTTGGTCAGGCCCTGGCGATTGGAATGCGCCTTGAACACCGGCCGCCTCAAGTCGCCGTCGATCAGCAGCACGGTCTCGCCGCGGCGAGCGTAGTTTTGGGCAAGCGCGAGTGCGGAGGAGGATTTGCCCTCCGAGGCCATGGTGCTGGTGACCAGCAGGCTCTTTGGTGCCCCCGATTCGGTGCTGAAGCGGAGCGACGCGAGCACCGCCGAATAGGCTTCGGTCGCCGCCGAGGAGACGTCCTTCAACTCCTCGATGATCGCACCGCCGCCGCCGCGCTTCGGGATGACGCCGAGACAGGCGAGCCCGAGCTTGGCGCGCACATCCTCGCGGGTCTTGATCGTGTCGTGAATGAATTCGAGCGCCAGCGCGAGCGCCAGTCCGACGAGCAGTCCGATCGCGAGGCCGATCAGCAGATTGTTGCGCATGTTGGGTTTGTACGGCCCGCCCGGAACCTCGGCTCGATCGACGATCGACACGGGCGACGTACCAACCCCGCCGGCCACGCCGACCTGCTTGTAGCGCTGGAGAAGCGCGTCATAGAGACCGCGGTTGGTGTCCACGTCGCGCTGGAGGATATTATATTGGATGCTCCGCCCGCGTAGGTCGAGCACCGAGCCGCGCAACTGGTTGACCCGCGCGCGCAGCGCTCCCTCGGCGGCCGCGGCAGCGCGATATTCGGCCAGCAGGCTGGTCGATTTGCCGCCCGCAACACGCGACTGCTCGGCGTTGATCTGGCGGTTGAGCTCCTCGATCCGGGATCGCAGCGCGACCATGTCAGGATGATCGGGCTTTAGCAGGGTCAATTTGTCCTGATAGTCGGCTTCCAGCGCGGCGCGCGAGCCTCGCAGCGCCGACGTGCTCGCATTGACCTCCGCCGACGATCCGGCCAGTCCGGCCTGGCGATAAGCACCTTCGGCCATCACCCGCCGCGCCGTCGCCTCGGCTAGCGCCGCATTGAGCGCGATCAGCGATCCGCCCTGTAGCGACGAGGCGTCGGTCGTGGTCGATCCCGCTTCGCCTGAGCCGGTGTTGATGATCCCCTGCGATTGCGCATAGGCGACCAGCTGGCGTTCCGATTTTTCCAGCTCTCCGCGCGTCTTGTTGATCTGCTGGAGGAGGAAGTTGCGGGCGTAGTTGGACGCGTCGAATTGCCGTTGCAGGCTGCTGTTGATGAAACCCGTCGGCAATTCCGTTGGCGACCTTCGCCGCAAGCTCGGGTGAGGTCGACACATAGGAATAGCGGATCAGCTGCCCGTCCTCGGGCATTTCGGCCGACAGACCGCCGGCGACGACCCCGGTGGCGCTGCGTAGGCGCGATGCCGGGGTGCCGCCAGTTCCGACCACTGCCGGATCCGACGCCAGATTAAGATCCTGCGCCACGCGTTCGGCGAGCGTCCGGCTCTTGAGCAGCCCGACCTGCGTGGCGATGAAGTCCCAGCTGTTACCCGCCGGAGCTTCGCCGCCATCCTCCTGGTTCAGAATCTCGACCTTCGGCGCGTTCACCTCCAGGGTGACGTCGGCGCGGTACATCTTCGGGGTCATCAGGGTGGCAATCAGGCCACCGATCAGGCCGACTACGACCGCCGCCAGGATCAGCTTGCGATGCTCGCTGAAAATTCGGAGCAGGCTTTGCAGATCGAGCCCGTCGCTCGCCCCCGGGCGGTCCTGCAGGTGCAAGCCATGGCCGCGGACCGGACCAAATGGTTCGGGAAGCGACTGTCGATCGCCCGGGTTTACTAGATCATTTCCCACGAAGATTTACTTTCATTCAATGTCAGAACGGCCGATCGCGTCGATCAGAATGGCCGGAAAACCTGCATGATCGACATCGAATCGAGGATTCGCTTTTGCAGCGCCTTGATCGACGAACCGTCGACGATGATAATGTCCCCAGCATAGACCGCCGGGTCGGGCGCCTCGCCGCGACGGATCGACGTCAGGTCGAACGCCGCCGACTGGCGCTGGCCGCCGATCTGGCGAAAGATGGCGACCCGGCGCGGGTTGGCGTCCTGAGTTGGCCCGCCGGCCTGCGCGACCGCCTGGAGCAGGCTCATCGGCCCGTTGACCGAGAAGGTCCCGACCTTGGCCACTGCGCCATCGACCGTCACGTTGCGCCGGGTCGACGATTTGACCCCGACGCTGATGTCCGGGTTCTGGAGATATTTCTCGCCCAGCTTGGCGGTCAGTCGCTGGTCAAGCTCCGCGGTGGTCAAATCGACTGCATTGACGCTGCCGATCAGCGGCAGGGCGATTTGTCCCGTCAGGTCGACCTCATAATCGCCCGACAGGTCGGGCATCTTGAACACCTTGACCGAAAGCGTGTCGAGCGGCGCGATTCGATATCCCTGCTCCAACGGAACGACGGTCGGTGCGTCGGGCGCGCCAAAGGTGCCGACATTATAGGGGATCGGCCCGCCGCGCCTGTCCGCGCAACCGGCAAGCGGCAACAAGCCCAGCCCGGCCGATAGGCCGATGATCCGCATCATCCCTTGATTCACGCAAACGCTCCTGATTTCGGACTGTACCTCAACCGAAACGGTGGCTTAGCAACCAAGTTCCATCGTGGCTATGGGCGCGGCGCGTCGTCCCGCACCCGGTCGTCGCACGCTTGGAGCAGACGACGTTCGGTGTCTTCCAGTACCAGCGCGGTCAGCACGCCGTGCTTGTAGGCGCCGGTATCGATCCCGATCCTCCCGACGCCTTCGTCGACCTGTTCGGTGATGGTGTGGCCGTGCACCACCATCAGTTCGTGCCGCGCGACATGATCGAGAAACGGACCGCGGATCCAGCGCAGGTCGGCTTGCGCCTGCTCGGCCAATGCGACCCCAGGGCGAATCCCGGCGTGGACGAACAGATAGTCGCCGGCGCGAAACGTATCGGCAAAGCTGGCGAGAAACGCCTGATGTTCGGACGGGATCGTCGCTCGAAGCGCCTCGACTGCCTGGGCCGGGGTCATTCGCGACAATCCCGAGGCGCTCATGCCATAGCTTCGGGCGCACTGCGCGCCACCGAAGCGAAGCCAGTCGGCGACCAGGCTGCCGTCGCCATCGAGGATCCGAAGCAGAACCTCCTCATGGTTCCCGGTCAGATATTCGGTCCGGATGCCGACCGGGCGATAAGTGCGGAGCCGCTCGACGACCTCGCGCGATTTCGGCCCCCGGTCGATCAGGTCACCAAGGAAAACGATCGTCACCTCCGATCCCGGTCGGTCCACGACATCGGCCTCGATTTGTCCCAAGAGATTGGCCAGCAGATGATCTTGCCCATGGACGTCGCCAACCGCATAGACTTCGATGGCCTCGAGGAATGGCGGGCGGGTCCTGCCACACCGCCGGCGCCTTCTGCCAAAAGGACAGCATGAAGCTCATCGCGAAACCTCGGCGAGGTAGGCGTCGGCGACCAGCCGCTGGTCATATTCGTTAGTAACCTTGCGCCGCCCCGCCGTGCCCATCGCCGCCCGCTCGCCCGGGCTCATCGCGATCATCCGCTCCATCGCCGTGGCGAGTGAGGGCGCTGATCTGACCGCACACAGGAGGCCGTTGACGCCGTCCTCGACCACCTCGCGACATCCCGGAACATCGCTGGCGATCAGCGGGCGCGCCATGGCCGCCGCCTCGAGCAGGCTGCGCGGCAGCCCCTCGCGATAGGACGGCAGGACGATACAGTCCGCCGCCGCAATAAATGGTCGAACATCATCCTTCACACCCAGCAACTCCACGATCGATTTCCCGGACCAACGCGCCAGATCGGCCTGAGGCACCGCGCTCGGATTATCCCCGCCCGGACCGCCAATCAGCTGGAAGCGCGCCTGCGGGTAGCGCTTGCGGACGATCCGCGCCGCCTCGACAAAATCGGCGATTCCCTTGTCGAGTAGCAGCCGCGCGATCAGCAGGAAGCGGAAATCGTCATGCGGTTCGACCGGCGCTGGTGCGAACCGGTCGAGATCGATCCCCGACCCCGCCACCAGCCGCGCCTGCTTGGGGCTCGCGATTCCGCGGGCGATGAACAGGCCGCGATCGTCCTTGTTCTGGAATACGACTGCCTGGGCGCCGCCGAGCGCGAGCCGGTACAAGTGGAGCAGCAGCCCGCCGAGCAGGCCGCCCCTGAGGAAGGCCGAGCCAAGCCCGCTGATCGTCGCCACCACCGCCACCCCGACCATTCGGGCTGCAAGCGATCCGTAGATGTTGGGCTTGGCGGTGAAGCCGAGAAACAGGTCCGGCCGCTCGCTCCGGCACAGACTGATGTAATCGAGCAACAGTCGCGCATCTTCGACCGGCGACATGCCCGCGCCGCGCATCGGGAGCGGCCGGAATGACGCTCCCATTGCCCTAAGACGGCCCTCATGGCCGTCGGCTGGTGCGGCGGCGATTACGCGATGGCCGGCCGCAATCAGCGTCTCGATGACCGGTTTGCGGAAATTGGCAAGGTTCCAAGCGCTGTTTGAAGAAATGACGATAATTCTTGGTTTTCCGATAGTTATGGCGCTTTCTTGCGTAGTCGAGGCGGGTTCGTCCATGGATCGATTGGGGGGTGTCATGGTCATTCCATCCGGGGTCGGCCGCTCAGTTGCAAGCTCACTGTCATCACCCTGCCGAATTCTCTTAACCGGATCAGAAACATTCTGTGCCAAGAGGCGTTTAGAATTTTCGAGGCGGCCCTTAACATGATGAATCTTTTCATCTAAAGCTCGCGCCCTCAAGCAAGGAGTTCTAATTAATGCTCGGTCGCGTATCCAAGACCATGATCACGGCTGGCGCAGCGATGTCGTTGCTCGCCAGTCCCTCCTTTGCGACGGCTGCGGCCCCCGCCCGGTCAATTAGTCCAATTGTCGCTCTCAGCATCTTTGGATCGCAGGCTTCGGCGACGGCCCTGTGTGGCGCGTCGGCAACGACTGTTGCCGCCGGTGCGGCCGCCAGCGCACAGGCGCCAGTCGGCGGTTGCGTTCTGCCGTTGGTTGATGCCCCCCCGCCAATCCCGGTTGCCGAACCCGTACCGGTCGGGCAGCCGATGGCTTCGTCAGGATTTGGGATTGCGCCCGTTCTGCTGGGTCTGGCCGGGATCGCCATCCTCGCCGCGCTGATCGCCGGGTCGAATGACGACAATGACAACGATCCCCCGGTCAGCGTCAACTGATCGATCGATCGACTGCGAACACATGAAAAAGCCTCGCGATTTCGCGGGGCTTTTTCTTTGTCTGAAAACCGTGGATGTCCCGAGCATAAAAAAAGCCCCGCAAAAGCGGGGCTTTTCGTTGCTTGAGCAGCGGCTTGGTCTAGCCGCGCTCCTGCATCACTTCCTTGACCGGCGGAGCGTTGGTGCCGTTGGGCATCCAGTTCGATACCGCCTGGCAATTGCTGGTCAGCGTGACCCGCTGCCCCGCCTGGAACGCTTGCCGGTACGGCCAGCACTCCGATGCCGCGCCACTGTTGAGGCACAGATTATTGTTGGCCGCGGTCCAGCTGGCGTTAACCACCCGGCCCTGCGGACTGACGATGCGCGCCGCGCCGCCAGCATCGAAATAAACCGTGTTGGCGACCCCGTTGGTTTCCACCACGACCGACTGGCCGACGATCTCGGTTCCGGGGACCCACTCCTGCGCCAAGCCGGCGGCGGGCACCGCGACACACGCGGCGAGAATAAGCTTACTGGCAGTCAAGCGCTTGAACATGGTGTCCTCCGAGGATCGATCGCGTCGTGTTATCACCGAAGCGGTTTAGAAATAACCCATTTTGAAGGTTAAGGTTGCGCGTTTCCGCGATCGGTGGCCGATTTGTCACTCAAGCGGGGCGAGCAGCGGGAAATGCGGAATCTCGACGTCGAACATCTCGCCCGTGTCGGTCACCATCCGGTAGCTGCCGCGCATCGACCCACTGGCGGTGTCGAGCGGGCAGCCCGAGACATAGTCGTAGCTTTCGCCCGGGGCGATCAGCGGCGTTTCGCCGACCACGCCTTCGCCGCGCACGTCGTGCACGGTCCCGCGCCCATCGCGAATCATCCAGTGGCGAGCGAGCAACTGCACGGCCGCTCGCCGTCATTCTCGATCCGGATATGATAGGACCAGAACCAGCGTCCGGCGGCCGGCGCGCACTGTTCGGCGAGATAAGACGACCGCGACGCGCACGGTACTGTCGCGCGGTGGTCGCACGTGGGGGAAGAAAGCGGCCAAAATATCGTCGGACATGGTCGAACGCTAGGCCAGTCCCGCCGCCCGGCGCAAGCGCTCGATCAGGCGTTGCGCGCTGCCGCCACCGGGCACCGACGCGATCGGTGATCAGGTCGCGCAGCAGGAAATGCCCGCTCAGCGCAAGCCCGTCGAGGATGTCGGGCCAGGCTGCATGCCCGCCTTCGAGCACGAAGCGCGGCAGCGGCAGGAGCTTGCCGAGATAGGGCGCGGCCTCGCCGCGCGCTGACCGCGCGCCCCGATCGCGGGCTGACCGCGACCAGATCGTCGTCGTCGCCGCTGACCGCGCAGCGCTCGAGGTCGAGCCCGAAGCCGAGTTCGGCAAGCAGCAGCAATTCGTAGCGCACCAGCGCCGCGCCCCACCCGCTCGCGGCTGGCGCCGCCTCGATCGCGCCGAGCAGGCCGTCGAGCGCTTCATAGAGCCGCGGATAAGGCTGGCCTTCGGGCAGCACGGTCGCGCTCAGCGCGCACGCCCAGTCGATCGCCGCGGCCGGGTAGCGGCTCGCCAAGCAACGGCGCGCGGCTGTGCACGAGTTCGATCGTCGCCTGCGCCAATTGTCCCTCGGTCCGCGCCGCCAGTGTCGGCTTCGACCTGATTGCCCGGCATCAGCACCGGCCGCAGCCGCCGCCCCCGCGCGCCCGCGCACATAGGCCGCCTGCAGTCCATGGTCGGGCGTCATCAGCCGCACCACCGCCCCGATGCTTCGCCGTGCGGCGCGGAGCGACAGGACGATGGCGGGCGTGGTGAAACGCATTCATCGCGCCGAGCCACGCGGATGGAAATAATCGTGATCTGCGCGCGCCATCGCCTTCGATATGCCCGGTGCGCGCTCGAGATCGTCGAGCGCCGCCCCCTTGACCGCGCGCGCCGTCCCGAAGTGCATCAGCAAGGCGCGCTTGCGGTTCGGGCCGATGCCCGGAACCTCGTCGAGGCTCGACGTCGTCAGGCTCTTGGCGCGCTTCGCCCGATGCGTCCCGATCGCGAAGCGGTGCGCCTCGTCGCGCAGCCGCTGGAGGTAGAACAGCAAGCGGCGCGTTGGGCGGCAAGGTGATCTCGCGGCCGCCGGGGAGGTGGAACACCTCGCGCCCGTCGCGGCCGTGGTGCGGTCCCTTCGCCACCCCGACCACCGGAATGTCGTCGACCCCGGCTTCCTCCATGATCTCGCACACCGCCGACAATTGCCCCTTGCCACCGTCTATCAGCAGCAGGTCGGGCCATTCGCCCCGTCGTGCGGTCCGGATCCTCTTTCTCCAGCCGCGCGAAACGACGTTCCAGCACTTCCTTCATCATCCCGAAGTCGTCGTCGGTCTGCGCCGACTTGATGTTGAACTTACGATACTGGTTGTTGCGGAAGCCCTCGGGCCCGGCGACGATCATCGCGCCGGTCGCGTTGGTCCCCATGATGTGGCTGTTGTCATAGACCTCGATCCGCTTGGGCGGCTCGGGCAGCTCGAACGCGTCGGCGAGTTCGCGCAGCAATTTGCTCTGCGTGGTGCTCTCGGCCAAGCCGCCGCTCGAGCGCCTCGACGGCATTGCGGCGGGCCTGGTCGACCAACTTCTTGCGGGCGCCGCGCTGCGGCAGGTCCAATCTCGACCTTGCGCTCGGCCCGTTCGGAGAGCGCCTCGGCAATCAGGTCAGCTTTCGGCCAGCGTCCGGTCGAGCAGGATGCGCCGCGGCGGCGGCACGTCTTCGTAAAATTGGACGAGGAAGCTGGCGAGCACTTCGTCTTCGGGCACGTCGGCAGTGTGCGCCGGGAAGAAGCTGCGATGGCCCCAATTCTGCCCGCCGCGAATGAAGAAGGCCTGGATGCACATCTGCCCCGAGTTGCTGGCCAGCGCGAAGATGTCGCCGTCGCCGAGCCCTTCGGCATGGACAGTCTGCGACCCCTGGACGTAGGTCAGCGCGCGCAGCCGGTCGCGATAGACCGCGGCCAGTTCGAAATCGTGTTTCTCCGCCGCCTCGGCCATGGCCTTGCCAAGCCGCGCCTGAACCCCGGTCGACTTGCCGGTCAGGAAGTTCTTCGCGTCGGCGACCAGTTCGGCATAATCCTCGGTTCCGATACGCCCGACGCACGGCGCCGAGCAGCGGCGGATCTGATACAGCAGGCAAGGCCGCGAGCGGTTGGCGAAAAAGCTGTCCGAACAGCTTCTTAGCAAGAACAGCTTCTGCAGCGCGTTAAGCGTCGTGGTGACCGATCCGGCGCTGGCGAACGGGCCGATAATATTGACCCTTGGCGCGCCGCGCGCCGCGATGCTTGCTGCACCCGCGGAAAGTCATGATCCTCGCGCAGCAGGATGAAGGGAAAGCTTTTGTCGTCGCGCAGCAGCACATTGTACGGCGGGCGAAAGCGCTTGATCAGCTGCGCCTCGAGCAGCAGCGCCTCGGCCTCGGTCCGCGTCGTGACGATGGTCATGCTGCGCGTCTGGCTGATCATCCGCTGGCAGGCGCTTCGGCAGCCGCGTCACCTGGGTGTAATTGGTGACGCGCTGCTTCAGTGCGCGGGCCTTGCCGACGTACAGGATGTCGCCCTTGGCATCCTGCATGCGGTAGACGCCCGGCCGCGCCGGCAGCGTCTTCAGCGACGTTGCGGATTGCCGCCACGCCGGTGGCAACGTCGGGAGCCTCGCTGCCGCGTACGGCATAGGTCGCCGCTTCCTCGTTAAAGCGTGCGGGGGCGTTAGGCTGGTCGGGACGGTCGGCTTTGCTCACCGTCCCGACTTAGCCATTGGCGCGGCGTGATGCGAGGGGAGAACTACTTCGCAGTCGTCTGCGCCGGACCGTAGAGGAGAGCGTTAAAGAGAAACTTGAAGGTGCCATAAGGCTGAGCGCGCTGCGTGACTTCGGGACCCATCAAGAACAGCTTGCCTCTGCCAATGTCGAGATCCGCCACGGCGATGGTGCCGGAAAGCTTTTCCTCACCTACGGCCCAGCCGCTACGGAGCAGGTTCTTGCCATCGAACCAGGACACCTTGTTGAGCATCGCGTTCGCCGTCGGCTGGAACGTCTGCGCCCGGTTAAAGAAGATGTCGACTTCGCCCGGCATCCCGTAGGCAAGCGGCTGACGGTTATCCACTTTCGCCCGGACGATCGATCCGGGAATGAAGAAGTTCTTGGTATCGAGCGCGGTCGGTCGGCCGTCTTTCATTGCGGTGAGTGGGAAGCTGACAGGCGCCTTCAACAGCTCCGCCAGCCGGGTCGAGCTTCCAATGGCGACCACGCTGCCGCCGGCTTTCGCAAATGCTTCAACGGCGGGAACAGTTCTTGCCTCGGAAAAGGCGCCCAGCCGCGGACGGAGCTCTACGGGAGTGTCTTCGACTGCCGGCTGCCGTCCGGCCCGTTCCGACCGCCAAGGGCCGCCCTCGGGCGTAGGTACTGCGCCATCGCTGAAGACAAGAACGTCGAAGTCTCTCTTTAGATCGCCCGCATCCAGCCGTTGCGGGAAGACCAGTTCGAACGGGAATTCGAAACGCTCGAGTAGCAAGCGGGTCCAGCCCGATGACATGAGGCCGCCCCACCGGTCGGCAAGGCCGATACGAACCGGCTTTAACGTGACAGCAGGGCCCTTGGGCCGCTCCGCGAGCGCAAAGGCCGTGATACCGAGCTCACCAGTCGCCTGACGCAGGATGCCGGCCGCTTGGCTGGAAGCCGGAATCCAGATCGCGCCCGGTTGCAGTTTCCTGCTCCCGACGGCGGCAGCGTCGCCAAGCCAGGACGGTCGTATTCCCGCCTTGAGCAGCCGATTGGTCAAGATGAAGCTGTTATTGGTCTCGTGGCCAACCAGCCAGCCGGCCCGGCCCTGTCCCTCGATCCGACCGGGCGGCGGCGCGAGCAGGTCCCTCACGCGCGCGAACGGACCGTCCATCGGTTCGAGAATGCGATCGAACTCGATGCCCATCTGGTAGGCCAGAGGTGTAGCCGGTGATGTCGTAAGGCGCCTTGGGCGGCCCTCCGGGATAGTCGAGGTCGTTCGGATGATCCTGCGGCTCGAACATGTCGAGGATATGCGGCCGGTAGGCTTGCGCCGTCCGGACGATGAGCGATCCGGCCGGGTAAGTTTTGCCGCCAACCGAAAAGCTCGCGGGTCGCTCGCTCGACTTCGACCCCGTTCTTGATCAGCGCATTCACGAAGACGACGGCCGTCGGGAAATCCCGCTGATCCGGCGCGGATGATATAGCCGCGGGGGTCCGGTCTTGCGGCGCCTGCAATATCGTCTTGTAGAGCGCCGGATCGACTTTCCGGGTCATGGTTGAGGCGCCCTGGGCGTCGGGTTCCAGCGGAGGTCGCCGCGGCCGCTGCGGCTTCCAACCTGGCGACACGCTTCGGCGTAGTGGTCCAACTGTCTTTGCTGCCACGCTCGATGCTGTTCGCGCCCATCCGGTAAATGTTGAACAGCAGCCGCTCGCGATTGCGCGAGGCATAGTCGAGCACCGCCCGGTTCATCGTCCACTGGTAATCGAGGGACTGCTGCAGTCGCCACTCCTGCGGGGCGATTGGCAGGGGCTCGTCTCCGCGCGGCAACTGGGTCGAAGGAACGAGTGGAATTCGGGTCGGTGTCGGGCCGCCGATGATTTCCGTCAGGATGCCGATCGAGTTGTGAAAATAGGCGACCGAGCGCTCCATTCCATTATGCCAGGTCGAGTAAGGCGCGACGCTCCGCATGCCCGAACCGGCCTTCCCTTCCGCAATCAGGCGGGAGTGCATGGCCGCGCCGATCTCGGTCAGCTGCGACATCACGATCGGGTCGTAATTGTGATTGAAGGGGTCGCGGAATGGCGGGATGAACACGACCATACCGTCGGGGCCACTCTGGTGCTGGTTGTAGACGATTTGCGGATACCAGACACGAAACAGCTGGCGGTTGACGTTCTCCGTCTCGGGCAGTTGCAGCATGAAGCTGTCCCGATTGTTATCGTGGCCGGCATGTTTCTGGTACAGGCTCGGAAGGGTCGCGAACTCCCGCTTCTTCGGGTCCGCCTGGCGCATGTACCAGTCGCTGACGAGCTCCATCCCGTCCGGATTGTCGTGTGCGAACAGGATGATGGTGTCGTCCAGGATACGCAGCGTTTCCGCATCGGTCTGCGTCAGCATGCGATGAAGCACCTGGATCTGGCCTTGGGAGGTGACCGTCTCCGTCGCGTGCATGCCGGCATCGATCCAGACGACCGCCTTGCCCTCGCGCGCGACAGCTCTGGCCTGGGCCTCGGTCGAGCCCTCGGGCTCGAGCCAGACGCTCGGACAATGCCGCGGTAATGGTCGAGCCGGGCGAGGTTCGCTGGCGAAGAACACGATCGCCATCCACTGGGTCCGTCCTTCGGCGGTCTTTCCGATATCGACGAGCTTCATGCGATCGGACTCGCCGGCGAGTCGCTTCAGATAGGCTTCGTAGGCGGTGTAATCGGCGAGAAAATAATCTGTCCCCGGCGCCTGACTGAAGAAGGCCTCCGGCGCGGTGACCCTGGGCGCCCGCGTTGTCGACTGGGCCTGGACATTCACTGTGAGAAGCAGGGCGGCGGCAGTCCAGGCAGTTAGGTGAAAGGGACGCATTGAACCTCCTTGAAGGACGCTGGACCACGGGCCGATCTGCATTCTCCGACGTAAATTCCTGTTCCGCTGCAGGAATTGTGTCAACCGCCGCGAGAGAGGCGATTGTGCAATCAGTCTGCTTTCCGGACAGCTCAATGCCTAGCCCCGGCGTGCCGGCGACGTTAGGATGCCGCGCCACGGGAGGACAGCATGATCGGCGCATCGAAACGGCATCTGGGCGAGGTCGGCGAAGGCTATTTTGAGCATCTTCGCTTCGCCGCCAAGGTCGGCGCGGTGGCGGTCGGCGGCGGACTGGCCTGCTTCGCCCATGCCCTGGTCCCCGCCCTCTTCCCAACCACCGGCAGCGCCGCAATCCGACGCGTCAACCGCATGATCGACGAGCGCGCGCGCCCCGCCTGACGATGGATTGTCTTAGCGATCGGCGGTGTGCGGACTGGTGTGATGATGGTCGAACAATGGCAGCGGGGCGAGGTCGTCCGCCACCGCGAATTCCTCGTCAACGCACAATTGCCAGGCGCCGCGCGAAATGCGGACCAGCGGTCGATGGCAATGAATGCAGGTCGATCGCCACGCCGCACCGGATCGGCGAACGCCGTGGATATTGCGTCGATGACCAAAGAATTTGCAAAGCAGCCGACTCATCGCGCCCAATCCCCGCGCATCCGCGTCGGCGTCGCGATGCAGCGATTAAACTAACAAAAAAAGAACCCAAATAACAAGGCCTGAATCAGGCAGCGGCACGAGACTGCTGTTCTTGGGTATCGGCCAGCATCCAATCGACTGCCGCTCGGGCATGCAAGGCAGTAGTGTCATACACCGGCAGCACGTTGGCGCGAACATCAACCGCCAAGACCAGTTCGGTGCAGGCCAGCACGATCGCTTGGACCTTTTGCTTGGCCAATTCGGTGATGAGCGTCTTCAACTTGCGCTGGCTGTCGCGGACCACGCGGCCGGCGGCCAATTCTTCGTAGATGATTCGGTCGACTTCGGCGATCCAGCCAGCCTCGATTGGCACGCAATTGACGCCGCGCGCTTCGATCCGCTCGCGAATATAAGGCTCGGTCATAGTGAAGCGCGTACCGAGCAAGGCCACCCGGCTGCGACCGTCGGCGGCTAGCCGGTCGGCGGTCGGGTCGGCGATGTGGAGAATTGGCAGGCCGGTTTCCGCTGCCACCGCGCCCTCGACCTTGTGCGAGGTGTTCGATGCTAGCAGCAGCGCCTCGGCACCCGCTTGCTTTCAGCCGCGTCGCGGCATCGACGACCGCCTTGGCAACGCCGTCCCAGTCGCCCGCCTGCTGCATTGCCGCAAACGGCGCGAGGTCGAGGCTCTCGATAGCCAGTGTCGCGCTGTGCAATCCGCCGAGCCGCTGCGCGACGAGTCGATTGATATGCTCGTAATAGAGCGCGGTCGACGACCAGCTCGTCCCGCCGATGATGCCAAGCTTTTTCACAGGCTCGACATTATGAGAATATGCCTGTTAACCCAAGACGTTAATGGCGGTTCGCGGAGATTATCCGAAGACGGTTAGCCGAGTGCCTTGACGATCTCTTCGACCATCTTCTTGGCGTCGGCCAGCAGCATCATGGTGTTGTCGCGATAGAATAATTCATTGTCGACCCCGGCATAGCCCGCCCCGCCCATGCTGCGCTTGATGAACAGCACGGTCCGCGCTTTTTCGACGTCGAGCACCGGCATGCCATAGATTGGACTGGTCTTGTCGGTCTTGGCGGCGGGGTTGGTGACGTCATTGGCACCGATCACGAAGGCGACATCGGCCTGCGCGAATTCGCTGTTGATGTCCTCCAGTTCGAACACTTCGTCGTAGGGCACGTTGGCCTCGGCCAGCAGCACGTTCATGTGGCCCGGCATGCGCCCGGCAACGGGATGGATCGCATATTTGACCTCGACCCCTTCCTTCTTGAGCAAATCGCCCATTTCACGAAGGGTATGCTGCGCCTGGGCAACCGCCATGCCATAGCCGGGAACAATGATCACCCTGTCGGCCTGCTGCATCAGGAAGGCGGCGTCCTCGGCCGAGCCACGCTTGTAGGGACGGTCGATCGCTTCGGCCGCCGGCCCGCCCGAGACCGCGCCGAAACCGCCCGCGATGACGCTGATGAAGCTGCGGTTCATCGCCCGGCACATGATGTAGCTGAGGATCGCGCCCGACGAGCCAACCAGCGCACCGGTGATGATCATCGCGGTGTTGCCAAGGGTGAACCCCATCGCCGCTGCCGCCCAGCCCGAGTAACTGTTGAGCATGCTGACCACGACCGGCATGTCCGCCCCACCGATCGGGATGATCAGCAGGAAACCAATGGCGAACGCGAGGATGCAGATCGTCCAGAACACCCAAGGCGCCTGATCCTGGGTAAAATAACCGATCAGCCCCAGGATCGCGACCAGCGTGCCGAGATTGAGGACATGGCGCAGCGGTAGCAGGATCGGCGATCCGCTCATGTTGCCATTCAGTTTAAGGAAGGCGATCACCGATCCGCTGAAGGTGATCGCGCCAATTGCCACGCCCAGACCAAGCTCGATCCGGCTCGCGGTATGGATGCCGCCGTCACCGAGGATTCCGAACGCACTCGGATTAAGGAACGCCGCTGCGCCGACCAGCACCGCGGCAAGGCCGACAAGGCTGTGGAAGGCCGCCACCAGTTGCGGCATCGCCGTCATCTGGATCCGCTTCGGCGGTGACCAGCCCGATCGCGCCGCCAATGGCGATGGCGATGGCGATTTCCAGCGTCGAGGCGATGTCGTGGATGGCCAGCGTGGTGACCATCGCGATCGCCATGCCGATGATGCCCAGCCGGTTGCCGCGCTGGCTCGACGCCGGGCTCGACAGGCCGCGCAGCGCGAGGATGAAGCAGATCCCGGCGACGAGATAGGCGATGAGGACCCATGCCGGGGTCGCGGCGGCGGCCTCGTGCATCTAGCGGTCCTTCTTCTTGTACATCGCGAGCATCCGCGCGGTGACCGCGAAACCGCCGAAGATGTTGACCGACGCCAGTGCCACCGCGGTGAGCCCGAGCCATTTGGCGATCGGCGAACCCGCTGCCGCTGCGGCGATCAGCGCGCCGACGATGATCACGCTGCTGATGGCGTTGGTCACCGCCATCAGCGGGGTGTGAAGCGCCGGGGTAACCGACCAGACGACGAAATAGCCCACGAAGCAGGCCAGCACGAAGATCGACAGGATTGAGATAAAGTCCATTCAGCCTCCTCCGGCGCCGCGCCAATAGTAGCATGGCACAAACGGGGGACCGTAGGACAGCGCCTTTTCACGGCGTCGATGGCGGACCGCGAACGATGGTTAATTTGGGCAATTTAACGCAAGGTTTCCGATTTACTAACCTTTTGCTGCGCAGGACGGCGGGCAGAAGGGAAAGTTGTGCCGTCAACCGCGCAAGTACCGACCGAAACGCTCCGCCAGCGGCTCAAGCTGCTGTGGTGGCCGCTGGTGCTCGCGCTGGTTTTCGGGGCGCTCAACCTTGGCGAACCGCTCGAGGACATTCTGCGTAGCGCGCGTAATAAAGCGCATGAGCAGCCGGTCAGCGGCGACATTGTGTTGGTCGAGGTCGACGAAAAAAGCCTGCAGCAAATTGACAACTGGCCCTGGCCGCGCGCGACCCAGGCAAAGGTGATCGACGCCATCGACCGACTGGAGCCAAGGAAAATTCTCGTCGATATCCTGTATACGGGGCCGGGCGGACCATCTGACGATCGCGCTTTGGCGAATACGCTCGAGCGTTCCGGAAAGGTGACCTTGGCGGCCCAGACACGGTTGGGATACCTTGAGGGAAAGCAAAATAACGGCTTGCCGCTCGCCACGTTCGCTAAGCACGCCAAGGTCGCGTCGATCGCCTGGGAATATAACTGGCAGGGCGCCGTCTGGAAATTGAACCAGGCCAACAGCTTCAACGGTCAGCCAATGCCGACATTGTCTGCCAGCATCGCCGGAATTGGCGGACCAGCTGGGGGCCAATATCCGGTCGACTATAGCTTCGACGTCGACAGCGTTCCGCGCATTAGCGCCGCCGATTTCCTCAACGGCCAGGTCGATCCGGCACGAATCCGCGGCAAGACAGTGGTGCTTGGGACGAGCGCGTTTGAATTGGGCGACATGTATACAATTCCCGGTCGCGGAAAGCGGGGCGGAGTATTCATCCATATTCTGGGGGCCGAAACGCTGCGGGCGGGTCCGCCCGTCGATCTTGGCTGGATTCCCGGATTTGCAGTCGCGCTGGCGGCCTGCCTCGCCTGCCTCTACTGGCGGCGGCCCGTCGTGCTGTCGATCGGGGCTGCCGCCCTCCTCCTCGTCCCGATCGCGTTGGAAATGAACCTGGTCTTCGTCAATGTGACTGGCGGTCTCTTCCTTTTGATCCTTGTCACCTTCCGCGTCGTGTTGGCCCGATCCCGATCGCGGGGGCTCGTGCATGCGTTGACCGGTCTGCCCAATCTTGCCGCCCTGGCGGCGGACAAGGCAGGTCGCGACATGCCGCTGGTCGCGGTTCGAGTGCATAATTACGCTGAAATTGCGTCGACCTTGCATGCCGAGGGCGAAAAGCAATTCGTCGAACAGATCGTCGCTCGACTCGGCCTGGGTGACCGGCAGCGCGTGATCTTCCAGGGCGACGAGGGCATTTTCGCCTGGTTCGGCGACAAGGGAACATCCTTTGCCAATCATCTGGAAGCATTGCACGCCCTGTTCCGCTCCCCGATCCGGGTCGCGGGGGTCAATTACGATGTTGCGTTGAGCTTTGGGGTTGAGGTCGGCAGCAGTCGCTCGATATCGAGCCGTCTTGGAAGCGCCTTGGTCGCCGCCGATGAAGCCGATGGCGAAGCCTTGAAATGGAAATTTCACGATCCCGCGCGGCTGCAGGAAGTGCCGTGGCGCCTGTCCCTGCTGTCGCAGCTCGACACCGCGATCGATGATGGCCAGGTGTGGATCGCCTATCAGCCCAAGCTCGATCTGGCGACGCGCAGGACGATCGGTGCCGAGGCGCTGGCGCGCTGGACCCATCCGGAGAAAGGTCCCATCAGCCCAACCGAATTCGTCACTGCGGCAGAACAGAGCGACCGGATCGAGAAGCTGACCGACTTCGTGCTGGACCAGGCGATCGGCGCGACCGCCGAGCTGGTCCGCAAAGGCTATGAATTTGGCATCGCCGTCAACCTTTCGGCGCGCATGCTGAACGACCGCCGCCTGCCCGAGCGCGTTGCAGCGGTGCTCGGCCGTCACGGGCTCAATGCCGACAAATTGACCTTGGAGCTTACCGAAACCGCCGCCATTTCCGGTACCGGCAGCGGCATCGACTTGCTGATGCGGTTGCGCGACCTCGGCGTGCGGATCGCGATCGACGACTATGGCACCGGCCTGTCGACGCTCGATTACCTCAAGAAGATGCCGGCCACCGAAATTAAGATCGACCAAAGTTTCATCAAGACGATGCGCGACAACCGCTCCGATCTGATCATGGTCCAGTCGACCATCGCCCTGGCCCATTCGCTTGGCCGAACTGTGGTGGCTGAGGGGGTCGAAGATCCCCGCAGCCTGGAGCAATTGCGCGACATGGACTGCGACGTCGCCCAAGGATTTATCGTCGGTCGCCCGATGAGCTTCGACGAGTTGGTCCGGCGCATGAACAGCGAGCGCAAGCGCAGCGCCGCCTAGGGCCCTCGAAGCCCCATTACAATCAACGCCAATACTAGCGTCAGACGCGGGACCCGATCTGCGCGCTGGTCCGCGGCTCTGCTTGCGCAATGCGTTCGGAATGCTCGGCGATCAGCCTAGAAAATCGCTCAATTTGGCCATTTCACCCAAATGGCCATCGGAAACTCTTAAGAGTCATAGTGAATCGTTTGATAACCATATCGATTAAGGTTAATATCCCCTGTGCCGATGCGATTCGCACTTCGAAGAACAGGGGTTTTGATATGACCAAGCGTCCAAACACGAAGGGCTTCTGGAGCTGGCTTATGGGCGGCGGCTGGGGCGGTGGCGGAAACCACGGCTGAGCTAGCTAACGCTCTAGAAAATATATGAAAAGACCGGATGGATTAAGTCCCTCCGGTCTTTTTCGTTTGGCGCGCTATCGGTTGCGGCCGGGGAAGTCGTTTGATTTCCCGCGGGAGGTCAGTCGGCCGATTCAACTCGGGGAGCGACTCGCAGGGCAATAACGATCTCGTCGTCATCGGGAAGGGCCGGCTTGCCCGACTCCTTGTCCCAGAAGGCGCTCAGGAAATTGTAGAGATTGCGCGCGAACAGGGCGGACGAGTCGGCCGCGACGCTGCGCGCCAGCTGCACCGCGCCGATGACGGTCACGCCATGCCTGACCGAGCTCTGCCCCGCGACGCAACCTTCGACATTTCCCCCGGCTTCGGCGGCGAGATCCACGACCACGCTGCCGCTGCGCATCGTCGCCAGCTGGGCATCGCTGATCAGCCGCGGTGCGGGACGGCCGGGGATGAGCGCAGTGGTAATTACGATGTCCTGCTTGGCGATATGGCTCGACACCAGTTCGGCCTGCGCCGCCTGATATTCGGGCGACATTTCGCCGGCATAGCCGCCCGCCCCCTCGCCCTCGATCCCGGCGACATTTTCGACGAAGATCGGCTTGGCGCCGAGCGACAAAATCTGTTCACGCGTGGCGGAGCGGACGTCGGTCGCGCTGACCTGCGCGCCGAGCCGTTTCGCGGTGGCGATCGCCTGCAAGCCGGCAACCCCGACCCCCATGACGAACACTTTCGCCGGGCTGACCGTCCCGGCCGCGGTCATCATCATCGGATAGGCCCGGCCATAGGCGCTGGCGGCGTCGACCACCGCCTTGTAGCCCGCGAGGTTGGACTGCGATGACAGGATGTCCATCGACTGGGCACGGGTGATGCGCGGCATTTTTTCCATCGCCAGCGGGTCCAGCCCGGCCCTGGCATAAGCAGCGATATCGTCGGTTCGGCGGGCAGGATCGAGCGCCCCGACCAGCAGCGCGCCCTTGGTCGCGCCAGACAGGCTGTCGGGCGCGGGACCGGTGATGCACAGGATGATGCCGGCGCCCTTCAACGTGGCGGATCGGTCGGCGATGGTCGCACCGGCCATTTCATAGTCGGAGTCCGACACGCCCGCCGTCTCGCCGGCGCCGCGCTCGACCGCGACCGACGCCCCAAGCGCAATGAACTTCTTCACCGTTTCGGGAATGGCCGCGACCCGGGTTTCCGGCGCCTGCTCCCGAAGAACCGCGATCCTGACGCCGCCGACGCTCAATTGCTGATGATGTAGATGACGGCGGCGGAGATGATGGCGACCACGATGATGCTCCATTTGAGCAGGGTGATGAACCCGGCGTAGTCGCGCGAATGGACGGTAAGGTCCTGATCGGCCGGTTTGTTCGACTTGGTGTTGGCGGCCATGATGTCTCCCTCCGCAAAATTGGTTCGGCCAGCGTCTTACCAACGCCGCGCCCGCCCCCCAAGCGCTTTTGTGACCCGGTTAAGCCGCCCTTTACTCCTGACCACTATAGTGGCCGTGCGAAAGGCTCGATGAATGCGCGAAGAAGTACTTCGGTCCCTGCTATTGATCGACAGCGATCCCGCCGAACGGCGGCTGGTCGCCGCAACCGCGTCGCGCGCGGGCTGGAGCTTGGCCAACGCCGTGTCGGAAGGCGCGCTTGACCTGCTCAAAGGCCCATACGGGCGCGAAGTGCGCGCGGCTTTGCTGTCGGGTTGGAATGGCGATACCGGACCGGCGCTGATCGCGGCGCTGAAGGGCGCACGCCCCGACTTGCCGGTAATTGTGCTGGCCGGGGGCGAATCGATCGCCTGCGCGGTCGATGCGATGCGCGCGGGAGCAAACGATTTCCTCGTCCGCCCGGTTGCGCCGGAACGGCTGGTTGAAGCGCTCAGCGCCCACCGCGATCGCCGCCGTGCGGCGGGCGAGCTGGCGCCGCTGGCGGAGAAAATGGCGCCCGTCCTGCCGCTTGAGGAAATGATCGGTGCGGCCCCCGATTTCCGCGCCGCGCTCGCGGTAGCGGCGAAAGCAGCGCGCAATCGCCTGCCGATCCTGGTGATCGGCGAGCCGGGCGCGGGCAAGGAAACCTTCGCCCGGGGGATCCACGCCGCCAGCCTCAGGGCGCGCGGCCCGCTGATCCAGGTCGATTGCAAGGCGGTCGCCGCCAACATCATCGATTTCGACCTTGTTTGGCCATGTCGCGGGCGCCTTTCCGGGAGCGTTTTCGGAGAAGGTAGGCAAGGTGCTCGAGGCCGACGGCGGCACCCTGCTGCTCGACGATATCGGTGCGCTGCCGCTCGACACGCAGGCCGCGCTCGATCGCGTGCTGGCGACCGGTGAAGTGCGCCCGGTGGGATGCAACGGCAGCAACTCGGTCGACGTCCGCCTGATCGCCACTTCGAACGGGCCGCTCGGTCCAGAATTCGACCCCAAATTGCGCGAGCGGGTCGAATCAACCAACGTCGTCATCCCGCCCCTGCGTGATCGCAGCAGCGACATCCCGGCCCTCGCCCGCCACCTGCTGGCGCGCATCGCCGCGCAGCATGGCGGCCGCGCGCTGTCGATCGGTAATGACGCGCTGGCGGTATTGATGCGTTACGGCTGGCCGGGCAATGTCCGCCAGTTGGCCGGGGTGCTGTTCCGCGCCTCGGTGCAATGCGACGGCACCTCGCTCACCGCCGAACATTTCCCGCATATCGCGATTCAGTCACGCTTTTCGGGCCGCAAGAGCGACCGTGCCAGCGAGCTGGTCCAGCTCAGCCCCGAGGCATCGATGGATGGCCCGCAACTGACGGTGATGCGCCCCGACGGCCATTTGCGCAGCATGGAGGAGATCGAGGCCGATCTGATCCGCCTCGCTATCGGCCATTATCGCGGCCGCATGACCGAAGTCGCGCGGCGGCTGGGGATTGGCCGCTCGACGCTGTATCGCAAGCTCGGCGAACTCGGGATCGACACCAACGGTTGAGCGGTTAGGGTCGGGCGGTGCGCTGCCTCGTCCTCGCCTTCCTGTTGCTCGGATCCTGTGGCTCCCCCGCGCCGGTGCCTCAATGGCCCGCCTCACCGTGCCGGATCGAGCATTTCGAAGGCAGCCGGTTCACCGTATGCGACCCGGGCGCAGGCACGCTCCAGCTGATCGCCGCGGGCAAAGACGAGGCCCCGAAGCGCACGTTTTCCGAGCTAATGGCCGAAGTTCCGGCTGACCGGGTTGCGTTCGCCATGAATGCGGGGATGTTCGATGATGGGGGGCGCCCCATCGGGCTGGCGGTGGTCGATGGGCGGCAGGTGCATGCCATCAATACTCGCGACGGCGGCGGTAATTTTCATCTGCAGCCGAACGGCATGTTCCTGGTGCGGCGCGACGGATCGGCGGCGGTCGTCACCAGCGGGGCATTCAAGCTGTCGCCTAGGATCGCCATTGCCACCCAGTCGGGCCCGATGCTGGTGATCGACGGCGCGATCCACCCCAAATTCGACCCCGACGGCCAGTCGCGCTTCATCCGCAACGGCGTCGGGATCGCGCCAGGCGGCAAGCCTCTGTTCGTGATCAGCAACGAGGTCGTGTCGTTCGGCAAGCTCGCGCGCTTCTTCCGCGATGATTTGAAGGCGCGGAATGCGCTCTACTTCGACGGGTCGGTCAGTTCGTTGTGGGATCCGGCCAACGGACGAATGGATGCCGGCGTGCCGCTCGGGCCGATAATCGTCGCGTTCAAGCCCGGGGCGTCAGCGCCTGGTCGCGAAGCCCCCGCCAGACCTTGAGCGCCTGGACCGTCTCGGCGACGTCGTGGACGCGGATGATCTGCGCGCCTTGCTCCGCCGCTTTGAACGCCAGCGCGAGGCTGCCGGCGAGCCGCTGATCGGCCGGGGCTTCGTTCGATAAGGCCCCGATCATCCGCTTGCGGCTGGCGCCTAGCACGAGCGGGCAACCGAGGCCGTGGAACAGGGCGAGCCCATTCAGCAGTTGGAGATTGTGCGCGACCGACTTGCCGAAGCCGATGCCCGGATCGACGAGGATGTTGCCGCGCTCGATCCCCGCCGCTTCGGCGGCGGCGATGCGCTGCTCCAGCCAGCGATAGACCTCCACCAGCACGTCGCCGTAGCGCGGGGCGTCCTGCATCGACTGCGGGTCGCCCTGGTGGTGCATGAGAACGACGGGCACCTTGGCTCCCGCCACCAATTCCGCGGCGCGATCGTCGAAGGTCAGCGCGGAAACGTCGTTGACCAGGCCCGCCCCGGCCCCAAGCGCCGCCTCCATCACCGCCGCCTTGCGGGTGTCGATCGACACCGCGGTGCCGCCTGCGGCGAGTTGCTGGACGACCGGGAGGATGCGCTCGATTTCGTCGCCTTCCCACACGTCCTTGGCGCCAGGTCGGGTCGATTCGCCACCGACGTCGATCAGCGCCGCGCCCGATGCCGCCATGCTGGCCCCGGCCTCGGCCGCCGCGCGGGCATCGGGATAGACGCCACCGTCGGAGAAACTGTCGGGGGTGGCGTTGACGATGCCCATCACCTGCGGCTGGTCGAGGCGGATGGTTCGCTGACCAAGCTGGAGCGGCGCGCGCGGTGCGGTGAGATTTGCCCAGGCGGCGGCCATGCCATCGTCGAAGCGAGATTCCACTTCCTCAACCGCGACCAGTTCGCGCGCGCCGCTCAGGTGGATCAGTTCAACCGAGGCAAACCAGTTCATTCCACCCGCAAGCCGTGCGACCTTGCCATCGTGGCCAAACGGGGAATCGACAAAGCCTGTCGGCCTGATGAGCGTGGTCATGACTCCGCTATAGCGCGGAGAGATGCTGCTGGCGAAGCGCGTCGATCGGCTGGGTGCGGCCATCGCGCTCGACATGCCAGAAGGTCCAGCCGTTGCACGACGGCGCACCCTGCAGCGCTGCGCCGACCTTGTGGATCGAGCCCGCATGACCGTCGCACACGATCGATCCATCCGCCCCGACAATGGCGGTCCAGCGGCGCTTGGCGTCGGTCAGTTCTGAACCCGCCGGCACCATTCCGCTTTCAACTAAAAGTCCGAAGGCGACCCGCGGAGCGGCGCGCTTGTCGGCCATCACGGTCATCGCGCTTTCGTCGAGGGGCAGCGTCGCCTCGATCCGTGCGGCGGCGACCTTGGCATAGGCCGGCTCGCGCTCGATCCCGATCCAGCGCCGCCCCAACCGCCGCGCGACCGCGCCGGTGGTGCCGGTGCCGAAAAACGGATCGAGCACGATGTCGCCGGGCTTGGTACAGGACAGCAGGACGCGGTACAGCAGGCTCTCGGGTTTTTGCGTTGGATGCGCCTTGTCCCCGTTCGCGTCCTTGGCGCGTTCGCCGCCCGAGCAGATGGGCAGCACCCAGTCGCTCCGCATCTGGAGGTCGTCATTGAGCGCCTTCATCTGGCGATAGTTGAAGGTGTAGCGCGCCTTCTCGTCCTTGGCGCACCACAGCAATGTCTCATGCGCATTGGTGAATCGGGTGCCGCGGAAATTGGGCATCGGATTGGCCTTCCGCCACACGATATCGTTCAGAATCCAGAAATCGGCGTCCTGCAGCAGCGCGCCGACGCGATAGATGTTGTGATAGCTGCCGATCACCCAGATGGTGCCGTCATCCTTCAGGATACGGCGCGCCTCGGCGAGCCATTCGCGGGTGAAATCGTCATAGGTGGCGAGACTGTCGAACTTGTCCCAATCGTCGTCGCAGGCATCGACCTTGCCGCCTTCGGGCCGCAGCAGATCACCGCCGAGCTGGAGATTATAGGGCGGGTCGGCGAAGATCATGTCGATGCTTTTGTCGGGCAGGCGCGCCATCTCCGCGATGCAGTCGCCAAGGATGATACGGTCGAGCTCAAGCTCGCGGCTGGGTTTGGGACTGGTGCGCGGGCGCAAGCGCCCGGTCTGCTCCGTCACCGGCAAGATCATGTTCACGATGCAAGTCCCCCTCGTTGATCCCGAGGGTGAGTCAGCCGGGACTCGCGGTCAAGCGATCAACGGTTAACGAGCGTTTTCGGGGGCGGAGAACGAATCGAGTCCGGAGAATTGCGACCACAAGATGTTGCGATTGGTCAGGCCAGACAGACTCAAGCGGTTGCGGTGTGACTCGAAGAACTCGCGCCCGCGATTTCGGGCTGGAGCCGGTCGCGGACCGGGGCGAAGCTGCGCCGGTGAAGCGGGGTCAGGCCGAGCGTGTCGAGCGCACGGATATGTTCGGGGGTCGGATATCCGCGATTGGTTTCCCAGCCGTAACCAGGCCAGTGTTGTGCATAATCGGCCATGATCCGGTCGCGGGTGACCTTGGCGACAATCGACGCCGCGGCAATCGAGCGGCACTTGGCATCACCCTTGACGATCGCCTTCGACGGTCGCGTCCAGCGCGGCGTGGCATTGCCGTCGACCAGCACCCAGGCGGGGTCGAGGCCGAGCGCCTCGACGGCTCGGGCCATTGCCAGCATTCGCGCCCAATAGATGTTGAGCTGATCAATCTCCTCGACCGAAGCGATGCCGACCCCAATCGCCGCGACTTTTTGCAACCGCCCGAAGATCGCCTCCCGCGCCTCGATCGGCAATTTCTTCGAATCGTCGATCCCCCGCGGGAAACGATCACGGTCCAGGATCACGGCCGCCGCAACCACCGGCCCGGCAAGTGGTGCGCAGCCCGCTTCGTCGACCCCGGCGAGCGGGGTCGGATAGGGCATCTCGAGCTTGAAGCAAGGTCGCTTCACTGGTCCACCATCCGCCACGGTGGGAAGCGGCGCGCTTCGCCGGCCTTGTAGAGGAACACCGTGTTGCCCGAGGGATCGCGTAAGCGCGCCTCGCGCCACATCCATGGCTGGTTGCGCGGGCCATGTTCGAATGGAATGCCGAGCCGCGCCAGCCGGTCGACCTCGTGGTCGATGTCGTCGCATTCGAGATAGATGGCGGTGGTGTTGGTGATCGTCTCGTCGGGATCGGCCTGGATCGACAATGTCGCACCGCCGCCGGTTTCGAACCGCGCATAGGCATTGTCGGGACTGTGGACGATCTGGCGCAGCCCGAGATTGCGATAGAAAGCCACCGACTTGGCATAATCGGTGACGGTCATGGTAACCTGGTTGAGCCGCGGCATCGAACCCGGGCCGACATCGAGCCGGACGTCGGCCTGACCGATCGGCCCCCCGCCCTGCCCGATGTTCGGTGCGGCATGCAGCGCGACGCGGACGAATTCGCGAGCGCGCGCAACCGCCTGCGACAGAGCGTGGCCCTCGGCGAGGAACATGGCGATGGCGGAAGCAAGCGTGCAGCCGGTGCCGTGCGTGCTGGTCGTGTTGATCCGCTGACCTTGCCAGCTGGTGATATTGTCTTCCTCGATCAGCGCATCGGCCAGCGCGTCGCCTTCCTCATGCCCGCCCTTGATGAGCACCGCGCAGCGATGGGCCGAGACCAGCGCCAGCGCGGCCGCGACGGGGTCTTCCTCACTCGTCAGGCGGCGGATTTCGGGGAGGTTGGGGGTGGTGATGGTCGCGATGTCCATCAACTGGCCGAAGGCGGCGATGGTCTCATCGTCGGCCAGCACGGAGCCGCTGGTCGCCACCATGACGGGATCGAAGACGATCGGGATATTCTCGAACTTCGCCAGCCGCTCGGCGATGACCCGCGCCGCGAACGCTCCGCCGATCATCCCGATCTTGATCGCGTCGATCCCGATGTCGGATGCGACCGCGTCGATCTGCGCGAGGATCATTTCCGCCGGGATCGGGTGGACGGCGGACACGCCGATCGTGTTCTGCGCGGTGATTGCGGTGACCGCGGTCATGGCATGGCCACCAAGCATGGTGATGGTCTTGATGTCGGCCTGGATGCCCGCTCCGCCGCCCGAAATCTGATCCGGCGATGACCAGGATGCGAGGGATGGTCATGCCTTATGCTTCCCGATCGTGGAGGCGGGATGCATGGCGAGATTCTTGCCCCGCCCGCACCGGTCGATCGACCAATTCGCCGCTGCAATTGGGGCAACGGTCGTCCATTGCATCGGTGCACTCGGCGCAGAAGGTGCATTCGAACGAACAGATGAAGGCGCCGTGGCTGTCGGCGGGCAAGTCCGTGCCGCAACGTTCGCAATCGGGCCGCATCTCGAGCATCAGGCGGCGGCCACCGCTGCGCAGATGTCATCGACGATCGTCTCGACCTCGGCCATGTCGTCGCCCTCGGCCATGACGCGGATCAGCGGCTCGGTCCCCGATTTGCGGATCACCAGGCGGCCACGGCCGTCGAGCTGCTTCTCGGCCGCGGCGATGCGCTTGATGACTTTCGAGTCGTCGAGCGGCTGGCCCGTCTCGTAGCGAACGTTCTTGAGCAATTGTGGGACCGCGTCGAACTGGTTCAGCAATTCGCTGGCCTTCCTGCCGCTGTCGACCATCGCGGCGAGGATCTGAAGACCGGCCACCAACCCGTCGCCGGTCGTTGCATGGTCGGTCAGGATGATGTGCCCCGACTGCTCGCCGCCAACGTTGCAGCCCAAGCTCCGCATTTTCTCGAGCACGTAGCGGTCGCCGACCTGGGTGCGGACCAGTTCGATCCGCTCCTTCTTCAGGCGTCGCTCTAGCCCGAGGTTCGACATGACCGTGGCAATCACTGCCTTGCCTTTGAGCAGCCCGCGGCGCTTATGCTCGATCGCGATCAGCGCCATCAGCTGGTCGCCGTCGATCACCTTGCCGTTTTCGTCGACCACAATCAGTCGGTCGGCGTCGCCATCCAGCGCGAGTCCGATATCGGCGCCGCTCGCGACTACCGTTTCCTGAAGCAATTGCGGGTGGGTCGATCCGCACTGGTCATTGATGTTGGTGCCATTGGGGCGGACTCCGAGCGGGATCACATCCGCGCCCAGCTCCCACAGCGCGTCGGGCGCGACGTGATAGGCCGCGCCATTCGCGCAATCGATCACGATCTTGAGTCCGTCGAGGCGGAGCTGGTCGGGCAGCGTCGACTTCACAAAATGGACATATCGGCCACGCGCGTCGTCGATCCTTTTGGCCCGGCCAACCATGTCGGCTTTGGCCAGCTTGGGTTCCTTCCCCAGACGCCGCTCGATCGAGCGTTCCGCCTCGTCACTCAACTTATAGCCGTCGGGGCCGAACAATTTGATGCCGTTGTCGACAAACGGATTGTGGCTGGCGCTGATCATCACGCCCAGGTCGGCGCGCATCGAGCGGGTCAGCATGGCCACTGCCGGGGTCGGCATCGGGCCAAGCAGCACGACGTCCATCCCCACCGAAGTGAAGCCGGCGACCATCGCCGATTTCCATCATGTAGCCCGACAGGCGCGTGTCCTTGCCGATCACGACTCGATGGCGATGATCGCCGCGAAGGAAGTGCGCGCCCGCCGCCTGGCCGACCCGCATCGCAATTTCCGCGGTCATCGGCGCATCGTTGACGCGCCCGCGAATCCCGTCGGTGCCGAAAAATTTCCTGCTCATGGGCCGGACTTAGCCGCAAATAGGTTAAGCGACCAAGGCCCAGATTCCTGCGGGCCGATAGCCGAGCGCGCCATGCGCCCAGGTGGCCGCCAGCCACAACACAGTCCCGCCGATCAGCGCTAACGCGCCAGGTGATGCAATCCCGCGACCGAAGGGGACGAAGGACGTGCGCCGCATCCAGTCCCGCCACGGCTCGCCCACCAGCCGCGCTTTCTTGCGATCCTGCCCCGCCGCGCCGACGAGCGCGAGGAAGGCGATGGTCGCACTAACCGTCAAACTGGCGAGGGTCGGCAGAACGATGGCGTGAACCAGCGCCCAGACCGCAAAGCCCCACATCATCGGATGGCGGGTGATCGCGAATACGCCCTTTGCCGCACCGATCTGCGTCACGGGTTTGCCCGGATTGGGAAAGGCCGGGTTGCGGCGCAGCGAGCCAACGAACAGGATCGATCCGATCCACATCAGGATTGTGGCCAGGATCCACCCCGCCTGTCCCGCGTTCCACAAGGCGTCAGGCGCCTCGGCGGTGGCGGGGCCATAATAGCGAGTCATGGCGTAGAGCAGGGCGAACGAGACAAGCGAATAAACGATCGCGAACCCGCGCTCGCCGAACACTCCCACCAGCGCGGGCCGGAGTGGGTGCGACATCAGCAAATGAGTGCCCACGAAGCCGGCCGAAGCCAGCTCGAGGACGACCAGTCCATTCACCGGCGATAGGCCTCGGGCAGCGCCCCCCGATCGAGGCTCTGGTACCGGTCGCGAAGCTTGGTCTGGCGACTCTCGAGCGGCTGGCGGACGCCGTCGATCCACATCATTTGTGCCTCGCTGGTCATTTCCAGCGGATCGCCCGACCAGATTACAACGTCCCCCTGCCGGCCGCGGCCGAGGCTGCCGAGCCTGCTCCCCATGCCGATCACTTCGGCAGGCCTCGACGTAATCATCGCCAGCGCCTCGCCCCAGCTGACCCCGGTCGCACCAGGCACCTTGCCGAGCGCGACGAGGTTGCCGGCATATTGGCGCTGGTTGAAGAGGTAGCGCGAATCATTGTCGTCGATCATCCCGATCGCGACCTTGACCCCGGCATTGCGCATCCGACCGATGTTCGACTGGGTCGCGGCAAGCTGCTCGAAGCTCGCGGGCAGGTCATTCACCGCCGACGCGATCACCGGAATGCCCGACGCTGCGATGCGATCCGCGACGGTCCAGCCCTCGGTAACGCCGACCAGTACCATCTTGAGCGCCGGATAGGACCGCTTGAGCGCGATCGCCTGGAGGATGTCGTTGGCCTGCTCGACATGGACCAGCAGATACTGGCGTCCCTGCAGCACCGGGACCAGCGCCGCCGCGTCGAATCGGGTTAGCAGGACGTCGTCGCTGCGCTGGGCATTGGGCCCGGTGGTGCGCGACTCGTTGGGATCGCGGACGACCGGATCTTCGATCGGGTCGGCGCGCGACGAGCCGCGCTGGGTATAGCGGCCAAGCTCGGCGGCCTCGCGCAGCGCGTTGCGGAACAGCAGGTGCGCGGAGGCCCGCGATCCGCCCGCGGTCGCGGCCCCCGATTCGCCCAGTTCGACAAACTGGAAACGGCGCGCCGAAGTGATCGCGTCACGGTCGGCGCCAAGGTCGATCACCGCGCCCTGGCCGGCAAAGATGCTGCGCGCGGTGTTGGGGGCGACGATCGCGCGGGTCACCCCGTCGGCGCGGTTGACCGAGATGGTCGAACTCATCGGATTGACCGCCGGCGCGACGTCGATCGCCGCGCTGAACGGTCCGCCCGGCGCGCGGTCGTCGGTGGTGCCGTCGGCCGACAGATCGACTTCGCTCAGGCCCAGGCGCGAGAAGCCGCCCACGATCCCCGGAGTCACCCATTTGCCGCGGCCATCGATGATCTCCGCCCCGCGCGGGATCGGCACGCCGATTCCTGCGCCGAGGATCTTGCCGTTCTGAATGACGACCGTGCCGCCGACGATCGGCTCGGAGCCGTCGCCGAGCGCGACGGTGCCGCCAGTGATGGCGATGGTCTGGGCGGCGAGCGGGGCCGCTCCGCACAGCAGCGCGGCCGCGATCAGGAGGCGTTTCACTTCACATCTCCTTCGCCCGGCTGGCCAAGCTCGAAATCGCTCACCGGGCGGAGCCGCGGGTTGGCGCTGTCGTACATCAGGGCACCGTCGATCCACACCTTGTCGGGCCGGGTGTAGGTGCTGAACGGATTGCCGTTCCACAGGACAAGGTCGGCCATCTTGCCGGGCTTGAGGCTGCCGGTCCGGTCGGCGATCCCGAGCGCCTTGGCGGGATTGTAGCTAAGCCACTTCCACGCATAAGCGTCGCTGACATTATGCCCCATGCGGCGACCGTCGGCGAGCGCCTTGGCGGCTTCCTGGTTCAGTCGCTGGATGCCGTTGGCGTCGTCGCTGTGGACGATGGCGCAGGCGCCGGCGCGATCGACGAACGGGATATTCTCCTTGATCCCGTCATAGCTTTCCATCTTGAAGCCGTACCAGTCGGCCCACATCGCCGAGCAAATGCCTTCGCGCGCGAGCAGATCGGCGACCTTGTAGCTTTCGACCGCATGGTGGAAGGTGCTGATCTTGTAGCCGAATTCCTTGGCCATATCGATCATGATCGCCATTTCGTCGGCGCGGTAGCAATGGTTGTGGATCATGATCTTGCCATCGAGCACACCGCGCAGCGTGTCCATGGCGAGGTCGCGGCCAGGCATGTCGCCGCCAGCCTTGTCATATTTGTCCCACTTGCGGTCGTATTCCTGCGCCTTGAGCCAGGTCGCGCGGGTGACGGCGACATTGCCCATACGGGTACCGGGACCGCCCTTGTTGCCATAGACGCGCTTCGGATTTTCGCCGCACGCCATCTTCAGCCCATAGGGCGCACCAGGGAATTTCATCCCCTGGGTGGTTCTCGCGGGCACGTTCTTGAGCACCACGCTGCGCCCGCCGAACAGGTTCGCCGAGCCAGGCAGGATCTGCAGCGCGGTCACCCCGCCATTGGCGAGCGCGCGGGAAAAGCCGGGGTCTTGCGGCCACACGCTATGCTCGGCCCACACCTCGGGCCGTGACGCGCCGGTGGCTTCGTTGCCGTCGCTATTCCCTTCGGTCCCGGGCGAGGGATAATCGCCGAGGTGGCTGTGGACATCGATGATCCCGGGGGTGACGAACTTCCCCGTCCCGTCGATAGTGACCGCCCCCGCCGGACCTGCCAGCGAGGCATCGCCGGTAGCGACAATCGCGCCATCGGCGAACACCACTGTCCCATTGTCGATCCTTGCCCCTTCGCCGTCGAAGACGGTGACATTGCGGATCACCGTCGGCGCCCCCGAGTAGCGGGTGTAGGTCGACGGATAGGGATCCTCGTTAATGCGGATCGGCGCCGCCTTGGGCGGCGGGGTGTTCGCGGCGCAACCCGCAATCGTCGTGGCCATCAGGGCGGTGAGGACCGCCACTGGAATTGAGCAGATCCTCACCGATGATACTCCCTAGATCTTGCCGGGCTGCGTGCCCGTGGCCTCCGGCTCGCCGGTCGCGTCGACATCGCGGATGCGGGCGTCGACATCGTCTTCGAGCGTGTCGAGATGCATCCATTTCTTGACGATCGGCGACACCAGCAGCACGGCGACGCCAATCCCGATCGTGACCCAGCCGAACAGGCTGTAGATGTCGAGCAGGCCCTGCTTGGTCATTTCGCCGTCATGCCCGCCGGTTGCCTCGCCGATCTTGCCGGCGACGAAATTGCCGACCGCGGTCATGTAGAACCAGGCGCCCATGATCAGCGACGCCATGAAGCTCGGCGCGAGCCGGTTCATGGCGCTCAGGCCGACGGGCGACAGGCAAAGCTCGGCGGTGGTCGCGAACAGATAATAGCCGAACACGAACAATACCGGCACCATCACATCGATGCCGACCGCCATCGCGCCCCAGACGAGGACGAGGTTGGCAAAGCCCATCTGCAACAAAGCGATGCCGAACTTGGCCGGTGCCGAGGGTTCGAGCTTGCGGCGGCCGAGCGTCACCCACAAGGCCGCGAAGAGCGGCGCCAGAAGGATGATGTGATCGGGTTGATCGACTGGAAGATCGACGCCGGCACCCCGGCGCGGTCGACGAACCGGTCGGTGAACAGGTTCATCGAACCGCCGGCCTGCTCGAACAGGCCCCAGAAGATCGGGTTGAGCGCGATCAGGAACAGGATGGCGAAGATTCGCTCACGCGGTTCCTTGTCCAGCTTGAACGCCTGGTACAGCACGTAGCCGAGCAGCCCGATGCCGCTGATGATCAGCAGGGTCTGGATGACATCCTGATACTGGACCAGCGCCCAGATCACCGCGACCGCGGCGACGCCGACGCCATAGAGCGACACTTCCTTGCTCTTGCTTAGCGGATTCGGCGCTTCGCCGGCGCCGTTGAGCGCTTTCTTGCCCAGTACGAACACGACGAGGCCGGCGAGCATGCCGATGCCGGCGAGGCCGAAGCCATAACCCCAGCCGATCGTCTCGCCGAGATAGCCGACGAGGATCGTGCCGATCGCGGCGCCGACGTTAATGCCCATGTAGAAGATGGTGTAGGCACCGTCGCGGCGAATGTCGGTCAACTTGTAGAGCTGCCCGACCATCACCGAGATGTTGGCCTTGAGGAAGCCCGAGCCGACGATGATGAAGGCGAGCGCGAGCCAGAACACGTTGATCGTCGGATCGGCTTGTCCGCCGACGCCTTCGACCGCCATCAGGCTGTGCCCCGCGGCGAGCAGCAACCCGCCGAACAGCACCGCCTTGCGCTGCCCAAGGTAACGGTCGGCGAGATAGCCGCCGAGCACCGGGGTGATGTACACCAGGCTGGTGTAGGCACCGTAGATGAGGTTGGCCTTGTCGTCGGCGAACAGCCAGTGCTTGGTGAGGTAGAAGATCAGCAAGCGCGCGCATGCCGTAGTAGGAGAATCGCTCCCACATTTCGGCGAAGAACAGCATGTACAGGCCCTTGGGGTGCCCGGCGAACTCGGGCTCCTTCTGGATGGCGATCTTGGCGCCGATCGCGAGGAAGATCCCAAGCAGGATCGACCGCGATCGCGGCAATCCATTCGGCTTCCTGCCAAAGAGCAACGTCTTTCATTCTTGTCTCTCCACCCTGACGCAGCACGCCTCGCGCGGGGGTGCCTGATTTATCGCCGCGCACCCTAGCGGCGAAATTTGGCTTGTGAAGCCGGTTGTTACCGATCCGGGCGCCGTGCTACGTGCCAGCACATGATGCTCAACGACCGTTCCACGCCGCTCAGCGCTGCTCGAGACCCGCCGCTCGGGCCGCCCGCGCGAAATGGTCGCGCCGGGGCCGACGGCCGGCGAACTCGAGCGCATCCTCACGATCGCCGCGCGTACTCCCGATCATGGCAAGCTCGCCCCGTGGCGGTTCGTCATCGTATCGCCCGAGCAACGCGACGCGCTGGCCGATCTGTCTCGCCAGAGCCCTGCCCCATTCCGTGCCCGAGGCCGGCCCCGCAGCATCACCAGAAAGGCGCAGGACGTTCGCGCATCAGGCGCCCGACGCTTGGTCGTGCTGTGTCGCCGCGCCGGTCCCGGATCACAAGATCCCCTTGTGGGAACAGGAATTGTCGGTCGGCGCTGCGGGGATGAACCTGCTCAGCGCGGCGCACGCGCTGGGCTATCGTCGGCGGGTGGATCACCGGCTGGGCGGCCTATTCCGAAACGGTCCGCGACGGCGTTCTGCGAGCCGGGCGAACGGATCGCCGGGTTCATGTTTCTCGGCACGCCGGGGCGTCGAATTGCAGGAACGTCCGCGTCCGCCCTTGCAGGCGGTGGTTCGCGATTGGAATCCGCCAGCGCGGTAACCCGGTTGAATTCATCCCGCCATGCTGTATTACCACAGCATGACACTGCGAACATCCCACGAGAAGCCCGTTTACGTCCGCCTGCGCGAGGTGATCGCCGATGCGATCCTCACCGGCCGGTTCAAGGATGGCGACCCCCTGCCCTCGGTCCGCGCGCTGGCGGTCGAGGAAGGCGCCAACCCGCTGACCGTCGCCAAGGCCTATCAGGGGTTCCAGGACGAAGGCTTGGTCGTGGTCAAGCGCGGGGTTGGCATGTTCGTCGCCTCGGGCGCCGCGCAGCGCCTGCGCACCAGCGAGCGCGACAGCTTCATTACCAGCGAATGGCCCCTGATCCGCGAGCGGATGGATCGGCTGGGTATCGACCCGGCGGAATTGTTGGCCCAGGCTTAAGCCAGCGCTTCGGCGGGCACGGCGAACAGCAACGCGGCACCGCTCTCCGCCGAGGCACCCAGCCCCAGCGCTTCGGTCACCACCACCGACAGGAAATAATTTGCCGCGGCGCGATCGCGGTCGCTGGCATCGGGCGCGCGGGCTAGTCGCTCGACCAGCCAGCCGGCGACCATCACCGAGCACATGGTCAGGAACGGGTAGCTGCCGGCCAGCCGGTCGTCGGGATCGGCGCTTCGCAGCGTCGCAGCGGCGACTTCGACCACGTCGGTCAGCGCGATCAGCGTCGGGTGCTGCGCTTCGGCGCTCAATGTCGGCGATCAGTCCGTCGAACGCCAGTCCGCCGTCAAGCCCGAGCTTGCGCCCGACCAGATCGGCGGCCTGGATGCCGTTGGTGCCTTCGTAGATCGGGGCGATGCGCGCGTCGCGGAGATGCTGGGCGGCGCCGGTCTCCTCGATATAGCCCATCCCGCCATGGACCTGGACGCCGAGGCTGGCGACTTCGCAGCCGACGTCGGTGCCCCAAGCCTTGGCGAGCGGGGTCAGCACATCGCCGCGATAGCCGGCCGCCGCGTCGCCACGCGCCGCGCGGTCGATCTGGCCGAAGGCGTAATAGACCAGCGCGCGGCTCGCCATCGTCAGGCTGCGCATCCGCAGCAGCATGCGGCGGACATCGGGATGGTCGGCGATGGCCGGTTGCGCGCAACTGCCGCCGCTCGAGCGCATAGGCGACCGCGCGCTGGGTGGCGCGCTCGGCGATCCCGACGCCCTGCAGGCCGACGTTGAGCCGCGCATTGTTCATCATCGTGAACATCGCGCGCATCCCCTGATTCTCCGCGCCGATCATCCAGCCGGTCGCGCCGCCGCCATCGCCGTAGCTCATCACGCAGGTCGGCGAGGCATGGATGCCCAACTTGTGCTCGATCGATACACAGTTGAGGTCGTTGGCGCTGCCGTCGGGCAGGATCTTCGGCACCAGGAACAGCGAAATGCCGCGCGTGCCCTCGGGCGCCCCGGGGGTGCGGGCAAGGACGAGGTGGACGATCTGCTCGGCCAGGTCATGATCGCCATAGGTGATGTAGATCTTGGTTCCCGATACGCGCCAGCTGCCGTCACCATTCGGCTCGGCGCGGGTCTTGAGCGCGCCGACGTCGCTGCCCGCCTGCGGCTCGGTCAAATTCATCGTCGCCGGCCATTCGCCGCTGACCACCTTGGCCAGATAGCGCTCCTTCAACTCATCCGACCCGTGATGCTGCAGCGCCTCGATCGCCCCCATCGACAGCATCGGACAAAGCGCGAAACCGATATTGGCGGCGTTCAAATCCTCCATCAGGGCCGCGGACAGCGCCAGCGGCAGTCCCTGCCCGCCCCATTGCTCGGGCGCGGCGAGGCTCATCCAGCCACCCTCGACAAACGCCTGGTACGCGGCCTTGAACCCGTCGGGCGTGACCACCTTGCCATCGATCATCCGCGAGCCCTGCGTGTCGCCGATGCGATCGAGCGGGGCGAACTCGCCTTCGGCAAATTGCGCCGCCCCTTCTAGCACCGCGTCGACCATATCGAGATCGTTGGAAAGCTCGGCGATGCGCACCACATGGTCGAGCACCAGGCGCTGGTCGTGGACGGGGCAACGGAAGGTCATGTCGCTTACCTTGAAGGAAACCGGCGCATGCCATAGCGAGCGCGCCATGAGCCCGCCAGAGACACTAGTGCTGCCGTTCGACGAGGCGGGCATCGCCCGAGCCGCCTCGCTGGTCTTGGCGGGGCAGCCGGTCGCGGTGCCGACCGAGACCGTTTACGGCCTCGCCGCCGACGCCACCAACGCCGAAAGCGGTGGCGCGGATCTACGCCGCCAAGGGCCGCCCGAGCTTCAACCCGTTGATCGTCCACGTGCCTGATCTCGCGGCGGCGGAACGACTGGGCGTGTTCGACGACAAGGCGCGCGCATTGGCGGAGGCGCACTGGCCGGGACCGCTGACCATTGTCGTCCCGGCGCGCCCCGACAATGGCATCGCCGCCCTTGTCACCGCCGGACTCGCCACCATCGCGCTCCGCGTTCCCGCCCATCCGGCGATGCAGGCGTTGCTGGCCGCTTGCGACCGCCCCCTCGCCGCCCCCTCCGCCAATGCCAGCGGCAGAATCAGCCCGACGCGCGCCGCGCACGTGCTGGCCAGCCTCGACGGGCGGATCGCGCTGGTGATCGACGGCGGCCCCACGACTCAGGGATCGAATCGACCATCGTTGCCGCGACCGGTGGCGGGCTTCGGCTTCTACGCCGCGGCCCAATCGAGGTGGACGCGCCGCTGGAGTCGGGCGCGATCGAGGCGCCGGGGATGATGGCGAGCCACTACGCCCCGACCAAGCCGCTCCGCCTGGACGCGACCGAGGCGCGCGACGGCGAATTTCTGATCGGCTTCGGCGCAATCGCTGGCGATGCGAATCTAAGCGAATCCGGCGACCTGATCGAAGCCGCCGCCCGCCTGTTCGACCTGCTGCACCTCGCCGATGCTTCCGCCAAACCGCGCATCGCGGTAGCCGCCATCGCAACCGACGGCCTCGGTGCCGCGATCAACGACCGCCTGACCCGCGCCGCCGCCCCGCGACCATAAAAAAGGGGCGGCCGAAGCCGCCCCTTTCCCAGGCGATAGGCCGAGCCTAACTCAGTTGCGAGGCGGATTGGCCGGCGTGACAGACAATGGCGCTGCGGGCGCGCCAACCATCAGCGGCTGCGGTGCACTGGCAGCGATGTTGAGCGGCACGTCTTCATCCACGAAACCCTTGACCGCAGCGCCGACGGGCACCTTGGCACTGGTGCCGGTCATGAAGAAGCCGGCCGGCGCGAAGATGATCGCCGACACCGCGACCGCGCCAATTCCGCCGGCCACCCCCTTGTCGTCGAAGCCGCCGGTCAGGCGGATCTGGCGACCGTTAACGGTGACGTGCAGGACGCGGGCATTGAGCTTGCCCGATTTGCCCCACATGCCCTTATTACGGACATCGGTAATTTCGCCGACCGCCGGACTACCGGCGGGAATAGCAACCACGCCATTGACCATCACCGGAGCCGAGGTTTCCAGCCGGAAGCGCTGGCCGACGCGTAATTTCTTGCCCCCGGTAGTCAGTTCTTCGAGTAGCCGAAGCGGCACTTCGGTGCCGACGCGCAGCAAGGCGCTGTTGCCGTAGGACGGCGCAGTGATCGCCGCCGGAGCAGCAAGAGGCGAGGGTGCGACGACGGTTTGCGCCGCCAGGGTCGAAGACGCGAGCAACAGCCCGCAAGCGAGGTAACGCAAGTTCATGATAATCCCCCCAAGGAGCGGGGACAGAACGTCGCCGCACATCAGGGCTGCCAGATAAGAATCTGCAATTCAACAGCTTTTAAACGCCGAATCAGGCGTTTTGCATTAACCGTTTCCTGAGCGACACATTGTTCAGCCGGCCGCCGTCTCGCTTTTCAGCCTTGCCTGGAAGCTCTTGCGCAGCTTCGCCAGCTTGGGCGGGATCACGGCCATGCAATAGGGGTTGCGCTGGCCTTCGGTGGCCCAATAATCCTGGTGATCGTCTTCGGCGGGATACCAGGTCGCGGCATCCTCGATCGAGGTTACGATCGGCGCCTGCTGGTCGACCTGGGCGCGGTCGATCGCGGCGCGCGCTTCCTCGGCCTGCCCCTCGTCCTGCGGGAAGATCGCCGAGCGATACTGGGTGCCGACGTCATTGCCCTGGCGATTGAGCTGGGTCGGGTCGTGGGTGGCGAAGAACATGTCGAGCAGGTCGCCATAGCTGACCACCTCGGGATCGAATGTGACCTTGATCGCCTCGGCATGGCCGGTGGTGCCGCTGCACACCTCGCGATAGGTCGGATTCGCGGTCGAGCCGCCGGTATAGCCGCTCTCGACCGAATTTACGCCCGCGATATCGAGGAACACCGCCTCGGTGCACCAGAAACATCCGCCCGCCAGGACGGCCACTTGCTCGGCCATGTCACGCTCCTTGCTGATGCACGGGAGATGGCGAGCCGCCTCCCCCGCCGCAAGGGTCAGTTGTTCTTGTAGCTTGCTTTAAGGCTGGCCAGCTCGACGCGCTTGCCGACCCATTCGGCCAGTTCGTCGAGCGTCAGTGGCGCGTCGAACACCACGCCGGCGCGGCGCTCGCTGTACCAGCGGACATTCCCCTTGATCGGGCGCAGGCTCTCGACCACCACCACGACGTCCTTGCCGAGGCAATATTCCTCGATCGGCTCGACCTTCATCCCGCCCAGCGAAATATCGCGGACCTCGCAGTTATAATAGGTCTTGCCGACCCGGATGTTGGCCTTGCACTGCACGTCGAGCCGCGGTGGCCGCGGGCGGAAGCCGTGGCGCGGTTTGCGTCCCGCAAGCAGCTCGCCAAGGTCGATGTTGCGGGCGAATTTGAAGCCGGCGGTGCCCTCCCGGGTCCAGATCACGACGGCGGGGATTTGCGAGCTGTTGAATTCGATCGTCACTTCGTCGCCGACGCTGACGACCTGCCCGACCTCGGCCATCAGCCCACCCGCCGACATGTTGCGCACGCGGATCAATTGCTCGCCGCGCTCGGTGGTCAGCTTGACGATGCACAGCGTGGAGGGCAGCCGCTCCTCATCGCGACGTTCCGACGGGCGCGGGACTGCGGTCGACAACGAAAACGTCGTCGATTCGAACGCAATATCGTCCTGATCGAGTGAAATCGCCGGTTTACGGCGGATCAATGAGCCGAACATTCCCCACTCCATCGGAGAAAACTCTCCAGACGTGGCGTTTTAGACCGGTTGCGGTTAATAAGCCGTTTCTTGCGTTTGACGCGCCAACCAGTCGGTGCGCAAGGAAGCGCCGCAACTTAGTTTGAACAGGGAAATAAGCGTCATGACGCGGCCGCGTCTTCTATTGATCGATGACGAACCGCAACTCGCGGTGTTTGTCGCCAGTGCCGCCCGGATGTGCGGTTTCGACCCTGTTTCGACCGATCGCGACGAGGATTTCCGCAGGCGCTATCAAGAGGATAACCCTGAAATGGTCGCGCTCGACCTCGGCATGCCTGGCATGGACGGGGTCGAATTGCTTCGGTTCCTCGCCGACCAGGGATTCGGCGGGCCGGTGCTGATCATCAGCGGCTTCGATCGACGCGTGCTGGAGAGCGCCTACCGGCTTGGCGAAGCGCTCGGCCTCAAGATGGTCGGACCGCTCGAGAAACCGGCGCGGCTCGACTCGCTGGAAGCGATCCTCAAGCAGCATTTGCCAAGCCCGGCGCCATGATCGCCCAAGCCCCCGCGCCCCGATGATCAGCACCGCGGACCTCGGCCTGCTCGACGGGTTCGAACGCGCGCTGATCAACCATCGGCTGCACATGGTCTACCAGCCCAAGGTCTCGCTGGCCGACGGCAGCCTCAAGCGTGTCGAGGCGCTGGTGCGGTGGGACGATCCCAAGCTCGGCCCGGTCCCGCCGTCGCGTTTCGTGCCGCTGGCCGAGCGCCACGGGCTGATCGACCAATTGACCCAGTGGGGGCTGACCACCACGCTGCGGCAATGGCTCGCCTGGCGCGCCCAGGGGCTCGATACCTGCATCGCGTTCAACATTTCGGCGCTGTCGCTCGAACATCTCGACTTTCCCGACCTGGTCGAGCGGATGTGCCGCGCGCTGGACGTTCCCACCGACCGGCTGGTGCTGGAACTGACCGAGGGCGCGACCCAGCCGCTGGTCAAGCTGATGGACACGCTGACCCGCTTCCGGATCAAGGGGATCGGGCTGGCGATGGACGATTTCGGCGTCGGCTATTCGACCCTGATGCAATTGCGCCAGCTGCCGTTTACCGAATTGAAGGTCGACCGCTTCTTCGTCGACGATGCGGTCACCTCGGTCGACAGCCAGTTGATCGTCTGCTGCACGATCGAACTCGCCCACCGCATGGGGCTGATCGTCACCGCCGAAGGCGTCGAGACGATCGAGCAGCTGGGGCTGATGCGCGCGCTCGGGTGCGACGTGGTGCAGGGTTATTTCATCGGACTGCCGCTCGATCCCGGCAAATTGATCGGCTGGCAAAAGGCGTGGAAGAAGCGCTGGCCCAAGCTGATCGCGGAGGCCGATTCAACGGCCACGCTGACTATTCGGAAAGATCGAATACCACTCCCTGAGCGAGCGGAAGTTCACGTCCATAGTTGATCGTGTTGGTCGCCCGGCGCATGTATGCACGCCAGCTGTCCGATCCGCTCTCGCGCCCGCCACCAGTCTCCTTCTCGCCGCCGAACGCGCCGCCGATTTCCGCGCCTGACGGTCCGATATTGACGTTGGCGATGCCGCAATCGCTGCCCGCCGCCGACAGGAAGCGCTCGGCCTCGCGCAGGTCGTTGGTGAAGATCGAGCTTGAGAGGCCCTGCTTGACGTCATTGTTGAGCGCGATCGCCTCGGTCCAGGGTCGCATAGCGAAGCACGTAGAGGATCGGCGCGAACGTCTCCTCGAGCACGATCCCCGCCTGCGCGTCGACTTCGACCAGCGCCGGGCGGACATAATGCCCGCCCGCGACCGCCTCGACCCGCTCGATCGTCGGACAGGCGCGCTGCATCGCGTCGAACGCGCCGGCATCGATCAGCGGCCCGACCAGCGTGCCCGGCTCGCGCGGGTCGCCGACCGGAATCCTGGCGATCAGGCCGCGCAGCCGTGCGACCAGGCCGTCGGCGATGCTCTCATGGACGATCAGCCGGCGCAGACTGGTGCAGCGCTGCCCCGCCGTCCCGGCCGCGCGAACAGGATGGCGCGCTCGGCCAGCGCGAGGTCGGCCGACGGCGCGACGATCATCGCATTATTGCCGCCAAGCTCGAGCAAGGCCTGCGCCGAACCGCGCCGCGACCCGCGGCCCCAGCTCGCGGCCCATGCGAGTCGATCCGGTCGCCGACACGAGCGCGATGCGCGGATCGTCGGCCAGCGCCGCGCCGATGTCGCGCCCGCCCTGCAGCAATTGCAGCAATCCGTCGGGTGCATCGCCGAACCTGGCCAGGGCGCGCGCGGCGATGGCCATCGTCGCGGCGGCCGTCAGCGGCGTCTTCTCGCTCGGCTTCCAGATCACCGGATCGCCGCACACCAGGGCCAGCGCGGCATTCCACGCCCACACCGCGACCGGGAAGTTGAACGCGCTGATCACCGCCACCGGCCCCAGCGGATGCCATTGCTCGATCATCCGGTGGTCGGGCCGCTCGCTGGCGATGGTCAGACCGTACAGCTGGCGCGACAGGCCGACCGCATAGTCGCAAATGTCGATCATCTCCTGCACTTCGCCGAGCCCTTCGGAGACGATCTTGCCGGCCTCGAGCGTGACCAGCCGGGCGAGCGGCTCCTTGGCGGCGCGCAATTCCTCGCCGAGCAGGCGCACCAGTTCGCCGCGACGCGGGGCCGGGCACATTGCGCCAGGCGAGGAAGGCGGCTTGGGCACGCTCGCAGGCGGCGGCGACGTCGGACGTGCTGGCTTCGGCGACCGAGCCGATCCGCCTGCCGTCGATCGGCGAGTGGCTGTCCAGAGCGCCACTCGCCTTCGACGCCAAGGTCGCGCAGGATTGCGGCAGCTTCTTCGCTCGGACTTATCGTGCCAATTCCTTCGCTCCTGCCATCGCCGCGACCCCGGCGTCGATCGTCTCGTCGCGCTTGGCGAAGCACAGGCGGACGAGATGCTTGGGCTCGCCATCGTCGGCAAAGGCGGACAAGCGGCACCACCGCCACCCCCGCCTGCTCGACCGCCAGCTTGCGCGAAGGCCTCGTCGTCGATCGCGATCCCCGACGCAGCGAGGTCGACGATCAGGAAATAGGTCGCCGCGCTCGGCAGCACCGCAAAGCCCGCCGCCTCCAGCCCCGCCGTCATCCGGTCGCGAGCGCGCGCGAATCGCTGCGCGCATCGGCACCAGCCAGTCGTCGCCCTCGTTCAGCCCGAACGCCACCGCCGCCTGCAGATTGGGGGCGCGAGGCAAAGGTCAGGAACTGGTGCGCCCGCGCCGCCAGCGTCGCCAGCTCGGGCGCCGCGGCGATCCAGCCGATCTTCCACCCGGTGAGCGAAAAGATCTTGCCCGCCGACCCGCATTTGAGCGTCCGCGCGGCCATGCCGTCGAGCGCGGCGAGCGGCACGAAATCCTGCCCGTCCATCAGCAGATGCTCCCACACCTCGTCGCTGATGACGATCAGGTCATGCTCGCGCGCCACGCTCGCCACCGCTTCCAGCTCGGCGGCGTCGAACAGGCGCCCGGTCGGGTTGTGCGGATTGTTGAAGATGATCGCCCGCGTCGTTGGCGGTCACCGCCGCCGCCAGCGCCTCGCGCTCGATCCGCCAGCCGGGCGGCTGCAACGCCACTTCGCGCACCGTGCCTCCGGCGCGTCGGATCAGTGGCGCGTAAGCGTCATAGGCCGGGGTCATGACGATCACCTCGTCGCCCGCGCTGACCGTCGCCAGGATCGCCGCCGCCAGCGCCTCGGTCGCGCCCGAGGTGACGCAGACCCCGTCGGGCCCGGTATCGATCCCGTGATGCCGCGCATAATGGTCGGCGACCGCCTGCCGAAGCACCGGCAGCCCGCGCGACGGGGCATATTGGTTGGATCCTTCGGTCAGCGCCCGCGCCGCGGCCGTCAGGATTTCGTCGGGCCAGCCGAAGTCGGGAAACCCCTGCCCCAGATTGACCGCCTCATGCTTCGTCGCGGCAAGCGACATCCGCTCGAACACGCTGGTCGCCATCGTTTCGTAAAGAGGGTTCACTTCAGCAATTCCTCGATGTCGGCGACCGAATAGCCCAGTTCCGCCAGGATCGCCGGACCGTCCTCGCCTTCGCGCCGGGGTCGCGACCGGTGCGTTCAAACGGCTCGCCGTAGCGCGGTGCGGGCATCGGCTGGATCACTCCGCCGACCTCGGCGAATGTCCCCCGTGCGACATTGTGCGGATGCGCGGGCGCCTCGTCCATGTCGAGCACTGGCGCGACGCAGGCGTCTTTCCCGGCGAAACAACGCCACCCATTCGTCCCGGCTGCGCGCCGCCACGGCCCGCGCAACATCGGATTTCCCCGCCGTGACCGGCAATGCCAACCCTTTGAAGGAGCGCCGCCACGAATTGCGGCTCGATCGCGCCCAGCGCCAGATATTTGCCGTCGGCGCATTGGTAGCAGCCGTAGAGCGGCTCGCCGCCGTCGAGCAGATTACCGCCACGCCCGCCGCTCCACGCGCCGGCCGCTTTCAACCCGTAGATCAGCGCCCCGGTCAGCGCCGCGCCATCGCTCATCGCCGCATCGACCACCCGCCCCTCGGCCCCGCGCTGGACGTCGAGCAGCGCCGCGACCATCCCGAACGCCAGCATCATGCCGCCGCCGGCATAATCGGCGACCAGGTTCATCGGCGGGCGCGGCGGGCGGTCGGGTTCGCCAAGGCCGTGCAGCAGGCCGGTCAGCGCGAGATAATTGATGTCGTGCCCGGCCTCTGCGGCGAGCGGCCCATCCTGTCCCCAGCCCGTGATCCGGCCATAGACCAATGACGGATGGTCGGCGCGAAGATCGTCGGGCCCGAGCTCCGAGTCGCTCCATCACGCCCGGCCGATAGCCCTCGATCAACCCGTCCGCACCGGCGACCAGCCGCCGCACCACGGCACGATGCTCCTCGCGCTTGAGATCGAGCGAAATCGACCGCCGTCCGCGCAGCAAAGGATCGTTCGGCACCCCGATCATCCCCGCCCGCTCGACGCGGATCACCTCGGCCCCATGATCGGCCAGCATCATCGCCGCGAACGGCCCCGGCCCGAGCCCCGCCATCTCGATGATCGTCAATCCGTGGAGCGGTCCCGCCATGCGCCGTGCTTAGCGCTCCATTGCCAAGCCGCAAGACCGCGCTACGCTCTGCCCATGATCGACGCCCAAGACCGCTCGCTGTTCAGCGACGACCATCACGCCTTCCGCGACACCGTCCGCAAGGTCCTGACCGATGTCATCGCTCCGCGGATGGACGCGCATGAGGCCGAAGGGACGGTCGAGCGCGAAGCGTGGGCTAGGGTCGGCGCGCGCCGGCCTGCTCTGCCCGCAGGTGCCCGAAGCCTATGGCGGGCCGGGCCTCGATTTCGGCTTCAACGCCATCGTCGGCGAGGAGTTGAGCCTACATCGGATCGACCGCGGCGGCTTCACCCTGCAGTCGGACATCGTCGCCGACTATCTCGTCCATTACGGCAGCGAGGAGCAGAAGCAGCGCTCACCTCCCCGGCATGGTCGACGGCGACCACGATCAGCGCCATCGCCATGACCGAGCCCGGCGCCGGCAGCGACCTGCAGGGCATCGAAACCATCGCGCGGCGCGACGGCAACGGCTGGCGTCTGTCACGGCTCGAAGACCTACATCACCAACGGCCAGAGCGCCGATCTGGTCATCGTCGTCGCGCAAGACCGACCGAGGATGGCGGCGCCCGGGCATGTCGCTGTTCCTGGTCGAGGCAGAGCGACGAGGGCTTCACCCGCGGCCGCAACCTCGACAAGATCGGGCTCCACGGCAACGACACGTCGGAACTGTTCTTCGACGAGGTCCGCGTGCCGATCGACCAATCTGCTCGGCGCGGAGAACGGCGGCTTCGCCTATGCTGATGCAGCCAATTGCCGCAGGAGCGCCTGTCGATCGCGGTCCAGGCCAGGCCTCGGCCCAGCGCGCCTTCGACGAAGCGGTCGACTTCACCACGGAGCGCAAGGCCTTCGGCAAGCGCATCCTCGATTTCCAGAACACCCGCTTCACGCTCGCCGACCTCAAGACGAAGCTGCAGGTCGGCTGGGCGCATCTCGACTGGGCGATCGCACCGCCACGTCGCCGGCAAGCTGACCCCGGCCGAGGCGCAGCGCGGCCAAGCTGTGGCACACCGAGCTGCAATGGGAGGCCTGCGACGCCGCGCTCCAGCTCCACGGCGGCGCGGGCTATATGAACGAATATCCGATCGCCCGCCTGTGGCGCGACGCGCGCGTGACCCGGATCTACGGCGGCACGACCGAGATCATGAAAGAATTGATCGGTCGCTCTCTCTAGGCCACGAGTGGACGGGCAGCGAGCGGGGCGGCAATGCCCGTCGGCAAGCTGCTCGGACGTCAGAATCCGGCCTTCCACACGCGCCTCAGCCCATCATCTGAGCAAGCCGGGCTCAGTTCCTGATGTCCGCAATGGGCCGAGCCATGACTGCCTGCTGAATGACGGCGTTGGGTGGAAAGCGGACAGTCGGCCGCGCGATGGCCGATGCTAGCCGCGCAGACGCATCTCGACCGGGTCGTACATCAACTCGCTGACGCACAGCTATGCCGTTCCCAATGCTCGATAATCAGCGCGAGGCTTGCCTATGTCGAGCGATCGGACCAGCAGGCTCGGAGCTCCGAATGGCGATCCCAGCGCAAGCGGACTGAGCGTAAGAACCTGCAGAGGATGGTCAAGCCAATTATCGCGCTAAGCAATGACGACCGGACGTCCACGCTGCGCGACCAACCGAGAGCCTAGTCTCGTTCGACGGCCATTCGCCACGCAGCAAGCCCGAATGGAGCGACGATCAGGTAACGCGCCGCTGGCGCCTTAGCATCGGGCAATCCGGAGCGAGCGACGGAGACATCACATAGTCCTTCCCGTAGGAACTGACCGGAGACCGCGTAGGGCGGATTGCGGTGAACCGCCAGGTCGCCGGCAAGGCGATCGTCAGAGAGGCGACTGTCGAAAGGCACGGAATGCGCATGCTCATGCAGTCGCACTAGCACTCAGGCCGAAACTTCGCCAATGTCCGCAATGGGTCGAAAGCGGAATGACCGCTAAATGACAATCATGGATTGGAAGCGGACATTGGAGCGCCCCATCCATTAGACCAAACGAGCCCACGAACCGAGCCCACGGAATAGTGTTTACGGCAAATAAGCCTTTGAATTCATTCGACTTATAGAGCTTGGCTGGGGCGGCAGGATTCGAACCTGCGAATGCCGGCATCAAAAGCCGGTGCCTTACCACTTGGCGACGCCCCAGCAGGCATCGGAAGCGGCACGGAACGGCACGCTTCGGGAGCGCGGCTTATAGCGGCCCACCACGCGCTGAAAAGGGGGCATGCGCGCGGAAAAGGGGTCAGGCGAGCCGGCGAACCGGCTGGACGCCGTCGTGCGCTTGAAACTGGCCGGCCGGCACCGGCCGCCCGAAATGAAAGCCCTGCAACTCGTCGCAACCCAGCGCGCGCATGACCAGCGCCTGCGCCTTCGGTTTCGACCCCCTCGGCGGTCGTTTCGACGCCGAGCCCGCGGGCGAGCGCGAGGATGGCGTGGACGATGGCCAGGCAGTCGCGCTCGCCTTGCGGCCGCGCCGCGGACGAAGCTCTGGTCGATCTTGATCTTGGCGAAATGCGCGCGGCTCAGATAGCCGAACGAGGAATAGCCCTTGCCGAAATCGTCGAGCACCAGCCGCACCCCGAGCGCGCGCAGCCGCTCGAGCGAGGCGAGCGTCGCCGAGGTCGTCGCCAAGGAAGATGCTCTCGGTGACTTCGAGCTCGAGCCGGCTCGGGGTCCAGCCGCTCGAGGCGGCCAGCGCGCCGAGCACGGTCTTGGCCAGCCCGCTGCCCGACAGTTGCGCCGCCGAGATATTGACCGCGACTCCGGATCGCGGTCCCAGCGGCGGCTTCAGCGCAGGCTTCGCGGATCACCCAGTCGCCGATCTGGTGGATCAGCCCCGCATCCTCGATGATCGGGATGAACTGGTCGGGCGGGATCGTCGCCGCGGGTCGGGATGGTTCCAGCGCAGCAGGGCCTCGCGCCCGACTAGCGCACCGCTCGCGGCGTCGACGATCGGCTGATAGGCCAAGCGCCAGCCCGATCCTCGCTCCAGCGCGGCGCGCACATCCTGTTCCAGCAGCCGGTTGATCTTCGGCCTCGTCGATACATTTCCGGCTCGAAGAAGCGCATAGCCGCCACGCCCATTCTCCTTGGCGCGGTACAGCGCCAGGTCGGCCGCGCGCATCAGCGCTTCCTCGCGCCTGGCCGTCGATCCCGGACCGCGGGCGATGCCGATCGTCGCGCCGACGTGCAGCCGGGCGGCGCCGATGGTGAAGCTAACCGACAGTTCGGCGATGATCCGCTCGGCCACCGCGCCCAGCCGTTCGTCGGTCGCGTCGCCGCACCACACGACCGCAAATTCGTCGCCGCCAAGCCGGCCGACATAGGCTCGTCGGCGCCCACCGCGCGCTCGAGCCGTCGCGCGACTTCGACAAGAATTGGTCGCCGATCGCATGGCCCAGCGTGTCGTTGACCAGCTTGAACCGGTCGAGGTCGACCAGCGAACAACGAGCAGGCGCGCTGCCCGTCGAGCTCGCATGCGAGCAAGGCTTCTTCGAGCAGTTCGCGCACCAGCAGCCGGTTGGCGAGGCCGGTCAGCGGGTCGCGTCCGCGCCGCGCGGACCGCGTCGTCGCCCGACAGCCGCACATCGGTGATGTCCGACCCGACCCCGCGCCAGCCGAGAGCTCGCCCCGCTCGTCGTGGATCGGCTTGCCCGACAGCGACCACCAGGCTGTGCCGGTCGGCGGCGGGACCGCGAGGTCGCGGAACGGCGTCCCGTTGTCGAGGTTCTCGAACAGCGTTCGCATGCCGCTTCGAAAGGCGTCGCGATCTGGTCCTTGCGGGTCGAGCAAGTCGCGTAGACGGTTCGCCCGATCACCGCCGCCGAGCTGCAACCGCAGTCTCGGCCAGCAGCTCGGACGACATGTTGGCGAGCCCGAGGTCGCCGTCGAGCTCCCACAGCCCGCCGAGCCGGTCGCCTCGAATTCGCGCAGCAGCTTGATGATCAGTTCGCCCCGTTCCTCGCAGCTCGTAGCGTGCGCGGACCTGGGCGATGAACGTGGCGCGCCGGTGCAGCATGATGCCGAGACGACAGCATCGCCGCGTAGAGGAGCATCAGCGCCGAACAGCGTCGGCGTTGCCGAGCTGGATGGTCAGGGATCAGCAGCCCGTGCCGAGCAGCAGCACGACATAGAGCAGCGCGCGGCGGCAGCGAAGTCAGGGTGACGCTGCCGGCACTCATCAGCGCCGCCATCACCGACACAGGAACAGATCACTCGTTCGGCCAGGTCGGCTGGGTCGAACCAGAATAGCGGCGGGACCAGCCACATCGTCGCGAGCGAGGGCGACCACCACGCAGATCGAGCCGCGCGTCGGCGGATACTGCGGCGGGCATAATCGCGATCGCAGCGCAGGCGGATCGGCGCGAACGCCGCACGTGACGCACAGCCAGCAGTGACGCCGCCGAACCACAGCCCGAGCCAGAGACTGTCGGCGATGTTGCGAAGCGCCGCGACCATGACCGCGGCGGCAACGAACTGGATCGAGCGACGGTGGCCGGGACCATGCGCATCAACGCGTCGATCTGGGCCTGGCGAACGGCGCCAGTTGCGGTCGTCGGAGGCGTGCAATCGACAACAGCTGTCGCAGCGCCGACGCTATGCGCTCGCGTTGCGGGCACGCTCGCGGATCGCGCGAACGGTTCTTGCCTTTCCCGACGCAACCATCGATCGCCGCCCGTTACCCACCTGATCGACGTGCGAATTCGCGCCTTATGGGACACGACCGCGAAATGGCAAACGAATGTAGTTCCGTCGGAAGCTGCTCAGTAGTTGATAGGCCGCCGGTTGACCAGGTCGTCATAGTCCCTGGCAAGCTGCCGCGACAGGTCGCCGACCTCGAAGTTCCACGGCCCCGCCGAGCCGACGAGGGTCACTTCGGCGGCGCTGCCGGTCAGGAAGAATTGCTCGAAGCTCTCCAGCTCCTCGGGCCAGATCGCGCGCTCGATCACCTCGATCCCGCGGCGGCGGGCAAGGTCGATCACGGTGCGGCGGGTGATCCCGTCGAGGAAGCAGTCGGGGGTCGGGGTGTGGATCTCGCCGTCGCGGACGAAGAAGGCGTTGGCGCCGGTCGCTTCGGCCACCTGGCCGCGCCAGTCGAACATCAGCGCGTCGTCGAAGCCGCGCTCGTCGGCATGGTTCTTCGACAGCGTGGCGATCATGTACGAGGCCGGCCGCCTTGCTGTGCACCGGCGCGGTATAGGGCGCGGGCCGGCGCCACGGCGCGATGTCGAGGCGGATGCCCTTGTCGGCCATGCTCCGGGTCGAAATATTTGCCCCAGTACCAGGCGGCGATGGCGAGGTGCGGCTTGGTGCCCTTGGGCTGACCCCCATCTGCTCCGAGCCGCGCCAGGCGACCGGGCGCATGTAGGCGTCGGTCAGCTCGTTGGCCTCGAGCACCTCGATGCAGGCCGCGTCGATCTGCTCGACGCGTCCACGGCAGTTCGAAGCCGAGCAGCTCGGCCGAATTGCGCAGCCGCTCGCTATGCTCGCTCAGCTTGAAGATCGTCCCCGTCATAGGCGCGCTGGCCCTCGAACACCGACGATGCATAATGCATGGCATGGGTCAGGATATGGACGTTGGCCTCGCGCCACGGCACCAGTTTGCCGTCGAGCCAGATCCAGCCGTCGCGGTCGTCGAAATTGCGCTGTTCGGCCATTCCTGCCCCTGATTAGATTGAGGCGATCGCCTAGGCCAGCGGCCGGGTCAAATCAATGCGCGCGGCGCGCCTCGGCCGCCAGTTCCTCGCCCGCGCGCGACGGCGGCGCCGAGCGTGCGGGTCGACCAGCGGCTGCGAGCCCGTCTGGGCATCGAGCACCGCGAGCCCCTGCTCGGTGGTCCCGTTGGGGCTGGCGACGCGACGCGCGATCTCGGCCATCGGCTCGCCCGCTGCTCGGCCATCGCAGCGGTTCCGATCAGCGTCTGCAGTCGCAATCGCGTCGCGCCAACTCGGATCGAGCCCGAGCGTTCCCCCCGCCCTGCGCCAGCGCCGCGACAAAGCGCGCGACATAGGCCGGGCCCGACCCCGCGACCGCGCCGATCGCCGCCAGCGCGGCTTCGCTCGTCGCACCACGGCGCACAGTCCCGAGCGCCGCCATCAGCTGCATCGACAGTCGACGCGCTGTCGCCGTCATCCTGTACAGCGCGATCACCCCTGGCCGCTCGGCGACCGGCAGATTGGGCATCGCGCGGACGATCGCCCGCGCGTCGGGAAACCGCTGCGCGCAGACTCGGCGCGCTGACCCCCGCGAGCATCGACACGCAGGATCGTGTCCGCACCGACATGCGGCGCAAGCCCCGGCGCAACCTCGTCCAGCTTCTGCGGCTTGACCCCGAGCATGACGAAGCGCGGCGGCTCGCCTCGCCGGACAGGCCGTCAGCGTCCGCACGCCCTCGACCGGCGTCCCGCTCGGCCGGATCGCGGTCGACTGCCGACAGGTCGACCCCGGCGCGCGCCAGCCCTCGACCATCGCGCCGGCCATGTTGCCGCAGCCGACCAACCAGGCCGGTGTCGGAAGACCGGCGTCATGACGTCACGCTTCGCCCGCGGTATCGATCAGCGCCGCCGAGATCGCTTCGCTCGGCGACTTGCCGCCCCACAGCACGAACTGGAACACCGGGTAGAAGCGCTCGCATTCCTCGATCGCCGCTTCGGCGATGGCCTCGGCCTGCTCGAAGCGTCAGCGCCGTCGCTCTCGCCCGACCAAAGCGGCATGACGGAACACGATCAGGCCGGACCCCGACCACATTTCGAAATGACCGAGCCACAATTGCTCGTTGATCAGCCCGAGCGTCTCGTAGATCGCGGCGCGCTTCTCGTCGCCGACCTTGATGTCGGGAAAGGCGAGGAACTGCAGCACCTGGTCCTCGTGGCGCCACACGCCGCGCAGTTCATATTGCGCCCAGCTGCCGCTCGCCGAGGCGACGATCTCGCCCTCGCCCGACCGCTCGCACGCCCAGCCGCGCGCTTCGAAATATTGTTCGAGCATGTCGATCGGCGCGCCGTCGTCTCGCTGCTCGGGTCGGCGATCGATCGGTCAGGGCTCAGGCTCCCGTCGCGCGGGGTCTTGGGTGCGGCTTTCGGCTTCGCCGGTTTGCCGTCCAACTTCGAGCGCCTCGATCCGCTTCTTCAGCGCGTCATTCTCGTCGCGCGCGGCCGCCGCCATCGCCTTGACCGCGTCGAACTCGTCGCGGCTGACAAAGTCCATGCCCGCCGACCCATTCGCGCATCTTCTCGCGCATCGACGCCTTCGGCCTCGCGGCCCATCCCGGCCATGGTGCCGGCGACGCCGTTCATCATCTTGACGAGGTCGTCGAAGATTCGGTTCTGCGATTGCATCCTATCGTCCTCCAGTGATTCCCAGCGGCGCCGTGTCGGCGCCCGGATTGAGGCTGCCGGTCTCATGGTTGAGCGCGGTCGCAAGGCACAACCATGCAAGATAGGGAAGCAGCAGCGCTCCCGCCAGTGGCCGTATCTTCCGGAACAGCGATGAGCGTCATCGTGACCAGCACGATCATCGCGATGATCAGCACAAGGCCGAGATCGATCATGCCGCTCGCCGAAGAAGATCGGCGACCAGGCGAAGTTGAGCGCCAGCTGCACGCCGAACAGGGCCAGCGCGACGCGGCGCCGCTTCGAGAATGGCTCGTCGAGGATCGCCGCCAGCGCAATGCCCATCATTGTGTAAAGCGTCGTCCAGACCGCGCCGAAGACCCAGCCTGGCGGCTGGAAAGCCGGGCTTCGAGCGGCCCGCATACCAGTCATTGCCCGAACCCGCTGTTCGAGAAATGCCGATCACCGATCCCGACGATGACGATCGCCGGCACGGTGATCAGCGCCTTGCTCCACAGTCCGCGGTCGTTGCGCGCATGGTCAGTCATCCTCTTCCCCTTGATCGCGCCGAGCAGGAATTCGACATTGCCTTCGGGCCCGGTGATCGGGCTGGTTTCGACGCCGAGGACGCGCCAGCCCTGCGATTCGATCCACGCCGCCGCCTCGTCGCAGACGCGCTGGTGGACGCACGGGATCGCGCACCACCCCGCCCTTGCCGACTTCGCCGCGTCCCGCCTCGAACTGCGGTTTGACCAGCGCGACCAGCTGCGCCCCGGGGCGCGCAAGATCGAGCGCGGCGTCGAGCACTTTGGCCAGCGCGATGAAGCTGGCATCGCAGACGATGATGTCGACCGGTTCGGGGACGATGTCGGCGGTCAGGTCGCGGGCATTGGTCTGTTCGTGGACGATGACCCGATCGTCGCTGCGCAGCTTCCAGGCCAGCTGGTTGGTGCCGACATCGATCGCATAGACTTTCGCCGCGCCGCGGGTCAGCAGCACGTCGGTAAAGCCCCCGGTCGAGCTGCCGACGTCGAGCGCCGACCGCCCCGGTCACGTCGAACCCGAAATGCTCGAGCCCGTGCGCCAGCTTGACCCCGCCCCGCGACACCCACGGATGATCGCGGCCCTTGACGGTCAGCACCGCATCGTCGGCGAGCAGGTCGCCCGCCTTGGCGACGCGACGGTCACCGACGAACACGTTGCCCGCCAGGATCAGCGCCTGCGCGCGGGTGCGGCTCTCGGCCAGCCCTTGGGCCACCAGCAACAGGTCGGCGCGGGCTTGGTCACTTGGCGGGCGAGTAAGCCCAGCATTCGAGCTCGATCTTCGCTCCCAGTGCGCAGGCCATTGACGCCCAGCGCCGATCGCGCGGGGTATCGGCCTTTTTTGAAATAGCTGGCGTAGATTTTGTTGAACGCCGGCCAGTCCTTCATGTCGGCCAGCATCACCGTGCATTTGACGACCGAATCCATGCTGAGGCCGCGGCGTTTCAGGCTGGCGTCAATATTGGCCATCGTCTGGCGGGTTTCCGCGCTCGATCCCGCCAGGCACCACCGACGTGGTGCGCGGCTTGGCGCCGATCTGGCCCGATAGGATAAGCAAATCGCCGACCTGCACCGCGTCAGAGAAGGGCATACGGATAATCGGACGGATGATAGACCGGCGGCGTGGCGGCCGAGCGGAGCACGGCAACACCGCAAGCAGAACGGCGGGCCACCGCCCGCATCAGGCGATCGCCCCCGCTTCGGCTGGCGACGCCGATGTCGTTGCGGCGAAGCGCCTTCAAGCACCGTGTCGACGATGTGCGGGGCGTTGAGCCCGGCTTCGTCATATTGCTTCATCGGGATTTCATGGTCCTGGAACCGGTCGGGAAGGCGCATCGTGCGGAGCTTCAAGCCGGCGTCGATCAGCCCTTCGTCGCTGGCCAGCGTCAGCACATGCGCGCCGAACCCGCCGATCGCGGCTTCCTCGATCGTCACCGCGACTTCGTGGGTGGTGAGCAATTTGCGGATCAGCGCCTCGTCGAGCGGCTTGGCGAAGCGCAGGTCGGCGACGGTGGTCGACAGGCCCATGGCCTCGAGCATCTCGGCGGCCTTCTCGGCTTCCTCGAGCCGCGTTCCGAGCGACAGGATCGCGACCGTCTTGCCCTCGCGGACGATGCGGCCCTTGCCGATCTCGAGCCGCTCGGGCGTCGCCGGCATCGCCAGCCCGCGACCATTGCCGCGCGGATAGCGCACCGCGCTCGGCCCGCTGTCGTGAAGCGCCATCGTGTGGACCATGTGGGCCAGCTCGACCTCGTCGGCCGCGGCCATCACCACGAAATTGGGCAAGGTGCACAGATAGGCGAGGTCGAACGCGCCGGCATGGGTGCAGCCGTCGGCGCCGACCAGCCCGGCGCGGTCCATCGCGAAGCGCACCGGCAAGATTCTGGATCGCGACGTCGTGGACCACCTGGTCATAGGCGCGCTGGAGGAAGGTCGAGTAGATGGCGCAGAACGGGCGATGGCCCTGCGCGGCGAGCCCGGCGGCGAAGGTCACGCCATGCTGTTCGGCGATGCCGACGTCGAAGGTGCGGTCGGGAATTCCTTCTCGAACTTGTCGAGCCCGGTGCCCGACGGCATCGCCGCGGTGATCGCGACGACCTTGTCGTCGCGCCGCGCCTCGGCGGCTGAGCGCATCGGCGAACACCGCGGTATAGGTCGGCGGGCCGCCGCCCGGCCCCTTGTCCTGCTTGCCCGAGACGACGTCGAACTTGACCACGCCATGATATTTGTCGGCGGCGTTCTCGGCCGGGCCATAGCCCTTGCCCTTGACCGTGACGGCATGGACCAGGATCGGGCCTTCGTCGGCGTCGCGGACATTCTCGAGGACTTCGACCAGCGCCTCGACATCATGGCCGTCGACCGGACCGACGTAATAAAAGCCCAGTTCCTCGAACAAGGTGCCGCCGGTCACCAAGCCGCGGGCATATTCCTCGACCTTGCGCGCGGCGCGGTGGACCGGCTCGGGCATGGCCCGGGCGAACTTCTGCGCCATCCGCCGCGGGCGCGAGATATTTGCCCGAACTGACCAGCCGCGCGAGCGAGTTGCGACAGCGCGCCGACCGGCGGCGCGATCGACATGTCATTGTCGTTGAGGATGACGATCAGCCGGTTGCCCGCGGCTTCGGCATTGTTCATCGCCTCATAGGCCATGCCGGCGGTCATCGCCCCGTCGCCGATCACCGCGATCGCGCGCTTGGGCATTGCCATCGAGCTTGTTGGCGATGGCGAAGCCGAGCGCCGCCGAGATCGAGGTGGAACTGTGCGCCGCGCCGAACGGGTCATATTCGCTCTCGCTGCGCTTGGTGAAGCCGCGACAGCCCCCCGCCCATGCGCAACGTGCGGATGCGGTCGCGGCGGCCGGTGACGATCTTGTGCGGATAGGCCTGGTGGCCGACGTCCCAGATCAGCGTGTCAGCGGGCGTGTCGAACACATGATGGATCGCGACGGTCAGTTCGACCACGCCGAGGCCGGCGCCGAGGTGCCCCCCGGTGACCGACACCGCCGAGATCATTTCGGCGCGAAGCTCCTCGGACAGCTGGGGTAGCTGGCCCTTGTCGAGCGCGCGGATGTCGGCGGGCGAATTGATGGTGTCGAGCAACGGCGTGTGGGGACGATCGGACATGAGGGATAGCAGTAACGGCTCTATTTGCCCCTGTCGAACCTCAATCGAACGTGGTTCGATTGCCGAGCGCGTCGATCGCCGCGCAGGCGGCATCGAAGCGTTCGTCCCAGCTGCCGGCAATATCGACCGTCTTGACCCGCGCCACGCGCAGCACTTCGCGCGCGACGCGGTCGAACCTGGCCCGAACCTCGGGTTCGCCATAGATGCGGGTGCCGTCATCGATGAAGGGCGCGTCGGTGCCGAGCACGAGGTAGAGATCGGCCTTTTTCTGAACCAGCAACTCGTCACTGGCATAGCCGATCATCATCTGGGACCAGGCCGCGGTCATCAGCGCATCGGTATCGGCGATCAGGCGATGGTTGCACCACGGCCGGGCGGCGTCGATCGACGCCTGTTGGGCGAGGCCCATCAGCCTGAGGTCGGTGTCGCGGCAGTCGGTGCCGTATAATTCACAATGGGCGCGGCCATATTCGGGGACCACAATCGTGCCATAATGCGCCGCCAGCCGCTCGGCGAGCATTGACTTGCCGACGCTCTCAACTCCGTGGAGGCAGATCGTGAGCGCATAATGATCGCGCACCGGCGGCGGCAGATAGTCCCAGTGGCCGAACGGATCGGCGCGCACTGCGGATCCCGACAGGCCGCCGAGTCCGCCCTTGTCGGCCCCCAGGATGCGGGCACCGAGCGGGACGAACAGGCCGCCGACTTGCCGTGCCAGCTCCGCACCATATTCCTCGCCCGCGAACAGATAGTCGATCGGCTCGGGGTGAATCGCGGCGACGATCGGCTTCCACACCGCCCAGAAATCGGCGCTGTCGTCGGGATGCTGCGGCACCGGGTCGGCATGGCCGATGACGCGCGCGCGCGGGAATAATTCCTTCATCCACGCCAGCCGCCGCTCGCCGGGGATCGGGTCGCCCGGCAGCCAGCAGACCAGGATGGTCAACTCGTCGACAAGGTCGAGGGCGGCGTTGACCAGGGCGATGTGGCCGGCATGGGGCGGCATGAACTTGCCGAGCAGGAAACCGCGTTTCATGACGTGACTTTCTTTTTCCATTCCACCAGCCCGGCAACCGCCAGCACCAGGAAGATTGCGTACAGACCGGCGGTGATGTGGAGCCCGCGCGAGGCGAACAGCCCGATGGCGATGAGATCAACCGTGATCCACAACAGCCAGCTTTCGACCCGGCGCAAGGATTGCAGGATTTGCGCAGCAACACTCAGCGCGGCCACAGTCGCATCGGGAAAGGGCGCGGCGGCGTCGGTGAAACGCGCCATCATCGTTCCCCAGATCAGCACAGCGCCAATCGTCCCGCCGAGCCAGAGCAAGCGGGCACGGGCGGTCATATATCCGACCGCGACCCCGTCATCGACCTTGTCGGCGCGGGCCCAGTTCCACCAGCCGTAGAGGTTGATGGCGAAGAAAAAGATCTGCAGCAGCGCGTCGGAGTAAAGCTTGGCGTCGGCGAAGACGAAGAAATAGAGCGTCACCATCGCCAGGCCGAACGGATAATTCCAGATCGACCGGCGCACGACCAGCAGCACATTGACCACGCCCAGCAGCGCGGCGATCAGCTCGACGCTCGACATCCCCCCGGACCGTCGCTCAAGCCGTCCGCAAGGTCAGCTGCAGTCGCCGCATTTGCCGCGCACTTCGATCACCGGGCGGCTGGCCTCGAAGCCGGCATCCGCCGCCGCCTGGCGTACTCCACCCGACAATTTGTCATCGTCGAGATGCGTGGTGACCCCGCAATTGTCGCAAATCAGGAAAATGCAATCGTGCAGGCATCCCGGGTGCTGGTTGGCGACATAGGCATTGGCGCTCTCGACGCGCATCGCGAGGTTCGAGGTCACGAACAGGTCGAGGATGCGATAGACGCTGTTAGCCGCCACGCGGCGCCCTTCGGCGGCGGAGACCGCCTCGGCAATGTCATAGGCCGAGGCCGGACGGTCGAACCCGGCCAGCGCCTTGAACACCGCCTGGCGCATGTCGGTCCACTGCTCGCCCTTTTCGGTCAGGCGGTTCTTCGCCGCATCGTGCAGCGATTCGCCCTCGTGCAAATGATGATCGTGTCGGCCCATGGTCCTGAAATAGGCGCGAACCACGCAATGAACAAGCGACGCCAACCGGCGTTGGGCGCGCATGACCGACAAACCTGTCAATCCGGACGCCCCGGCGCGCCGCGACGCGATCGAAGGCGAAGGCGCGATCCGCGGTACCGCGCGGATGGAGGCGTTCGCCGACGGCGTGTTCGCCATCGCCTTCACCCTGCCGATCATCGACATCCTCTTGCCGCCGGTCGAGCATGAAGGTGTGCTTCTCGGTCGGGAACTTGCCGCGCTCGCGCCGCAATATGGCGGCTATCTTCTCGCCTCGGCGGTGATCGGACTCTATTGGGTGCAGCACCATTTTTCGGGCGCCATTTTTCGCACCACCGGACATTGGTTCGTCATCGCCACATCGCTTTTTCTTGCTGCGGTCGGCTTCATCGCTTTCCCGGCGCGAGTCCTGGCCGAGCATTTCGCCGACGCCGCCGCCCGGCCTGCCGCGGCGCATTATTGGGTGATATCGCTGGCCCTGTTGTCGCTGACATGGCTGCTCAAATGGAGCGTCGGGGCAAGCCACGGGCATATCGATGCGCGGCTCGAGCGCGACTATGTCGCGCGATTGACTCGCAATTTCAGGATCGTGGCCGCCCTTAACGTGCTTGCGGCGCTTCTTGTGTTCGTGAACTGGCAGGCCGGGCTGGCGCTGTCGGCGGTGCTGATGGGCTGGCTGCTCTTTCCGCCCGAAACTCCGCGCTACACGACCGAAGCACCGGTGGTCGAAGGCGAAAGCTAGCTATTCCGACGCGATGAAGTTGAGGCGATGGCCGAGCGCGAGGATCGCCACCCCGATCACCGTATATAGCGCCTCGGTCCCGTCATGCGGCATGGTCAGCGCGCCGGCCATTACCCCAAGCCCCAGTCCACCGACCGCGCGAGGGCATGCGTGTAGCCGTGATCGAAAATGCCCTTCCCGAGCGCCAGCCCGCCGAGGATCATCGCCAAGCCAAGCCCGACCTCGTGAATGATCGGCGCTCCCAGGAAGCCGCCCGCGCTGGCCAGCAAGGCCAGCACGATGGTCGTGCCCAGGCAATGCACCAGGCACAGGCCACTGAGGCCGATCGCCAACCGGTCGAGGCGAGGGGTGGGAAACGAAAGCTGCAGCATCGAGCGGTGATATACTGCCACATCGCTCAAGTTACAATATCTCATGGGCGACCCGAAGAGATATTGGCAGGATGATGCAAAGCCGCCATAGGCACTGGTTTCATGGATCACGCGCTCACCGCCCGCCCCCTCGCGTTGGCCCGCTGGCTGTTGATCGTCGCCGCCCTCGTCTTCGTCATGGTGGTCGTCGGCGGAATAACCCGGCTCACCGAGAGCGGGCTGCAGCATCACCGAATGGGATCTCGTGTCGGGTGCCATCCCGCCGCTTAATGCGGCCGACTGGGAACAGGCCTTCGAACTGTACCGCGCGACGCCTGAATATCGCGAGATCAACGGACCCGCGGGAATGGACCTCGCGGCCTTCCAGTGGATCTATTTCTGGGAATGGCTCCACCGCCTGCTGGGCCGGGTGGTCGGTATCGCCTTCGCCCTGCCCTTGCTGTGGTTCGCGCTGAAACGGCAGATTCCGCGCGGCTATGGCTGGCGGCTGGTTGCCTTGCTCCTGCTCGGCGCGAGCCAGGGCGCGCTCGGCTGGTATATGGTCCAGTCGGGCCTGGTGAACCGCACCGATGTCAGCCATTTCCGCCTGTCGGCGCATTTGCTGACCGCGCTGTTCATCCTCGCCGGCCTGGTGTGGACCGCGCTCGACCTCAGGCAACTCGCCAGCACCGGCGAGGACCGTCCCGCTCGCCTCACCGGCGTGGCGATCGGCGTGATTGCGGTCCTGTTCGTCCAGCTCCTGCTCGGCGCCTGGGTCGCGGGGCTCGATGCGGGCTATATCGCCAGCGACTGGCCGCTGATGCAGGGCGAGTTCGTCCCCGCCGGGATCGATAGCGCGCGCGGGTCGATCTACGCGCTGACCCACGATCCCTATCTGATCCACTTCCTCCACCGCTGGTGGGCGTTGGTGGCGGTCGTGGCCCTGGTCGTGCTCGCGCGCCGGGTGAAACCACTCGATCGCCGTGCCTCGATCGCCATCCATTCAGCCCTCGGCGTCCAGATCCTGCTCGGCATCGCCACCGTGCTGAGCGGCATGTCGATCTGGCTCGCCGCGTCTCACCAGGCCGTCGGCGCCCTGCTCGTCGCCGCGACCGCCTGGGGCGCCCATACCATCGGCCGCCGCACATGAGCGTGGTCACTGTCTATGCGGTCTTCGCCACTGCCGACGAGGCCGAGCGTATCGCCCGCACCGCGGTCGAGGAGCGGCTCGCGGCCTGCGTCAACATCCTCGGCCCGTGCCGTTCGATCTATCGCTGGGAGGACAAGGTCGACACGGTCGACGAAGTCCCGGCGCTGTTCAAGACGACGCTCGACCCAGCCGACACCCTCATCGCCCGGATCGCCGAACTGCACAGCTACGACACGCCGGCGATCGTCACCTGGGCCATCCCCAAACTGCTCGCCGGCTATGGCGATTGGGTCGAGGAGAACGTCGGGTAACATTTTACCCGTCACGAATCGCCTGCATTTGCTTGACTTTTCGCCTCTTCCCCGCGATTAGCCCGCCCGACGGCGCTTGCCACGGCAGGCGCCTCCTTTATTTTTAGCGAGAGGTCCAGCCCATGAAGGCGCTGATGAAGACCACTAAGTCGATCAAACCGGCGGACGTGGTGAAAAAGTGGCATCTGATCGATGCCGAAGGCCTGGTGGTCGGTCGCGTCGCGACGATCATCGCCAACATCCTGCGCGGCAAGCATAAGGCCAGCTACACCCCGCACGTCGATTGCGGCGATCATGTCGTCGTGATCAACGCCGGCAAGGTGCGCTTCACCGGCAACAAGCTGAAGAACAAGATCTATTACAAGCACACCGGCTTCATCGGCGGCTTGAAAGAGGTCACCGCCGACAAGATCCTCGACGGGCGCTTCCCCGAGCGCGTGCTCGAGAAAGCGGTCGAGCGGATGATCCCGCGCGGACCGCTGGGCCGCGACCAGATGCGCGCCCTGCACCTCTACAACGGCACCGAGCATCCGCACGGCGGCCAGTCACCCGAAACTCTCGACGTTGCCGGCATGAGCCGCAAGAACAAGGTGGGCGCATAACATGGCCGACAAGAAAATCCCCGCCGACAAGAAGGCCGCCAAGTCGCTCGCCGATCTGGGCGCCCTGACCAGCGAGACACCCGAAGTCGCGGCCGAAGTCTCCGCGACCGAAGGCACCGAATCGACGATCGTCGCCGAGGCGCCTGTTGCGGATGCCGCCCCGGCAGCCGAGGCCGAAGCGCCCGCCGCCCCGGTCAACATCCAGCCGGAAGCCCCGCTTCGCGAGCAGCAGCTCGACAAGTTCGGCCGCGCCTACGCCACTGGCCGCCGCAAGGATGCGGTAGCCCGCGTCTGGCTCAAGCCCGGCACCGGCAAGATCACTGTCAACGGCCGCGACCAGGAAGTCTATTTCGCGCGTCCGACCCTTCGACTGGTGATCAACCAGCCGTTCGGCATCACCGATCGCACCGGCCAGTATGACATCATTGCCACCGTCAAGGGCGGCGGTCTGTCGGGTCAGGCGGGCGCGGTGCTGCATGGCATTTCGCAGGCGCTGACCCGCTACGAGCCGGTGCTTCGCACCACCGTCAAGCGCGCCGGTTTCCTGACCCGCGACAGCCGCGCGGTCGAGCGCAAGAAGTATGGCAAGGCCAAGGCCCGCAAGAGCTTCCAGTTCAGCAAGCGCTAAGCGCCAGCTTATCGAACAACGAAGGGCGGTCCCACGGGGGCCGCCCTTTTTGTTTGCCTCGCTCGCCGGCATAGCTAGGCTCCGGGCATGGGGGGCTATGTCCACAAGCCGGCGACATGGAACCAGGAGGCCAAGGCCTTGTGGTCCGCGGGTCAGGCCGAGGCCGCGGTCAAGGTCTGCCTTGCCGCGCTTGATGCCGACCCGGCGCCCGACCCCGACGCCTTCATCCAGCCGGGTTTCTACCTGTTCCAGATGGAGCGGTTCGACGTCGGCACCGAAGTGCTTGAGCGCGGGCTGCAATCATTCCCCGACCATCCGATGATCCTGCTCAGCTTGGGCAGTTCCTACAGCCGCTGGCGGAAGCACAAACAGGCGATCCCTCTGCTCGAACGCTTCCTGGCGCTCGGCATTGTCGACGCTTCGGCCTTTGATGCGCTGGCCATGTCCTGCTCGATGACCGGCGACACGATCCGCGCCCGCTTGTTCGGGACGATGGCGCTGAACGAGAAGGATGCGCTGACCCGCGATCGCCACGGTAGCCCAAAGCTCAATCCGCCGGGCGACGCCGAAGACCGCCGCAGGATCATCGCCTTCAGCCTGTTCGGATCGCACCCGCGCTACCTTCGCGGCGCGTTGCAGAACGTCCTCGTCGCGCGCGATCTTTACCCCGGCTGGACCTGCCGCTTCACCGTCGACGACAGCGTTGATGCGAGCTTTTTGGACGTGATGGCCGGGGAAGGCGCCGAGATCGTCCATGACGATAGCGGCGACGCCGATGTCCGCCACCGCCTATGCCGCCGCTTTCTCGTCGCCGACGACCCGACGGTCGGCTATTACATGGTCCGCGACTGCGACAGCGTGTCCTCGCCTAGGGAGGCGGCGGCGGTGGCCGAATGGCTCGACAGCGGGCTTCCATTCCATGCGATGCGCGACTGGTACACCCATACCGATCCGATGCTGGCCGGCCTGTCGGGCGGGATCGCCGGCGTGTTTCCCGACATGACCGGCACCATCGCCAAGTTCCGCGCCGAGCAACCATTCAACACCAATTGGGACCAATTCTTCCTGCGCGACCAGGTCTGGCCGGCGATCCGCGACCACGTCATGGTCCACGACCGCTTTTTCACCACTCACCGCGCGCGGCCCTTCCCCACGCCGAGCCCCGGCGGGGTGATCCATGTCGGGCAGAATGAATATGCCACCGTCAAGACCGAGCAGGCCGCTGCGCTGATGGACTATGCGACCCGCATCCCGGCACTCGCACTCGGCGACAAACCGACCTCGCTGGTGTTCCGCACCAGCCTTTGAACGCCGCACTTTCGAAAATGACTTGGCGCGCGATCGCGGCCTGCTAGGCAAGGTCGCGTCCTTGTTGCGCAACCGGACCAATCTCTCGGCAAGGGGGCGACCAATGGGCGAAATTCGGAAGCAACGACTCGATGGCAAGGTAGCGATCGTTACCGGGGCAACCGGCGGTATCGGTGAAGCGACCGCCAGACTGTTCCTCGAGCTTGGCGCGAAAGTGATGCTCGTCGCGCGATCTGCCGACAAGCTGGCGGCGACCGAAGCGCGGCTCAAGGGACTTGGCGAGTTTGACGGCGCCATCGCCGATTCGACCGACGAGTCGGCGACCGCGGCCGCCGTGGCCAAGACGGTCGAGCGGTTCGGCGGGCTCGACATTTTGATCGCTAACGCCGGGACCGAAGGCGTGCTGAAGCCGATCGAGGAACTCAGCGTCACCGACTTCAACGATACGCTGCAGACCAATGTCATTGGCGTGTGGCTGGCGATGAAGCATGCGGTGGCGCCGATGAAGGCTCGCGGCGGCGGATCAATCGTCGCTCTGTCGTCGATCGCCGGGATGATCGGTTTCCCTGCCATGGCGCCCTATATTGCCAGCAAGCATGCGGTCTTCGGCCTGGTCAAAACCGCCGCGCTGGAGCTTGGCGAAGCCAACATCCGGGTCAATGCGGTCGGGCCTGGCCCGATCGACAATCGCATGATGCAATCGCTCGGCAGCCAACTGGCCGGGGATGAGGCGGCGGGGCTGCGCGCCCAGGTCGAAAGCACGATCGCGCTGCGCCGTTATGGCACCAACGAGGAAGTCGCCCACCTCCTCGCCTTCCTCGCCAGCGACGCCTCGACCTATTGCACCGGCTCCAACTACATGATCGACGGCGGCTATATCGCTGCCTGAGCAGGGCGATTGACCGGGCGGCGGATGGCGCCGACGCCCCCTTGCTTCCCGCGCCGCGAACCGGCAAGCGAGGCCATGATGACCAAGATCGAGGCGATCCCCGCCCTGCTCGACGCGCTCGAGACCCTTTACGACCAGTCCGTCGGCAATTTGCGGAGTGCCCTCCAGGCCTTTGCCAGCGATGGCACCCGCCCTGACGCCAAGGCCCGTGCCGGGGGGGCGTTCGCCTACCCCGAATTGCGCGTCGATTACGACCCGACCTCCCCGCCTGCGCCGTCGATGCGCGCTTTCGCCAGGCTGAGCGCGCCGGGCCGATACACCAGTTCGATCGCCCGCCCGCGCCTGTTTCGCGCCTATCTGACCGAACAGCTCGAGCATCTGGTGCGTGATTATCCGGTCGAGATTTCGGTCGGCCGTTCGGCCAGCGAAATCGCTTACCCTTATGTGCTCGATGGTGGCGAGCTCGAGCTCGGCGGGCTGAGCACCGCCGAGCTGTCGCGCTGGTTTCCGTCGACCGAACTCGCCCATATCGGCGACGAAGTCGCCGATGGCGAATATGATCTGGCGCTGGCCGACGAGCCGCCCGCTGGCTCTGTTCGACGGCCCGCGCACCGACTTCAGCCTCGCCCGGCTGAAGCATTATACGGGCACCCCGCCGGAAGATTTCCAGCACTTCATCCTGTTCACCAATTACGTCCGCTACGTCGACGAATTCGTCCGAGTTCGCGATCGACACCCTGCGCCGGCCCGACAGTCCGTTCACCAGCTTCTCGGTCCCCGGCGGGACCTTCGAGCGCGGCGAGCTCGAGGATGCCGAGGCGCAGATCGCCGCCGGCTCGTGGCGTCGCCACCAGATGCCGGCCTATCATCTCATGACCGACAAGGGCGACGGCGTGACCCTGGTCAACATCGGCGTCGGCCCGTCTAACGCCAAGACCATCTGCGACCATATCGCCGTGCTTCGGCCCGAAGCGTGGCTGATGATCGGTCATTGCGGGGGCCTGCGCCTGAGCCAGACGATCGGCGATTACGTCCTCGCCCATGCTTATCTTCGCGACGACCACGTGCTCGACGAGATGCTGCCGCCCGAAATCCCGATTCCCGCCATCGCCGAGGTCCAGACGGCGCTGTTCGACGCCACGCGTCGCCGTCACCGGTGAGGATGAGGACAGCGTCAAGCAACGGCTGCGCACCGGTACCGTCGTCACCACCGACGACCGCAACTGGGAGCTTCGCTACACACTCTCCGCGCTGCGCTTCAACCAGAGCCGGGCGGTCGCGATCGACATGGAATCGGCGACCGTCGCCGCGCAGGGCTATCGCTTCCGCGTCCCCTACGGCACCTTACTGTGCGTCAGCGACAAGCCGCTGCACGGGGAATTGAAGTTGCCCGGCCAGGCCAATGCTTTTTACGAACGTGCGATCAGCCAGCATTTGCGGATCGGCATCGAGACTCTGCACCTGCTCAAGCGTGAAGGCGACGCGCTCCACAGCCGCAAGCTGCGCAGCTTCGACGAGCCACCGCTTCGCTAGGACTTCGGCGCGACCCACCCCTTGGGCGTCAGGTTTTTGATCCGCCCGCCCTTGGGCGCGACCGGGCGGGATGCGAGATAGGCTTCGGTGGCGTCGAGATCGAGCCCGCCGTCTGCCGCATCACGGCCCACCGCCAGCGCGGTGAAATTGCCGCCGCCCGAGGCTAGGAAATTATTGATCGTCACGCGATAGGTCCGCTTCGGGTCGAGCGGCTTGCCGTCGAGCATCATCGCCACGATCCGCTGTCCCACCGGCCGGGATCGGTCGAACGAGAAAGAGAAGTTGGCCGATGGCGCCATCAGGTTCGGGACTGATCGATCCTTGTCGCCGGCTACGAATTGCTGTTCGAGCACCGCTTTCACTTCCGCCCCGGTATAGGCTTTGGTGACAAGGTTGTTGGCGAACGGCTGCATCGCGAAAATCTGGCCGAACCGCACCGTGCCGTCGGCCTCGGGATTGAGGTCGGTGCGCGCGCCGCCATTGTTCATCAGCGCGAAGTCGGCTCGGCCCTTGTCCGCCGCGCGAGCAACGAAATATTGCCCGTCGGAAATCAGTTCGGCGGCGGTCGATTCCTCGAAGATCTCGCCCTTCAGCACCGACCCCTCGAGCTTGCCGATCGCACGATTGGCGAGCGGTGCGGCGGCAGCACGATAGCGCTCGACGATCGCCGCCACCGCGGGGTCGGCGGGATAGACCGGAAAGGCCGGCGCCAGCGCGACCTTCAACCTTGGCGTGTCGATCGGCTCGCCCTGCACGACCACGAAATCGGCCTTGTCCCCGACCAGCACGCCGTCGCGGAAATGGAGCCGGATGTCGGTCACCATCGCGCCATATTTGCCCGCACTGGTCAGCAGCCGCTTGCCCCCGCCGGTCATCGGCACGCGGCAGATATAGGCGTTGTGGCTGTGCCCCGACACGACCAGCGAAATCGACGGGTCGAGACGGGCGAGAATCGGCAGGATATCGCCCGCCAGTCCGGCGCAACTACGGTCGTAGTAAGGGCCGGCGATCGACCCACCCTGGTGGATCAGCAGCACGATCGCCTGCGCCCCCGCGGCGCGCAGCGCGGGGAGCGCGGCATTGGCGGTCGCCGCTTCGTCGGCGAAGGTCAGCCCCCTGACCCCGTCGGGCGACACCAAAGTCGCGGTTTCCTTGAGCGTCATGCCGATGAAGCCAATCTTGACCCCGCCGACCTGCTTGATCGAGGTGCCGGGGAAAATCGTCGCGCCGTCGGGCCCCACGACGTTGGCGGCGAGATAGCGGAACCGCGCGCCGGGATAGGGTTCGACCGCGCACGGCTGGCGGTCGGTGTATTTCTCGCACCCGCCATTCTGGATCCGCTTCAGCTCGGCTGGCCCCTTGTCGAATTCGTGATTGCCGACTGCGGCCAGCTCCAGTCCCGATTCGTCGAGCACGCGGATGGTCGGTTCGTCGAGAAACAGCGCCGAGGCAATCGGGGTCGCGCCGATCAGGTCGCCCGCCGCGACGGTCACGCTATGCGCGGTGCGGCGTTGCTTGAGCGCGGAGGCGAGATAGGCCGCCCCGCCCGACGGCACCGGTCCGCTGGCGGCGGGCACGCTGAGCTGCGGCGGTTCGAGGTTGCCGTGAAAATCGTTGAGCGCGAGGATCTGCACCTCGACCGTCCCGCCGGGCTGCAGCTGTCCCAGCTCGGGCGGCGGAGGTGGTGGCGGGGGATGCGGCAGCGTGGTGCAGGCGGCAACGAGCGGGAGCAAGGCAAACAGGAACAAGCGGCGCATCTTAGATCTCCAGGCCATTGCCGCCTGCCTTATCGCCAGCCTAATGACGTGCCAATGACCGACACCGTTCTGATCGCGGCCGCGCGCGCCGCCGCCCTCAAGGCCTACGCCCCCTATTCACGATTCTCGGTCGGCTGCGCGATTGAAAGCGTCGATGGCCGGGTGGTCACCGGCGCGAACATGGAGAATGCCTGTTACCGCCTCGGTCTGTGCGCCGAGGTCAGCGCCTTGACCCTCGCGCAGGCAACCTTCGGGCTCGACCAGGTCGCGCGCATCGCAGTCGCGGGCGGCGACGGATCGGGCAAGGAACTGACGGGGACGGCCGCGGTCACGCCGTGCGGTGGCTGTCGCCAGTCGATCCTCGAGGCGGCGCAATTGGCCGGCCGCGACATCGAGATATTATGTGCCAGCGGCGACGGCCGGACGGTCGAGCGCCACAGTATCGGCGCCCTGATCCCGCACGGATTCGGGCCGGCAAACCTGACGGATGCCGGCTAGATTCTAGTAGGAGACCTGCGCCGGCATTTCGGCTTTGCGCTCGATTTCGGCTTCGCGCAGGCGATCGGACTTCTCCGAGCGGGTAGCCAGCATTTCCCACGCGGTGGCCGAGCGGATGTGGCTTTCCTTGACATTGCTGAGGTCGGTCTGGTCGGCACGGCCACGGGCTTCGGCGGCGCGCTCGCGGTAGAAATTGGTCTGGTTCGACATAGGGGCGATTCGACTTTCTGCGGGTAGTTCACGAACGACTGGGCCGCGCTGTGCGCGACCCGGTAAAGACATTTCCAGGCCTACAAGGCCTTCAGATTGGCGGCGCTCTCGCGGCCGCGACGGTCGGGCTCGAGCTCGTACGAAACGCGCTGGTCCTGATCTAGCCCGGACAGGCCGGCGGCCTCCACGGCACTGATATGGACAAAGGCGTCCTGTCCGCCGCCGTCCGGCGTGATAAAGCCGAAGCCCTTCATCTTGTTGAAGAATTTGACGGTACCTTGGGGCATCTTTGAGTCCTTCCCATCGCGTGGTCCGATGATCGATCCACCACAGGCTAGAAGCGGCGGAGAGGAAGGAGAGCGGTCGCACCGCTCTTACCCCACGTCAGTCGACTGGTAGCAATCCCGATATAGGCGCAAGCCGCGGAAATAGCAAAAAAGAGGGGCCGGCGTCGCCGCCGGCCCCTCCCTTTGTCGAACATCAGGCGCTTAGTTGCAGCGCAGGCCGCCGCGAGCGATTTCGCGGCCCAGCAGGGCGCCGGTTCCAGCACCCAGAATGGTGCCGATGGTGCGCGATCCGCCACGGTCGAGTTCGCGACCGATCAGCGCGCCGACCGCACCACCGACGATCAAGCCGGTCGTGCCGTCATTGCGGCGGCAATAATATTGCCCGTTCTGACCACGATAGATGCGATCGTTGCGGCTCAGGCGGCGGTCGGCATAATAACGGCCGTCGCGATAGTAACGGTCGGCATAATAGCGATTATAGCCCGGCTCGTAGCGGTTGTAGTCGTAGCGGCTGTACCGCTGCCAGTTGCGCGCGTCCTGGCGCCGGGCCTGGCGCAATTCGCGGCGGCATTCGCGCAGCTCCGCACGATATTCGGCCCGGCTGTCGGCCCGGCGAAGCTCGCGATTACATTCGCGCACTTCCTGATTGTAATTGCGGCTCTGCGCCGCCGCCGGCGCGGACAGCGCCATCGGCGAGGCGATTGCGACAGCAGTGGCGGCAAGGATCATGCGGTTCATGAGATCTTCCTTCGAATATTGCCCGAAAAAAAGACGGGCTCGAGGAATCAAACGAGCGCCAGGACGCGGTGTTGCATGAACCTAAAACAACATCTCGTTGCGCTTACTTCAGCTTGATCTCGCGCAGCCGTTCCTGAAGGTAATCGTGGCTCGAGATGGGGGGCCACTTGGACTCCTCCCCCGCCGGCACGGTCCCGGGCAAGGCCTCGATAACGAAATCCGGCCGGAAATGGAGGAAGAACGGCATCGAGTAGCGTGCCTTTGACGCGCGGTCGGGGGCCGGGTTGACCACACGGTGGCTGGTCGAGCGCAACCGCCCGTTGGTCAGCCGCTGCAGCATGTCGCCGATATTGACCACCAGTTCGCCCGGCTTGGGGCTGACCGGCAGCCAGCGGCCATCCTTGGTCTGCAATTCCAGCCCGGCCTCTTCGGCACCCAGCAACAGCGTGATGGTGTTGATATCCTCATGCGCCCCGGCGCGGATCTGGTTGCCGGTTGGGGTGTCGATCGGCGGATAATGGAGCAGCCGCATCACGCTGTTGCCGTCGCGCACGGTGTCGGTGAAATAGTCCTCGTCGACCTTGAGGAAGCGCGCAATCGCACGGAGGACCTTCAGCCCCGCCGCGTCGAACGAGTCATATAGCTGCAGGAAGGTTTCGCGGAAGCCCTCGACCTCGCTGGGCCAGACATTGTCCGCCATCACCTCGCGGAACTTGTGGCCGGCCTCGAGCTCGCGCCCGACGTGCCAGAATTCCTTCAGGTCGGACGCGGTCCCGCCCTTGGCCGTCTCGACCCCGAACGCGGTATAGCCCCGCGCCCCGCCGCCACCGGGGATGAGATAGGCGCGCTTGGCCTCCTCGGGGAGCGCGAAGAAGGCCTTGGCCTTGGTCTCGGCGCGGTCGATCAGATCCTGCGGAATGCCGTGATCGCGGACGATGGCGAAGCCATATTCCTCGAAGCTGCGGCCCAGCTCCTCAGCGAAGGCGGTCGGGTTGCGGTCGGCGTCGTTCAGCGAAACGGACGCGACGGTGTCGCTGGTGAGGATGTCGGTCATGATTAGGCTCTTAGCAAAAAATCAGGGCAGCATCAGCCCGGCCAGCGCGGCACTCATCAGATTGGCCAGCGATCCCGCCAGCAGCGCCTTGAGCCCCAGTCGCGCAATCACCGGGCGCTGGTTGGGGGCAAGGTTACCGACCACCGCCAGCTGGATCGCGATCGAGCTGAAGTTGGCGAACCCGCACAGGGCAAAGGTAACGATCGCACGGCTTCGTTCGCTCAGCGCCGCCGCGGGACCGGTGGCGTTGCCGAGGTCGATGAAGGCAACGAATTCGTTCAGCACGATCTTTGTCCCGAACAGTCCGCCGGCCACCCCGGCTTCGCCCCATGGAATGCCGATCAGGAACATCACCGGCGCGAACAGCCAGCCGACCGCGCCCTGGAAGCTCCAATTCTCCTGCCCGAACCAGCCGCCGATCCCGGCCAGCATGCCATTGGCCAGCGCCACCAGTGCGACAAACGCCAGCACCATTGCGCCCACCGCGACCGCCAGCTTCACGCCGGTCTGCGCGCCTTGCCCGGCGGCCTGGATGATGTTGACCGGCTGCTCGCCTTCTTCGAAGCCGTGGACCTCGATCTCGTCCTCGGGCGCAGTGGCCTCGCCACCCTCGAGCGGCAGCTGGTCCTTGGGCGCGACGTCGTCGGGCATGATCAGCTTGGCCATCAGGATCCCGCCCGGCGCCGACATGAAGGCGGCGGCCAGCAGATAGGGCAGATATTGAGCGCCGAGCAGGCTGGCGTAGGCGGCGAGGATGGTCCCCGCGACCCCGGCCATGCCGACGCACATCAGAGTGAACATGTGGCTCGGGCTAAGCGACGCGAGGTAGGGGCGCACCACAAGCGGCGATTCGGACTGGCCGACGAAGATGTTGGCGGCCGCGCCCAGGCTCTCGACCCGGCTGATGCCCGTGACCCAGCCGATCGCCCCGCCGACCCAGCGCACCACGCGCTGCATGATACCGAGATAATAGAGGATTGCGACCAGCGACGCGAAGAAGATGATCACCGGCAGCGCGGCGATGGCGAAAGTATTGGCGAGCGGGTTGGACGCGGTCGGGCCGAACAGGAATTCGGTGCCCTTGCCGGCATAGCCGAGCAAGGCCGCGACCCCGTCCGACATCGACTGGATCACCTGCCGCCCGCCGGTGGTGCGCAGCACGAGAAACGCGATCACCGCCTGCAGCGCAAATGCCGCGCCGACCACGCGCAGCCGGATCGCCCGGCGGTTGGAGGAAAAGAGCAAGGCGATGGCCAGGATGGCGAGGATCCCGACGATCCCCAATAACGTTGCATTCATTGACGCGCCCCTCCCCCAAGGCCTTGATTACGCATTACCAGACCATGCCTTGGTTAGCGTTGGCGGCGGCGTTTGCCAGCATTTTGATCGCTTCGGCCGGTGAGCGCGCGGTCATCAGCTGACCGCGCCGCGCATGGCTGAGGAAGCCGGCGTCGCGGACATGATCCATGAAGTCGCCCAGCGGCGACCAGAAGCCGTTGACGTTGAGCAGGCAGAATGGCTTGGCATGATAGCCGAGCGCATTCCACGTCCACGCCTCGAATAATTCGTCCAGCGTCCCGATCCCGCCCGGCAGGCAGATGAAGCCGTCGGACAGTTCGGTGAACTTGGCTTTGCGCTCATGCATCGTGTCGACCATGTGCAATTCGGTGAGGCCGAGGTGCGCGACTTCCTTGTCGACCAGCGCCTGCGGAATGACGCCGTACACCTTGCCGCCTGCCGCAAGCATGGTGTCGGCCATCACGCCCATCAGCCCGAGCCGCCCGCCGCCATAGACCAGGTCGATGCCGGCCGCGGCCATGGTGCGGGCAAGCGACACCGCCGCCTCGCTGAAGGCCGGGTCATTGCCTTCGGCCGAGCCGCAGTAGACCGCGAGTTTCTTGATGCTCATATCCTGATCAACTTCTTGAGGTCGGCTTCGGGCCGGGCGCCAAAGTGCGAAATGATTTCCGCCGCGGCGATCGATCCGGTGGTCAGGCACTGGCGCAAATCGTGGCCGCGCGCCCGGGCGACAAGGAAGCCCGCGGCGAACAAGTCGCCCGCCCCCGTGGTGTCGACCACCTGGCGGACCTGGATGGCCGGGACCTCGATCCCCTCGCCACCGTCGATCGCCAGCGCACCTTCGGCACCGCGCGTGATGACCAGCGTCGGGACCTTGTCGGCCAGCGCCGCCAGCGCCTCGCCCAACTGCCGCGCGCCGGTCAGTTGCAGCACTTCGTCTTCGTTGGCGAACAGCAGGTCGACCCCGCCGCGATCGATCATCTCCCCGAAGGCTTCCTTGCGCCCCGCGATGCACACGCTTTCACTTAGCGTGAACGCGATCTCGCGCCCCGCGCCGTGGGCGATGTCGATCGCCCGCATCATCGCCCGGCGGGGCAATTCGGGGCCGAACAGATAACCTTCGAGGTAGAGGATCGCGGCCGAGGCGATGAGCTCTTCGTCGAGCGCCTCGGGGGCCAGCAAATGCGACGCGCCGGGCGCGGTGTTCATGGTCCGGTGCGCGTCCGGCGTCACCAGGATCAGGCAGCGCCCGGTGGGCGGATTCCCGGCGCGCGGCAGCGCCGGCGTATCAAACCGCACGCCGAGCGCGGTCATGTCATGGCGAAAGATGTCGCCCAGCTGGTCGTCGGCGATCTGGCCGATGAACGCCGCGCGGCCGCCCATCGCCGCAATCCCGGCCATGCTGTTGGCGGCCGACCCGCCGCTGGTCTCGCGCGCATTGCCCATCGCCGCATACAGCTCGTCGGCCGAATCGCTGTCGAGCAGCTGCATCCCGCCCTTGGGCAGCTGATGCCGTTCGATGAAGGCGTCGTCGCACGTGGCGATGACGTCGACGATGGCGTCGCCGATGGCGATGATGTCGATGGCGGAATTGGTCACGGTGGGCGCGCTAGCCGTGCCGAGCCCATCCGGTCAATGCGCTGGGCGCGGCCAACAAAAGCCTTGCGGGCGAATGTGAAGTGGTTACGCCACGCACCCCATGAGCACTGACACCAATGCGCCCGCCGGCCGGCGCCATCCGCCCTTCCCTGTTCGCTTTCGCCATCTTCTATGGCGGCATGGTGTGCATCGCCGGGGTGCTGGGAAACAAGCAGGTCGCGCTTGGACCGCTGGCGGTGGAAGCCGGAATCTTCGCCTTCCTGCTGCTGGTCATCACCTCGAGCGCGGTCGCCGAACTGCATGGCCGCGATACCGCCAACAAACTGGTCCTGATCGGCTTCGTGCCGTTGGTCGCGTCGCTGCTGCTGACGCTCGTCGTGCTGGCCGTCCCCGCCTCGCCCGAGATGGACCCGGCCCGGCTGTCGGCGTTCGACCTGATGATGAAGGGCACGCCACGGATTTGGGCCGCCGGGATCATCGCCTACGGCATTTCGCAATTCCTCAACGTCACCATCTTCAGCTGGCTCAAGGGACGCGAGGGCGCGAGCCTGCTGTGGCTTCGCGCCGGCACGGCGTCGGTCCTCAGCCAGATCGTCGACACGCTGCTATTCATCGCCATCGCCTTTTACGGCGTGTTCCCGATCGCCAACCTCCTCGCCGGCCAGATGCTCGCCAAGGTGGTGCTCTCGGCGGTGCTCGTGCCGCCGCTGATCTACCTGTTCGTGGCGATCGGCAGACGGCTCGACCGGGCGCCCTACTGACGCTCCGTCATCGGCCGGAAATGCTGCTTATGGCGCCGCCAGATCGGGAAGGTCAGAGCCCGTTTTGTGGCATTACGGCAACGCTTTGTAACAATCCTTAACGGGCCTTTTCGGACCGTCATCCAACCGTCGCATTCGGGCTATAGCAGCCACAGCGACTCGCAATCATGCGCTATTCCCTTGGGGGGTTTCTCTCGTGAAAAAGATCATTCTGCTCTGCACTTCGGCTGTCATTTTTCCGACCGCCGCCTTCGCCCAATCGTCGGGTTCCCAGGATTTCGAGGAACAGGCGATCATCGTCACCGGGACGCGCACGCAGGACGTCGGCGGCGTCCAGGCACCCGACACCCCCAAGGCCAAGGCAGTCCTCACCCAGGAAATGATCGCCCGCTCGGCGCCGGGCCAGACGATCCTCGACACGATCAACGTGATTCCGGGCGTCAGCTTCCAGAACAACGACGCGTACGGCTCGTCGGGCGGAACGTTGAACGTCCGCGGCTTCGACAGCTCGCGCGTCAGCCTGACCTTCGACGGCATGCCGCTCAACGATTCGGGCAACTATGCCATCTATTCCAACCAGCAGCTTGACCCCGAGATCATCGAGCAGGTCAACGTCAGCCTCGGCTCGACCGACGTCGACAGTCCCACCGCCTCGGCGGCCGGCGGCACGATCAACTATCGCAGCCGGATCCCCGGCAAGACCTTCGGCGGCCGCATCGTCGGCTCGCTCGGCAAGTTTGATTACCGCCGCATTTTCGCGATGATCGACACCGGCGAATTTGGTCCGTGGGGCACCACCGCTTTCGTCTCGGTCAGCAATGCCAAGAACGACAATCCGTTCGACAATTACGGCGTGGTCGACAAGCAGCAGTATAATGCCAAGATCTACCAGCCGCTCGGCAACGGCAATTTCGTCTCGATCGCCGGTCACTATAACCGCAACCGGAACAACTTCTTCGGCTCCTCGCCGCTCCGCAACGACACCACGCAGAGCACGACGAACGGCGCGCCGCGCGTCGTCGGTCCGAACAGCGGCAACCGCTTCCCTGACGGCCGCGACGAGCGCGAATATGACATCAACTATCCGTGCTTCACCGACACGCCGCAATTCGGCGTGATCGACGTGCAGGCCCCGGCTCCGGCCAACCAGGCGAGCTGCGGCACTGAGTTCAACCGCCGCTACAATCCGTCGAACACCGGCAACATTCGCATCAATTCGCGCTTCGCGCTGACCGACAAGCTGACCCTGACGGTCGATCCCAGCTTCCAGTACGTCAAGGCCAACGGCGGTGGCACGATCATCGGTCGCGAAGGCTTCCGCCGGATTGGCACCACCAACTATACCGGCTTCATCGGCGGCCAATATTACTTCAACCGCGATCTCAACGGCGATGGCGACATCCTCGATACCTGCACCCCGGCGGGCGCGGCATGTTCGTCGGCCAACACCAACGGCGTGACCCTCATCTCGCCCAGCCAGACCCGCACTTATCGCTTCGGCCTGATCGCCGGCCTGCGCTACCAGATCAACGACGATCATACCGTGCGCGCGGGTTACACGCTCGATCATGCCAATCATCGCCAGACCGGCGAAGTCGGCTTCATCGACGAGAATGGCGAGCCGCTCGACGTCTTCCCGGTCAATGACGGGCTTGCCGACGGCAATGGCTTCATCGTCCAGAAGCGCGATCGTCAGTCTTACGCGATCCTGCATCAGGGTTGGGGCGAATATGTCGGTTCCTTCTTCGACAAGCGCCTGACCGTAAATATCGGCGGTCGTCTGCCGTTCTTCACCCGTGATCTCGAGCAGAACTGCTTCACCACTTCGGCGTCGGGCTTCATCGATTGCTTCGGTGGCAACGACGCGCAGATCGCGGCATATGCGGCGGCCAATCCCTACAGCTACAATCCGACGACCGGGGCCGTGACCGGCTTTGCGCCGCCGCAGCGCCGCAAGATCAAGTATAACAAGTTCCTCCCCAACATCGGCGGCACGTTCGACATCACACCGCGGATCAGCGCCTTCGCCAATTATGCCAAGGGGCTGTCGGTGCCGGGCACCGACAATCTCTACGCCTCCTTCTACTATCCGGAAGGGTCGTCCCCGGCCAAGCCGGCGCCGGAAACGACCGACAACTTCGATGCCGGCCTCCGTTACCGCAGCTCGAAGATCCAGGCGCAGATTGCGGTGTGGAAAAGCTTCTTCAAGGACCGTACGGCGTCGGCCTACGATCCGGAGCTCCTCCAGACCGTGTACCGCAACCTTGGAACGGTCGAAAAATGGGGCCTCGACGGCTCGATTTCCTACTCGCCGGTGCGCGCGCTGAGGCTGTATGCCTTCGGCTCGCTCAACAAGTCGAAGATCAAGGACAACATCCAGACCGGCTCGCTCGCTGCCTTCCCGGTAGGGACCACGTGCGACACCGTGCCGACGACGACCGCGGCGGAAGTGGCGGCGGCCCTCCGGGCGTGCGCCTTCACCGCCGGCCAGGCCGAATCGGGCCCGCCCAAATATACCTACGGCTTCTCCGCCAAGGGTTCGATCGGTCCGGTGGATCTCGGCGTGACCGCCAAGCGCACCGGTCCGCGTTATGTCTACGACACCAACGTGCCGACCTACCGCGGCGACATCGATCCGGGCGCAGCCGGCGGCTTCAACGAAATCTACCCGTCGCAGGCCGAAGCCTACTGGCTGGTCAACCTCGATGCCCGCTTCAACATGAACTTCGTCGGCCTGAAGCAGACCTACTTCCAGCTCAACGTCTACAACCTGTTCGACAAATTCTACGTCGGCGGGTTCGGTGGCGGGCTCAACCAGACGGTCAGCAGCTCTGGCGTGTTCGGCTCCCCGGGCTTCGTCCAGATCGGTGCCCCGCGCACCATCTCGGGCTCGCTCAGCCTGTCCTTCTAAGCCAGTTCGTCACGATGAAGACGGCGTCACCCTCGGGTGGCGCCGTTTTCATTTGTGCGCGGCGTCCCGGCTTGCTCTAATCGCTGCAGCGAAGGGGAATCCGATGGCCGTGACGATCGACAAGCCCGTGCCGTCGGTGCCCCGCGCCTGGTATCGCCACCTTTACCTCCAGGTGCTGGTCGCCATCGCCCTTGGCGTCGCCCTGGGCCATTTCGCGCCGTCGACCGGCGAGGCGCTGAAACCGCTCGGCGATGCTTTCATCAAGCTGGTCAAGATGGTCATCGCCCCGGTCATCTTTCTGACCATCGTCACCGGCATCGCGGGCCTGCGTGATCTCGCCGCGGTCGGGCGCGTGGCGGCCAAGGCGCTGGCCTATTTCCTGACCTTTTCGACGCTCGCCCTGATCCTCGGCATGGTCGTCGCCAACACGATCAAGCCTGGCTCGGGCCTGTCGGTCAGCGCCGCCGCCGCCGATCCGACCAAGGTCGCCGATTATGCCGCCAAGGCGCATGATACGACGCTGTCAGGTTTCCTGCTCGATATGATCCCCGACACACTCGTCTCCGCGCTGACCGCGGGCAACATCCTCCAGACATTGCTGGTCGCGATCCTGTTCGGGGTGGCGCTGACGATGGTCGGCAAGCCGGGCGAGAAACTGCTCGCCACGCTCAACGACGTCAGCCGCGTGGTGTTCAAGCTGGTCGGGCTGGTGATGATCCTCGCGCCGCTGGGCGCCTTCGGGGCGATGGCCTTCACCATCGGCAAATACGGCCTCGGCGCGGTCGCCAGCCTCGCCTGGCTGGTCGCCACCTTCTACCTCACCAGCCTGTTCTTCGTCATCGTCATCCTCGGTCTCGTCGCGCGCTTCAGCGGCTTCTCCATCTTCCGCCTGATCGCCTATTTGAAGGCCGAACTGCTGCTCGTCCTCGGCACCTCGTCGAGCGAAAGCGCGCTCCCCGCGCTGATCGAGAAGATGGAGGATGCCGGCTGCCCGAAGTCGGTGGTCGGTCTGGTCGTCCCGGCGGGCTATTCGTTCAACCTCGACGGTACCAACATCTACCTCACCCTTGCCGCTTTGTTCATCGCCCAGGCCTATGGCATCGAGCTGACCTGGGCGCAGCAGGCGATGCTGCTCGGGGTCGCGATGCTGTCGTCGAAGGGTGCCGCGGGCGTTACCGGAGCCGGCTTCATCACCCTCGCGGCGACGCTCGCCATCGTCCCCAGCGTGCCGATCGAGGGGATGGCGCTGATCCTCGGCGTGGATCGCTTCATGAGCGAATGCCGCAGCCTGACCAATTTCATCGGCAATGCGGTGGCGACGATCGTCGTCTCGCGCTGGGAAGGCCGGCTCGATACCACACGCCTTGACGACGCGCTGCACGGGCGTGCCGCGGGGTTTGGCGAGTTCGATCCGGGAAGCGTGAAGGCCTAAAAAGCGGGTCGCCCCAGCGTCGCTGGGCGCTCCACAAGAAAGCTGTCCCGCCGGATCTGTCTATTTATGGAGCGGGTGAAGGGAATCGAACCCTCGTCACTTGCTTGGGAAGCAAAAGCTCTACCATTGAGCTACACCCGCCCGGACCTTGCGCCCGATGGCGGCCCACTGCCATTTCGCCGTCCGTCGGTCAACGGTGGCAAAATCGCTCAAATCGGATATCTTGGTTGTCGAGGGGGATCGTCACATGCGTCCGTTGACCTGGCTTGCGGCACCTGCCCTGCTGTTCGCTCCGCTTCCCGCCCAGTCGCAGCCTCAGCAGCAGCAGCAAGCCGACCTCCAGCCCGCTGCCGAAGAAGAATTCGACGGTGTGCCGTGGCAGGCGCAAATCTATTCGGCCAGCGGGCAATGGACCGCGGAGGAGCTCGATCAGCGCGACGAATGGGACCTCGCCCACAAATGCGGCGGATCGCTGATCGCGCCGGGCTGGGTGCTGACGGCGGCGCATTGCATCAACGCCACGCGCATCGCCAACGGCTACCGCGTCCGGCTCGGCGCCTCGACCATCGATCAGGAGGAAGGCGTCACCTATCGCATCGACCGGATGGTGTCCCACGCCGACTATGACAAGAAGCGCAAGGTCTATGACATCGCGTTGGTCCACTTCGTCCCCGACGAAATGACCTTCGAGGACGATGCCGGCGCGGTCGAGGCGATCGAGCTTTACGACGGCCCGCCGCTTCGGCCTGGCGTGGCGGTCTATGCCACCGGCTGGGGCAAGGACGACAAGGAAGCCGTGGGGTATCAGGCCGAGCTCACCCAGGTCGATCTCACCACCGTCGATTGCGCCGCTTATCCGCAGAACAAGGGCTGGACGCAGGCCTATCACCTGTGCGCCGCCGCGCCCGACAATGACACGTGCGAAGGCGACAGCGGCGGTCCGCTGGTGATGGAAACCGACCGGCCGCAGTTGGTCGGGATCGTGAACTTCGGCTTCGGCTGTTACCGGGAGAATAGCGCCGGCATCTACATCAGGATCGACGGCAGCAATTTCGGCGACTGGATCCGCCGCGCGATGGCGGCGGATCCGTCGGTCAGCCATTTACGCTAGGGTCGGTGCTGCTTCAGCGATCGTCGGGATCGCCGCGATCGTCGGGATCGCCGCGATCATCGGGATCTCCCCGGTCATCGGGATCGCCGCGATTGTCGGGCTCGTCTTCCGGTCCCGTCTCACTCCACTCATTTAACATGGTCGGCCTCCTGTCGTGGTGGAAGCGCGAGCGTGGCACGGATTGCCCGGATCATGCAAATCCGATCGATCGCATCAGCGCCTGGTAGCGCGGCTCCTTCGTCAGCGGCGCAATGAACGGGTCGACCGCCAGATTGGTCAGGCCCGGATCACCCACCGTCCGCGCCCGCTCCAGTCGATCGAGCGCGTCGCCGTTGCGGCCCCATTGCGCCAGCACCTGGGCCTGCTGATACAGCGCTGCATCGCCTTCCCTGGCAATCAGTTCGGCAAAGCTCTTTTCGGCCAGCGCCTTGTCGCCGATCTTTTGCCCCAGGATCGCCAGGCCGGTCAGCCGGAACATCGCGCTCGATTCCTGGTCGAGTGCGTCGCGCGCCGGCTTCCATCGCTTGAGGGCAATCAGTGCATAGCCCTTGAGCGCATGGGCATTGGACATCTTGGGGTTGAGCGCGAGCGCCCTGTCGTACCGTGCGATCGCCTCGCTCGGCCGGCCCGACGCGAGGGCGATCGATCCCGCCGCGCGCCAGGTGCGCGGGTTGAGCGGATCGAGCACCGTCGCCCGGCCAATCGCGTCGCGCGCCTCGGCAAAGCGCCGCTGGCGTACCGCGAACAGGCCATAGAGCAGCAAGATGTCGCCGTCGCCCGCGCCCAGTTTCGCCGCCAGATCATAGGACGGGCGCGCGGCCTTCATGTCGAGCCGGCCCGAGAACAGGGCATAGCCCAGCGCCAGATGCCCCTCCGCGAGCCACGGCGCGATCGTCGTCGCCTTGGTCGCTTCGTCGATCGCGCGATTGTAGAGGCTCTTGAGTTCGCCCGCCTCGGCATTGCTCGCTGCCAGCGACGCCAGCACCCGCGACAGCCCGGCGCGGGCCAGCGCAAACTGAGGGTCGGCGGCGATGGCAATCTCGAAATGCGCCATCGCCGCGCGGTCACTGGCCTCGTCGCTGGCTGCCAGATACAAGGCCCGCCCCTTCAGATATTCCTCATAGGCGCGGATGCTGCGTGTTCCGCCGGGCGCCGGATCCTGCGTCGCCATGCGCGCCGACAATGCTTCGGACACCGTGCGCGCCACCTCGGTCTGGAACGCGAAGATGTCGGTCAGCCGGGCATCGATCCGCTTCGACCAGGTCGTGAACCCGGTTTTGCCGTCGGTCAGCTCGATCGCCACCCGCGCCACGTCGCCGGCGCGCTGGACCGACCCTTCCAGAAGGTGGGACACTCCCAGCTTGGCGGCGATGGCCGTCGCCCCGCCAGTGTCGTCACGCACGCTGTTGGAAGTGGTGGCCGCCAGCACCCGAAGCCCGGCATTGCGGATCAGCCCGGCGCGAACCTCCTCGGTCAGTCCGTCGGACAGATAGGCCTGGCTGGCGTCCCCGCTCAGATTCTTGAACGGCAAAACCGCCAGGGTGCGGTCGCTTGCATCATCGCCGAACAGATTGTCGCGCCACGCATAAAGCGCGCCGCCGCCCGCCAGCAGCGCCCCGGCCCCGCCGGCCATCAACATCGCCCGGCGCCGGTCGACGCCGGGTCCATGCGCCAGCGACGCCGCACGCGCGACGGCAGGCGACTGGCCGATGGCCTGCAGTATCGCGCGCTCGACCGCCTCCATTTCGCGCCCCGCGGCGCGGCCCCGCCAGTGTGACAGGTCGATCGTCTGATACTGGCGAAATCCCAGTGGTGGCAGGCTACCGTCGAGCGACAGCGGGACGAGCCGCTTGCGGTCGCGGCCCTGCGCCGCCTCGTCCGCCACCCAGTCGGACTCGATCGATGTCCTGGACCACAGCACGACCACCGCATCGGCCGCGTCCAGCGCCTCGCGGATCGACTTGGCGAATGACGCGCCGCCCTCGATCATGGTGTCCCACCAGACGGTGAATCCGCGCCCGCCGAGCGCGGCCGCCAGCGCCTTGGCGCGCTTGGCGTCGGCATGCGCGTAACTCAGGAAGATGACAGGCTGGCCGGCGTCGCTCGCCATCGCTCGATGCACCCCCGTGTGGAACCCGAAGCCTATCCGCTCCCCCGCACCAAGGGAAGCGCTCCTAGCGCGTGAAGGCGATGTGGACCTTGACCCAGGTGCCGACCTGCGGCTTGCCGTCGATCCGCGGCGGGCGGATTCGGAACTGCCAGCCGGCCAGGCGAATGGCGTGTGCCAGTCCCGATCCGGGCGGCGATTTTCCCAGTGCCTGGCAATTCTCGACCCGATTGTCGGCAATCGTCTTGCACGCCACTTCGGCCCAGGCGCCAGGCGGGATGGTCCGCTTGGGCAGATAGCCGCCAAGCTCGGCATCGGTCGGTTCGCGAAACCATTCGGCGGCGTAGAGCGTCACCCCGCCCGGGCCGGTGCCTACGCTGGCGCTGGTCTCGCCGCGGCCGCTTGCAACCTTGCCGCCCGCGGTCCCCAATTTGCTGATGTCGGCGGCCGCAAATTCCTCGCGGGTGAGCTCCAGGAATGGCGATTTGCGGTTGGGGACTGGCGGCACGCGCGGCGTTGGCAGGCGCGGGACGGGTTTGGCCGGCGGGGTTGCGGCGGATTGTTCAGCAGTGGCGGCCTCGGCCGCCTTGGGCTCGGCGGCCGGGACTAGGTCGATCATGGTCGGTCGCCCCGCTGGCTTGCGATCGCCAAAGCTGGTCGGCGCGATCCCGAGCAGGATCAGCAGGAAGATCAGTTCGGCGAGCAGGGTCAGCGCGATTGCCAGCCCGCGCTGGCTGATGCTCGGCCGCCGCCAGTCGGGGCGCCGGTCGGCGCGCGATTTCAGGGTTGGCGGGATGCATCGCGCCGTCGCCTAACCCGCGATGTCTGCGGGCAAAAGTCCTGTTCGACCAATGGTGCAGCGGCTCAGATCCCGCCGTCGGTTACAGGGTAGCCCGCGGCTTCCAGCGCCGTTGTCAGCGCGTCCGCCACGCGCCGCGCTTGGCCCTCGTCTTCCGACCGGACGACGAAGTTGGCCCCGACGCGGCCTTCGCGGAAGAAGGGATAGCTGCCGATCGACACCCCGTCGTGCGCCCGTTCGGTCGTCGCGCAGCAGGTCGGCGACCTCGCTCTCGGGCGACGAACGCCGCCGATCGTCACCGACACCACGGGGCGCCCGCCCTCCAGCGTCCCGGTCAGCGCGTCGAGCATCCCGGCGGTGATATGCGGCACGCCGGCCATGATGAAGATATTGCCGATCCGGATCCCCGGCGCGCCCGACATACGGTTGGGGATGAGCTCCGCACCCTCGGGCACCCGCGCCATCCGCAGCCGAGCCTCGGTCAGCCCGCCGCGGTCGCGGTAATAGTGCCTCGAGGATCGCCCGTGCCTCGGGGTGGACGACGACACCGACGCCCAGCGCCGCGGCGATGCGAGTCGACCGTGATGTCGTCATGCGTCGGTCCGATCCCGCCGGTGGTGAACAGATAATCGTGCGCGACCGCGCAGTGCGTTGACCGCCTCCACGATCGCCGCCTCGACATCGGCCACGACCCGCACTTCGGACAGGCGGATGCCTTGGACGTTGAGCCAGCGTCGCGACCTGCGCGACATTCCGGTCCTGGGTTCGTCCCGACAGGATTTCGTCGCCGATGACGATCAGCGCCGGCGGTCCAGATTTTCGCCCTTCATGTATCCGTTCATCCTGACCCGTTCGAAGGCCGTTCGACTTTTTCGAGCCGCTACACTATCTTGGGCGCGATGACCGAATATATCCACGTTCGGCCCGAGCGACCGGGTCGAAGCCGCGCACCGACGTGATCAAGCTTCACGGGCCGGAGGCTTTGCCGGGATGCGTCGCGCCGGCGCGCCTTGCCGCCGACAATCCTCGACGCGCTGGTCCGCACGTCGTCCCCGGCGTCACCACCGAGGAGATCGACGACGATCGTCCACGACATGACGATCGCGCAGGCGCGGTCCCGGCGACGCTCGGCTATCGCGGCTACACCAAGAGCTGCTGCACCTCGATCAACCATGTCGTGTGCCACGGAATCCCGGGCGACAAGGCGCTGAAGGACGGCGACATCGTCAACGTCGACGTGACGCCCGTTGCTCGACGGCTGGCATGGCGATACCAGCCGCATGTTCCTGGTCGGCGACGTGCCGATCAAGGCGAAGCAAGCTGGTCGACGTCGACCTACGAATGCCTGATGCTCGGGCTCGAGCAGGCGCGGCCCGGCAATCGCCTCGGCGACATCTGCCACGCCATCCAGCCCCATGCCGAAAAGCATCGCTACGGCGTCGTGCGCGATTTCTGCGGCCACGGCCTCGGCCGCCTGTTCCACGACAGCCCCGAAGTCGTCCATGCCGGTCGGCCCGGCACCGGGCCGGAGCTTGCGCCCGGGCATGTTCTTCACCGTCGAACCGATGATCAACATCGGCACGCGCCGACTGCAAGTTGCTCGACGACGGCTGGACCGCGGTCACCCGCGACCGCTCGCTATCGGCGCAATTCGAACATTCGATCGGGATTACCGAAACCGGCTACGAGATTTTCACGAAAAGCCCGAAGGGTTAGGACAAGCCGCCTTACGGCGATCAGGCCGCGGCGGCCATGTCGTCGACCGTAGCCGTCCCAGCGTCTGCACAGCGCTTCGGCACCGGCCGACATCCTCGGGGAAATCGACCTCGCCCCATTGCTCGCCGGAAATGTCGAGCGTCCACACATCGCCGTTCTGCGCGAGGTGGTGGATCACGCGCAGATACCAGATGGTGGTGCCCTCGGTGGTCCGCATCGCGCGCTCGATCGCGTCGCGGAAGCGCGGCGCGCCGTCGCCGCGGAACGCCAGCAGCCCGATCGATTCGGCGTTGACCCCGGTCGGCGATCCTTTTGCCGATCGCGTGCAGCCGGCCGTCGTCGTCGACGATGACCTTCATGTCGTCGTCGTCATAGGCCGCCTTGCGGTCGATCGTGACGCAGATCCCGGCTGCGCTCGTTGCCGAGCACGCGGCCCATCAGCTCGTCGCTGACCAACGTGTCGCCGTTCCACACGAGGCAGTCGCCGTCCAGCTCGTCGCGCGCCACGAACAGCGAGCCCAGATTGTCGGCGACCTTGTAGAAGGGGTTGAACACCGTCCGCACCTGCGGTCCACCGGCGCGGCGCGCCAGCGCACGCCTCGATCTGGTCGTCGCGGAAGCCGGTGACGACCACCGACTTCGTCGACGCCGTTCGGCGCGAGCGTGTCCAGCTGGCGGTCGAGCAGGCGTGCGCCCGGCGAAGTCGATCAGGCATTTGGGCCGGTCGTCGGTCAGATGACCGAGGCGCGAGCCCTGGCCGGCGGAAAGATGATGGCTTTCATGAAGATGGCCATGGCCGCCAATTGCGGCAATTGGGCAGCGCAGTGCGTGCATAGCCATTTGCAGAGGAGGCGGGCGCATGAAAAAGATCGAAGCCATCATCAAGCCGTTCAAGCTCGACGATGTGAAGGATGCCCTTCACGACGTCGGCGTCAGCGGAATCACCGTCACCGAGGTCAAGGGCTTCGGCCGCCAGAAGGGCCATACCGAGCTCTATCGCGGCGCCGAATATGTCGTCGATTTCCTGCCCAAGGTGAAGGTGGAGGTGGTGGTCGAGGACGACCAGGTCGACCGCGTCGTCGACGCGATCGAGGCCGCCGCCCGCACCGGCCGTATCGGCGACGGCAAGATTTTCGTCATCCCGGTCGAGCAGGCCATCCGCATCCGCACCGGCGACCGGGGCGCGATGCGATCTGACAAAAGTGGCATCGCCGCAATGACGGCGGATGCCCGATCCGACTCCTCCGCATCCGGCCTCCGCCTCGATGTCGCCCGACGAGCTTCGCACCGGCGATGCGCAGCCTCGGCTATCGCACCCAGGCGCGATCTCGCGGCGGCGATTGGCGTCATCGCGCTCGACGGTCAGCCTGTGGCTGGAAGGCAAGGTCGGCGTCCCGCGCCCCGTCGCGATGCTGCTGCGCATGCTGATCGCGGCGCAACGCCGGGCCTATTGACCCCGAAGTCCGTTCGTCCCGAGCGAGGTCGAGGGATCGGGGATGGTTAACGATGAAGTAACCGCGATGCGCTAGCCCCGGTCCGACCCAGGGAACGGACCTTCGATGCGCAAGCTGACAATTGGATTGATCGGGATGATCGCCGCCGCCCCCTCGGTCGCGGCGCCGGTCAGCGTCACCGCGCCGATCGAGGTCCGCGCCAAGGTCGTCAAGCCGCTCACCTTCACCGCGTCGGGCACGATGAACTTCGGTACCATCATCCTCAACGGTCTGACCGCCAACCGCACCATTTCGCTGAGCACGACCAACGTCCGCGATTGCGGCGGCGGCACTCCACAACTGATCTGCTCGGGCGCGACCGGCGTACCGACCTACAATTTGCGCGGCACCAACGGCTCCACCGTGACGATCATCAAGACCGCGTCCAACCTCACCAATGCCGCCAACGGCGCAACGCTGCGGATGTCGCTGACCGGCCCCAACTCGATCACCTTCAACAACAGCAGCTCGAACGGCGTCAACTTCACCATCGGCGGGTCGATCACGCTGACCCCGACCACCAGCGACGGCGTCTACAGCGGCACGGTCAACGTCCAGGTCGACTATCAGTAAGGGCTCGAGGCCGACGCTCTTCCCCCGCGATCAGCGCAGTTCCTTGCGCGTCAGCCGCCCGTCCTTGTCGACATCATAGTTAGTGAACCGCCGGTCTGCCGTTTTCCGGAACTCCTCCAGCGTCACCCGCCGGTCGAGATTACGGTCGGCCATTGCCACCGGCTGCGGCACTTCGGCGAAATTGATCCTGCCGCCTCCGGGATGGATGCGGGTGGCCGAGGGCACGTTGCCGCTCGTCACCAGCGCGACCTGCCCCTCTTCTACCGGCGCCGAGGAGGTGGGCTTGGACCGGGCGCTCGACGGCAGCTTGGCGCCGCCGCCGGCGGCTCTGGTCCTGCCCGGCGCCAATTGCTCGTAGGCGGCCATCTCGTCGCCATCGATGATCTTGTCGCCGCTGGTGTCGAGGCTGGCGAAAAAGGCGTCGGCGTCATTCCTGAACTCGACGCTGGAAACCGTCCCGTCACCGTCCTGGTCGGCGGTCTTCAACCATTGGTCGAACGGATGTTCGCCGGCCTCGTTCGTCCAGTAAGGCTCGCCCATCAGGCTCATGTACACCGAGCCCTTGGCCGATTCGGGCGCCGTTGCGGCGAGGAAGCCTGCGGAGGCGGCGAACAGCAACGCGATCGGGCGCATATCATTCCTTCCTGTCGATTTTCCCACAGCCTATGCCGCCTCGCGGTGGCCATCACCAGACTACTTTTCCGTTGCTCGCGAGTCCTTCGAACTCCAGTAAGCACAAAGGGTACTAGCGGCAGGAACGGGTGGAAAGCGGACATTAGCGTTCTTGGAAATGTTCGAAGGCCAAAGCCTCGTAAACCGCCGTCGCCAGCTGACACGACATCCCCACGCTCGGTCGATAATGCGGTAGTGCTGTTGCGACTCATTTATGGAAGCCGCTCCATCGAGCGAGAGTAGGACCGTGTAGCAAGGCGTCGGTAAGCGCAGCATCCAGTGCGGCTATCGCCTCGCGCCTTTGCTCGTCGGTCAGGTTTAGCAGCGGCCAGTTGCTTCCCAACGTAAGTTGCGGAGCTGCCCGCATGAGCGGTGCCAACAGGCCATCCACGCGCTTCCTTCGATCCACGAACGCAACCGTTCAGTATCCACGTCTCATCTTGCCCCTGATCGCGGGGATTGTGAGCGGCTCAGCTAACGTCCGCAATGGGTCGAAAGCGGACGTTATGCCGCTATCGTAAGAAGGGGTGGAAAAAGCGAACATTGTGAGCCCGGGTTACCGAGGGTAGCATGGGTGCGTGATTGGAACCGCTTCTAACGAAGTTTTCATCTCCTATGCTCGTTCGAGCGAGGTGCAGGCGCGGCGCATCGCGGAGCTTCTTCGAAGCTTGGGTTTGAGCGTCTGGTGGGACGATGATTTACCGGCTCACCGATCGTACGGCGACGTGATCGAGGAGCGGCTGCGCGCCGCGAAAGCCGTGCTGGTGCTATGGTCGGCCGACGCGGCCAAGTCGCAATGGGTGCGCGCGGAAGCGGACGCTGCGCGCAATGCAGGGACTCTCGTGCAGATCAGTCTCGACGGGATGATGCCGCCAATGCCGTTCAACCAGATCCAGTGCGCCGCGCTCAACAATTGGGACGGCGACGCAAACGCTGCGGGATGGAGCAAGATCTACGACAGCGTCGTTGAGCTGGTCGGGAGGACGAAGGCCGAAGCTACCGCCGAGGCGCGCCCGACTGGCTTGTCGATCTGTGTCCTGCCGCTCGCTAACGTCAGCAACGACCCCGACCAGGAATATTTCAGCGACGGCATCACCGAGGATTTGATCCTAGGGTTATCACAGATTTCCGCGCTGAGCGTGGTGGCGAGGAACACGTCCTTCACCTTCAAGTGCAAGCCCGTGGAGATCACGGCGCTAGCGGCGCAGCTCCGGGTGAGCCACGTTGTAGAGGGCAGTGTTCGCAAGGCCGGTAACCGGGTCCGAATCACCGCCCAGCTGATTGACGCCAGGACAGGCCATCATCTTTGGGGGCAGCAGTTCGATCGGGAACTCACCGACGTCTTTGCGATCCAAGACGAGATTTCCGAAGCGATCGTTTCGCAGCTGAGGGTGAAACTCCTGCCGGGCGAGCTCGGTCCGCCGCAGCATGTGCCCGACGCAAGGCTTATCAAGCGACCCTCATGGCACGGCATTGCTGGAACCGCGGCACTGAGGCTTCGCTCCACGAGGCGGTGGCGCTGTTCCGCGAAGCCATCGCGCACGACCCGGATTATGCGCGCCCCTACGCAGGGCTCGCTGATGCCTTCGTGCTTCTGGGCAACCACACTTATGTCGAGCCGGAGGCCGCCTATGCGCAGGCGCGCGAGGCGGCGAAAGGGCATTGTCGATTGATCCCGAACTTGCCGACGCGCATGCGTCCTTGGGGTTGATCGCCTTCGTCCACGACTGGAACGCGGCTCAGGCGGAACGGCATCTTCGAACGGCGGTGGAGCTGGATCCGGCCTTACCGATGGCGCGACACCATCTTTCGCGGCTGCTGTCAGCGACCGCTCAGCATAAGGATGCGATTGCACAGGCGCGCGCAGCCGCGGAGACCGACCCGCTGTCGCTTGCCGCCATCGTGCAGGTGGCTAACGCGCTGGACCTCGCGGGACGCCCGGCTGAAGCCGCGGAGGTGCTTGAGAAAGCGCTCGTTTTCTTTCCGAATGAGTTTCGGATCTTTTATAAATTGGTCTTCGTGTTCGCCTCGTTGGGACGGGCCGAGGACTCGCTCGCCGCTGCGCACGACGCGGTGCGAGCGGGCGGGCGAACGATGTTCGCGCTTGGCGCTCTTGGTTATGCAAATGCCTCTGCCGGTCACACAGCCGACGCGCGAGTAATCGCCGGGGAAATGGAGGCAGCCGCGGCCGATCGCTACGTCTGCCCGTTTGACATCGCCGCGATCTACTCAGCGATGGGCGAGAATGACGCTGCCATCCGCTGGCTGCACAAAGCGTTGGAAAAGCGGGATCACGCGATGCTTTTCGCAGCAGTCGATCCTGCGCTTGAGCAGCTACGCAGCGACCGTCGTTTCGCTGATATTGTCCAGCAGGTCGGGGTTAGCTCAAGGTCTGGCTAATGTCCGCAATGGGTCGAAAGCGGACACTCATCGGGCGAGTGCTGACGACTAAAAAATCACTTTCCTACACGCTCAAAATATGCTCCAGATAGGTTCATGAACGCGACAATTCATAACCTTAAACTTTCTTTCCACCCCCGAAAACCCTGTAAGGTCGCACAACGTAGTGCGACTTTTGCGACCTTCCGCGCGCCAGTTCAACGTCGCCTCGGGTCGCGACTCGCCCGGGTCGCGCGGCGTGAAAAGTTCACCCGCGCCTTCCTTCCTTCTCGCGGTTGCGGAATCGCTATCCCCAACGGCGGCGGGGATCCGCCGATTCTCACATTCAAGGATGCGGTCATGGCGAGCGAAGCAGCGAAGATTCTGAAGTCGATCGAGGAGCAGGAGATCGAGTGGGTCGACCTTCGATTTACCGACCCCAAGGGCAAGTGGCAGCATCTCTCGATGGTCGCGGGCGCGATCGACGAGGACATGCTGACCGACGGCTTCATGTTCGACGGCTCGTCGATCGAGGGCTGGAAGGCGATCAACGAGAGCGACATGATCCTCAAGCCCGATCTCGGCGCGACCTATGTCGATCCCTTTTCGGCCACGCCGATGATGATCATGGTGTGCAACATCGTCGATCCCGCCGACTGGCGAACTCTACAACCGCGATCCCCGCTCGACGGCGACCCGCGCGGAAGCCTATCTCCAGGCGACCGGCGTCGGCGACACGGTGTTCGTCGGCCCCGAGGCCGAATTCTTCATGTTCGACGACGTCCGCTTCGAGGACAGCTACGCCACGAGCTTCTACGCGCTCGACGACATCGAGCTGCCGGGCAATTCGTCGCGCCAGTATGAAGGCGGCAACCTCGCCCACCGGCCGCGCGCCAAGGGCGGCTATTTCCCCGTCGCCCCGGTCGACAGCGCGGTCGACATCCGCGGCGAGATGGTCTCGACGATGCTCGAAATGGGCCTGCCGTGCGACAAGCACCACCACGAAGTCGCCGCCGCCCAGCACGAGCTGGGCCTGACCTACGGCAAATTGGTCGAGACCGCCGACCGGATGCAGGTCTACAAATATGTCGTCCACATGGTCGCCCAGGCCTATGGCAAGACCGCGACCTTCATGCCCAAGCCGATCGCCAAGGATAATGGCAGCGGCATGCATACCCACATGTCGATCTGGAAGGGCGGCAAGCCGCTGTTCGCCGGCAATGGCTATGCGGGCCTCAGCGAAATGGCGCTTTATTTCATCGGCGGCGTGATCAAGCACGCCCGGGCGCTCAACGCCTTCACCAATCCGACCACCAACAGCTACAAGCGCCTCGTCCCGGGCTTCGAAGCGCCGGTGCTGCTGGCTTATTCGTCGCGCAACCGCTCGGCCTCGTGCCGGATTCCCTATGGCGCGGGCGAGAAAGCCAAGCGCGTCGAATTCCGCTTTCCCGATGCGATGGCCAATCCCTACCTCGCTTATTCCGCGCTGCTGATGGCGGGCCTCGACGGCATCCAGAACCGCATCCATCCGGGCGAGGCGATGGACAAGAATCTCTACGACCTGCCCCCGGCCGAGCTGGTCAACGTGCCGACCGTCTGCGGCTCGCTGCGCGAAGCCCTCGTCAGCCTGGGCAACGACCGCGCCTTCCTGACCAAGGGCGACGTGTTCAGCGACGACCAGATCGACGCCTATATCGAATTGAAGTGGGACGAGGTGATGCGCTGGGAGACCACCCCCAGTCCGGTCGAATTCGATATGTATTATTCGGCCTGATCGGAAGCGGCGTCGATCGGACTGCAAGGGCGGCAATTAGCCCTTTCGTAACCAAAGCGCGTCACTGTGGCCGCGTCATGGCATGCGAGGTCCGATCAATGAATAGTTTCCGCTCCGCGATCGATAAGGGCGCGGGCTTGCATCCGTCGGGTCCGTTGATGCCCGGCAAGAAGCCGTCGGGTGCGGACGAGGCCAAGGGCCTGGGCTCGATTGCCGTGCCGCGCGACTCGGTACGCAACGTCAATCACCGCGACGACGATCGTCACCGGCTCCAGGCCGAGACCGCGACCTTGAAGGTCGGCCGCAAGAGCCATTCGGTCGAATTGATCAACCTGTCGGGCGGGGGAGCCATGGTGAGCACCGATGTCGTGCTCGACATGTGGCAGAAAGTTCATCTCGGGCTCGGCGATTGCACCCCGGTCGAATGTGCGGTGCGCTGGATCAAGGGCGACCGCATCGGCCTTGAATTCGCCCACGAGACCCAGGTTGGCGGTGACGATGCCGCGCGTGACGCCATGCTGCTCGACGTTCTGAAACGCAGCTTTCCCGAATTGGCCGTTGCGCCCGTCGCCGCCCGGGTTGCCAAGGTGTCCGTCAAGCCTGCCGAACCGGTTGATGAGCCGACCGGGGCGCAACGCCGCGTCGCGCTTCGCCATCCGCTCATCTGGTGGGGTGAAATCCACTTCAGCCACGACAGCACCCGCGTCCGCCTGCGCAATATTTCGGAAACCGGCGCGCTGGTCGACAGCGATGTCGCCTTCGCCTGCAATTCGGAAGTTCTGCTCGATATGGGCGGCGCGGGACAGCATTTCGCAGTGGTGACCTGGTCGCGCGGGGGCCAAGTCGGACTCAAGTTCGCCAGTCCGTTCAACATCGCGTCACTGTCCAAGGTGAAGCCCGAAGTCGCAACCCATCAATGGGCCCGGCCATCCTATCTCAAGGGCAACCGACAGTCGGACGCCGAACTGTCCGACGGCTGGCAGAGTTCGAGCCTGACCGATCTTCGCGAGGAACTCGAGGGTTTCTGGAAGCGCTAACGGCGGCGGTGGATCACGGCGTTTCGGTCGGCGTAGATTTGCTGCCACGCCGGGTCTGAATCGAGCTGCCCAATCAGCTTGTCGTAGCGCGGCGGCAGCATGGTCCACCGCAGGCCGAAGCGACCCGCGGCCCGATCGAATGCCGCGCGGTCCCCGTCCAGGATGCGCTGGTAATCGAGAAAGAAAGCATCGCCATACATGTCCGACCGGCCATCGATGTAAGGCCGGATCCCCGCTAGGATCAGTGGTCCCCCAAAGCCGTAGCCGTTGAGTCCAGGCGCGGTCCTGAGGTCTTCCGGCAAGGCCGCGATCGCCGAGGTCGGATTGGCGCCGTTCTCCGCCGGCTCGAGCGGGTTGAGCACCCGAAACAGCAACAACCCCGCGAGCGCCACTCCTACGCCCCCCCTGACCAGCCGCCGCTGCAGGGGATCGGCGAACAGCACTGGTCGCTCCGCCTCGCCCAGCGCCCTCGGCAACAGCATTGCGGCGACAATCGCCAGCACCGCCTGGTGCCGCATCTGGTGAAACGCCATGACCAGCAGGAACAGGAGCAACCCGCTCATTACCGGCCGCATCTTTACCCCCCGCCACGCCATCAGCAGCGCAGCAACCCCAAGCGCGACGAAGAACAAGGGCGTCCGTCCCCAGTTGCTCGGTCGCCATTCGACGATCAGCGGCAACGTGGTCAGTTGCGCGATCTCCAACGGGTAGAGGAAGCCGTGCATGCCATTGGGATTGATCATCGCCGCCAGCGCCGACAGCAAACCGAACAAGGCCCATCCGCGGACCACCGGCCAGCGCCACTTTGCGGCCACGCAAGCATCGAGCGCGACGAAGGCGGCGATAACCAGCCCGATGGCGAAGCTGCCGTGGAGGTTGATCCACAAAGTCATCAGCGCTGCGGCGGCGAGTGGCGGAGTGCGGTCCTCTTCCCGCGCCTTGAGCAGGATCGTGAGCCACAGTGCGAGCATCACCCAGCCGAGCAGGTGCGGGCGGGCGAGGATCATGGGAATGAGTATTAGATCCAACAGGATAACCGTTGCCACAATGCCCAGCGGACCGACCCACCGGCGGGCCTGTGCGACCACCAGAAGATGCAGCGCGACCAGCGCGGCGGTAACCACCGCCGCAACCCCGCCAAACCCGGCTAGGCGATGCGCCGCGCCGTAAACCAGTTGCGAACCCCATTCGAACGCCATCCACGGCTGGCCGGCGTAGGTGAAGGAAAAGGGATCGGTCCTCGGCACCGCGCGGTGATCGATCATCCATTGCCCCGCGGCGATATGCCAGCGCACGTCGCCGTCGTTGAAGATGGTCAGCGAGCTTCCAAGGATGATCGGTACCAGCAAGCCGAACACGACCAAAGTGATCCGCTCGACGTCGGCGCGATCAATCGTCATTGATCAGGCTGCTGTGCTTGGTCTCGCGCATCCGCACATAGGCGATCAGCGAGCCGAGGATGACTACCGAGACGTAGATGTAGAACCACCGCTCATGCCCGACCTGCTTCAGATAGAGCGCAACATATTCCGCCGTGCCACCGAACAGGGTGTTGGCGATGGCATAGGGCAAGGCGACCCCGAGCGCGCGAATATGCGCCGGGAATAGCTCGGCCTTCACCACCGCGTTGATCGAGGTGTAGCCGGTGACCATCACCAGTGCCGCCATTACCAGCCCGAAGGCGACGATACGGACTGGTGGTCGTCTCCAGCGTCACGAATAGCGGATAGGTCGACAGCGCGCCGGCAATGCCGAAGAAGATCATCACCGGCCGCCGCCCGATGCGGTCGGACAGCGCCCCGCCGAGCGGCTGCAGCAGCATGAAGACGAACAGCGCCGCGGTCATGATCCGCGATGCCACCGCGCGGTCGAAGCCGACTGTGTTGGCGAGATATTTCTGCATGTAGGTCGTGTAGGCATAGAAGGCGAGCGTGCCCCCGGCGGTCAGCGCCATCACCAGCAAGGCTTCCTTGGGGTGGTCGCGGAACAGGTTAGTCCCGCTCGATTTGGGACGGTCCCCCGCAGCGACCACCTTCTGGTAATTCTCGGTCTCCGTCGAGGCCCCGGCGGATGATGAACACCACCACCGCCAGCACCGCCCCGACCCCGAAGGCGATCCGCCAGCCGATCGCTTCCATCCTCGCTTCGCCAAGCTGCGCCTGAAGCGCGAGCAGTAGCGCGAGCGCCAGCAACTGACCGGCGATCAAGGTGACATATTGGAAGCTCGACCAGAAACCGCGCCGCTCCCTGCCCGCCATTTCCGACAGATAGGTCGCGCTCGAGCCATATTCGCCGCCCAGGCTTAAGCCCTGGATCATCCGCGCCGCGATCAAGATGGCGGGCGCGAGCAAACCGGCGCTGGCATAGGTCGGGGCACAGGCGATCATCAAGCGAGCCCAGACACATCAGCGACACCGACAAGGTCAGCCCCGCTTTCCGTCCGCGCCGGTCGGCATAGATTCCCATCACCCACGCGCCGATCGGCCGCATCACGAAGCCGACCGCGAACACTGCGGCGGTGTTGAGCAATTGCGCGGTGGTATCGCCCTTGGGGAAGAACACCGGCGCGAAGTAGAGCGCGAAGGCGGAGTAGACGTACCAGTCGAACCATTCGACCAGATTGCCCGCGCTTCCCCCGACGATATTGGTCAGCCGCCGCCTGGCGTCAGCCATTCGTTATCGCTCCGGCCCTGGCCCGCGACTTCGCCGCCGCGCCGTGGCCGTAGATGGAGTAGAGGATCAGCCCGATCCCCTGCGCGGCAAGGAAGAAGAGCTGGGTCTTGGTCGGCAGGCTGATGAACAGATAGAGGCAGCCAAGGATTCCGCCGATCCCGATCACCCACGGCAGCGGGGTGGTGAACTTCCGCTCGCGATTGGGCTCGCGCACGCGCAGTACCAGCATCGCCGCGCACACCGCCACGAACGCCACCAAAGTTCCGGCATTCGCGAGCGCGGCGATATCCGCCAGCGGCACCAGCCCGGCGATGATCGACACGACGATCGCGGTGAAGATGGTGATCCTGACCGGGGTGCCGCGGCTCGACACCTTGGCCAGCGATCCCGGCAACAGGCCATCGCGGGCCACGGTGAAGAAGATCCGGCTTTGCCCATAGAAGAAGGCGAGGATCACGGTCGGCAGCGCAATCACCGCCGACGCGCCGAGGATGCGCGCCGCCCAGCCCTGGTTGATTTCGCGCAGGATCAGCGCCAGCGGTTCGGGGCTGTCGGCGAAACGCGTGGTGACGACTGCGCCGATCGCGGCGGCCGCGACCAGCATGTAGATGATCACGCACAGCACCATCGACCCGACGATGCCGATGGCGAGATCGCGGTCGGGATTCTTGGCTTCCTCCGCCGCGGTGGCGATGGCGTCGAACCCGTAAAAAGCGAAGAAGATGATCGCCGCCGCGGCCATCACCCCGACTTCACTGCCCGGCGGCCCGCGTGCGCGGGAAGCCGTTGGGCATGAACGGCTGGAAATGGCCGGAGTCGAACACCGGCAGCGCGACCGCGATGAACAGGGCCAGAGCGGCGAGCTTGATGACCACGAGGATGGCGTTGAGCGTCGCGCTTTCACGTGTGCCGGCGATCAGCAGGCCGGCGACCACGACGATGATGAAGATCGCCGGCAGGTTGACGACCCCGCCAAGCTCGGGTCCGTTGATCAGAGCGGCGGGCAAGCCCATGCCGACCGATTGAAGGAATCCTGCGGCATAGCCCGACCAGCCGACCGCGACCGCGCTCACCACCAGGCTATATTCGAGGATCAGGGCAACCCCGATCATCCACGCGATCAGCTCACCGAACACGACGTAGCTATACGTGTAGGCCGAGCCCGACGCGGGGATCATGGTCGCGACTTCGGCATAGGCCAACGCGGCGCAGGCACAGATTAGCCCGGCGATCGCGAACGACAGGATCACCGCCGGCCCGGCTTTCCCCGCGCCGACCCCGATCAGGGTGAGGATGCCGGTTCCGACAATCGCGCCGACGCCCAGCGCGACCAGATGCGGCCAGCCGAGCGTCTTCGCCAGCCGGTGATGCTCGGGCATCTCGTCGCGGGAGAGAACGGGTTTGCGGAAATTCCAGTTGATCATGCGGGGGCCCCTCGAATTCGTCACTGCGAGCGTAGCGCAGCAATCCAGCGGCGCAACTGGATTGCCGCGCCATGCTTGCATGACGGCTCAATAATCCTTGCTTACCCGCACATTCGCGCTGGTCCGGCCGATCGTCGAGATCGACGACAGGATCGAGAGCCAGCGGGTGACCTGATATTCGACGCGCGTGGCGGAATAGCCCTGCCCGTCGCTGATCACCTCGACATAGAGTTTGCGGCCGAGATATTTGCCCGCCGAGATGGCGGTTTTCTGCCCCGTCGCCACATCCGCCGGGACGATCCGCAGCCGGTCGAGCCCGACCGCGCGGCGAATGGCGTTGATCGGGTCGAGGCTCCCGCTGCCTGATTGCAGCGCCGCAACCGCCGACGCCAGCTGGACGGCATCGGCCGGCGACAGGTTGGTGATCGAGGTGCCGAACAGGATACGCGACAGCAATTCGTCCTGCGGCAATAAAGGTACCGAGGTGAAGGCGATTTCGGGCTTCAGCCCGGTGCCGCGCACGGTGACTGCCGCCTCCAGCCCCTGGACCTGCGCCTCGGCGCGGATGTCGAGCAGCGGGTCGGGCGGGCTTTCGCCGCGGAAGCGGATGATCCCGCGTTCCAGCCGGAAGCCGCGCCCCGCAAATTCATAATTGCCGCGGATCAGATCGGCCCGGCCGTTGAGGCGCGGGGCGGAAACATTCCCGGTAATCGCGAGATCGGTTGTCCAGCGGCTGTCGATGCCGAGCCCGCGCACCGTCAAATCGCCGCCTGCAACCTTTACGTCGAGCGTCCACGGGGTCAGATCGGCGATGGTGATCACGTCTTCGGCATCGCGCCCGACGTGGCGCACCTGCAGCCGCGGCACCGAGGCGGCGGCGCTCGCCCGACCAAGCGTGAAGCGCCCCCGATCGAGTTTCAGGTCGCCCGAAATGCGCCCGCCGCGCCCGCCCGACCGGATCGCCAGCGGGCCAGTGACCGTGGCGGCGATATCGTCGCGGTCGAGGATCGAGGCGCGGACCAGGTTGAACTTGAGATCGAGCGCCGGTCGGCCGCCCGAGAAATCGACCGAGCCCGCGCCGGCGACGGTGCCGCCCGCAGGGGTCACGCCGGCGATCCGGTCAAACACCAGCCGCGATCCGCCGAAGCGACCGCTGGCGGCGACATTCTGCACCACCATGCCGGTCACCGCGCTCTCGATCCTGCGCCCCTGCGGTGCGGATCGACCCGCGGATCCGGGGATCGATCAGCCGGCCGGTGATGTCGGCACCGATCGCCACCGGGCCGGAGAGGTCGATGATCTCGACTCCCGACAGCCGCCACAAGGTGTCCGCGGGCCCCGAATAGCGCACCTGCATTTGCATCGGCGCATTGACCAGCTCCGCGATGATCGGGCCGCGGCCAAGCGGCGCGAAGCGGGCCTGGGCGCGGCCGATGGTCTTGCCGTCGCTGACCGCCACCGCGCGGAGTGCCGCCTTGCCGCCTTCCAGCACCGCCGCCAGCCCGACGTCGATCGGCCGCGACGACAGGACGAGACCGGCTCGGCTCAACCCGCGCACCTTCAGATCGGCGCGACCGCTCGGCGCGCCATTGGGTCCGCGCCAGCGATAGTCGAGCCGCCCGGTCGCGATCCCGCCCAGCCCGAGGTCGGGCCAGCCGATATCGAGCAACTGAAGCGGCATCGTCTGAAGGTCGGCGCGAATTTCGGGGCTGGACCCGGTGCGACCCGACAAAGTGGCGCGGCCACCGCCGAAGCGCACCCGGGTCGGTGCCACTCGCCAGCCATCACCCTCACGCGTCAGCACTGCCGCGCTGTCCAGAATCAGCGTTCTCCGGTCGACCACCCCGCGCCCCGTGACGCTGATCCGGTCGGGAGTGACATTGGCCAGCGCGACGAGGTCGAATGCCCTGCCCCGTCGCCCGGCGATGGCGGCGCGGACCTGTCCCGATCCGTTGACCAGTTTGGCGCTGGCGGTGAGCCGGGCGATGTCGATCGCGCCATAGGCCAGCCCGCGCCCGATGAAGGTCCCGTCGAGCGAAGTACGCCCGTCCTCGAGCAGGATGGTGCCGTCGAGCTTGCCGGCGCGAATGGCGATGGCGGGCGATCCTGCGAGCCGCGCGTCGGTCGCGGTCAAATGCGCCTCGATCAACTGATTGCCACTGACCGGGCGGAAGCCGAGATTGCCGCCGATCGCCCCACTCACCGCGAGCTGACCGGTAAAGCCGCCGGGGTCGGAGCGCAGATCACCCCGCGCGACGGATCCGGCGACGTTCAACGCCGCGATGGCGATGGTCGCGCGGCCGCCCTTGGGCAGCAGGATTCGCCCGTTGGACGTGAACGGCCCGAGCCGCGATCCGCCGGTTGCGCGATAGTCGAAGCCGTAACCCTTGGGATCGAGTGACAGCCGCATGTCGCGGATGCCCATCGCCTCGTTCGGGCTGGGCAGGAACAGTTCGACCCTGGGCCGTTCGATCCGCCCGTCGAGCACGAGGCGAAGCGAGCCATATTTCGACTGTCGCCCGCTCGCCTCGATGTGGAACGTCCCGTCGCGGCGGCGGATGCCCGAGCCGGTGAGCCGGAGCCTGGGCGAATAGAGCTGAAGATTGGAAAAATGGAGGATGCCGTCGGTAGTCCGCTCGAGGTCGGTGGTGAGGCGGGGGAGGCCGCCGGTGAGATCGGCGAAGAAGCGATTGTCGAGCCGACGGACCCACGCCTCGGCCTTGCCCACCACGCGGGCCTTCTTGTTCGGGCCGGGGATGACCCGCAGGTCGGTCTTGACGTCGACGATGCCGATGCCGGGAATCAAATAGCGCGTCAGCCCGCCCGAAATGACGATGTCGAACTGGCCGTTGGTCAGGTCGATCAGCAGCGAGACCTTGCCGTTCAGCTTGCTACTCGTGAGCTTCAGATCGTCGCCGCGCACCAGTTTGTCGGTCACGCTGAGCATGCCCTCAAGGCGGACATTGGCGAGGATCGCGCCGGCGACATCGCCAACCCCGGTCACGGCACGTGCCTGCAGCCGCAGCGGCACGCGCATCGGCCACGGTGAGCCCCGGCCTCGCCCTTCGGCGCGGACATCCAAGAAGCCGGTGCGGTCGAACGCGACTTGCGGGCTGGTCAGGCGGTACGCGTAACTGGCGCTGCCGAACGCGCCGTCGAGCGTCCACACCAGCCGCACGTTGCGGCCGCTCATGTTGGGGAACAATGCCGCGGGACGGAGCAAGTCGACCCCCATACGGACATTGCGATATTCGTTCGCGCCAAGGTCGATCGCCCCGCGCGCCACCGCCCGAAGCGACGGCGTTGACAGTCGCAGCTGGCCGTCGAGCAGCCGATTCTTGAGCGTCCCGGTGCCCGCGACATCGATCGTCGGACTGGCGAGGCGCTGCAGCCGGCCCTTGAGGAATGGCGCGGGGGCCATCTTGCCCGACAGCCGGTAGCGGCCCGAATCCGCCGCCAGCGCCAGCCGCGCCACCGGGCGGCCCGACAGGTTCATCGCCGCCGTGCCGCGCCAGCGCGACCACCGGCCGTCGCCCTTCACCTCGAGCTCGAGCGGGCGTTTCGACCCGAACAGCGCCGGCAGAAGCCCGTTGGTCGGCGAGCTCGCGCGCGCGGCAATGTCGAAGCGGTCGCGATCGGGCTCGGCGTCGATCACGAGCTTGATCCGGTCCGCCCCGCGCACCGCCGCGTCGAGCCGGACCAGCGCGCGGCCGCGGCGAATGTCGGCCGACCCGCTCAGCGCGCCGACCCGCGGGGTGCCGGTCACCGCGGAACCAAGCTCCAGCCGGCGGATATCGAGCCGGCCGATGTGGATATCGAAACCGGGCAACAGCGGTCCGGTGCGCCCGGTCGGCTTGAGCGCGGGCAGCCGTGACAGCGTCACCCGGTTCGCCTCGACCCGGTCGATGTGCAGCCGGTTGCCAATCCACGCGCCCGGTGCCCAGTCGAGCACTATATCGGGCGAGGTCAGGAACACGCCCTTGCTGTCCGATACGCGGACGTTGCGCAGCCGCGAGGTGCCGAAGATGGAGCCATCGATCCGGCCGATCTGGATTTTCAGTCCGGTCGCAGTCTCCATGCTCGCAATGCGATCGACCAGCCAGCGATGGCCCGGCGCGCTGTCGAGCAACACAAGGCCAGCGCCGAGCAGCAACATGAGCACTGCCAGCAGCGCCAGTAATTCGTTCAGCAGCCGCCGCGACCAATGTTTGCGCGTGCCGATCGGCTCGCTGGTCGCGATGTCCATCCTAGAAGGCCTGGCCCAGCGAAACCGCGACCGCCACTCGGCTGTCGCCCGAACGCGGGTTGATCGGGGTACCGACGTCGAGCCGGATCGGGCCGAAGCTGCTATAGTAACGCAGGCCGATCCCGGCGCCGAATTGCCAGTCACGCATGCTGGGGGCTGATGAATCGGTCAGCGTTCCACCGTCGAGGAACGGGACAATCCCGAAATTGCCGCCAAACGCCTTTAGCCGGACGCGCGCTTCGAGGCTGAATTCGGCCAGCGAACGACCTCCGACGGGATCGCCGTCTGCATCCCGCGGACCGAGCTGCTGGTAGCCATAGCCGCGCACCGAGCTTCCGCCACCCGAGTAGAAGCGCCGCGACGGGGCGACATCGTCGCGCCCGGCGCCCAGGATGGTCCCGAGCCGGATCCGTCCCGCCCCGACCACGCGGTCCGACAGACGCCGATAGGCCGAGGCGTCGATCTGCGCGCGGGCATAGGGGAAGGTGCCGCCCTGAAAGCTGAGTTCTGGGCTGATCCGCCCGCCGAGCCGGAAACCGCTGGTCGGGTCGAGCAGATCGTCGCTGCCGTCATAGCCGAGGCTGGCGGGGATCGCAGCGACGAAGAAGGTCCGCCGCCGTTCCTCGCCGGTCGCCTCGATCGTGTCGCGTTCGTCCGACGCGATCAGCTCGCCGCCGAGGCTCCAGGTCCATTTCTTCTGCCAGATGAAATTGCTCTGCCGCTCGATCCCGCCCGACAGCTGAAAGGTTTTGGCGGCATAGGCCTGGCGGTCGACATTGCTGGCCGAAATCAGCGCGGTCAGCACCTGGTCGCGGCGGCGGAAATTGCTCCGACGGAGCGAGACCGAGGCCAATTGCTCCTGCGTCCCCACCACCCCGCGCACGGTCAGCGCACCTTCGGGGTTGAAGAAGTTGCGATGCTGCCAGCTGCCCTCGACCTTGACCCCTTCGCCGGTGCCGTAGCCCAGTTCCCCGGCAATGGTCCGCGTCGGCGCTGGCTCCAGCTTGACGTCGATATCGACCACCTGGCCGCCATCGCGCGGCACCACCAGCGTTTCGACCGATGCCACCAGCCCCGTTGCGACCAGCGCCCGACGCAGGTCGTCGACCTCGGACCGCTCGAACTTGTCGCCGCGTTTGAACCGCGCAATGATCCCGACGTGCCGCGCGGAGAGGGGCGGTTCACCGCTAACCCTGATCTCACCGAAGCGCGCCACCGGGCCAGGCGCTACCGGCAGCACCAGCCGCGCGGTTGCCTTGCTGTGATCGATCACGATGTCCTGGGTTCCGATGTCGGCGGTGGCGAAGCCCTGCTCGCCGAGCGCGACCTTCAATGCCACGCCCGCGGCGATGACCTGGCTCGCCACCACCGGATCGCCCGGCTTGACCGCGAATGCTTGACGCAATGCCTCGGCATCGCCGCCGGCCTCGGCGAGCCCGGGGAAGTCGACCGCCTCGAACCGGTAGCGTGGCCCCGGCGTCGCGCGCAGCGACACGGCGATGACTTCGCCTTCCAGCGCGATTCCGGGCTCGACCTCGGCATCATAATAGCCCTGGGACTGGAGCAGGCTGACCAACAATTCGCCGTCGGCTCGCGCGCGGCGGTCGATCGTCGCCGCATTGGCCGCCTTATCGTCACCCTGCTCGAGCGCCGACTGGTCCTCGAACGCCTTCAACAACTCTTCTGACCCGGCCGTGCCGAGCCCTTCCAGCCGCACCGCATAGCGCCGCGCCGCGACCGAATCGTCGATCGACGCTCCCGCCGCCTCGGGTTCGCTGGTCGCAACGTCGGACGTTGCGCCGGGCAGCGGTTCGGGATCGGGCAGCGGCGCCGGGTCGGCCGCATTCATGTCGGGCCAGTCGACCCCCAGGTCGGGCATCGCATCCATCGGCGCGTCCGGGTCGAGTTCGGTAGGCTCGGGCGCGGATTGCTGGGCGTAACCGGGCGCGGCCAGCGCCAACCCGCACGCCGCGACCGCGAGCAGTCGGGCGGGCCCGCGCTTCAATCCACCGGAAAACATCGCGCCAGCCTAGCCAGCGCGCCTGAACCGCGCCAGTCCACTCGTTCGCTAGTGGAGCGATCCTTCGACATTGTTGCTGGCAAGCAGCGCCGACAGCCGTTCGATTTGCCGCCAGTGGCAGAATTTGAGCACGTTGCCGGCGTCGCGGCTCTGCACCGCGCGCATCGCTGCGGCCATCGGCGCATCGACGCCAAATTCGTCGACCAGCGACAAGGCGTCGGTCACGGCACCTCGGCCGGCGATGAAATAATCCTGCATGACGACCCCGTTAACGGCCCAAGCTTTCGGCCGCCCGCACAAACGCCGTCAACGCCGCGTCAACCATGCCGCGCTTGCTCGCCGGCGCGGCGCGGGGCATGGGCGGGTCATGACCGAACCACGCCGCAACGCCCAGGCGGGCGGAATCTTCCTGTTCCTCGCGCCGGTGATCGGCCTGCTCTACGGCATTGGACGCGGAGACCCGATCAAGTGGCTGCTGATCGGTTTCGCCATTGGCGTGGTCAGCGCCGTCGGCGTGTGGCTCAACGACCGCCGCAAGGATCCGCGCTAAGCCACCTTCCTCCCCGCCCAGATGACCCGGCCGATGCAGGCGACATCCTCGATCGCGCAGTCGGGCCAGTCGGGATAGGCCGGATTGTCCGACTGGACGGTGACGTGACGGCCCATCGGGTGGACTGCGAGCCGCTTGACCAGCAGGCGTTCGTCGACCCGGAGCACGTAAATCCCGTCGCGTAACGCCTCGCCCGCGGCGCGCAGGTCGAGCAGGATGTCGTCGCCGTCGTTCAGGGTCGGGGCCATCGAGTCTCCCTCGACCCGGATCATCGACAGATGCTCGGCCGGGGCCCCGGTCAGGGCTTTGAGCCAGCGCCGGTCGAACGCGAAATAGGGTTGCCCCTCCTCGCTCGCCGGGATCGCCCCGGGTCCGGCCGAGGCACGCACCGCGCTTCGACTGACCGCGATCATCCCGGGCTGCGCTTCGGGCGCCGTCGTCGCGCCCGCCGAGCATGGATTCAGGGATACTGAAGTAGCGCGCCAGCGTTCGTCGCTCGTCCTCGCGCAGGCGCCGGGGTGTCCCGCGACGGATGAATTGCTGGATGTAGGCGGGATTCTTGCCGAGCAGCCGCGACAGGCCGGCAAAGTCTTCCCCACGCTCCGCACACAGGCGCTCAAGCACCTTCCTAGGATCATTCGGCATGAATACCTTATAATTCATAGGATATGCCCTAGACAAGTAGGAAATGCGTTGGAAAAACCACATGGCCGAGTCGTTTTGCGCCGGGAGGATTTTTCCGTGCACCTATTGAGAACTATCGAAATTTTTCTGCGGTCATCGGGTGTGCCGGCCACCCGCTTCGGTCGTGACGCCGTCAATGATCCCCGCTTCGTTTCCGACCTTCGCCGCGGGCCGCGAGCCCGGGCCGAAGACGATCGCCCAAATCGTCGACTTCCTGGAGGATGCGCGATGATGAAACTGGCCATGTCGACCGCCGCCGCCGGCCTGTTGCGCGCCCTGCTCGCTCGCGCGGGGGTCGAGCGAGATAGGATATTACTTAGCGAATTCCGCTCGACCGACTGGAACTCGCTCACCTTCGCCGGCGAGCGGCACCAGATCTCGTTGCGTGTCCCCGGACCGTGCGCGGCGCCGATCGCGGCCTTGCTGACGGAGGGACTGGATGAGGCCGACTTTGTGATTCCCGGACAGATCGTCGCTGATATCGCGCTTGCCCGGCCCCCTGTCGGCCAGCCCGACGGGTCGATCCTGGTAGAGATCGAAGCGCTGACGGTGGCGGAGTAGGCAATCAGGCCTGACGGAGCGAGCGGCGCAGTTCGGCGAGCGCCTCGCTCAGTGCATCGGAAGCATCGCTGGTCACCACAGGCCGCTCGCCCTCGGCAAGATGACGATCGATACGCTGTTTGAGCTGACCTGCGGTCGGCATGCGACCGGCGGCAAACAATTGCACCACGCGCGAATCGGCCGCCGGGGCGGGCAGCGGGTCGTCGAGCAGCAACTCGGCTACCGCCGTGGTCGCCGCCTCGACCAGCGGCTGGTCAAGCAGAAGCTCGTCGAGCGCCGCCACGAGCTGGTCGAGCAGCAGTTCGTCATCGGCCAGCACGTCGTCGAGCAACAGCACGTCGTCGAGCGCCACGTACGGTTCGAACGCGGGCAACGGCAGCATTCGTTGCTCCGGCCGGATCAGCCGCATGACGGCGAACGCCAGAACGAACATGCCGCCGGACCCGGCAAGGACGGCCGTTCCCAGCCCCCAGCCCCACAAGGGCGCCAGCTTCAGCGCGGCAAAGCCCGTCGCCGCCGCGGGGGCCGACGCCCCAACCACTTCGACTAGCCAGTCCAGCTTGCCGCGATCCTGTCCCCTGCTCATGGCGGGGTAAGTAAACCCAAATCCCTAAGGGTCGGTTAGGAAAGCAAGGTCCTGGCCAGCGCCTCGGTAAAGGCGGGGACATCGTCGGGATTGCGGCTGGTGATGATATTGCCATCGGTCACCGCGGCCTCGTCGACCACCTCGCCCCCGGCATTGCGCAGATCGGTGCGGATCGACGGCCAGCTGGTGACGCGCTTGCCCCGGATTACGTCGGCCTCGACCAGCAGCCACGGCCCGTGACAGATCGCGCGCTACCGGTTTGCCCGCCTCGGCAAAGGCGCGGACCAGCGCCACCGCTCGTGGCTCCATGCGCAACCGATCGGGATTGCCGACCCCGCCGGGCAGCAGCAGCGCGTCATAATCGCCCTCCGTGGCTTCGGAGATCAACAGGTCGGGCGCGATTTTCTTGCCGGGTTCGTCATGCACCGTGCCCAGGATCGGCTCCAGCGTCAGCGACGCCAGCGCCACGCTTGCTCCGCGCCCGCGCAACACCTCGAGCGGGCCGAACAATTCGCTCTCCTCGAAGCGGTCGGTGGCCATGATCAGCACATGCTTGCCGTCGAGATCTTGTCATCCTGGTCCTTTCGCCCCGGGAACAACCCGGGCCCTGCGCCGCTTAACCCCGAAACGAAGGATCCCGCCACATGTTGCGTCACTCATCCGACAGCCAGCCCGGCTACACCCGCCAGAAAAAGGGCAATGGCTGGGCCTATTTCGACGGCGACAAGCGCGTCACCGACCGTGACGAGATTGATCGCCTCAACGCGCTCGCCTTGCCGCCTGCCTATGTCGATGCCTGGTTCTGCAAGGATCCCGATGGCCATATCCAGGCCACCGGCAAGGATGCGCGCGGGCGCAAGCAATATCGCTACCACGCCGATTATCGCGCCAAACAGGATGCGTCGAAATATGACGGCTGTCGCGAGTTCGGCGAGGCGCTCCCCAAGATCCGCAAGCGCGTGGAGCAGGATCTTCGCTGCCGGACGCTGAGCCGCGAACAAGTGCTCGCCGCAGTCGTCCGCCTGCTCGACACCGAGCATATGCGCATCGGCAACGAGCAATATGCCAAGGCCAACAAGAGCTTCGGGCTGTCGACCTTGCGTACGCGGCATGTGGCGAAGAAGAATGGCCGCCTCAAGATCCGCTATACGGGCAAGCACGGCATCGTCCACGAAGCGACCATCACCGATTCCAGCCTCAAGCGAATCGTCGCCAAATGCCAGGAATTGCCCGGCCAGATGCTGTTCCAATACGTCAATGGCGACGGCGAGCCGCGGCCGATCAGCAGCAGCGACGTCAACGACTACATCCGCGAGGCCTCGGGCGGCGACTTCACCGCCAAGCATTTCCGCACCTGGGGGGCGAGCGTGATTGCCTTCGAGCAATTGCTTGCCAAGGAGGAGGAAGCGCGGATCAGCGTCAAGACGGTGATCGAGCCCGTCGCCGAGGCGCTTGGCAATACGGTGGCGATGAGCCGCAAGAGCTACGTTCACCCGGCGCTGCTTGATGCGGTGAAGGAGCGCCCGCGCGATCCCTTGAAGGGCTTGAAACGCCCCCGCGCCCGCCGCCGCCTGTCCAGCGCCGAGACGGCATTCCTGAAATTCCTGAGCAAGAAGCCGCGCAAGGCGAAGACCGCCTGAGGGTTGATCCCCCGCCCCTCCTCCGCCATTGCCCCGAGCGATGTTCAATGAAGCCGTACCGACCCAGTCCGTGATCGACTGGACGCTCGCCAATCGCGACCAGTTGTTGGTCGGCGCTCTGGTGGCGCTCGGGCTGGTCGGGGTGATGCTGGTGTTGCGCACCATTGGCCAGCGGATGGTCGCCAGCGAGAGCGAGGCGGAGCATATCGGCTGGAAGAGCGTCATCGGTCGGGTGCTCGCGCGCACCACCATCGCGTTCATGGTGATCGTCGCGATCGACCTCGTCGCCACCTATGCCGCGCCGCCACCGCGCGCGCAGCGCCTGATCGACATTTTCTTCATCATTGCCTTCGCGTTGCAGGGTGCCATCTGGGCGCGCGAACTGGTTCTGGCGATGATCGCAAGGCGGGTCGGCGACGATCCCGGGGCGACCACGCTCGGCAACGCCATGTCGCTGATCCGCGTGCTGGTCAGCGTTGCCCTGTTCGCGCTGGCGATTGTCGTCATCCTCGACAATCTCGGCGTCAACGTCACCGCGCTGGTCGCCGGCCTCGGCATCGGCGGCATTGCCATCGGCCTCGCCGCGCAGGGCATCTTTTCCGACCTGTTCGCCGCGCTCGCGATCCTGTTCGACAAGCCGTTTCGGCGTGGCGACACGATCCGCTTTGACAAGACCACCGCCAGGATCGAGCGGATCGGGCTCAAGACGACCCGCATGCGCGCGCTGTCGGGCGAGCAGGTCATCATGGCCAACACCAAATTGCTCGAACGCGAGATCCACAATCTCGCCGATGGCCGCTCGCGCCGCACCACCTTGCTTTTGGCGCTCGCCTATCGAACGCCGCCCGAAACTCTCGGCCAGGTTCCCGACATCGCCCGCGCCGCGGTCGAGGGGTGCAAGGGTTGCAAGTTCATTCGTTGCGTCCTGATCGGCTTTGGCGCGACCGGCTTCGAATTCGAACTGGTGTTCGAGAATCGCACCGTCGACGGTGATCGGCTCGCCAGTGACCGCTCGGCGATTTTGATGACCATTGTCTCGACTTTTGCCGCCCAGGACATTCGCTTTCGCCGAAAGCGGCTGAGCGGAACGCAATGAATCCGGGCCTGCCGTAGCGTCATCGGCGGGGGACTTGTCAGGCCCTTCACCCCGCGCCTAGACCCGCTGTCGATGCCCATCGCCAGCCTCGACGACATCCGCGCGCACGTCGGCCAGATCATCGGCTCGTCCGACTGGATCACGGTCGATCAGGGCCGGATCGACGCTTTCGCCGATACCACCGAGGATCGCCAGTTCATTCACGTCGATCCGGTCGCCGCGGCGCAGACCCCGTTCGGCGGGACTATCGCCCACGGCTTCCTTTCGCTGTCATTGCTCAGCCGGATGGCCGCCGACGCGATGCAGGTGCCGGACACGACCAAGATGGCGGTCAATTACGGGCTCGACCGGGTCCGCTTCATCGCCCCGGTTCGCGCCGGCAAACGCGTGCGCGGTCATTTCACCTTGGCCGCGATCGACGACAAGGCGCCCGGCCAATTATTGCTTCACCACGACGTCACGGTCGAGATCGAAGGCGAGCCCAAACCCGCCCTCACCGCCCGCTGGCTCGGCCTCATTTTCATCTAGGAGAAACTCCATGTCCGCTCGCGACGCCGTCATCGTCTCTACCGCTCGCACCCCGATCGGCCGCGCCTACAAGGGCGCGTTCAACGCCACCCCGGGCGCGACCCTCGGCGCCCTCTCCCTCGCCCCCGCCATTCAACGCGCGGGCATCGAGGCAGGCGAGATCGACGACGTGGTGTGGGGCGCGGTGCTTACCCAGGGCACGCAGTCGGGCAATATCGGTCGCCAGGTCGCGCTTCGCGCCGGCTGCCCGGTCGGGGTCAGCGCCCAGACCATCGACCGCCAGTGCGCCTCGGGCCTGATGGCGATTGCCACCGCCGCCAAGCAGGTCATCATCGACCGCATGGATATTGTCGCTGCCGGCGGGCAGGACAGCGTCTCGATGGTGCAGACTCCGGAAATGCGCGTCTCCGGCGATCCCTCGCTGATCGCGATGCACAAGAATATCTACATGCCGATGCTCGGCACCGCCGAGACCGTCGCCCAGCGCTATGGCATCAGCCGCGAAGCCCAGGACGAATATGCGCTGCGCTCGCAACAGCGCACCGCCGCTGCCCAGGCCGAAGGCCGCCTCGCCGCCGAGATCGTCCCCGTCACCGCGACGATGGGCGTCAAGGACAAGGAGAGCGGCGAAGTCACGATGCACGAAATCACCCTCGACAAGGACGAGGGCAACCGCCCCGACACCAAGCTCGAGGGACTTGCCGCGCTCAACCCCGTGCTCGGGCCGGGCACCAGCATCACCGCCGGCAACGCCAGCCAGCTCAGCGACGGCTCGTCGGCCTGCATCATCATGGACTCCGCCCTCGCCGAGAAGCGCGGCATCGAACCGCTCGGCCGCTACGTCGGCATGGCGGTGGCCGGCACCGAGCCCGACGAAATGGGCATCGGCCCGGTGTTCGCGGTCCCCAAATTGCTCGAGCGCTTCGGGCTCAAGATGGACGACATCGGCCTGTGGGAGTTGAACGAGGCCTTCGCGGTGCAGGTGCTCTACTGCCGCGACAAGCTCGGCATTCCCGATGAACTGCTCAACGTCGACGGCGGCGCGATCTCGATCGGCCACCCCTACGGCATGAGCGGCGCCCGCCTTACCGGCCACGCCCTGATCGAAGGCAAGCGCCGCGGCGCGCGCTATGTCATCACCACCATGTGCATCGGCGGCGGCATGGGCGCTGCGGGATTGTTCGAAGTCCTGTAAATCTTACCCATCCATGGTGAGGTTACAGCGAAGCTGACGGAGGGGGATCGCTACTTGCGGCCCTCCACCATGTTTCGCTGTCCCCCGGCGTCGGGTCGTTCGGTTCCCCCGGACCTAAGTTGGATTGCCGGGGGCAATCCGAACCCGACGCTCGTGCCGGGGAGGATTTAGTCATCCCAGATAATCCTTTCCGCGGATCCACCGGCTCGCCATCCACTTGATCCCGCTGGTCACCTGCAGCCCGGCGTGGATCATGCGCTCGTCGAACTCGCCGTTGTCGCGCACGTTGCGGAACACCAGCATGTCCCCCACCCCGCCGCGCACCCGCACGTCGATCTTCGGGAAATCGGTTGCGCCGCCTTCATAATCATCGTTCAGCCAGATCAGTGCGGTCAGGTTGCGGACCGAGACATTGTCCGATCCGGTGCCGTCGTGATGCGGCTTATATTGCTGCCCGGGGCTGTAGCGCAGGATGTTGAGCGGCTCGCCCCAGCCGGGCCTGGTCCCGGTCGCCGCGGCGATGGTGCGGTTGATCGCCTGGACCACCAGGTCTTCGGCGAGGTTGGGGATGCTGCAGCACTCGGCATCACGCACGCCGTCCATCCGCGGCTGACCGTCGAGGCCGAGCACCGATGCTTTCTCCAGCCACGGCGTCCCAAGCACCACCAGATAGCGGCATTCGGCCGAACTGAAGAGCTGGGGAAATAAAGCGATATAGGGATCGCTCGAAATGATCCGGGGCGTGATTTCGGCAAGCTTGCGCTCACAGCTGAGGTGGCCGAGGAACGCCAGCTGGACCGCCGCGAAGCGATCTTCCTTGGCCAGCTCGGCGAGCATGGCCAGCGCTCTTTTCTGGTCCGCTTTGACCCCGATCCCGGCCGCGGTCAGATAGACCCAGGCCCGGCGTCCGTCGGGGTCGCCCAGCCTCGCGGCCTGCTGGACATCGGCATAGGCGCGCCGCGCGTCGTACGGGCAGCCGATCGCCAGCAACCGCCGCTCGGCCACATCCATCGCCGCCGCCGGACTGGTTTTCGCGCGCTCCACAAGATCGGAAAATTCACTCATCGCGCCTACCTGCCAACTCCTTGTCCTTTTGTCACGCTACGCTAGTTTGCGGTGGTGACCGGCATCGAACTGATCGCGCTCGCCGCTTCGACCAGCCTGCTCGCGGGTTGGCGGCTATATCTCGTCACACTGGTTACCGGCCTGGCGATGAAGTTCGGTTATGTCGCATTGCCCGAGCAACTGCAGGCGCTGGACGTGCTGGCGAATAATTGGGTGCTCGGCATCGCCGCGATCGGCACGCTGGCCGAATTCTTTGCCGACAAGATCGCCTGGATCGACAGCGCGTGGGACAGCGTCCACGCCTTCATCCGCCCGGTTGGTGGTGCGCTGCTCAGCCTGGCCATCGTCGATGCTGGCGACCCCGCGTGGCAGATTGCCAGCTTCCTCGCCGGCGGCAGCGCCGCGCTCATCGCCCATGCCGGGAAAGCGGGCGCACGCACCCTCGTCAACGCCAGTCCCGAACCGTACAGCAACGTCGCCGTCTCGACGATGGAGGATGTCGCGACCGGCGGGTTGCTGGCGCTCGCGATTGCCAACCCGATCGCCGCCGCAATCGTCGCCGCCGTGCTGGTGTTCTTGTCGATCTGGCTGGTGATGAAGGCGCGCCGGGCGCTTCGGCGAATGATGGACGTGCTAACGCCCGCGCGGCCGATGAAGGACGTAACGCTGCCGCCCTCCGGTCCGTAATCCGCCGCACCCCGCGCTGACTCCATCCCCAAAATCTGCTACATCATCGGCACCACCATCCGACTCTGAGGGGAGGCTCGCGATGCACGGACTGAAGGCGCTCTCGGTCACACTGGCGGCGACCGCCCTGATGGGGATTTCACCGGTCGAAACCTACAGCCAGGCCCAGTTGGCCTTGCTCGATCCATCGGCGCGCGCGGCCGACATGTGCAGCGGTCGCGGCGGCGGCAACGCCATGCGCACCGCGCTGCTTAGCGCCGCCGCAGCGGCGCAAGCGGACCCCGGAGCGTCGATCCCGCTGTATGACGGGCTCGGCAAGATCGACTTCCCGATCTCTACCGCCAACCCGATGGCGCAGCGTTACTTCAACCAGGGCCTGGGCTTCGCCTACGGCTTCAACCATGCCGCGGCGATCGCCTCGTTTCGCGCCGCGCAGAAGCTCGATCCCGGCTGCGCGATGTGCTGGTGGGGCGAAGCGCTGGCCCACGGCCCCAACATCAATGCCCCGCTGACGCCCGACGCCAACAAGATGGCACTGGAAACGCTCGCGAAGGCGCGCGACCTGTCGGCCAACGTCACCCCGACCGAGCGCGCGCTCATCCTCGCGCTCAGCAAACGCTATTCCGCCGATCCGAATGCCAAGCGGGCCGATTTCGACGGCGCCTATGCCGACGCGATGCTGACCGTCGCCCGCTATTACCCTGCGCACGACGACATCGCGCTCCTCGCAGCGGAAGCGGCCATGGACACATTGCCGTGGGACTATTGGGAGCCCGACAAAGCAGGCCGCCAAGCCGCGGCTGGGCGAGGCGATCGCACTGGTCGAGCGGGTCATGGCGCGCAACGCCGTCCACCCGCAGGCGCCACATCTCTACATTCATCTGATGGAGAATGGCCCCGACCCAAAACGCGCCGAGGCCGCCGCCGACCGCCTCGCCGCCGGGCTTGCCCGCGATGCCGGGCACATGGTCCATATGCCGGCGCACATCTATTACCGGCTCGGCCGCTGGAAGGATTCGATCCGCGTCAACGTCGCCGCCGCGCGGCAGGACGAGGCCTATATCCGCGCCGCCAACGACAAGGGGTTCGTGCGCTTCGGCTACTATCCGCACAACGTCCACTTCATCGTCACCTCGGCGCAAATGGCGGGCGATCTGCCCACCGCAATCCGCGAGTCGAAGCGGTTGGCGGGGATCGTCGATGCGGACACCGCGACGCAAATTGCCTGGATCCAGGCGATCCACGCCGCGCCCTATTTCGCGGCGCTGCAATATGCCCCGGCGGCCGACGTGCTGGCGATGCCCGCCCCCGACCCGCGCCTCGCCTATGTCCGGGCGATGCGGCACTATGCCCGCGCCGTCGCCTTCGCCCAGCAGCACAACCAACGCGGCTTCGACCTCGAACTGGCCGAGATGGAGCGGATCCGCGGCTCCGATGCGCTGAAGCCGATGGTCGACCAGGGCGTTCCCGCCCCCGATCTGATCCAGCTCGCCCAGCATGTTGCGCGCGGTCGGCTGGCGTCCGCGCGTGGACGCCACGGACAGGCCGCCGACCATTATCGCCGTGCGGTCGAAATCGAGGACCGCATTCCGTACATGGAGCCGCCGTGGTGGTATTATCCGGTGCGCCAGTCACTCGGTGGCGCGTTGTACCGCGCCGGTCGCTACGACGAGGCCCGCCAGGCCTTCACCGCCGCGCTCGCCAAGGCCCCCAACAATGGCTGGGCGCTCTACGGCCTCGCCGCCTCGGAACGCGCCCTCGGCCGTGGCGCCCGGGCCGCGGCCGCGCAAATGGCGCTGGGTCGCGCCTGGTCGGGGGATCCGCGCTGGCTGAGGATGGAACGGCTTTAGGCGTTGGCGGCGATGAATTTCTCGACTGCCGGGGCGATCCGTTCGCGCCATTTGCGGCCGTTGAAGATGCCGTAATGGCCGACATCCTTGGCCATGTAATAGACCTTTTTGCCGTCCTTTAGCTTGGGCGCCAGGTCGAGCGCGGCCTTCGTCTGGCCGAGCCCCGAAATATCGTCGCGCTCGCCCTCGATTGCCAGCAGCGCGGTGCGCGTGATCGCGGTCGGGTCGACCTTGCGCCCGCGGTGCATCATCTCGCCCTTGGGCAACAGGTGACGCTGGAACACGACATCGATCGTCTGCAGGTAAAACTCCGCCGCCATGTCGGCGACCGAGCGATATTCGTCGTAGAAATCGCGCGTTGAATCGGCGCTTTCCTCGTCGCCGACGACCAGATGCTTGAACATCTCCCAATGGCTGACGAGGTGCGACCCCAGGTTCATGGTCATGAAGCCGGCGAGCTGGAGGAAGCCCGGATAGACCTTCCGCCCCGTCCCCGGATAGATCATCGGCACGGTGGCGATGACGTTGCGCTGGAACCAGGCGTGGGGCCGTTCGGTGGCCAACGTATTGACCGCGGTCGGGGCTTTGCGGGTATCGATCGGCCCGCCCATCATGGTCAGGCTCTTGGGCGTCGCGGGATGCTTGTCGGCATTCATCAGCGCGACCGTGGCGAAGGCCGGAACGGCCGGCTGGCACACCGCCAGCATGTGCGAGTCCGGGCCCATCAGCTCGAGGAATTCGATCAGATAATCGATATAGTCGTCGAGGTCGAAACCGCCCTGTTCGACCGGCACCATCTTGGCGTCGTGCCAGTCGGTGATGAACACGTCATGCTTGGGCAGCATCCGGTCGACCGTGCCGCGCAGCAGGGTCGCGAAATGGCCCGACATGGGGGCCACGATCAGCAATTTGGGCTGGCCTTCCACCCCGTCCTTCTTGAAATGCTTCAGCCGGCCGAACGGCTTGGTCAGCACCACCTCTTCGCTGACCGCGACCAGCTTGCGCCCGACGGCGACTTCCGTAATCCCGAAATCGGGCTTGCCGCGTGGCGCCGCGGCATGGGCGAAGACGTCGAGGCTGGCGGCGACGATCGGCCCCATTGACCCATAGGACCAGGGGTTGGCTGGGTTGTTGAGCCATCCGGCACCCATTGAAGCGGCCCGGCCGGCTCCTGCCAGAAACGAGCGTTGCACTTCATAGGCGTCGTAGAGCATGCAAATTCCCTGATCGATTGGTGCCGAATTGAAACGAGACTGGACCGCAAAGGGTCCGCCCGCAAGGTAAATGCTGCGCCGCACTCACCGCATTGCGGCAATTGAGGCGCGCGCGCCACACTGCTAGACGCATCGCCTATGGCCACCCGACCCGAACCGCCCAAGGCGAAGAACCTCTCGGCCTTGCGCATGGTGTGGGGCTTTGCCGCCAGTTACCGCCTGCAACTGGTCGCCGCGGCCATCGCCTTGCTGATCGCGGCTGCCGCGACCTCGGGCGTGCCTTATGCCTTCAAGCTGATCATCGACCGGGGCTTTTCCGGATCGGGCGATATCGGCCGCTGGTTCGAATATCTGCTGGTGCTGGTGGGGGTGATGGCGCTGGCCACCGCGGTCCGCTTCTATTTTGTCAGCTGGATCGGCGAACGCGTCGTCGCCGACATCCGGCTCGCGGTACACCGCAACCTGCTGCGCCTCGCCCCCGGCTTCTTCGAGGAGAACCGCCCGGCCGAAATCGCCAGCCGGATCACCGCCGACACCACCATCATCGAGCAGACCGTCGGTACCACCATCTCGGTCGCGCTTCGCAACAGCGTGATGGGTATCGCCTGCGCGGTGATCCTGTTCTTCCTCGCCCCGGCGCTCGCCTCGCGGCTGCTGATCGCGATCCCCCTGATCGTCCTGCCTTTGGTGTTCCTTGGGCGTCGGATCCGCTCGATCTCGACCCGCAGTCAGGACCGGATTGCCGACGTCGGCACCATCGCCAGCGAAGTGCTGGGCGCCATGAAGATCGTCCAGGCCTACAACCAGCAAAGCCGCGAAGCCGAGCGCTTCACCCGCGCCACCGAGGATGTGTTCGCGGTCGCCAAGAAGCGCATCCTGCTTCGCGCGATCATGACCGCCGTGGTCATCGCCCTGATGTTTGCCGCCATCATCATGATCATCTGGAAGGGTGCCAACGACGTCGCCGAGGGGCGCATGACCGGCGGCACCATCGCCGCTTTCGTGCTCTACGGCGGGCTGCTGGCGGGCGCGTTCGGCGCCCTCTCCGAAGTCTATGGCGACCTGCTTCGCGCTGCCGGAGCGTCAGAGCGACTGGCGCAATTGCTCAATGCCCGGCCCGACATCACCGCCCCGGCCAGCCCTGCGACCATGCCCGTGCCCTCGCGCGGCGAGCTCGAGTTCGTTCATGTCGGCTTTCGCTATCCGACCCGGCTGGAAATCTCGGCGCTGCACGATTTCTCCCTGAAGGTTCGCCCCAATGAGCGGCTCGCCGTGGTCGGGCCGTCGGGCGCGGGCAAGACCACCCTGTTCCAGCTGGCCGAGCGGTTCTATGACCCGCAGGAAGGTCGCATCCTGCTCGACGGGGTCGATCTGCGCGATGCCGACCCGGCCGACATCCGCCAGCGCATCGCGATGGTGCCGCAGGAGGTGGTGATCTTCGCCGCCAGCGCCCGGGACAACCTTCGCTACGGCAATTGGGACGCCTCGGAGGACGAGATCTGGGCGGCCGCGCGCGATGCCAATGCCGAGACTTTCCTGCGCCAGCTTCCTGACGGGCTCGACACCTTCATGGGCGAAGGCGGCGCACGCCTGTCGGGCGGTCAGCGCCAGCGCATCGCCATCGCCCGCGCCCTCCTCCGCCGCGATGCCCCGCTGCTGCTGCTCGACGAGGCGACCAGCGCGCTCGACGCCGAGAGCGAAGCCGCGGTTCAGGACGCGCTCGAGCATCTGATGGAGGGCCGTACCACGATCGTCATCGCCCACCGCCTCGCCACCGTTCGCGCCGCCGACCGGATCATCGTCATGGATGGCGGCCGGATCGTCGAGGAAGGCACGCACGGCATGCTCGCTTCGGCCGGCGGCCTCTACGCCCGCCTCGCCCGGCTTCAGTTCCAGGGCGAAGCGGCCTGATTGCCTCTCCCACCGGGCCGCCTATAGTCGTTCCCGAACCGGGGGAGTGAAACGATGAACGGCAGGTTTCTCGCTCTAATGGCCACGATCGCGCTCGCGTCCGCATCGCCGGCCTTGGGCCAGGCGAGGTCCGCGCCCGGCAAATTGGTCGAAGTCAACGGCATCACCCTCCATTACGAAGAGCGCGGCACCGGCGAACCGTTGCTGCTGCTCCACGGCTTCGGCATGTGTGGGCGTGGCGACTGGGGCGACCATCTCGACGAATTGGCGAAATCGTATCGCGTGATCCTGCCCGACCTGCGCGGACATGGCTCCTCGACCAATCCATCGGGCAAGTTCACCATGCGCCAGTCGGCCGAGGATATTCGCGCCCTGCTCGACAAACTCGGCCTGAAAAACGTTCGCGCCATGGGGATCAGCGCGGGCGGGATGACCCTGCTCCACCTGACCACCAAATATCCCGACTATGTCGGGACGATGGCCCTGATCGGCGCGACCAATGAGTTCGTCGACCAGTCGCGCAAGGTCATCCGGGGCGAAGTTGGCGCGCCCTTGCCCAAGGAAGTGCAGGCCATGTTCGACAGCTGCGCCTCGCGCGGCCAGCCCCAGATCCGCGACCTGATGGCACAGTTTCAGGGCTTCGCGAGCAGTTATGACGACATGAATCTGACTCCCGCCGACCTGGCGAAGATCAAGGCCCGCACTCTGATCGTCCACGGCGACCGCGACGAATTTTTCCCCGTCGAGATCCCGGTTTTGCTCTATCGGTCGATCCCCGGGTCGCAATTGTGGATCGTGCCCAGGGGCGATCATGTCCCCATCTACGGCGCGCGCAAGCCCGAATTCCTTCGCGTGACGCACGGCTTTCTTGCCGACCCCGCCAAACCTGCGCGCTAGCCATTCCGCATCCATTCACCACGCTGATGCGTATCTGAATGCATGATCACGACGCTCACCCGCCGCCAGCTGCTCGGTACCGGAGGCCTGGCGCTCGCCGCGGCGGCGACCATCGGTTGCGGCAGCCGGTCGAATGCCGCGCCTGCGAAATTCGCCATCACCAAGACCCCCGCCGAGTGGAAGAAGCAGCTCGGGGCCCAGCGCTTCGCTATCCTTCGACAGGAGGCTACGGAGCGGCCCTACAGTTCGCCGCTCAACAAGGAGAAGCGGCGCGGCACCTACCTTTGCGCCGGATGCGACCTGCCGCTGTTCTCGTCGTCGACCAAGTTCGACAGTGGCACCGGCTGGCCCAGCTTCTACGCCGCGCTGCCCCGCGCCATCGGCACGCGCACCGACCGTTCGCTCGGTATGGCCCGCGTCGAGGAACATTGCCGCCGCTGCGGCGGCCATCTCGGCCATATCTTCGACGACGGCCCCCCGCCGACCGGCAAGCGCCACTGCATCAACGGCCTCTCCCTCACCTTCCGACCGGCCTAGGCGCCGCTGTCCATTGACTTCGTTCTGGATGACAATTCAATCGCCCTGGTTTAGAGTTTGCAGGGGCGTGCATATGCGTATCGGTTCATTCATCCTGGCAGGTCTCGCGATCACTAGCCTCGGCGAGTTGCCAGCTTCCGCTCAAATCACCGTCGCGCCGGCCGCCAGGCTCCCACCGAATGTGAAATATGTCGTGTGCTGGGCACGGGTGGGATCGATGCGCTACGTCAGCGACCCGGTGATCATCGAGGAACGCGACTTCGAATGGATGCAGATTGCGTTCGAAAAAGCCGTCCTTCCCGCGGGCCAGTCGTTCAACGATCACGCCTGTTCTTCGGGCGCGAGCGCGGCGGAAGCCATGGGTTACGTCGATCAGCTGCGCACCCGTTACCCCGAGACCGCATTCAACCGCACTGGCTGGACCGGCCCATTTAAGGTCCGCGGCAAGCTCTATTCACCACCCGGCTCGGCGGCCGTCACTGCCAAGCCCGCGAGCGCGCGAGCAGTCGATGCCGTGCCAAAGGCGCCACCACGCAACGCGGCGAAGCCGTCGGCTTGCAAGCCGTCCGCGAGCAAGGGGTCCTGCGTTTCGCCGCAATGAATTGGACCGCAGAGGGCGACGGCCTGCCTGCTGCTGACGCCCATGCCTCTGGGTGAGCACCGCTTGGTCATCGCGAAACCGACGCCCCCGTAGCGCTCGGCTCAAGGCACCGGCCTCAACGAAAAAGGGCGGCCCCGGAGGACCGCCCAATGTCGTTGCAAGCCTGCGCCCGGCTTAGAAGTTCATATAGGCTTCGTTGCCGACGAACCCCATTTTCTCGACCTTGGCGCGCTTGGTGATCGCCAGCACCTCGTCGACCAGGTCGTAGCTCGCGTTCGGCTTCGGGCTGGAGGTGGAGCTCGGGGATCGGGTTCATCTGCTGCGACGTGTCGAGATACGTAGCGCAGCTGTCACCTGATCGACCGGCGTCGCCGTTCCACAGGATGCGCCCGCCTGGGTGATGACGATCTTGTTCTTGATCGGATCGACCGGCGGCGGAGTCGGCGTTCGGCTGGTTCTGCGGCAGATCGAGCTTCACCGCGTGGCTCTGCGATCGGGATGGTGATGATGAACATGATGATGCAGCACGAGCAGGACGTCGATCAGCGGCGTCATGTTCATTTCCATCATCGGCTCACCGCCGCGATTGTCGCTGGTGGTTTGCATTGCCATTGCGATGGATCGCTCCTACAGCCGGGTGGTGACTTGGCCCGCGGGCGGTTCGGAGATGAAGCCGACCCGGGCGAAGCCGGCGCGCTGCATGGTGAACACCGCGCCGCCGATGCACTTGTACGGCGTGTTGATGTCGCCGCGGATATGCGCTTCGGGCATGTTTTCCTCGGTCACGTTCTCGACGCCGCCGACGTCCTCGATCAGTTTCTCGAGCTTCTTGACCGCGCGATCGAGCAATTCCTCGGAATTCGACCTTGGTCAGGTTCCAGTAGACTTCGCAGCTTCCGTCCGGGGCCGCCGCGAACCGACAGGTTGACGTTTTCCGGCTTGGTCTGGGTGGCCTCGTAGCGAACGCTGGGAAGCTTGACCGGCACCGTCTGCAACACCACCGGGATGGCGATCAGGAAGATGATCAGCAGCACCAGCATCACGTCGACCAGCGGCGTGGTGTTGATGTCGGACATGGGGACGTCTTCGTCGCCGTCCGCTGGGCCTACACTCATTGCCATGGTTTGGCTTTCCTCAATAATTCAGTCGGTATTCGCGCGTCCGGGCGGCGCCGGGCGGCACCGACCCCGGACAATCGAATTAGCTGACGCGATCGGTCGGCGAGCCCTGTGCGCCGGTCGAGGTCAGGCCGGGACGGACCGGCTCGCTGCCGCGCTGGGTCGGCGCGGCCGCCGACTTGGTCTGCGCGCTCGGCCTTGGTGACGCCGAGCCATGGCCGGCTTCACCGCGCCGTTCGAGGCGAGATAGCCGTGAACGTCGTTGGTGAAGGCCGAGAGATCCTCCGGTGATCGTCTTGTTGCGACGGATCAGCCAGTTGTAGGCAAGCACCGCCGGAACCGCGACGACCAGGCCGAGCGCGGTCATGATCAGCGCTTCGCCGACCGGGCCGGCGACGGTGTCGATCGAGGCCTGGCCCGACGCACCGATCTTGATCAGCGCGCGGTAGATGCCGATGACGGTGCCGAACAGGCCGATGAACGGCGCGGTCGAACCGACGGTCGCGAGGAAGGCGAGGCCTTCGCCGAGACGGGCGCCGATTGCGCCCTGCGAGCGCGCCAGGCTGCCGGCCACCCACTCATGCTGGTCGACCGGGTCGGTCAGCTTGCCGTGCTGGTCCTGGGCGATGAGCGCATCCTCGACGATCGAGCGATAGGCGCTCTTCGTCGTCGAGCTTGCTCGACGCGTCGCGCAGGTTGGCCGAGTTCCAGAAGCTGGCCCGGACCTTCTTGCCCTGGTTGATGATCTTCTGCTGCTGCAGGAACTTGGTGAACAGGATGTAGAAGGTGCCGATCGACATGACGACCAGGATGATGAACGTTGCGATCGAGATCACGCCACCTTCTTCGAGCGCCTGCCGAAGGCCATAGGGGTTCTCGCCGGCAGCAGCAGGAGCCGCGGCCGCCGCAGCAAGCAGGAAATCGGTGATTGCCATGATGGTGTTCCTTTGAAAGTCAGTTCGTTGCTTAAAAATTCAGTACCGCGGTTTTACCCATCGAGCTGCCAACGGATCGGCGGCGTATTGTAGGTATCGCTGATCGGGTTGCCGGCCTGATCCTTGGCCGGCGTAAACTTGGCGCGACGCTGCAACACACTGCAGGTGGCCCGGTCGAGCGCGCTGTTGCCCGTCGACTGGGTGATCGTGCAGCCGGTTACCCGGCCGTCGGCGCCGATCGTCGAGCCGGGCGCCGGCCGTACCGGTGGCCCCCGATTCCTGAGGCCGAAGCCGGATAATCGTCACTGCTGAACAGACTCCTGACGTCACCCCGCGACGCGGCGGCCTGCGACACCCGCGGCGGCGGGGCGGGCGGTGCGGCGGCGCGGCGATCGGAGTCGGCGGCAGCGGCGGCGGATCGCGGGGTCGTCGCAATCGGCGGCGGCGGCGTATCGAATCCGCACCAGCGGCGGCGGCGCGCTCACCTGCGGCGGCGGCGGGAAGCGTGCTCCGGCGGGGGCGGCGGCTCTTCGGGGGAGGCGGTGGCTCTTCCTCGACGTCGAACGTCTTGAGATCCTCAACCGCCTTCTTGACCGACGTTATAGGCCAGGCCGGTAACAATGAACATAGCCGAGCACGACGTGGATCAAGCGCGACGATCACGATTGATACCGTGCGGTTGGAGCTCATCTCTTTGCGTTGGGCGTAGGACATTAAGCCGCAACTCTCCTCGAAGTCCGTGGTCGGAACCACGAGTTAGACCAGGACACTCTACGCGCGTCCCGCCCTGTTTGGAACCGCCGATGTATCAACATATCATCGACAGGATGCGCGCTTCCTTAATTGAGCCAAAATGGCGGCGCAACGACTTTTGTTCCCTTGTGGCACGACGAGTTCACATCAACTGACGGACTAGGGTGCGCTGCCGGTGAACGACGCGATTTCGACTCCGACCCCGCGCGCGTCAGGCATAAATGTCGGGTTTGGCAGCTCGAGACGCGCAGCGCCTTGACGCCCCGCATCGCCGCCAGCCGCTCGTAGATCGCCTGCGACCAGCGTCTCCTGCAGATTATAGCGGCGCGCGTTCGCGAGCGGATCACCTCGTTGCGCAGGAAATCATAATCCCACGCCGCATGCGGCGTCGTCGGCGGCGGTGCACGAGATCCTCGAGCCAGATTTCGACCGTCACCAGCAAGCCGCTGCGGCGCTCCGATCTCGAAATCGTGAAAGCCGATGTCGGTATCGACCTCCAGCGAATCGAGCATGATCTTGCTCGACTTCACCGCCGAGCGCGGCGGGCACCATCCATCGCAGCTTGTCATCGGCTTCAGTCATTGCCGTGTCTCCAGGAATTGCACGTCGCGCGGCAAGGCCCAGAAGCGCTGCCCGCCGTCGATCGTGAGCATCTGCGCCGGTCACCGCGGCGGCCTCGATCAGATAACGCAGCGCCGCCACGACATCGCCCGGCTCTACGCCGCGCCCAAGCGGATTGAAGCCGTGCATCGCCGCGAAATTGGCTTCGTCCTGCCCCGGCGACCGGAGCATCAGCGCCGGGGCGATCGCGTTGACCCGGATCCCCCGCCCCGCGAGCGCCCGCGCGCTGAGTTCGGTCAGCCCGCCCAGCGCATATTTGGACAGGGTGTAGCTGAGAAATCGGGATTGGGCGCGGCCAGCTTGGCGTCGAGCAGGTTGACGACCAGCCCGCCGCGCCACCGACGCCGGTTTGCAAAGCCTGCGTCAGCAGCACCGGCGCGCGGACATTGACCGCCATGTGCGAATCGAAGGTCGCCGAATCGAGCGTCGTCCACCCGGTCCTCGGCAAAGCGGGCCGCATTGTTGACCAGCAGGCGCACCGGCGGCAGCCCGGTCGCCGCTGCGAGGATCACGTCGCGGCGCAACCGCGTCGGCAAGGTCGGCGGCGACCGCCACCGCGCCGTCGGGCACCTCGTCGGCGTCATGATGGACATGCGCGACCACCGTCCAGCCGTCGGCGAGCAGTCGCTTCGCGCAATCGCCGCGCCCGACCCGTTTGCCGGCGCCGGTGACGATTGCCGTTCGGGTCGCATTGCGCTGCGTCATTCGCTCGCGGATTGCGTCGGGCCGCGCGCAATGACAAGAGGCGGCCATGCCTGAGACCAACCCGCCCATCCGCGTCACCGGCCGCACCCTTGCCGATCTGGCGACCGCGATCGGCGAGCGCGGCCTGCCGCCGGTCGACCGCTGGAACCCCGACCATTGCGGGGATAGCGGAGATGCGGATCGCCGCGCGACGGCACCTGGTATCACAGGGCAGCCGCATTCACCGCCCGGCGATGGTCCGCCTGTTCTCGACCGTCTGCGCCGCGAGCCCGACGGCAGCCACGTCCTCGTCACCCCGGTCGAGAAACTGACCATCGAGGTCGAGGTCACCGCCTTCCGCGCCATCGCGATGACCAGCGAGGGCGAAGGCCAGGACCGCCGCATCGCGTTCGACCTCGACAGCGGCGACGCGGTCATCGCTCGGCCCCGATCATCCGCTCACCGTCACCGACGACGGCCACGGCCCGAGCCCGCGAATCGCTCGTCCGCCACGGGCTCGAGGCGCTGACTCGCCCGCCCGCTCTATTACGAACTCGCCGAGATCGCCCTCGCCGAAGGCGCACGACCCGCCGGGCGTCTGGAGCAACGGCGCTTTCTTCGCCCTGCAATGAGCCTGACGTTCGACGACTCCGCGCCGCGCTCGCCCTCGCCGCCGCCCGCGCGACCTGCTGCCCGGCGACCTGATCGAGGGCTCGACGACGATCCGCAGGCGTCGAGGCCGCGGTGCTGGTCGCGATCACCGACCGCGACGACCCCGGGGTCCTGCTCACCGTCCGCCGCGACGACATGCGCACTCCACGCCGGCCAGGTCGCCTTTCCCGGCGGCCGGATCGACCGGGGCGAGGATGCGGCCGCCGCCGCGCTGCGCGAGGCGTGGGAGGAGATCGGCCTCGACCCCGCCAATCGGTCGATCTGTGCGGCGCGGCCGACCGCTATCGCACCGTCACCGGCTATCGCGGTCACCCCGGTCGTCGGCATGATCCCGCCCGACCTGCCGCTCGCGCCCCACGAGCATGAGGTCGCCGACTGGTTCGAAGCGCCGCTCGTCCTTCGTGCTCGACCCCGCCAACCAGCAGCGGATGAGCGGCGATTACCAGCGGCACGCCCCGCCATTATTACCAGATCGACTGGAACGGCCGCCGCATCTGGGGCGCGACCGCGGCGATGCTCGTCAACCTGCGCGGCGCGGCTGGAAGCGGCATGAAGCTCGATGCCAACGCTGGCGCACACGGCCGCGGGATCGCCGCGGCTGCTCGAGGCGCTCGGTGCCGGCGAAGGGCTGACCCGCTACGTCGGCGGCGCGGTGCGCGACGAATTGCTTCGGCATCCCGGTCAACGACCTCGACCTCGCCACCCGACTTCGCCCCGACGAGGTCGTCGAGCGGCTCGAGAAAGCGCGCATCAAGGCGGTTCCCACCGGCATCGCGCATGGCACGGTCACCGCCGTCGCCGACGGGCAGCCGCGTCGAGGTCACCACCTTGCGCGCCGACGTCTCGACCGACGGCCGCCGCGCCACGGTCGCCTTCACCGACGACTGGCGCGCCGACGCCGCGCGGCGCGATTTCACCATCAACGCGCTCTACGCCGATCCGGTCACCGGCGAGATCTTCGATTATTTCGGCGGTCTCGACGACCTCGCCGCGCGCCGCGTCCGCTTCATCGGCGAACCGCTGCGAACGCATCGCCGAGGATCATCTGCGGATCCTGCGCTTCTTCCGCTTCCACGCGCGCTTCGGCGAGGGCGAGATCGGACCCCGAGGCGCTCGAGGCCTGCACCGCGCGCGCCAACGACCTGATGGCCCTGTCGCGCGAGCGGATCGCCGACGAGACTACTCAAGACGCTGGCCATTCCCGACCCCGTCGCCACCGTGGCACTGATGGTCGAGCGCGGTATCTTCGCCCCGGTCCTGCCCGAAATCGGCGATCCGTCGCGCCTCGCCGCGCTGGTCGCGGACGAAGCTACCGCCGCCATTCCGCCCGATCCGCTCCGTCGCCTGGCCGCCCTGCTGCCGCCGGACCCCGACGTCGCCGACCAGGTCGCCGCGCGCCTGCGCTTCTCGAGGAAAGGCCGCAAGCGGCTCGCCGCCGCGACCGATCCCGATCTCGCCGCCAATCCCCGGGCGCTGGCCTATTGGGCCGGCACCGAAACCGCGGTCGACCGCTTGCTGCTCGCCCGCCGTCCGCACGACGCCACGATGATTGCCGACTGGCCGCGCCCGCGCCTGCCGATCTCGGGCGGCCGACTGATCAAGCTGGGGCTATCCGAGGGCCCGACAGTCGCCGCGACCCTCAAGGCGATCGAATTCGGCGTGGGTTGCGGCGGGCTTCCCCGCCGGCGCCCAATGGGACACATTGGTGGCAACAGAGGTGGCGGCAAGCAGGGGACGCTGATGGCTGGCGAAGGCACGACGCCGAGGACACGAGCCTATGAGATGCTCGAGCCGCATCCGCATGGCCGCCCGGGCCTCAGCCGGGTCAACAAATTTCTCGTCGCCTGCATCGTTATCGCCTCGGCCTTTGCCATCCTCGAGACCGAGCCGACCCTGCTCGCCAGCAACGAAACCCTGTTCCGCACCGCCGAATTGCTGTTCGGCGCCATCTTCAGCATCGAATATGTTGCCCGCCTGTGGATCGCGCCCGAGCTCCCTGCTTACGCCGGCAAGCGCTTCCCCCGCCTGCGCTACGCCGTCAGCCTGCCCGCGATCATCGACCTGCTGGCCATCGTCCCGACCATTGCGACGCTCGGCATGGGCGGCGGCAGCGTGCTGCTGCGGTTCTTCCGCGTGCTTCGCATCCTGCGCCTCGCCAAGCTTGGCCGCATGTCCGACGCCTGGCGCGACGTGGCACAGGCGATGCACGACCGGCGCTATGAATTGCTGCTCACCATCAGCATTGCCGGCTTCGTCCTGCTCGTCGCCTCGACCCTGATGTATTTCGCCGAAGGCCTGGCCCAGCCCGACAAGTTCGGCTCGATCCCGCGCGCCATGTGGTGGTGCATCATCACCCTCACCACGGTCGGCTATGGCGATGTCTATCCGGTGACCGTGCTCGGCCAGTTCATGGCCGGCTTCGTCGCGCTGGCCGGCATCGGCCTGATCGCCATGCCCACCGGAATCCTCGCTGCCGCCTTCAGCGACGTGGTCCAGCGGCGCCGCGCGGCGGCGGCGGTTCAGGACAAGGATCTCTGAGGCCTTCTAGTTCAGGCCTCTCAGCGGCAGCGGGGCGAGGAACACCCCGCCAGCTTCGCCGCCCAACGCCCAGCGGATCTGCACCGGCACGTCGCCAGTTTTGGGCATGCACAAATCGACCCGTTCGCCGATCATCAACTGCGTGTCGCACGACAGTTTGAACCCGTCCTTGCTGATGTCGCTGATGATGACGGGGATCTCCTCGCCATCAGGACGCAGCAACGTCGCTTTGAGATCGGTCGAAACTCTCGGTCCGCGCTTGATCTGTCCCGGCTCTCGCACGCTCAGACTCCCCCACTGGAACGCATATCGGGTCGTCCCTGGCCTCGCACATTAACCTAGGATAAGGTCGGAGGGAAGCAATGGTTTCGGGCTCAACGCATCAGGCCTGGCGCGATTTCCAATATTCGAGCGCCGCCTCGGCCTCGAGCGGCTTGGCAAAATAATAGCCCTGTCCACTCGAGCAACCCAGCGTCGCGAGCGTCGTCGCCAGTTCGACCGTCTCAATTCCCTCGGCGGTGGTCGACATGCCGAGCGCATCGGCCAGACTGAGAACAGCGCGCACGATGGCCACGCTGTCCGGATCGCGCATCATGCCGGTGACGAAGCTGCGGTCGATCTTGAGCACGTCGATCGGCAGCCGCTGGAGATAGGCGAGGCTGGAATAGCCGGTCCCGAAATCGTCCATCGCGACGGTCGTATCGAGCGCTTTCAACGCCTCGAACACGCGCTGTGCCCGGGCTGGGTCCTGGACGATCGAGCTTTCGGTCAGTTCCAGCGTCAGCCGGTCGCCGGACAGGCCGGTCGATCGAAGGGCCGACGCCACCACATCGGCGATATTGTCGCGCGCCACCTGGATGGCCGACAGGTTGACCGCGACATAGGCCGGGATCGGGGCGCCATTGGCTTTGTCCCAGTCCGCCAGCGTGTGCGCCGCCCGATCCATCGCCCAGCGGCCAAGCGTCAGGATCAGCCCACTCTCCTCGGCCACCGGGATGAATTCGGTGGGCGAAATTTCGCCACGATCCTCGTGGTGCCAGCGAGCCAGCGCCTCGAATCCGCTGATCTTGCCGGACTGCAGGTTGATCAGCGGTTGGTAATAAAGCTTGAGCTCGTCTTTTTCGAGCGCGCGACGAAGTTCGGTCTCGATCGAGAAGCGCCGCCGTGCCTGGCTCGCTTCCTCGGCATGATAGACTTGCGGGGCCCCCGCCGCCTTGGCCTGCTTGACCGCGAACTGGGCGTTGCGGAACAGCTCCTCGGGATCCTGACCCTCCTGCATCATCGCCAGCCCGATCGCGCATTCGACCTTGATTTCCAGATCGCTCAGCTTGAACGGCGCGGTCATCACGTCCTGGATGCGGTCGGCCGCCTTCATCGCATCGTCGATGCCGCGGCGAAGCGCGACGATGATTCCGAATTCATTGCCCCCGGTCCGCGCCAGCCGGTCGCCCGACCGCAAGGCGCTGATCAGCCGCCGCGCAAAGGTGATCAGCAGTTCGTCGCCGAACAGCCCGCCCATGCTCTCGTTGATCCGGCTGAAGCGCAGCATGTCGACGATCAGCACGGCATGGCCGATCGGCCGCACCTGCCCGTCGGACCCGACCGTATCGCCCGGTCCGCTTTCGGCGACCTCGATCATTTCGCCAAACGCCAGCCGGTTGGGCAGGCCGGTCAAACTGTCGCGCAGCATCTCCGCGCGCAGCGCTTTCTCCGCCTGCACCTCCAGCGTCCGGTCGACGACGCTGAGCAGGCAGCGCGGCGCCCCATCCGGACCGGACGGAACCGAGGCCAGTTTCAGCTTGAAGTAGCGGCGGGTCGGCCCTTCGCCGTCAGCATACTCGGTCTCGTCCGGGGCGCTCGCCGGATCGAGCAGGAAGCTGCGGACAAATTCGCCACCCTTGCTGCTCGTATGATGCTTGAAGAAGGGAAGGAACTGGTTGGCCGCGCCGCTGCACCCGACCAGATGGTAGAATGACCGATTGACCGCGTGACACCATAATTTGTCGTTGCGGAGCGTGAAAACGCCGGCCGCATAGGGCAAGGCTTCAAGGATCGGAAATTCGATATGGCTCGCGGCTTGACCGCGCGCGGGTTCACGGCCCTGTTCGGGTTGTTTCGCAGCCTGCATCCTGCCGGATTAACCGCAAGGGGTTAACGCCCCGTTTGCAGGCGCTTATTTGTCGCCACCGAAGCGATTGCTGCGCGGGAAACCCAATGGCGGCATCCGCCCGGCCGCACCCCTTGCGGCCCGCCACGGGGTGAGGTCGCTTTCGGTCCGCGTCCGGCCGCTGTCGCCGCCCTGCGCCCAGCTCAGCCCCTCGGCCGCGACCAGGGTCCTCACGTCGGCCAGCCCGCCGTCGCGATAGCGCTGCAGAGTCACCCCCTGCCCCCGCGCCAGCTCGGGCAGCTCGCTCAAGGGGAACACCAGCATTTTCCGGTTCTCCCCGATCACCGCGACCGCATCGTCCTGCGGCGCGACCGGCCTGACCGCCGCGACCTTGGCGCCGGGCCGCAAATTGACCAATTGCTTGCCCTTGCGAGTCTCCGCCAGCACCGCCGCGCCACTGGTCAGGAACCCGCGCCCGTCGCTCGATGCCACCAGCAGCCGCGTCTCGGGCCGCGACCACCATCAGCGCGACGATTTCCACCTCGCCCGCCAGGTCGATGCTGAGCCGCACCGGCTCGCCGAACCCGCGCCCGCCGGGGAGCCGGTCGCCGCCCAGCGTGTAGACCCGCCCGTCCTCGGCCGCGAGCAGCAGCTTGTCGGTGGTCTGGGCGTGGAACATCTTCTTGAGCGCATCGCCCTCGCGGAACTTGAGGCTGTCCCCCTCCCCCTCCGCGACATGGCCCTTCATCGCCCTGATCCAGCCGCGCTGCGACAGGATGACGGTGATCGGCTCCTTCTCGATCATCTGGCTCCAGTCGATGTCGCGCGATGGCGCCGCCACCTCGCCGATCCGGGTCCGCCGTTCGTCGCCGAACTTCTCCTTCATCGCCGCCAGGTCGCGCTTGAGCCGGGTCCGCTGCCGCGGGGGGCTCTCGATCAACTTGGCGAGCTCCTCGCGCTCCTTCGCCAGGGCGCTCCGCTCCTTGGCGATCTCCATCTCCTCGAGCTTGCGCAAGCTGCGCAGCCGCATGTTGAGGATCGCCTCGGCCTGCCGGTCGGTGAGCGCGAATTCCGCGATCATCACCGCCTTGGGCTCGTCCTCGGTGCGGATGATCTGGATCACCCGGTCGAGGTTGAGGAACGCGATCAGGAACCCGTCGAGCAGCTCCAGCCGCTCGTCGATCTTGCCGATCCGCGTGGTCGCGCGGTTGAGCAGCACCTCGATCTGGAACGCCAGCCACGCGGTCAGCGCCTGCTTGAGGCTCATCACCCCGGGCACGCGATTCTTGTCGAGCACGTTCAGGTTGAGCGGGAAGCGCACCTCCAGCTCGGTCATCTTGTACAGGCTCTCCTCGAGCAGCGCCGGCATCGACCGTCCGCGACCGCGGCTCGAGGATGATCCGCAGATCCTCCGCGCTCTCGTCGCGAACGTCGGCTAAAATGGGAAGTTTCTTGTCCCCGATCAGCCCGGCGATCGCCTCGATCAGCCGCCCCTTCTGCACCCCGTAGGGGATCTCGGTCACCAGCAGATGCCAGCCCCCGCCCTTCTCGACCACCTTCTCGATCCGCGCGCGCAGGCGGAACGATCCCCGCCCCGTCGCATAGGCCTGCGCGATCGTCTCGCTCGCATCGACCAGCACCCCGCCGGTGGGGAAATCGGGCCCGCCGACGAAGTCGAGCAGCGCGCGATCCTCGGCCTGGGGATTGTCGATCAGGTGCGATCGCGGCGTCGGCCAGTTCGGCCACGTTGTGCGGCGGGATCGAGGTCGCCATCCCGACCGCAATCCCCGACGACCCGTTGGCCAGCAGATTGGGGAACAGCCCGGGGAACACCTCGGGCTCCTCGTCCTCGCCATTATAGGTCGCGCGATACTCGACCGTCCCCTCGTCGAGCCCGGCCATCAGTTGCGCCGCGACCTTGGTCAGCCGCGCCTCGGTGTAGCGGTAGGCGGCGGCATTATCCCCGTCGATATTGCCGAAATTCCCCTGCCCGTCGACGAGCGGATAGCGCAGCGCCCAATCCTGCGACAGCCGCACCATCGCGTCATAGACCGACTGGTCGCCATGCGGATGATATTTGCCGATCACATCGCCGACGACGCGCGCCGATTTCTTGTAGGCGGAAGCCGGATCGAGCCGAAGCAACCGCATCGCCCACAGCAGGCGGCGATGCACCGGCTTCAGCCCGTCGCGAACGTCCGGCAGCGACCGCGCGGTGATCGTCGAGAGCGCGTAGACGAGGTAGCGCTCGGAAAGGGCGTTCTGAAACGGCTCGTCGATGATGAGATCGTTGGGGGAATCGGTCATGCCGAGTGCCTACCCCACTTCGTCATTCCCGCGAAAGCGGGAACCCAGCGAGTGACAAAAGCCCGCCCAACCCGCCGAATTGATGCCCGTCCCGCTCCCGTAAGCTGTTACAAGGTCCATGCGCTCGACATGCGACGCCGCGACTCGCGGCCGCATTTGTACCAACGACAATTTGCTGCCCCGGCTCGCCGCGCATTCCGCGCGTCCCCGGGGACCCTGGGGAGGGGTCATGACGCGATGCCGCACAGCCTGCCCACGACCGATCCGGTGAACAGCCTCGCCCAGGCGATGGTCACCAGCTCGGATACGCCGTTGTTGCTGCTCGACGACCAGCTGGCGGTGATCGCCGCCAGCGGTTCCTTCTGCCGCGCCTTCGATCTCGATGCCGACACCATCACCGGGCAGCCGATCTTCGCCATGGGCAAGGGCGAGTGGGACATGCCGCGCCTGCGCTCTCTCCTCGACGCGGTGGTGTCGGGCGGGGCCGAGATCGACACGTATGAAATGGATCTCGACGCCGGCGAGGGCCAGGGCAAGCGCACGCTCGAGCTCAGCGCCCACAAACTGGTCTATGTCGACCAGACCAATGTCCGCTTGCTGCTGTCGGTCGCCGACCGGACCGAAGCCCGCGCCACCGCGCGCGAAAATACCCAATTGGTGGCCGACAAGGTGCTGCTGGTGCAGGAACTTCAGCACCGCGTCGCCAACAGCCTGCAGATCATCGCCAGCGTGCTGATGCAGTCCGCCCGCCGCGTCTCCAACGACGAGATCAAGGTCCACCTGCAGCAGGCGCACAACCGCGTCATGTCGGTCGCCGCCATCCAGAAGCAGCTCGCCTCGACCGGCGCCGCGGAAGTCGCGCTGCGTACCTATCTCGGCCAGTTGTGCACCAGCATCGGCGCCTCGATGATCCCCGATCCCGGCACGCTGAAGATCGCGGTCGAGGTCGACGACAGCGTGGTCGGCTCCGATGTCTCGATCAGCCTCGGCCTGATCGTCACCGAGCTGGTGATCAACGCGCTCAAGCATGCCTATCCCGAGGGCCGCGGCGGGATCATCAAGGTCGGTTATTCGTCCGACGAGACCGGCTGGACCTTGCACATCGGCGATGACGGCGTGGGCATGCCCGCCAAGGCCCGGCCCGCGGTGGGCGGCCTCGGCACCAGCATCGTCGAAGCCCTCGCCCGCCAGCTCCAGGCCCGCATCACCATCGCCGCCGCCAACCCCGGCACCAGCGTCATGATCGTCCACCAGGCCGCCGGCGCCGCCGGCGCCGACGTGCTCCCGCTGGTCCGGGCGGTCTAAAAGCCTACCCCGCTCACCTGAGCTGTCGAGGGTCCGGACTCGATCTGGGACCCGCCTGGACCCTGCGCTCATCCGAGCTGTCGATGGAACGACCTCAGCTGGGCTCACAGATGTCCCCCGGATATCCGCTCGTCCGGAGCTTGTCGAAGGGCCGACCTCACCTTCTTTCGCTCGTCCCGAGCCCAGTCGAGGGACGACCTCACCGCTCGTCCCGAGCCCAGTCGAGGGACCGCACAACAACCCCAGCACCAACGGCACCGGCACCGCGATAATCGCAATCATCAGGAACGGGTTGAGGGGGCGAACGGGAACAGCCATTCTTGAGACCAGCGAGGTCGCAAAACACTAACTCGCTGGATTAACGACTGGGTGACGACCCGAGGTTCAGGCTCCGCCACGATTTGTTGTTGGCAAACGAGGAAGAAGGAGACGGGCCGGTAGCGAATGAGGTTTTCCACGAAGGGCGTTGATCTGCTCATCAGAATCGTAGCTTAAGAAAGTGCAGCGATCTGCTTCAATTTGGTCCTGCAATGTTTGGCGCTGCATCATCCGTGTCCCCTGTCTGATTCGGCTTTTTGAGCCTAATTTTTTCCAGCAACTCGACAAGCGAATTCGACACAGCAGTACCCACCTTGGGTCGCTCCACTTCGACCATTCACCAACTGGGATCGCGCTGTTCGGGTTCCATGTTGCAATACTTCTTCGCTCGTTTTTGCGGTCACGCATCGCGAAGACCCTTTGGTACAAGCTTGGAGCGCGCCATGAAATGGGCGAAAAGCTACCACTTTGAAGTCTTGGCGCTCATCGCTCCTTTATCGCGCGATCGCAAAAAACGATCTCACGCTCATATAATTGCCCAGTTAGGCTTTTGGGATAAGGCTCAATAAACACGACCTCTACAAACTCGCCGACAGAAATAATATGACGGGCACATCCATGACAAGGGAATGTGGTGCAGTACAACGTCGCCCCCGCAATGGCTCTACCAGCAGATGCTGCTTGTGTTATCGCGTGCATTTCCGCATGAACTACTCTCCCGAATTCGATAAGGTTTCTTACCCGTAGATTTTTCATAGTGTCTTTATGATCGCCATGAAGCAATTCATCAGCAAATTGTGCAGCAGTCATATTAGTTTTAACGTGCCCCACACTAATCAAGTATCGACGAGTTCGATGATAGTGTTCTTCATTTTCTGGTAATTCGGGTCATGGCCTTGTAGATGATCACGATTATCTCCGATTCCGTCAGAGCGACCTTCAAAATAAATCCCTCCCCCCGGATATGGCACTTCATTACATCCAGTTGCGAGAATACCAGTTTTCGGACAAACAATTGCTGCGCCAACAATCCTTGAAGAATCGGCTGATCTAAATGCTGCTGCCTTAGCTACAAACATGTTAAATTCGTCGGACGTTGGAGTCGTAAATGGCTCTTGAAAGATCAATTTGCTAAAACGCTGAATTTGGTTGGTTACGTCGGCGGTCCATCGATAAAGAAGTCAGGCTTTGGAAAACATCTCGGACGTTTTGAGATTTCTTCCCTTTGCGGAATTCGTCATCATCTATTGGTGTATCCGCAGATCATCATGTCCTTCCTTGGCGGCTCTCGTTACGATCATCAGCAATCCGTTGTGTTAGGTTCTTTTTCCGAAGGTTTTGGTTCTAAACAGAAATTGTGCAGTAATTTCGCCGTAAACTTGATCTAAAAGCGAAATCTCGGAAGGATTTTTAAGAGAATCGATTACGTACGCAGATGAAGAAGGTAACCCGCTATCTCCTCTGCTTCTCCTAATTTCTGCGATTATCGCAGCTGCCACGCCGTAATCTTTTGCGACGCGCTCCGAAGAAGATCCCGTCCGTCCATTAGCGACTCGACGCGCTCATACCGTCCGATTGAGCGTCGATCCTCAGCAATTCTAAGATAAGGCTGCTAACCTTGATCTCTTGATAATCTTACTCGACGACCCGTAGTTGCGCCTGCAGCTGATTTTTGATCTCCGTGAGATCACTTCCATCGGCGCGAAAGCGATCAATATAAGATCGGTCGCGCAGGCGTAGTGGAGCGTATTATCAGCCATTGGCCCTCAAAACCGCGTTGCTTATCGTCTACCTTTTTAGCAAGATTGATACCTGAAACTCCAAAATATTTTTGCATCCTTAGTTGTTTTAGTGCTTGTGGCTAGAGAACGTCTAATGGACCCCCTCCCCAATCCCCCACCCCCGCTATCTTCCGCCCCCACGATTACGGTGACGGATTACGGTAACAGTCGCCGTAAAGGCCCGCATCGCAACCACGCTCCCCGCCAGCGCCGCCCGAGCAAGTCCCCCGCCGCCACCTCATAATCGATCACGCCCGCTAAGCACCGGCGCCGCCCCCAAGGAACCGTCTCAGGCCGCAAACTGTTTTCACCGCATGGACAAGCAACCCACCTATGCCGAAGCCAGCGACGTCGCCGCCGAGGAAGGCCGCGTGCTGGTGGACGGGCCCGACGGGGTCGATGTCGCGCTGACCGTCGAGGCGGCCGAGGAAACCTCGGACCGGCTGCTCGATGGCGCCGCCAAGGCCGCCGGGCAGCGGCGCATCGCCAGCCTCGATCACCGCCCCAGATAGGCCATACCAGCCGCGCCTCCCCCCGGGCACGGCGCGGGATGACCGCGTCGCCCTGCCCGTGGACGCGGGCACCGGAGAAAACGCTGTCCTACACCAACCAGACTGGTTATATGGACAAGCATGATACGAACCGATTCGCTTGATCCACGCGCTTGCGGCTGTTCTGGCTCCCGCGCGCCCTGGTCGCGGGCCGAAAAGTGGCCGGGATGACGGAAGGTCGCACAACGTAGCGCGACTTTTGCGACTTTCCGGCCTTGCCCGGGGTAGGCTTCGGGGACTGCGCCTCGCCTCCGCCGCCCAACGGAAAAGCGGCCCGGGTTGCCCCGGGCCGCTGTCCTTCATTCCAGTCCCGGGCCGGGCCCCGGCCTAGCCGCGTTCGGGTTCCGGCGGCGGCGGCGGCGGGGGTGGCGGCGGCGGGCAGGCGTCGCTCGCCAGGATCACCGATCCGTCGGGGCAGGTCTGGGTCGGCGGCGGGGGCGGCGGGGCCGGCTCCGGCGGCGGCGGCGGGGGTGGCGGCGGCGGCGGCGCGGCGCCGAAGTTGTAGATGATGCTGAACAGGGCCGAGTGCGAGCGCAGGCTCTCGACCCGCAAGTCGAGCGTGCCGTCGCTGATTATGGTCTCGCGATAATTGCCGAGGTCGGCGTAGCGATACTTGACCCCGACGTCCCAGTTGCGGTTGATCGGGTAGCGCGCGCCGGCCAGCAACTGCCAGGCGAAGCCGCCTTCCTTGTACAGCCGGCCGTCGACCAGTTCGCTGTCGACCTTGACCTTGGCATAGCCGACGCCGCCGCCGACGAACAAATTGATATTGTCCGGCCCGCCGAAGTCGAGCAGCACATTGCCCATCGCCGACCAGGCCGAGGTGTGGCCGTCGTCTCCGAATTCCTCGCTGGAGTACCGAACGGAGTGAAGACGGTCAGGTCGCCGTCGCCATGCGACACACGCTTGTAGCCGAGTTCGGCCTCGACCCGGATCATGCCGAAATCGTAGCCGGCGATCAGGTCGATGTCATAGCCGACATCGCGGTTGGCCGAATAGTCGGCGCCATAGCCGTCGTTGTCGATCAAGCTCGAGCTTGAGCTGGTTGGGGAACCACATGCCCCCTTCGACACCGATGTAGGGGCCGGCGTCCTTCTCGGCGTAGATGCTCGCCTCGGCCGCGGCCGGCGCGGTGGCGCCGAGCCCGAGCGCCACGCCAAGCGCGGTCCCGATCAGATAGTGTCGCATAGATACCCCCTGTTGGTTGCGGCCCTCGGCCGTCCTTTCCCGTTTACCGCGATTGTTGCGGTAGCGAAAGGTCAGACTGCGCAATGTCAATAAATGGGACGGTTGCCTGACGTTGGGGCGGGATCTGGCGCATCGATCGCGGCCTGCCCCACCAGTCCCGCGACCGCCGCCGCTTCGTGATCCGCCCGCGCGGTGGGCAGCATCCATTCGCACAACCGCTTGATCTTGGGCACGCCGCGGCGATGCTCGGGGCACACCAGCCAATAGGCCCAGTCGCGATTGGAGACATGCGTAAAGGGCCGCACCAGCCGTCCCTCGGTCAGGTCCCAGCGCCAGAAGAACGGCGTCAGCATGCCGATCCCCCGCGCCGCCATCGTCGCGGTCCCCTCGCTGGTCTGGCTGTCGAGCAGCACCGCGGGCCGCGTCGGCATATCGGGCATCTTGACCCCCATCTCGCCCATCCACTGCGCCAGCCACGGATCGGTCGGGTTGATGTGCGGCAGATCGGTCAGGTCGGCGGGCTCCATCACCCGTCCGGGATGCGCCTGCTGCCATTCCGCCAGGAACCGTGGACTGCACATCGGGGTGCAGTCGATGTCGATCACCTTCTGCGCGTGCAGCCCCGGCCACTTGCCCCGCCCGGCGCGGATCGCGACGTCGAATTCGTCGCGCGCGAAATCAACCAGTTCGCTGCTGGTCGACAGCCGAACCGCGAGGTCGGGGTGCTCCATCTGGAAGCCGCCGATCCGCCACGCCAGCCAGGTGTTGGCGAAGGTGATGGTGGTGGAAATGGCCAGTTGGCTGTCATCCTCGGTGCGCAGCGCGGCGAACGCCCCGTCGATCCGGTCGAACGCGTCGCTCAGCGGCAGCAGCAGCCGCCGTCCCGCCTCGGTCAGCCGGACCCGCCCCTTCGACCGGTCGAACAATTTGACCCCGACCCGCTCCTCAAGCCCGCGGATCTGATAGCTGACCGCCGCCTGGGTCATCCCGAGCTCTTCGGCGGCGGTCGTGAAATGCTCGTGCCGCGCCGCGGCCTCGAACACGCGCACGGCGGACAATGGGGGCAGTCGTCGCATCAGCAGATCATAAGCCAAGCTTATCAATCTTGTCGATCCTTCAATTGGCTTTCGCGCACCCGCAATCCTAATTTCCTCCTACCCCATCGGAAAGGCCGCAAGGTCGATCCACGTCGCCAAGGGAGGAAAGCATGACTTATCGAATCGACCGCAGCCAGTTCATCGAGAATGGCCCCACCATCGCCGCCGCGGCGGCCGTCGCCCGGGTCCGCACCGCCGCCCTCTATGCCGCGATCGAGCAGCAGAAGCTGGCGGAGATGAAGAAGGCCGCCTGAAGCTCATGAAAGGAGTGAAGACCATGTTGGATCAGCATTTCGACCGCCAGTATCAGGCCGGCCGCGCGCATCTCAACCACGGCATCGGCCGGCTGATCGGCCGCCTCGGCGGGGAACTTCGCGCCGTGTTTGACGCGCTCCATCGCATTCAGTTCGCCGCGCCCTGGACCAACTCCCGTCCCCACTAGGGCAGCGGATCCTGGGGCTTCGGCTTGCCCGCCGAAGCCCCTTTTTTCATGCTGTTTGCAGAAGCCTCGCCGCCGTTGGGCGAGGCTCCGCTAGCCTTTGCAGATCAATCGGTTAGATGTCTCCGCGCCGAAATTGTGGGGATCATCCAACACCATGACCATCACGCGCCGCTCGACGTTCCTGCTCGCCGCCGCCTGTGCCGCTTTCCTGCCCCTTGCCACCGCCGCCGCCCAGGCGCCCAAGACCAATGGCTGGGGCGTTGCGCTGACCGATGTGACCCCCGATCCCGCGATCCGTTACGGCACGCTTCCCAACGGCATGCGCTACGCGATCATGCGCAATTCGCTGCCCAGGGGCGGGGGTGCGCTTCGGCTGCGGTTCGAGTTCGGGTCGATCGGCGAGGCCGAAAATGAGCGCGGGCTGGCCCATTTCATTGAACATATGGCGTTCAACGGCTCGACCCGGGTGCCCGAGGGCGAGATGGTCAAGATTCTCGAGCGCCAGGGTCTCAAGTTCGGCCCCGACACCAATGCCGCGACCGGGTTCGACACCACCACGTACATGCTCGACCTGCCGCGCACCGATGCGGCCCAGATCGACACTGCAATGATGCTGATGCGCGAAGTCGCGGGCGAAGTCAGCTTCGACCCCAAGGCGGTCGAATCGCGAGCGCGGGGTGATCCTCGGCGAGCGCCGCGCGCGCGATACCTTCCAGCTGCACCAGATCGTCGACCAGATCGGCTTTCAGCTGCCCGCCACGCCCTATCCCAATCGACTCCCGATCGGCACCGAGACCGTGCTCAAGACCGCTACCGCGGCAACCATGCGCGACCTCTACCAGCGCTATTATCGGCCCGAATATGCCACGCTGGTGTTTGTTGGCGATGCGGACCCCGCGTTGATTGAGCAGAAGATCCGCGCCACCTTCGGCAGTTGGAAAGGCGTCGGCAAGGCCGGCACACCGCTCCCCCGCGGCAGGGTAGATTTCGGACGCCCGACCCAGTTTGACACCTTCATCGACCCGGCGGCCGCGACGAGTATCACGCTGGTCTCGTTCCGCCCGTGGAGCAGCCCGTCCGACACGCTCGCCGAGCGTCGTGACGACCTGCTCCGCTCGCTTGGGATCGCCATGTTCAACCGGCGCATCGAACGGCTGACCAATGCTCCAGGATCGGTCCTGCTCGGCGGCGGCATGGCCGAGGGCAAGACCGACGATGCGGCGCTGGACACCTCGCTGTCGATTGCGGCCAAGGACGGCGCGTGGAAGGAAGCCCTCCAGGCCAGCGAACAAGAGTTGCGACGCGCCCTTCAGCACGGCTTCACCGCGTCCGAACTCGATCTGCAGCGAGCTGACACGATCGGCCGGCTCAAGGCCAGCGCGCAGCAGGCCGAGGCCCGCACCAGCCAGGCACTCGCCAGCAACATCCTGCAGGTCGTCGGCGAGCCCGACTTCGTCACCACCCCCGCCTTCCGGCTGGCTTATTACGAAAAGGTCGCGCCTACGGTCACGCCGGCCGAGGTCAACGCCGTCTTCCGCGCGATGTGGTCGGGCAGCGCGCCCCTGGTCCACCTGTCGGCCAAGCAAGCTGTCGATACCAAGGCGCTGGCCGCGGCCTTTGCCGACAGCAATAAACTCGCCGTCGCCGCGCCCAAGGCACAAAGCGCGGTCACCTTCGCCTATGACAATTTCGGTCCCGCGGGTCGGATCGTCGACGACCGGCAGATCGCCGACCTCGGCATCCGCACGATCCGCTTCGCCAACAATGTCCGGCTCAATATCAAACCGACCGATTTCGAGACCGGCAAGGTCAGCTACACGATGCGCATGGCGGGCGGCGGACTGGCCCTGCCAAGCGATCGCCCGGGTCTGGCGATGATGATGTCGGTGCTGTCGCCAATCGCCGCCACGGGCAAGCATTCGCTCGACGACATTCGCACCATCAGCGCCGGTCATTTGCTCAGCCCGGGCATTGGCGTGACGAGTGACGCGCTGGTCGCGACCGGCACGACCACGGTCGGCGACCTTGCACTGCAGATGAAATTGAGCGCGGCCTACCTCACCGATCCCGGCTATCGCGAGGAGGCCGGAAGTCAGTGGCTCAACCTCGTGCCTGTGCTCGACAAGCAGTTCCAGGCCGACCCTTCGTCGGTCGCCGGGACCAGGCTCCCGTCGGTCCTCGCCTCGGACGATTACCGCTTCGGCATCGCCCCGACCGCGGAACTGATGAAGCGCAACCTCGGCGAAGCGCGGACCGCCCTCACCCCGCTGATCGCCACGGCCCCGATCGAGATCGGGATCGTCGGCGACATCGACGAGGCCGCAGCGATTGCAGCGGTGGCCGCCAGCTTCGGCGCACTTCCGGCGCGCGCCGCAGATGCGCCGACCTACGCCGAGGCGCGCAAGGCCGCATTTCGCGCCGATCGCAGTCCGATCCTGTTGACCCATGCCGGCGGCGCCGACCAGGCGATGGTCGGTGCGGCGTGGCCGACCACCGACGATCGGGACTATCGCAAGGTGATCGGGATGGAGATGCTCAAGGAAATCGCCGACCTGCTGCTGACCGACAGGATTCGCGAAGAGCTTGGCGCCTCCTACGGCGTGTCGGTCGGATCGAACATGTCCGACACCTATCCCGGCTTTGGCTATCTGATGGTCAGCTCGATCGTCGCGCCCGACAAGGCCGATGAGGTCGATGCGGCGATCAAGGCGGTTGCTGCCACGCTTCGATCCGCGCCGGTCAGCGCCGACTTGATCGAGCGCGCGCGCCAGCCGATGCTGGAGCAAGCGGCGAAGAGCCTTCGCCAGAATGCCTATTGGCTGGCCTATGTCGACGAGGCGCAGAGCGAGCCCGCGCGGCTCGACCGCACCCGCACCCGCGACGCAATCATCCGCTCGATCACCGCCGCCGACCTGCAGAAGCTGGCCAGCGAATATCTCCGCGACGACCGGCTGCAGCGGGTGCGGATCGTCAGTGACAAGCTTGCCGGCAAGGGCGTCGTCGCCCGTTAGTTCCGGCCCGGTCTCAGGGGTTTGACCGGCCGAAACGATACGGCACGTCAAACCCGGCCAGCTTCCAGCCGAAGCCATAGCGGCGGAAGATCGCGGCTCCCTCCTTGCCCCGGGTCTTGACCTTGAACTCGCTCAGGCCGTGGCGCTCGATCACAACATCGTCCCTGGGGATCCCGACCGGCATCACCGCAACGCCGTTGGTCGATTTCGCGCCCGGCCCCCGCCCGGTAGTGCTGGCGGCGCTCCGCGCGTCGAACATCGCCTGCACCGCTTCGGGCGTCACCATCATTTCGACCCCGACCGGAACCAGTGCCACCGCGAGGTCGGCGCCCAGCTTGGTCATCGGGTCGCGATCCGCCCCCCGCTTGTTCGCTTCGAGCAGGATCTCACGGCGCAGTTCCCCTTTGAGGTCGATCTTTAGCGCCTGGTAATCGACCCAGTTGCTCACTTTGGCTGCATTGCCCGCCGCGGCCGCCTTGCGCATCTCGTTGAGCGTGTAGCGTGGAGACCCTTCGTACCAGCCGATTGCCGCCGCGATCACCAGCCCGAACACCAACAAAATGTATCGCATGGACAGATTGCTCCGGACGCTTGTGTATTGCTCAACTAATACGCTATGCAACCAAAATCAAATTTAACGAGGGTTTAACCGATGATTCGCAAATCAGCCTTGATCGCCGCTTCTGCATTCCTGCCGCTCGCCGCCGTATCGGCCCAGCCATTGGCCGGAGTCCCGCTGATCCCCCGCGATGTGCTGTTCGGTAACCCGGTCAAGGCCGCAGGCCGGATCTCGCCCGACGGCAAATGGCTGTCGTGGATCGCCCCGCGCGACGGAGTGATGAATATCTGGGTCGCCCCAGCCGCCAATCCGACCGCTGCCAAGGCCCTGACCAATGAAAAGACCCGCCCGATCCGGAGCTATTTCTGGGCGCCGGACAGCAACAGATTCTGTTCGTCAACGACAAGGGCGGCGACGAGAATTTCCTGCTTTACGGCGTGAATGTCGTGACCGGTGCAGAGCGCAGCCTGACCCCGTTCGAGAAGACCCGCGTCCAAGTCGTGGGTCTGTCGCCGCTGGTTCCGGACCGCATTCTTGTTGGCCTGAACAATCGCGACGCCAAGTGGCATGACGTCCACAGCCTTGACCTCGCCAGCGGCAAGCTGGCCCCCGTGCTGATGAACATGGGCGGTTACGCCGGTTTCCTGGCCGATCAGAATCTCGTCATCCGCGGCGCGCTCAAATCGCGGTCGGATGGCGGCAGCGACTATTATCAGGTCGCAAACAACAAGGTCGATGAGAAGCCGACCGAGCAGATCACGCTCGAAGACAGCCAAACCACCCAGCCGGCGGGCTACACCAGCGACGGCAAGACGCTTTACTGGCTCGACAGCCGCGGTCGCGATACCGCCGCGTTGATCGGCCAGGACGTCGCGACCGGCGCCAAGACGATCATCGCGCAAAGATGCCAAGGCCGATATCGGCGGTGCCTTGTCGCACCCGCGCACCGGCAAGGTCGAAGCCTATTCGGTCAATTATCTGAAGGACGAATGGACCCCGATCGGCTCCGCGGTGGCCGGCGACATTGCCTTCCTGCAGAGAGCAGTTGCCGGGCGAGTTCGCGGTCACCTCGCGCACCCTGGCCGACGACAAGTGGACCGTCGCGGTCGCGTCGTCGAGCGCGCCGCCGACGACATGGCTTTATGACCGCAAGGCGAAGAAACTGACCAAATTATTCTCCTCGCGTCCGGCGCTCGAGGGGCACTCGTTGAACAAGATGCATCCGGTCGAGATCAAGTCGCGCGATGGCCTGACCCTGGTCTCCTATTTGACGCCTGCCCGGGGCAGTGATCCCGACGGCGACGGCCGGCCCACGGCGGCGGTGCCGCTGGTGCTGCTGGTCCACGGCGGGCCGTGGGGCCGCGATGCTTATGGCTACAACAGCTATCACCAGTGGCTCACCAATCGCGGCTATGCGGTGCTGTCGACCAATTTCCGCGCCTCGACCGGATTCGGCAAGAAATTCATCTCGGCGGGCGACCTGCAATGGGGCCGTAAGATGCATGACGATCTGCTCGATGCGGTCGACTGGGCGGTCCAGAGCGGCGTAACCAGCGCCGACAAGGTCGCGATCATGGGCGGCAGTTATGGTGGCTATGCGACGCTGGCCGGAATGGCCTTCACCCCCGACAAATTCGCCTGCGGGGTCGATATCGTCGGCCCGTCTAACCTCGAAACCCTGCTCAAGACCATCCCGGCCTATTGGGAAGCGGGCAAGGTGCAATTCTACAAGCGCATGGGCGATCCGACCACCGCCGACGGTGTCGCGCTGCTCAAGGAGCGTTCGCCGCTCTACAAGGCCAACCAGATCAAGCGCCCGTTGCTGATCGGCCAGGGCGCCAACGATCCTCGCGTCAACAAGGCCGAAAGCGAGCAGATCGTCGATGCGATGAAGGCCAAGGGCATCCCCGTCACCTATGTCGTCTTCCCCGACGAGGGTCACGGCTTCGCCCGTCCGGTCAACAACATCGCCTTCAACGCGGTGACCGAGAATTTCCTTGGGGCATGCCTCGGTGGCCGCGCCGAACCGATCGGGGCGACCGTCAAGGGCTCGACCGCGCAGGTCCCCCACGGCGCCGAATATGCGCCCGGCCTCGCCGAAGCGCTGCGCCGCTGACGCGGACGAAATTGTCACGGTTGATCGGCGGCGCCCAGCCCCGGTCAACCGTGCACGGTAACCGGAGGTGGAACGACCTTGCGCCCGTCAGATGATCTTTGAGCCGGGGGAACGCTTGCGGAAATAGAGGATACTGAGCAGCGCGACCCGGCGGTCGGCTTCACTGCCTGCGACAAATTTTCCGCGCTTCAGCCGCTCGCAATTGAGCGATAGCATCGGTTCGAATTCCTTGGGGTGGACCGGTGTGCAATCTCCGATTGCTCCGTCCGCGTTTACCACCAGCTTGTGTCCGAAGCGGGAGATCATCTGCTCATCCTCGCCGCTGCCGATGGCTTCCCAGATATTCACGGCGCCGGTCCGCACGGCATGTTCGGCCAGCAATTCCCACTCCGTCGGATTGCCGAGACCGGCCATCGCCATCGCCATGGTCATCCGCGCATTAAGGGCCATTAACGTGCAGGGGTCGCCGTCCTCGCCCTTCGCCTCCGGAGGCCGCGTCCCCTTGGTCTCGCGCCGGCAGCCAGCGATCGAGCCGTCGGCGTTGAAACTGAATATGTAGCGTTCGGTGGAATTCGGCGAAGGGCAGCGGCACCAGTGCCTCGAGCATCCAGGCCACCGTCCGGGTGTAGGTGCTTTTGACGGCCCGTCCCTTGCGGTCCCGTGCCGGATCGAACCGGGCCTGCGCCAGGAACAGCGCGCAGGTTGGCCCTCCCAGCTCGGGCGCTGGCTTGCCGACCGTCTGGCAGTGAGTTGCCAGACCCTGCGGATCGACCACGACCCGCACCGTGACCTTTCCCTCGACCTCGCGGTCCTTGGCCAGGGCGGGGTAATTATCGGCATGGAACATCTCGCCGACATTCAGCAACCGCGCTGCGTTGGGACTATTGTCGATCGACGGGGCGCGCATATTGTCGACGACGCCGAGCGGGGTTTCGATCACCACCGTGCCGACGGGTGGCTCGGCACGCGATGCCCCGCCGGCAATCAGCCCCATGATCAGCAAGAACGCATACCGCATTGCCAATCTGTGTCGAATTTCTCCAACCGTGTCGAGGCGCGGCGGTCCGCATTGCGGGGCACGACCCCCTCCCCTATAGGCCGCGCTTCCCGTTCGACGAGAGAAGCGAGTCCTGAATGTCGCGTCGCCGCCAGATTTACGAAGGCAAGGCCAAGATCCTCTATGAGGGGCCCGAGCCGGGTACGATCATCCAATATTTCAAGGATGACGCGACCGCCTTCAACGCGCAGAAGCGCGGCACAATCAACGGCAAGGGCGTGCTCAACAACCGAATTTCGGAGCATATCTTCGTCGCCCTGGCGACGATCGGGGTCCCGACGCACTTCATCCGCCGCATCAACATGCGCGAACAGCTCGTTCGCCAGGTCGAGATCGTGCCGATCGAAGTGGTCGTCCGCAACGTCGCCGCCGGCTCGCTGTCGAAGCGGCTGGGGATCGAGGAAGGCACCCAGCTGCCGCGCACCATCATCGAATATTATTACAAGGACGACAGCCTCAACGATCCGATGATCGCCGACGAGCATATCGCCTGCTTCGGCTGGGCCAGCCAGGAAGAGATGAACGACATCGCCGACATGGCGATACGGGTGAACGACTTCATGTGCGGCATGTTCGCGGCGATCGGCATCCGCCTGGTCGACTTCAAGCTGGAGTTCGGCCGGGTGTGGGACGGCGATTATGCGCGCATCATCCTGGCCGACGAAATCAGCCCCGACGGCTGCCGCTTGTGGGACATGAAGACCAGCGAGAAGCTCGACAAGGATCGCTTCCGCCAGGATCTGGGCGGCGAGGCCGAAGCCTATCAGGAGGTCGCCCGTCGATTGGGCCTGCTGCCCGAGGAAGCCGACGAAAATCCGGTCCTCGATCTCGACAGCCACCGGAAAAAGCGCGGCAAATAATTTTCGCCTCCGGTCCTGACTTGGGACGTGCCAAGCCCCTGAATCCTGTTTGAATTTTTTCTGTCACCTACCTACGCCAAGGCCAGCCCCGGCGGGATTTCCCTGACCGATTCGCGACTTTGACCGGCCGTCCGGAATGGACGCCAGTGCTGTGGAGGAATGTGCATGTCGATGGTCTATTTCAGTCTTGCCGGCGGCGATTTCCTCCAGAATTGGTCCAACACCGGGCTGATCACCGCCGACGACAATTGGGATAATGTCCCGTCGATCATCGGTTTTCGTGGCGACGGGCTGACCGCGTCGTCCGGCGGAAATCCCGGATCGTTCACCGGCACCAGCACGGTGGTCGACGTGAACGCCAACCTGACCAACCCCAACAGCTTCGGGACCGGCGGCGTGGCCGAGTTCCAGCTCACCAATCCGACCGTCGCACTGCAGGGTTCGGGCACTGCCGATGCGCCCTATCTGGCGCTCTACCTCGACGCCACCGGTCGCCAAAACGTGACCGTGTCGTTCAACGCTCGCGACATCGATGGCGCGGCCGATAACAGCACCCAACGGATTGCGGTCCAGTACCGGATTGGGGATAGCGGCGCCTGGATCGACCTTCCCGCGGGCGCGATCGCCGATGCCTCGACCGGGCCGAGCCTGGCGACCCTCGTCACGCCGGTCACGGTCACCCTCCCCGCCGCCGTCAACGGCCAGGCGCAGGTTCAGGTGCGGATCATTACCGCCGACGCCGTTGGCGCCGACGAATGGATCGGGATCGACGATATTGCGGTGACCAGCACCTTGCTCGAAGTGAGCCCCGGCGCTTTCGCGATCAACGACGTCACCGCCAATGAAGGCGATGCCGGCACGACCGACTTCACCTTCACCGTGACGCGCAGCGGCGGCAGCGACGGCGCGGTCAGCGTCGACTACAGCCTTCAAAACCTCACCACCAACGCCGCCGACTTCGCCTCGACGCTAGGCGGGACGATCAATTTCGCCACCGGCGAGACCAGCCGAACGATCACCATTCAGGTGGCGGGCGATACGCTGGTCGAAGCCCATGAGACGTTCAATGTCGTGCTTTCCAACCCGTTGGGTGGCGCGAGCATCACCGATGCGATCGGTCGCGGCACCATTACCAGCGAGGAATTGCCGCCGGTCGCCAATGTGTGGATCAACGAATTCCACTACGATCCGTCGACCAGCCCCGAAACCGGCGAGTTCATCGAAATTGCCGGGCTCGCCGGCACCGACCTGACGGGCTGGAGCATCGTTCTTTACAATGGCGGCAACAGCCAGACGTACGGCGTTCCGCAGCTTTTGTCGGGCATCCTCGACGACAGCGACAGCGGCTTCGGCTTTGCGTCGATCGCGGTTCCGGGTCTGCAGAACGGCGATCCCGACGGCTTCGCGCTGGTCGACGATTTTGGCCGCGTGGTCCAGTTCCTGAGCTACGAAGGCACGATTACCGCGCTCAACGGTCCGGCTGCGGGCATGACCAGCACCGACATCCTGCGCTTCGAGTCCCAGGCCACCCCGGGCACCTCGCTCCAGCTCACCGGCACCGGTTCCTCCTACAGCGACTTCAGCTGGACCTTCGGCAACGCCAGCACCAGCGGCGACGCCAATGCCGGCCAGTCCTTCCTGTCCGGCGCCGACGAGGGCCAGATCCGCCTCGACAATGGCCGGGTGACCGAAGGCAATGCGGGGACCAGCCTGCTCACCTTCACCCTGACCCGCGCGGGCGGCTTCGACACCGCGGCGACCGTCGACTATTCGGTCACGTTCGGCACCGCGGACGCGGCCGATCTTGCCCCCGGGGCGGCGCTCGCGGGGTCGGTGACCTTTGCGCCGGGCCAATTCACGCAGACCATCACAGTCCCGGTGGCCGGCGACACCTTGCCCGAGTTCAACCAGACCCTATTCGTCAACCTCGGCGCGGTGACTGGCAACGCCATCGTGGTCGACGGCATCGGCGTCGGCACGATCATCAACGACGATCTGCTCCCGCTGACGATCATGCAGATACAGGGCGAGACCCACGTTTCCGAATTCAATGGCCAGCCGGTCACCACCACCGGCATCGTCACCGTCATCGATGCTCGCGGCTTCTACCTCCAGGACGCCAATGGCGACGGCAATGGCAACACCTCCGATGCCATCTACGTCTTCACCGGCAGTGCTCCGACTGTCGCCATCGGCGACGCGGTGTCGGTCTCCGGCAGGGTTAGCGAGTTCGGCCAGGACCTCACCCGCACCGAGATCAACGTCACCGGTACCGGCTTCGGCGTGTCGGTCACCAGCAGCGGCAATGTGTTGCCGACCGCGATCACGATCGGCACCGGCGGCATCCTTCCGCCCAGCCAGTCGATCGACAGCGACGGTCTCACCATCTTCAACCCTGCGGTCGACGGGATCGATTTCTGGGAATCGCTCGAGGGCATGCGCGTCGCGATCGACCAGCCGTTGGTGGTGGCCGACAGCAATGCGTTCGGCGAGACCTATGTCGTTGCGTCGGGCGGGGCCGGCGCGACCGGGGTCAACAGTCTTGGGGGGATCACCATCAGCGAGGGCGACTATAATCCCGAGATGATCCAGATCGACGACGGCCTGTTCGGATCGAGCATCAACCTCAATCTCGGCGTCGGCGACCAGCTCGCCACCGTCATTGGCGTGATCGATTACAGCTTCGCTCATTACGAGCTGCGCCTCACCGAGCTCCCGACGGGGACGGTCGACACGCCGTTGATCGCCGAAATCGCGGACTTTACCGGCGACGCCAATTACATGACCTTCGCCACCTTGAACGTCGAGAACCTCGATCCCAGCGACGGCAAATATGACGAACTGGCCGACGACATTGTCGTCAACCTGCGGCTCCCCGACGTCATCGCCATTCAGGAAATGCAGGACGACAATGGCACCGGCACCGGCGTGCTTGGCGCTACCAACAACGCCCAGGGCCTGATCGACGCCATCTTCGACCTCAGCGGCGTCCGCTACGTCTATGTTGAAATCGCCCCCACCACCGCCAACTCGACCGGCGGCGAGGCCAATGGCAACATTCGCAACGGCTATCTCTACCGCGAGGATCGGGTCGACCTGGTCGACAACAGCCTCGAGGTGATTCAGGACCCATCTTACGTCAACAGCCGCCTGCCGCTCGTCGCCACCTGGTCGTTCCAGGGCAGCGAAATCACCACCATCAACATTCACCTCACCGCGCGCAGCGGCAGCGATCCCTTGTGGGGTGCTAACCAGCCGCCCGAAAATGCCGGGGAAGACCGCCGCGAGGATCAACTCGAGGCGATCGGCCAGTGGATTGAGACCCATCTCGCCACCAACCCCGCGCTCAACATCGCCCTGCTGGGTGATTTCAACGGCTTCTATTTCGAGGATGCGCAAACCCAGCTGACCGCCGGCGGCGTGCTGACCAACCTCCAGGTCGCCTTGCTCGACCCGGCGGAGCGCTACAGCTACGTGTTCGAGGGCAACTCGCAATTGCTCGACAATATCCTCGTCACGCAGGGACTGCTCAATGGCGCGAGCGTCGACGGGGTGCACATCAACTCGCACTTCGGCGCTGCCGGAAACAGCGACCATGACCCGCAGGTCGCCCGCGTCCTGCTCGGCACCGCGCCGACCAACCTCGTCCTCAACGACAGAAGCGTCGCCGAGAACCTCCCCGCCGGTACCGTCGTCGGCACCGCCAGCGCCACCGATGCGCCCGACGACGAATTGACCTACGCGCTGGTCGATCACCATGACGGCCTGTTCGCGATCGACCCCTCAACCGGGGTCATCACGACCCTCGTTCCGCTTGATCACGAGCAGCTGGCCTCGGCCAACATTGTTGTCCGGGTCACCGACGGTGCGGGCCGCAGCATCACTGCCCCGTTCGTAATCGCCATCACCGACGTCAACGAAGCCCCGGTCGCAGTCGGCGATCCGGTGGCGGTCGACGAGGATTCGACCACCGCTAACCTGTGGTCACAACTGCTCGGCAACGACAGCGATGTCGACGCCGGTGACAGCGTCACCATCGTCTCGGTTGGCACTGCGGGAACGCTCGGCAGCGTCATTTTCGACGCCGCCACCCAATCGCTGCGCTACGTCGCCGACGATGACAGTTTCGACGGGCTCGCGGTCGGCGGCACCGCCACCGATAGCTTCACCTACACCATCCGCAACTCCGCCGGGCTGACCAGCACCGCGACGGTGACCGTGACCGTCACCGGGGTTGCCGACGAAGTCCGTGTCACCGCCGGCAATGGCAATGATGTCGTCACCGGGACCGGCGGCGAGGACCGCCTCTACGGCGAAAATGGCAACGACACGCTCAATGGCGACGCGGGCCACGATCTGCTCGACGGCGGCCGCGGCAATGACGTCCTCAATGGCCAAATCGGCAACGATTTCCTGGTCGGCGGCAAGGGCGACGATCGCCTGACCGGGGGCCACGGTCGCGACACCTTCGTGTTCGGGGCCAATGGCGGCCACGACACAGTGCTCGACTTCGCCACCGCGTCGGACGTCATCCGCCTCTCGGACGGCATTACCATCTTCGACACCTCGTCGAGCGATGTGAATGGCGACGGCATCGCCGACCTCCGCCTAACCTTCAACGACGGCGGCACCGCGACTCTGCTTGGCCTGTCGTCGCTGGCCGGGGTGACGATTGAATCGGGTGCCGCCAATCATCTTCCGCTGGGCACTTTCGCGCCGGGCGCCGACTACTTTATGATGTAGGCCTCACTCTCCGTCGAGTGGAAGCTCGTCGGAGGGGGCCGCCTCCGTCAGGTCGGCCTCGGCCTCATCCAGCGCCTCCATCGCATCGCGAGCAGCGAATTCGGCGGCGATCGCCCCATCGGCGGTTCCCGCCAGTTCGGTCGGGTCCATCAGGGGCTCGATGTCGTCCTTGAGCGTGTCGGTCATGTCATTCTCCAATCGACCCCGGAACGCATGGCGTCGGAAAAGGCCCCATGCACGCCCCGACTTGCCGCGCCGTGCGATTGTCCTAATGACGGCGGCTCGGCAGCCGAGGTGAGTGAATAGTGGGGGTTCCCCGGACCAGAGTGATCACCCTCAACGCCGCGCTCGGGCCGCTCGATTATCGCGTGCCCGACGGGATGCGGGTCGAGCCGGGCAGCGTGGTCGTCGCCCCGCTCGGCCCGCGCCAGCTGATCGGCGTCGCGTGGGAGGCCGACCGATTGAAGGTCGAGGAGATTGGCGACAATCGCCTGCGCCCGCTCGCCGGGCTGGTCGACGTCCCCCCGATCCGCCCCCAGCTGCGCCGGCTCGCCGAATGGACCGCCAATTATTATCTCTCGCCGCTCGCGGCCGTGCTGCGGATGATCCTGCCCTCTTCCTCGGCGCTCGCCGGCCCGAAGACGATGATCGAGTATCGGCCGACCGGCGAGATTCCGGAGCGCCTCACCCCGCAGCGGGAAAAGGCCCTCGCCGCGATCGAAGGCCGTCAGGGCACGGTCCGCGAGCTCGCCGCTCATGCCGAGGTCAGCGAGGCGGTGATGCGCGGCCTGGTCAATGCCGGCGCGCTCGAGCGGGTCGAGGTGGAAGGCGACCATCCCTTTCCCGCTCCCGACCCCGATTTCGCCCCGCCCGCCTTGAGCGACGAACAGATCCGCCGCCGCCGCCAGCCTCACCGCCGCCATCGGCCACGGCTTCGATCCCGTGCTGCTCGACGGGGTCACCGGGTCGGGCAAGACCGAAGTCTATTTCGAGGCCATCGCCGAGGCCATCCGCCAGGACCGGCAGGTCCTGATCCTGCTCCCCGAAATCGCGCTGACCGAACCCTTCCTCACCCGCTTCACCGCCCGCTTCGGCTGCGAACCCGTCGCGTGGCACAGCGACCTTCGCTCCTCTCAGCGCAGGCGAGCCTGGCGAGCGCTGGCGTCGGGCGAGGCCAAGGTCGTGGTCGGCGCGCGCTCGGCTTTGTTCCTGCCTTACGCCAACCTCGGGCTGATCGTGGTCGACGAGGCGCACGAACCGAGCTTCAAGCAGGAGGAGGGCGTTCAGTATCACGCCCGCGACGTCGCAGTGATGCGCGGCCATTTCGAGGACATTCCGGTGATCCTCGCATCAGCCACGCCCGCCATCGAGACCCGCCACATGGTCGAGATTGGCCGCTATCGCGAGCTTCTCCTGACCGAACGCCACGCCGGCGCCGAACTGCCCGCGATCCGCGCCATCAACCTCACCCAGGATCCGCCCCACGCGGTCGCTGGCTCGCACCGTCATTAGTCGCCGAGCTCGAGGCCAACCTCGCCGCGGGCGAGCAGAGTCTCCTCTTCCTCAACCGCCGCGGTTTCGCGCCGCTAACCCTGTGCCGCACCTGCGGGCACCGCTTCCAATGTCCCAACTGCACCGCGTGGATGGTCGAGCATCGGCTGATGCACCGCCTTGCCTGCCACCATTGCGGCCATGTCATGCCCCCGCCGCGGCTGTGTCCCGAATGCGGCGACGAGGACAGTCTCGTCGCCTGCGGCCCCGGGGTCGAGCGTATCGCAGACGAGGTCGCGGCCCTGTTTCCAGACGCCCGTACCGCGATCGTCACCAGCGACACCATCTGGTCGCCCGCCCGCGCCGCTGAATTCGTCCGCGCCATGGACGCGCAGGAGATCGACATTGTCGTCGGCACCCAGCTGGTAACCAAGGGCTATCATTTCCCCAACCTCACCCTCGTCGGGGTGGTCGATGCCGACCTCGGGCTGCAGGGCGGCGACCTGCGCGCCGCCGAGCGCAGCTTCCAGCAGATCCAGCAGGTCGCCGGTCGCGCCGGGCGCGGCGACAAGCCCGGCCGCGTGCTGGTTCAGACCCACGACCCCGACGCCCCCGTCATCGCCGCCCTCGTCGCGGGCGACGGCCCCGGTTTCTACGCCGCCGAAACCGACGCCCGACGCGAAGCCGCGATGCCCCCGTTCGGCCGTCTCGCCGCCATCGTCATTTCGTCGGAGGACAAGGAGGAAGCCGAAGCCGTCGCCCGCCGCATCGGGAATGCCGCCCCGCATATCGAGGACATGGCGGTTTTCGGCCCCGCCCCCGCCCCGCTCGCCATGCTGCGCGGCCGCCATCGCCAGCGGCTCCTGGTCCACGCCGCCCGCAAGCTCGACGTGCAGGACGTCATCCGCGACTGGCTCGGCGCGCTGGAGTGGGGCTCCAAGGTCCGCGTCGCGGTCGACGTCGACCCGTATAGTTTCCTCTAGGACAGGGCCGCCGCCACCTGTCGCCCATCAAGGCCGAATTGCTCGAGCGAATAATGGTGCTGCGCCCTCTTGTGGCCTTGGCTGATCATCCGCTCCATCCGGCGCTCCACCGCCGGATCGAGCGTCATCCCGGTCATGGCGTAAACCCGCCGCACCGCGCCGCGCCAGTCGCGCGACATTTCGTCATAGTCGATCATCACCCGATCGATGTGGGGATGGCGGTCGAGCGAAGCGGCCAGCCGCCGGGCGCGAAGCCAAGTCTTGCGAAGCCATTCGGCGCCGACCGCGGCCGCGCTGATCTCGTCCGACTGCAACCGCACATAATGCCACGCCAGGCTGGCACTGGATGCCACCACTTCTTCCGACGCGCGGTCCAGCACCGCCAGCCTCGCGTCGGGAAAGCGGGCGATCAACGCATCCAGATCCTGGGCGAACTGCGGCGCTTTGAGCAACGGCGTCCGCTCTGGCGCATCGCCGCGCACCCAGGCGAGCAGTCGGAGCAGGCGGCGAAATTCGACATACACATCCGAAGACTCGCTCAACTCCATCGCCCGGGCAAAGCCGGGAAGATGCCATTGCCCTTCGAACACGGCTCCCCAGATCGAAAAGGCGTGGAGCCCGAAATCCTCTTCCACCGCTCCCGCCCGGGTCGGATGGATTGCCTGCAAGGCCGGTTCGACGAACGCCAGTCCGCGCTGGAGGAAGGCCGCCGACGCCCGGCGCGGATCAACGAAGCGCGGCCATCCCGCGCGCGGAACGGGATCGAGCTGCTCGTACAAATGATTGCCCGCGAACGCCGGATCGCAGGCCAGCAGCCGATGCATCCGGGTCGTGCCCGATCGCATCTGACCGACGATCACCACCGGCGCACGAAGCGGCCGGCGCGAAATTTCGGGATGGTTTTGATGTAGCCGATCGGCCCGAGCCCGAGCGGCGACGATCTTGACCAGTTGGCCATGCGCCAGGGTGCGCCCAAAGGCGTTGAGACGCGCCTCCTCGTTCAGATGGTGACACAGCAAGTCGAGCCGCGATCGCCACGGTCCGTCGAAAGGCCGGAAGCCCGAGCGGCGGATTGCGGCGGCCACGATCGCATCGCCCTCGAGGGATGGCCTGTCCGTCCATCCACGCGCCCAGCTCGTTTCGAGCCATCCGGAGAGATGGCGTGGCCAGCGGGATAAAGGCAGGTCGATCGACTTCATCCGTCCGCCAACGCTCAATCGGCCGGGTCGATCCTCGCCAGCCGCCGTCGTACCCACCAAGGCCTGATGACATGCCTGGCCCGCACCGCGCGAACCACCAGCCAAAGACCCGCGCCCGTCGCGATCACCAGCGCGATCACCGACGCCTCCAGCCCGAACGCCCCGCCCGACAGCAATTGCGGCCCCGACAATTTCGCCTCGACCAAACCGGTTCCCTCATTACCCGACACCGGCACGTCGAAAATCTGGCTCTGCGTGAAGTTCCACGCCGCGTGGATTCCGATCGGCGCCCACAGGCTGCGGGTCAGCATATAGGCCCCGCCGAGCAATATCCCCGCCTCGACCGCGATCGCGAAGGACGAGAAGAAGGTCGCATTGGGATTGAAAATATGCGCCACCCCGAACAAGGCCGACGTCAGCGCCAGCGCAAACCAGCTGCCACCGAAATCCTCGAGATGGCGGAACAGGATCCCGCGGAACAGCAATTCCTCCATCACGCCCGGAATGATCCCGAACATCACCAGTACATAAAGAATACTACGCGTGCTGCCCCAACCGACGATGTCATACACCCCGACCAAAGCAGCGACCAACGTTACCAGCGAGAACAACAACGCCCCGCCGCCGAGTCCCAGCGCTAGGTCGCGGACCGCATGTTCGCGCCGCAGATCGTCGCGTGGCTGTTCGCCCAGCTTACAGATCACCAGTTCGTAAACCGTGACGGCAATCGCGACCACCACCAGGCCGGCAATCATCTGCCGGCTAGCGTCGGGGATTCCCCAGTGCGGCACTTGGCGAATGCCCAGACCGGCCAGCCACACCGTCCCCGCCAGCAACGCCACGGCGACAACCATCGCCACCAGCGGGAATTCGAAAATCCGCCGCCACGTCGGTTTCGCCTCGGCTGTCGTCGTTGTCATTGCTGCCCCCTCGTCGCGACCCGGTGGAACGCTTGCAAAGCCACCACGCGCTGGCAAGCACAAGATCGCCATCGATTCGACCGGCGGCGTCGCCAGGCACGCGACCTTTTCCATGGAAACGGGCTTGGCAGGCCTTCACTTACGCTAAAAATAATAATGGGTCGCAAGCACTTGCAGGGGTAATTCAGGCGGCTAATGAAACAGTCGATTTTTCGGGGAGGGATTTCACGTGCGCATTGGACTGTATCTGGGAGCGGCCGCCGTGGCCATGGCGGCACCGGCATCGGCGGCATGGCAGCAAGCCTCGTCGAAGCATTTCATTATCTACGGCGACATGCCGACCGAAGAGATGAAGGCCTATGCGGAGAAACTGGAGACGTTCGATGCGGCGGCGCGGCTGATCCGCTCGATGAAAGACCCGACGGTCGGCGACGGTAACCGTGTGCAAGTGCTCGTGGTGTCGAGCATGCTCGACGTCAACCGACTGTACGGTGACGCTCAGGCCGGGGTCGGCGGCTATTACATGGGGCTGGTCAGCGGCCCGATCATCGTCACCCCGGAGAAGATCCGCCGGCTCAACACTCGGACCGACAAGATCGACCCCGAAGCGGTGTTCTTCCACGAATATACGCATCATTTGCAGCTCCAGAGCACGCAGCGGCCAATGCCGATGTGGCTCTCGGAAGGATTCGCCGAATTCATGGGCAGTCCATTGTTCGGCGAGGACGGTTCGATTTCCATCGGCGCCCCGCCCGCGATGCGGGCCGAACAATTGATCAAGGGCCGCTGGGCGCCGATGGCCGATCTGCTCGAAGGCGACGCCTTCCGGCTTGGCCAGGCTGGCTTCGGAATCCAGAATTACGCGCAAGGCTGGCTGCTCAATCATTATCTCGCGTTCGAACCGTCGCGGAAGGGCCAGACCGAGAAATATGTCGCTGGTATCGAACGCGGCGAGAATGCGCTGAGCGCGGCGCGCGCCGCGTTTGGCGATCTCGGCAAGCTCGAGCAGGACATGCGCGCTTATCTCGCCCGCAAGAGCCTGCCAATCGTCAAGATCGATTCGACCAAGCTGACCATTCCGCCCGTCACCGTGACGCCGATGTCTGCCGGCGCGAGCGAGGTGATGCCGTACCGGGTTCACGCGAAGACCGGATATGGCTCCGTCTCGAAAGCCTATGTCGCGGGCAAGGTGCGAGACATTGCCAATCGCTATCCAAACGACCCGGTCGTCCTCCGCACGCTCGCCGAAACCGAGTTCGACGATAAGCATTATGATGCCGCTATTGCCGCTGCGGATAAGGTCCTGGCGATCGATCCGAAGCAGACCGAGGCGCTGATCTACAAGGGGCGAGGATTACTCGCGAAGGCCAAGAAGGCGAATGATCCCGCTCTCTTCGCGGCAGCGCGCAAGGTGATCCTTGCCGCCAACAAGATCGATCCCGAAGATCCCGAGGCCCTCTATCTCTATTATCGCACTTATCGGGCGGCCAGCCAGCCCGCGCCGCAGTCCGCGGTCGATGCGCTTCGTTACTCGACCATCCTGGCACCGCGCGATTATTATCCGGCAATCCAACTGGTCGCCGAACTGCTCCGCCGCAACGACGGCAAGGGCGCGGCAGAAGCGCTCAAGCCGCTCGCTTATTTGCCTCACGCGGGTCAGACCAGTCGCAACGATGCGCTAAGCGTCCTCAAGTTAATCGAAGCCGGCAAGAATGCGGACGCGCTCGCGCTGATGCAGAAGGAATTGTTTCCCAAGAAGGACGAAGATCCGAACTAGAGATCGAGCGCCGGCTGGTCGAGGGTGATCCCCTCGGCCGCCAGCAATTTGACCTTGTTGGGCAGGCCGCCGCCATAGCCGCCGAGCGATCCGTCCGAGCGGATCACGCGGTGGCATGGCACCAGCACCGACACCGGGTTGGATCCGTTAGCCGTGCCCACCGCGCGAACCGCGCCAGGCTGACCGACCGCCGCCGCAATATCGGCATAGCTGCGCGTTTCGCCAAGCGGGATTTTGCGCAGTTCGCCCCACACTTTTTCCTGGAAGGCGGTCCCGCGCACGTCGAGGGGTAGCTCATGGTCACTTGGGGACGTCGATCTGCGCCAGCGCCGCCACGACCCACGGCGCGATTGTCCCGTCGTCCTTGCGGATGTCGGCATTGGGGAAGCGGCGCCTGAGCGCGCTTTCGTCCTCGCCGAAGGTCAGCCGGCAGATCCCCTTGTCCGTCGCCGCCACCAGCAGTGGCCCGAGCGGACTGTCCGCCACCACATAGCGGATCGTCTCGCCCCGGCCGCCGTCGCGCCATGCCGACGGGGTCATCCCCATCCGCTCTTTCGCGTCGGCGTAGAAACGGCTCGGCGCCGCATAGCCCGCATCGTACATCGCCTCGGTCACCGACTTCTCCTCGTCCAGATGCCCTTCGGCCCGCCGCGCCCGAAGCGCTCTTGCGTAAGCCGCCGGGGAAACCCCTATGTCGCGGGTGAACAGCCGCTGGAAATGGTGTGGTGCATAGCCCACCGCGGCCGCCAGCGCGTCGAGTCGCACCGGCTCCTCCGCCGTTTCGATCAGCCGGGCCGCTTTCGCCACCGCCTCGCGGTCGCGTCCCACTTCGTCGGGCCGGCAGCGCAGGCAGGCGCGATAGCCCGCCCCGCGCGCGCCGTCGGCATCGACATAGAACTCGACATGCTCGCGCCTCGGGCGCCGCGCCGGACAGCTCGGCTTGCAGTAAATGCCGGTGGTGGTCACCGCGCCGATTACCCGCCCGTCCCAGCTTCGGTCGCGCCGCTCGAAGGCCGCCCAGGCCGCATCAGGGTCAATTGTTCGCATCAGCATGGACATATCATAGGCCGCGATCCTAGCCATCGCTTCCCATGGCTTGCGATCAAACATTCCACGAGGGCGAACTCGACCGCGATGACGTCCGAGCCCTGCTCGCGCAGCACTTTGCCGAAATGCGCGCCGAATCGCCGCCCTCGGCCTGTCACGTCCTGCCCGTCGATGCCCTTCGCGATCCCGCGATCCGCTTCTTCAGCCTGCGCGATGGCAGCGGCACCCTGCTCGGCGTCGGCGCGCTGAAATCGCTTGCTCCCGGCCACGGCGAAATCAAGTCGATGCGCACCGCCGCATCCGCGCTCGGCCAGGGCATCGGCGGCGCGATCCTCGACTACCTCACTGCGACGGCCCGCGCTTCCGGCATGACACGCCTCAGCCTTGAAACCGGCAACACCCCCCTTTTCGCCCCCGCCAACCGCCTCTACCAGCGCGAGGGCTTCGAACCTTGCGGCCCGTTCGGCGGTTATCGGGCAACGCCCTTCACTTTATTCTACACGCGCGAAATCTAACCACCACCGCCGCATCACCGTCTTGCATCGCGAACGCACCTCTTGCTAGGGGCGCGCCAACCCATGGGGGGCGCGCGATTTTGTCGCTGCGCCCCGTTTATCGAATGGGGCAAATATTCTCTGTCTGGAGCTTAGAGCGCGTGGAGAATTCCGGCGGCATTCAGGCCAGCTTAGCGGGGCGTTATGCGACCGCTCTGTTCGGTCTTGCCCGTGACGAACAACAGATCGACGCGGTCTCGCGCAGCCTCGACTCGATCGAAGCGGCGATGACCGAATCGGCCGACTTCCGCGCGCTTGGTCGACGAGCCCGCTGATCGGCCGCGCCGATGCCGGCAAGACGATCCGTGCGCTGGTCCCCAGCCTCGGGCTCGATCCAGTCACCGGTCGCTTCCTCGGCGTGCTCGCCGACAATGGCCGCCTCGCCGAACTCAAGTCGTCATCCGCCTGTTCCGCGAGCTGGCTTCGGGCCATCGCGGCGAGACCACGGCCGAGGTGACGTCGCGCGCACCCGCTCGACGACGACCAGATCGCCGCACTCAAGACGAAATTGAAGGCCCGCGTCGGCAGCGATGTCACGATCGACGCCAAGGTCGACCCCGCATTGCTCGGCGGCCTCGTCGTCCGGCTCGGCAGCCAGATGATCGACGCCTCGATCCGCACCAAACTGAATACCCTCGCGCATGCGATGAAAGGCTGAACATGGATATCCGCGCCGCTGAAATTTCCCGCGTCATCCGCGACCAGATCGCGAACTTCGACGCCGATGCGCAGGTCTCCGAAGTCGGCAGCGTGCTGTCGGTCGGTGACGGCATCGCCCGCATCCACGGCCTCGACAATGTCCAGGCCGGCGAGATGGTCGAGTTCGAAAATGGCGTGAAGGGCATGGCCCTCAACCTCGAAGCCGATAATGTCGGCGTCGTCATCTTCGGCTCGGACACCGGGATCACGCGAAGGCTCCACCGCCAAGCGCACCGGCACCATCGTCGACGTTCCCGTCGGCAAGGGCCTGCTCGGCCGCGTCGTCGACGCGCTCGGCAACCCGATCGACGGCAAGGGCCCGATCGTCGCCGAGAAGCGCAGCCGCGTCGAAGTCAAGGCGCCGGGCATCATCCCGCGCAAGTCGGTGCATGAGCCGGTCCAGACCGGCCTCAAGGCGCTCGACGCGCTCGTTCCCGTCGGCCGCGGCCAGCGCGAGCTGATCATCGGCGATCGCCAGACCGGCAAGACCGCCGTCGCGCTCGACACCTTCATCAACCAGAAGGAAGCCAACGCCGGCGACGACGAGAGCCAGAAGCTCTATTGCATCTACGTCGCGATCGGCCAGAAGCGCTCGACCGTCGCCCAGATCGTCCGCGCGCTCGAAGAAAATGGCGCGATGGAATATTCCATCGTCGTCGCCGCGACCGCGTCGGAGCCTGCCCCGCTGCAGTTCCTCGCGCCCTACACCGGCTGCGCGATGGGCGAATATTTCCGCGACAACGGCATGCACGCCGTCATCGTCTATGACGATCTTTCGAAGCAGGCCGTCGCCTACCGCCAGATGTCGCTGCTGCTGCGCCGCCCGCCGGGCCGCGAAGCCTATCCGGGCGACGTTTTCTATCTCCACAGCCGCCTGCTCGAGCGCGCCGCCAAGATGAACGAGGACAATGGCAACGGCTCGCTGACCGCGCTGCCGATCATCGAGACGCAGGCCGGCGACGTCTCGGCCTACATCCCGACCAACGTGATCTCGATCACCGACGGCCAGATCTTCCTCGAGACCGATCTGTTCTACCAGGGCATCCGTCCGGCGATCAACGTCGGCCTGTCGGTCAGCCGCGTCGGTTCGGCCGCGCAGACCAAGGCGATGAAGAAGGTCTCGGGCTCGATCAAGCTGGAGCTCGCGCAGTATCGCGAAATGGCCGCCTTCGCCCAGTTCGGCAGCGATCTCGACGCCTCGACCCAGAAGCTGCTGGCGCGCGGTGCCCGCCTGACCGAATTGCTCAAGCAGGCCCAGTATCAGCCGATGCCGGTCGAGGAGCAGGTCGCCGTCGATCTTTGCCGGTACGCAGGGCTTCGTCGACAGCGTCGATATCAAGGACGTCACCCGCTACGAGGCGGCCATGCTGTCCTATCTGCGCTGCGGACACATGCGACGTCCTGCAAGACGATCCGCGACACCAAGGCGCTCGACGACGACACGGCCGCCAAGCTCAAGGACGCGCTCGCCGCGTTCGGCAAGCAGTTCGCGTAAGGTCTGAGCGATAGGCGATGGCCAGCCTCAAGGCACTGAAGCTTCGCATCGGCTCGGTGAAGTCGACGCAGAAGATCACCAAGGCGCTCAACATGGTCGCCGCGGCGAAGCTGCGCCGTGCCCAGCAGAATGCCGAGGCCGGCCGTCCCTATGCCGACGCGCCTGGCCGAGGTCGTCGCGAGTCTCGCGCGCAGCGTCACCGTCGGGCCGCAAAGCCCCAAGCTGCATCGCCGGCACCGGCAAGGACGACACCCACCTGATCGTCGTCGCCACCGGCGATCGCGGTCTGGCGGGTGCGTTCAACACCAACATCGTCCGCGCCGCCCGCAAGAAAGCCGACGAGCTTGAGGCCGAGGGCAAGAAGGTCCTGTTCTACATCGTCGGCCGCAAGGGTCGCCCGTCATCGCGCGCGCCATCCCAAGGCGATCATCGGCCAGCATGACACGCAGGCGATGAAGAACCCGAGCTATCGGAAGCGCTGCTGATTGCCCAGGACATCATCGACCGCTTTGAAAGCGGCCAGTTCGACGTCGCGCACCTCGCCTACTGCGAACTTCAGTCGGTGCTGGTGCAGGAACCGACCGTCGACCAGATCATCCCCGTCGCTCCCGCCGCGCGATGCCGCGCCCAAGGGCGGTCCGGCCGCCGCGTCGATCGAATATGAGCCCGACGAGGAAGCGATCCTCGCCGAGCTGCTGCCCAAGAATATCGCCATCCAGATTTATCGCGCCATGCTCGAGAATGCCGCCGGCTTCTACGGGTCGCAGATGACCGCGATGGACAATGCCACGCGCAACGCCGGCGACATGATCAGCAAATTGTCGATCAAGTACAATCGTCAGCGCCAGGCCGCGATCACCACCGAACTCGTCGAAATCATCTCGGGCGCCGAAGCGCTCTAACCCGACCAAGCTGAGGAAACCGAAACCATGGCCACCGCCGCCCCCGCCGCCACCAAGGCACCCAAGGCCAAGAAGGCCGCCGCTGAAACCACCGCTTCCACTGGCGGCAACCTGGTCGGCTCGGTCGCGCAGGTCATCGGCGCGGTCGTCGACGTCGCGTTCGAGGGCGAGCTTCCGCCGATCCTCGCCGCGCTGGAGACCGACCAACGGCGACAACCGCCTGGTGCTCGAAGTCGCCCAGCATCTCGGCGAGAATATCGTCCGCACGATCGCCATGGACGCGACCGAGGGCCTGACCCGCGGCCAGCGCGTCACCGCCACCGGCGGCCAGATCCGCGTGCCCGTCGGTCCCAAGACGCTCGGCCGGATCATGAACGTCATCGGTGAGCCGATCGACGAGCGCGGCCCGATCGGCAGCGATCTCAGCATGCCGATTCACGCCGAGGCCCCCGCCTTCGTCGACCAGTCGACCGAAGCCGCGATCCTCGTCACCGGCATCAAGGTCATCGATCTCCTCGCCCCCTACGCCAAGGGCGGCAAGATCGGCCTGTTCGGCGGTGCCGGCGTCGGCAAGACCGTGCTGATCCAGGAGCTGATCAACAACATCGCCAAGGGCCACGGCGGCGTGTCGGTGTTCGCCGGCGTCGGCGAGCGCACCCGTGAGGGTAACGATCTCTACCACGAATTCCTCGACGCGGGCGTCATCGCCAAGGATGCCGACGGCAATCCGACCCCCGACGGATCGAAGGTCGCGCTGGTGTTCGGCCAGATGAACGAGCCGCCGGGGGCCCGCGCCCGCGTCGCTCTGTCGGGTTTGACCCAGGCCGAATATTTCCGCGATGTCGAAGGCCAGGACGTGTTGTTCTTCGTCGACAACATCTTCCGCTTCACCCAGGCCGGCTCGGAAGTGTCGGCGCTGCTCGGCCGCATCCCGTCGGCGGTGGGCTATCAGCCGACCCTGTCGACGGACATGGGCCAGCTGCAGGAGCGGATCACCTCGACCAACAAGGGTTCGATCACTTCGGTCCAGGCGATCTACGTCCCCGCGGACGATTTGACCGATCCGGCCCCGGCCGCGTCGTTCGCCCACTTGGATGCCACCACCACGCTGAGCCGCGCCATCTCGGAGCTGGGCATTTACCCGGCGGTCGACCCGCTCGACTCGGTCAGCCGCGTGCTGACCCCGGCGGTCGTCGGCCAGGAGCATTATGACGTTGCCCGCCGCGTCCAGGAGACGCTGCAGAAGTATAAGTCGTTGCAGGACATCATCGCCATCCTCGGCATGGACGAGCTCAGCGAAGAAGATAAGCTGGTCGTCGGCCGCGCCCGCAAGATCCAGCGCTTCCTCAGCCAGCCGTTCCACGTCGCCGAAGTGTTCACCGGCATCCCCGGCAAGTTCGTCCAGGTCGAAGACACGGTCGCTTCGTTCAAGGCGGTGGTCGAGGGCCAGTATGATCACCTTCCCGAGAGCGCCTTCTACATGGTCGGCGGGATCGACGAAGCGGTCGCCAAGGCCGAGAAAATGGCCGAGGACGCCTGAAGCTATGGCTGACCTTCACTTCGAACTCGTCACTCCGGAAAAGCTGGTCCGCTCGGACGACGTCTATATGGTCGTCGTCCCGGGCACCGAGGGCGACTTCGGCGTGCTGGCGGGCCATTCGCCGGTGATGACGATGGTCAAGGACGATGCCGCGATCCAGGTCTACAAGACCGCCGGCGCGGCGCCGGAGAACATTCGCGTGTCGGGCGGGTTCGCCGAAGTCAGCGATCACGGCCTGACCATCCTCGCCGAGAGCGCCGAGGGCTAATTTTCTAATCACAGTTAGTATTTTCTAAAAGTTTGTCGCCTATTCACCATCCCATATTCATCGACGATGAAATGGGGTCGCGACACAATGAGTGCATTCGGTAAGCGCAACGGAATGGGCAGCGGCTCGCGCCCGAACTTCGGGGTCGCACGCCCTATGAAGGGCAGCGGCGGCGCAAGCAATGCCGCGCCTGAGGAGGAGCCCATCGGCGGCGATCAATTCCCGCCGATCGAGGAATTCCCCGCCACCGACACGCCCGCCAATTCGACCACCCACAGCGCCGCCCACATGGGCGCGCTCGATCGCCTGAACGAACGCCAGAACAGCAGCGGCGACGCGGGGTCGAGCAAGGTCGAAGGGTTCGAGGCCTCGGTCCACAGGATCAAGGAACAGGTGCTCCCGCGCCTGCTCGAACGGGTCGATCCCGAGGCCGCGGCGACGCTCGGCAAGGACGAGCTGGCCGAGGAATTCCGGCCGATCATCGCCGAGGTGCTGACCGAGCTCAAGATCAACCTCAACCGCCGCGAGCAGTTCGCGCTGGAAAAGGTGCTGGTCGACGAACTGCTCGGCCTCGGACCACTGGAAGAGTTGCTCACCGATCCGGCGATCAGCGACATCATGGTCAACGGCCCCGACCAGACCTTCGTCGAGCGCAAGGGCAAGCTCGAGCTCGCCCAGATCCAGTTCCGCGACGAGGAGCATCTGTTCCAGATCGCCCAGCGCATCGTCAACAAGGTCGGCCGCCGCGTCGACCAGACCACGCCGCTGGCCGACGCCCGCCTTCAGGACGGCAGCCGCGTCAACGTCATCATCCCGCCGCTGTCAGCTTGCGCGGCACCGCCATCTCGATTCGTAAATTCTCCGAAAAGCCGATCACGCTCGACATGATGCGCGGCTTCGGCTCGATGTCGGAAAAGATGGCGACGGTGCTCAAGATCGCCGGCGCCAGCCGCATGAACGTCGTCATCTCGGGCGGTACCGGTTCGGGCAAGACGACCATGCTCAACGCGCTGTCGAAGATGATCGACCCGGGCGAACGCGTCATCACCATCGAGGACGCGGCCGAGCTTCGCCTTCAGCAGCCGCACTGGCTGCCGCTCGAAACCCGTCCGCCGAACCTCGAAGGCCAGGGCGCGATCACCATCCGCGATCTCGTCATCAACGCGCTGCGTATGCGTCCCGATCGCATCATCCTCGGCGAAATTCGTGGCCAGGAGTGTTTCGATCTTCTGGCCGCGATGAACACCGGCCACGACGGCTCGATGGCGACGCTTGCACTCCAACAGCCCGCGCGAATGCCTCGCGCGTATGGAGAACATGGTCATGATGGGCGACATCAAGATCCCGAAGGAGGCGATTTCGCGCCAGATCGCGGATTCGGTCGACCTCATCGTCCAGGTCAAGCGTCTCCGCGACGGTTCGCGCCGGACGACCAACATCACCGAAGTGATCGGGATGGAGGGCGAGGTCATCGTCACGCAGGAATTGTTCAAGTTCGAATATCTCGACGAAAGCGCCGACGGCAAGATCATCGGCGAGTATCGCTCGATGGGCCTGCGCCCATACACTCTCGACAAGGCCAAGCAGTTCGGCTTCGACCAGCCGTATCTCGAGGCCTGCCTGTAACATCTATTCGACCGGCGGCTGTTGCACGTCGCCGTCGCCAAAGCCTAGGATGCCCTCAGGTTTTCAAGGTTCAGGGGACATTCCATGCGGATCAAGACAATTTTCGCCGCCACGCTGGCGACTGCTTCCATCGGGCTGGCCTCCTGTCAGACCGCGGGCGCAGCGCCGATGTCGAGTGCCGACTACATCGCCCTTCGCGCCGCGATCGACGGACCGGCACGCAAAGATCAAAATCGCGCACGCGACGCCTATCGCCACCCTTATGAAACTTTATCGTTCTTTGGTTTGAGGCCGACCGATACGGTGGTCGAAATCTGGCCGGGCGGCGGCTGGTATACTGAAATCTTGGCACCCTATCTGGCGCAAGGCGGCGGCACCTATTTTGCCGTTGCCGGCGATCGCGGCCTCAATGGCGTCCGCAGCTTGTCGAGCGCCAGTCCGATCGCCTTCGGCGCGATCCGTACGGCCAATTTCCCAGTCCTCACCGATGGGGGCACCCCCGTCCCGGCTGAAACCGCCGATGCGGTCCTGACCTTTCGCAATGTCCACAACTGGATGATGGGCGACAGGCCGTTCGCCGACGACGCATTCCGCCAGATGTATGCGATGCTCAAGCCCGGCGGCACGCTGGGTGTCGTCGAACATCGCCTGCCCGAAAGTCGTGCCGATGCCGATCAACTGAAATCCGGCTACGTCAAAGTATCTACCGTCCGTCGTCTCGCCGAACAGGCGGGCTTCCGCTTCGTCGGATCGAGCGAGATCAACGCCAACCCGCGCGACAAGGCCGATTACCCCGAAGGCGTATGGACTCTACCCCCGACGTACACGCTCAAAGACGCCGACCGGGCAAAATATGCCGCGATCGGCGAAAGCGACCGGATGACCCTGCGCTTCGTCAAGCCGCGCTGAGGGATGGCGCTGCTCGATGGCTTATCTGATGGACCCTGGGGCCAACCTGTATTCAGAACTCCCGCGCCCTGCCTGGCGGGGTTTTTGCGAGGAGACGCATGTCCGACATCAAGGTTCTGGTCGCTGATGATTTGTCCAAGGCCGCGGTCGATATCATGACCAAGGCAGGTCTTTCGGTGGACGTGAAGACCGGGCTGCCCCGGCCGAACTGGCCCAGATCATTGGCCAGTACCATGGCCTCGCGGTGCGCTCGGCGACCAAGGTCACGGCGGACATCCTGGCGGCAGCGGCAAATTCGAAGATCGTCGGCCGCGCCGGCGTGGGCGTCGACAACATCGACGTCAAGGCCGCGACCGCCAAGAAGGTCCAGGTCATCAACACCCCGCAGGGCAACGCCATCGCCGCAGGCGAGCTGGCCGTCGCGTACATCTTCGCACTCGCGCGCAAGCTGCCCCAGTCCACCGCCAGCATGAAGAAGGGCGAGTGGGAGAAGAAGAAGTTCATGGGCGTCGAGGTCACCGGCAAGACGCTCGGCGTGGTCGGCTTCGGCAACATCGGTCGCACCGTCGCCGACCGCGGCGTGGGGCTGAAGATGAAGGTGCTCGCCTACGATCCGACCCTGGCCCCGGGCGCCACGCCGCCAGCCGGCATCGAGTACGTGTCGTTCGACGACCTGATCGCGCGCGCTGACTTCGTCACGCTGCACATCCCGCTGTTGCCGACCACCAAGAACCTGTTCGGTGCGGCCACGTTCGCCAAGATGAAGAAGGGCTCGTACCTGATCAACTGCGCCCGCGGCGGTGTGGTCGATGAGGCGGCACTGTACGAGACGCTCAAGGCCGGCCACCTGGGTGGCGCCGCGCTCGACGTGTTCGAGAAGGAACCCACCCCCATGCTGCCGCTGTTCGAGCTCGACAACGTGCTGGCTTCGCCGCACGTCGGCGCTTCGACCAAGGAGGCGCAAGAGAAGGTCGCCATCGAGCTGGCCGAAGTCTTCGTCGAGTTTCTCCAGAGCGGTCGCGTGCGAAACGCGGTCAACCAACTCTGAAGAGCGCGGCGCGGTGGTCCAGCCGCGCCCTACGTTCTGCCTGCCGTTCAATGTCCAGCCGCACCAACGTTCGTTTGCACGCGGGGCTTCGTCTGCCCGCGGGTATGCGCGATTTCGCGCCCGAGGCGGCAGCTGCACGTCGTCGCATCGCCGAGCGATCCTTGGCGGTGTTCGACCGCTGGGGCTTCGCTCGGGTCATCACCCCGGTGTTCGAATACGAAGACGTGCTGGCGCTGGGGCTGGGCCGCGCCGGCCGGGCCGCCGCCATTCGCTTCGTCGAGCCCAGCTCGGGCCAGGTGGTGGCGCTGCCGCCGGACATCACGCCCCAGATCGCACGCCTGATCGCGACCCGGTTTCACGACGAGCAGGGCCCGATCCGCCTGGCCTACGAAGGCACCGTCGTGCGCCTCGATCAACGCGCGCGTTCGCAACGCGAGATCATTCAAGCCGGGGTCGAGATGGCCGGGGTGCCGGGACCACGCGGCGACGCCGAGTTGATCGCGCTGGCGGCGGCCACGCTCGAGGCCGTGGGTTTTCCTGATGTCACCATCGATCTCGGCCACCTCGGCCTGTGCCGCGAAGTTCTCGACGCCCTCGATCTGACCGACGAGGCCCGCGAGCGGGTGCGGGAACGCATCGCCAAGCGTGATCGCGCGGGTCTGGCCGAGGCCTTGCGCGCCGCCCGTGGGCCAAAGGCGGTGGTGGAGTTTGCTGCCCGCCTGCCCACCCTGGTCGGCCCGCCCTCGGTGCTGACCGAGGCCATGGCCGTGGCCCCGGTGCGTCCCGCCGGTATCCGCCGCGCGCTGTTCGAGCTGGCGGCCATCCTGGACGAGGCGGCGCGCTACCGCGTCCCCGCCCGGCTTCATGTCGACCTCGCCGAGGTGCGCGGCTGGGACTACTACACCGGCATGCGCGTGCAGGGCTACGTGCACGGGGCGCCCGAAGCCATCCTGCAAGGTGGTCGCTACGATTCACTGCTGGCGAAGTACGGCCGGCCGTCGCCCGCCGTCGGTTTTGCCATCGACGTCGAAGCCACCGCGGGCGCGCTGGAACACGTCCCCGCGGCGGCCCTGACCAGCGCCAGCGTCGCCCCCGATGGCGTGGCGCAGGGCGGGGTCTTGATCGCCGGTCCGCACGAGCAGACTCTGGTGGCGGTGGAAGAGGCACGCAGGCAAGGACGTCGGGCGGCGGCGGTCGACGGCGAGGCGACCGGCAACGGCGCGCTTGCGGGCGACGCTCTGGCTGCCTACGCCAAGCGATGGCTGTTCTCCGAAGTGCGCCAGCTGGCGGCGGCTGCACCGTCGCCCAGGCGGTCGGACAGCGCCAAGATCTCGGGAAGCGCGGACATCGCGGGCAGGGTCAAGCGGGCCAAAGTCACGAGGATCAAGAGGAGAAAATAGATCCATGTCAGTCGTCGTCGTCGTCGGGGCCCAATGGGGGGATGAAGGCAAAGGCAAGGTCGTCGACCTGCTGACCGAACGGGCGCAGGTCGTTGCGCGCTGGGGCGGCGGCGCCAACGCCGGCCACACCTTGGTGGTCGCGGGCAAGAAATACGTCACGCACCTGATCCCCTCGGGCGTTCTGCGCGCTGGTGTGACCTGCGTGCTGGGTGAAGGGATGGTCATCGACCCGCGCACCCTGCTGGAAGAGATGCGCACGTTCCAGGCCGCGGGCCTGCTGGCCACCGCCAACGATCTGGTGATCGCGGGCCGCGCCCATGTGGTCTTGCCCCATCACCGCGAGCTGGACGCGCGGCGCGAGGCCCGGCCCGGCGCCATCGGCAGCACCAAACGCGGCATCGGCCCCACCTACGAGAGCAAGGCTTCGCGCACCGGCGTGCGGGTCGAGGATCTGATCGATCCGAAGCGCTTTCGCCGCGCGCTCGAACACAACTTGCAGTCCATCGCGCCGCTGCTGCGTGACTTCGGCGCGCCCATGCCGGACGTGGACGCGGTGGTGGCGGAGTACGCGGCGGTCGGGGCGATCATTCGTCCCTTCGTGCGCGATGCTTCGCGCTTCTTGAACGATCAGATCCGGGCCGGCAAGAACGTCCTGTTCGAAGGCGCCCAGGGCGTGCTGCTCGATCTCGATCACGGCACGTACCCGTTCGTGACCTCGTCGTCGACCACGGCGGGCGGCGCGTGTGCGGCGCTCGGCGTGGGGCCCACGCTGATCGACGAGGTGGTGGGCATCTGCAA
>CAVYJV010000006.1:0-789003 GCA_963768955.1 uncultured Alphaproteobacteria bacterium
GCCAATTCAGTTTCTGCTCAACCAGCAGACGGCCATGCCGTCGCTTGCACTAGCCGCAGTTTGGTGGACGGTCGGCTTCAACATGCTGATCCTACTCGCGGGCCTCCAGAATATCCCCGGCGACGTCATCGACGCGGCGCGCGTCGATGGTGCGAGCGGGTGGCGACAGTTCCTGTGGATCACGTTGCCACTGCTCCGCCGCCCGTTGATGCTGGTCACGGTCCTGCAGTTCATCGCGTGCTTCCAGGTCTTCGGCCTCGTCGATGTCATGACGCGGGGAGGACCCGGCGGAGCGACACGCAGCCTGGCCTACTACCTCTTCGAGCGCGCGTTCACCAACAGCCAGCTGGGCTACGGCTCCGCGATCGCATCCATCCTGTTCCTGATCCTGTTTGCGGTCTCGATCGCGCAGCTAACCCTCTTCCGGCGACAGGACGACGCGGCATGACCACCCTCGCGAGGCCGCTGGAGCTCGCATCGCCACGGACTGAGGTCTGGTGGCGCGGGCCGATCAAGTGGGGCGACGTTACGCTGTTCCTGCTCTTCTGCCTCTTCACGTTCATCTGGATGCTGCCGGCGTTGTGGTCGCTGATCACCTCGTTCCGCCACGAGGCGGACATCCAGCGCCAGCTCATCACGCTCACGCCGACAGCGCTGACCCTCGACTCCTATGCGCGGATCCTGGCCGACGGGCAGGTCGCTCAATGGTTCGTCAACAGCATCGCCGTCGCCGGGATCCGCACCGTCGTGCAGATCGCGCTCTGCTCGCTGGCGGCCTTTGCGTTTGCGCGCATCCCGTTCCGCGGGAAACGGCCGCTCTACCTGCTGGTGCTTATCGGCATCATGGTGCCCTTCGAGGCCGTCCTGATACCGGTCTACCTGCTGTTCGCGGGTGCGCACCTCCACAACACGTGGTGGGCGCTGATCGCACCGGACATCGCCTCGCCGCTGGCACTATTTCTGTTGACCCAGTTCTTCCAGGAGATCCCGAAAGAGCTGGACGAAGCCGCATACCTGGATGGCGCCAGCCGCTTCACGGTCTATTGGCGTATCATCATGCCCCTGGCCGCGCCGATCCTTGCGACGCTGGCCATCTTCACCTTCCTCGGGACCTGGAACGAGTACCTCTGGCCGCTCGTATCGTCCACCGATCGCGACTCGCTGACCATCACCATCGGCCTGCGCAAGATGGCTGAAACCTTCGGCCACCAGGAGCGCAATCTCGGCCTGAAGATGGCCGGCGCCTGGGTTGGGGGCATTCCCATCCTCATCTTCTACTTCATCTTCCAACGCCGCATCGTGGACGGAATCCGGCTCACGAGCGGCTTCAAGTAAGCAGCACTCGACAGGAAGGGCATCGTCAAAGTGCAAACAGAAATCGACGTCGTGTGGACGTCACCGGTGAAGGCAGGGCTGAACCTGCCGCCGGATATCTTTGTCGTCGTTTAGAAGGAACAAGGAGGATTCAATGACAACATTTCAGACCCTGCGAGGCGGAGCGCTGGCACTTCTGCTCGCTGCAACGCCGAGCCTAGCACCTACGACAGTGGCGGCCGCGGAGCTCCAGCTCTGGCGCTTCTTCAATGAGTGCGCGGCCAAGTACCCGCCCGAGGTCGTAACCATCGACAACGCTGACGTTTGCGCGGTGCAGCAGATCGTGGCCAACCAGTGGAACGCCGCGAATCCGGACCTCCAGGTCAAGACCACCTCGCTGCTCTGGCCGGGCATCGTCGAGCTCAATTCGGCGCTCTCGGCTGGCACCCCGCCGGACATCGCCACGCTCCACGCGTTCCGCATACCGGCGTACGCCTCGAAGGGCGCGCTGGCCGATCTCACTCCATACCTCGCCGAAGCGGGTATCGACCCCAACGACATGCTGGCCAAGCCTCGCGAGGCCGTAACCTACAACGGCAAGATTTACGCCGTTCCGATCGATATCCACGGGGCCCTTTGGCACATCAATCTCGACCTCTGGGCGAAGGCCGGTCTCGTCGATGCGGATGGGAAGCCCATGCTGCCCAGCAACCTCGCCGACTTCGAGACGGCCTGCAAGAAGATCCAGGACGCAGGCGGCGGCGCGATCCTCGGCTCGGGCGATGACGACGTCATCGGCACCGGCTGGCTGTGGGCGAGCCTCTACGCGCAATTCGGCGGCAAGGCTTTCGACGATGCGGGCATGCCGAGCGTCGACACCCCAGAATCCCTCACGGCGCTTCAGACCGTGCTGAAGCTTCGCGCCGACGGCTGCCTCAGCGGCGGTCAGATCGCCAAGACCTACGAGGACTTCATCAACGGCAAGGTCGCGAGCGTGATCGCGGGCACGTGGCAGGTCAACGAGTGGGATGCCCAAGTCGCGGATCCCAACGCTGCCCTCAAGAGCTACTACGTGGCGCCCATGCCGCAGCTCGGACCTCAGCCCGGCACGTGGGGCGGATCGCACACCTTCGTCGTGCCGCTGGGCACCAACGCCGACCCAGCGCGCGTCAAGGCGGCCCTCTCGTACATCAAGTACTTCTGGGACCACAGCGTCGATTGGACACGGACCGGCCATTCGACCACCAGCCAGTCAGTCCTCGACAGCGCCGAGTATCAGGCACTCCCGCACCACACGGAGTACCTCGCCTACGCGGACCAGGCCGTCTTCAACCCGCAGACCACCTGGGCGGCAGGCTACGACGCAGTGATCCAGGAGGAAGTCGTCGCCGCGCTCCTCGGGACGAAGACAGCGGAGCAGGCTCTTAAGGACATGCAGAGCCGGCTCACCGACGCCGCCATGTTCCAGTAGCCCAGCGTAATCACGATTGGCCGCCGCTCGAGGTGCTCCTTGGGCGGCGACCTTGGAATCGCGCCTTCAACCTTATTGGGCTGCTGGAACGAGTTTCTCTTCGCGCTCATCCCATGATGTGAAGTGGGACGTTATCAGCGCCGGCGCCGTTATAGTTTCGCTTCCTCTGATGATCTTCGCCGTCATCGTGCGGCGCTACCTCGTCGAAGGCCTGACGATGGCGCGGTCAAGTAGGCCAGGCACAGCCAGCGCACGCATGGACGGCGCCGTCTCTGGCCGTTGATCCCTCTGAGGTTTGAGGTCACCGCGCCATCAGCCATGTATTTTCGTCGATAAGAAACAGGTTGTGGCGTGCGGGGTCGCCTTTTATGTACAAGAGACGGAATATCAGAATAGGCAATTGAGATATCACCAGGGAGGACTGTCATGACCATGAACTTGAACAGGCGCTCGGTAATCAGGCTGGGTGGCAGCCTGCTGGCCGCCACGGCTTTGACGCCGCAGATCGCGTTCGCGCAGGCGACGACCATCAACTTTTGGCACGGCTTTACCAGTCAGTCCGAGTTCGCTGCACTGGACGAGATCATGAAGCTCTTTGCGGCGGCCCATCCAGACATTTCTGTCGTGCAAGAGAACATCCCCAACCCGGAATTCATGGCCAAGATCACGGCCGCGGTGGTAGCCGGAAGCCTGCCGAACGTCACGGGGGTGTCGTCCGAGCGGTTCCAGGATCTTCGCGCCATGGGAGCACTGCTCGATATCACAGATCGGGTGGCCGCCTGGGAGCGCCGCGCCGACTTCGATGACGCTCGCTTCGCCAACATCACTCACGAGGGCCGCATCTATGGCGTCCCGGCCTTTTCCTTCGTCGACTGGATCTACTATCGGAAGGACTGGTTCGACGCCGCCGGCATCGCGGTGCCGACGACGCTTGCCGAATTCCGCGACGCCGCGATCAAGCTGACGGATGCTTCCGCCGGACGGTACGGCTTTGGGCTGCGCGGCGGCCCGGGCGGACAGGACATCGTCATCAACATGATGGAGGCCTTCGGCGCCTCCTTGATTCACGAGGACGGGAGCATCAGCCTCGACCGCGAGAAGGCCATTGCCGGCATCGACTTCTGGGCCGGCCTGATGTTCCGCGACAAAGCGGTGCCGCCAAGCGCCCCCAATGACGGATTCCGGCAGATCATCGAGGGCTTCCAGACCGGGCAGACGGCGATGATCTATCACCACACCGGCTCTTACCAGGACATTGCCTCAAAGCTAGAGCCCGGGGTCCAGTTCAGCACCATGGCTATTCCGTCTGGTCCCGCCAAGCGCGTGGCGCGACTTGCCTACGCCTATAACGGCATTGCCAAGGAAGAGAACGCCGACGCCTCGTGGGAATGGGTCAAATTCTGGGGGGAGCCCGACGTGGCGATCGCCCTCCTCGAAAAGACGGGCTATTTCCCCGCCTCGAGCATCGCGGCCAAGGACGAGCGCATCGGCGGCAATCCACTCTACGCAGCCGCGTCCGACACTCTGGGGTTTGGTATCCCGCGGCCGAGCTTCCCCGGTTACGCCGGCTGGGCCGAAGGCACGGTGCTTCCTGCTTTCCAGCGCGTGCTGATCGGCCAGGCCACGCCCGAGCAGGCCGTCGACGAAATAATTGCCGGCCTTGCCGAAGCGATCGCCTAACGGCCGTTTGGGCGGCCGCGCCAGCTGCGGCCGCCCACTCTTCCTTCGATCCCGCCTGTTGCCTCGGGAGACCCGATGAGCCGCGTTCTCAATACGGCCGCCAGCCCCCCGCCCCGCTCCGTTTGGGAAAGCATCAATCCCGTCCGCCTCATCGGCGAGTTGTCGGAGTCCAGGTATTGGATGTACCTGCTGCTGCTGCCCAGCGCGCTGCTGATCACCGCCGTCGTGCTCTATCCGACGGTCTACGGCATGCAGATGAGCTTTCGCGAGATGCGGCCCAACCGGCCGGACCTCGGGACCGACTGGGTGCTATTCAAGCACTATGCGCGAATGATCAACGACCCGATCTTCTGGCTGTCACTGCGCAACACTGCCGTGTGGGTAACCTCGTCGATCAGTCTCGAATTCCTCGTCGGCCTGATCGCTGCGCTGGCCCTCAACCGCAACCTGCCGGGTACCAAGGTACTCGCGGTCCTCATCCTGACTCCATACTTTCTGCCCAACGTCGTGGCCGGCCACATGTGGGCACTGATGCTCGATCCGCGGCTCGGCGTCATCAACGACGTTCTCGTGCGTATCGGGTGGCTCGATGGCTACAAGGCTTGGTTCGCCGACCCGGCGACGGCCATGATGGCGGCAATCGTCGTCGAGACCTGGCACAGCTTCCCCTTCTTCACCCTGCTGATCATGGCAGGTCTCAAAGGCATCCCAACCGACCTCTATAAGGCCGCTGACATCGATGGTGCGGGACCGTTCGCGCAGCTTCGGCTCATCACCTTGCCTATGCTGAAGACCATTATCGCGGCGGCGGTGATCCTGCGCGTAATCGGTCTCGTCAACTCGCCGGATCTTCTGTTGATCCTCACGTCGGGCGGGCCAGGGCGATCGACACAAGTGCTGTCACTCTACGCGTTCCAGATGGCCTACAAGGACTTCAACTTCGGCTACGCGGGCGCGCTGAGCGTGGTGATGTTTGTCCTCCTGATGGGCTTTGCCTACCTCTATATCCGGCTCTCCAAAGTGAACCAGGACTAGCGCCAATGGCCCAGACCCGATCAGGCTCCAAGCTCATTTGGGATATCGCGGCGTATGCGACCCTCATCTTGCTGGCATTCGTTTGCCTCTTCCCGCTGATCTGGACCTTCCTAACCTCGATCAAGGTGGAAGCGGACATCGTGACGCGCGAGATGGTCTACATCCCGACGCGCTTTACCTTCGAATGGTATGTGAAGCTGTGGTCGCAGTCGGGCTATCCTGTGCTGGTGGTCAACAGCCTGGTGGTCACCAGCCTCACGGTGCTGATCTGCCTCCTCACCGGCACGATCGCGTCTTACGCATTCGCCCGGTTCAGTTTTCCGGGCCGCACGCAGTTGATGCTGGGCTACCTCGTGGTTCGCATGTTCCCGGCCGTACTGATGATCATTCCGCTGTTCATCGTGATGCGCAGTGTCGGCATGCTCGACCGTACCTGGGGCCTCGCGGTCGCCTATACGAGCTTCCTGCTGCCGCTCTTCGTGTGGATGTTGAAAGGCTTCTTCGATGCAGCGCCCAAGGAGCTCGAGAGCGCCGCGCGGATCGACGGTTCGACCCGTATCGGCGCCATGCTGCGCATCGTCATCCCGATCGCCCGCAACGGGCTCGTCGCCACCTGCGTCTTCGTCGCGATCGCGGCGTGGAACGAATATCTCTTCGCCCTCATGCTGACGACCAGTCAGGGCTCGCGGACCTGGCCCGTCGGCCTGCAACTCATGGTCGGCGAGTTCCAGCTGCCCTGGGGAATGCTGGCGGCCGGCGGCATGATCTCGATCCTGCCGGTGATCGTCATGTTCGCGCTCGTCCAGCGCGTGATGGTTGCGGGCATCACCGCCGGCGCCGTGAAAGGATAGCGGGAGATGGCCACGCTTACAGTTACGGGCCTTCGCAAGAGCTTCGGCGCGGTCGAGGTCCTCAAGGACGTCAACATCGAGCTCGAGGACGGCGGATTCCTGGTGCTGCTCGGACCGTCTGGCTGCGGCAAGTCCACGCTGCTTGCGATCATCGCCGGCCTCGAGCCGTCCTCGGGCGGCGACATCATCATCGGCGAGCGCAACGTCAACAACGTGCATCCCAAAGACCGAAATATTGCAATGGTGTTCCAGTCATACGCCCTCTATCCGACCATGCACGTCGAGCGGAATATCGGGTTCGGCCTCGAAATGCGGAAGGTGCCGACGGCGGAGCGGCAAACGGCCGTGGCGAAGACCGCAGAGCTTCTGCAGATCGAGCATCTTCTCGATCGCAAACCCGGTCAGCTCTCGGGAGGGCAGCGCCAGCGGGTGGCGATGGGACGAGCCATTGTCCGCAATCCGGATCTGTTTTTGTTCGATGAGCCCCTCTCCAATCTTGACGCCAAGCTGCGCGTCGAGATGAGGACCGAGATCAAACGCCTGCACGATCGTTTGGGGACGACGATCGTCTATGTGACCCACGATCAGATCGAAGCCATGACGTTGGGCACCCGCGTCGCGGTCATGAGGAACGGCGTGATCCAGCAGCTCGATGATCCGCAGACCATCTACGACCGGCCTGCCAATCTCTTTGTTGCCGGTTTCATCGGGTCTCCTTCGATGAACCTGTTGAAGGGCGTGCTTGGCCGGGATGGCGACGGTTTTGCGATAGACCTCGGCGGAGGCCGCCTGCGATTGCCCGCGGTCAACCCGAACTGGGAGGGACACGCTGGCCGGAATGTGATCGTCGGAATTCGCCCGGAGAGCCTGCAGTCCGGCGAGTCGGAATTCGAGCATTTCGGGCACCGTAGAGGTTGTAGAACCGACAGGCCCCGACACCATGGTCACGGTCAATGTCGCGAGCCGGCTGGTGACCGCCCGGTTGGGCGCCCGCGAACGTCCGGTGATCGGCGAGCCGATCTCCCTCGCCGTCGATGCCCGCGCCATTTCGCTCTTCGATCCCGAGAGCGAGACGCGCATCTGACATTCGCAAATCGACGCACCTCTGCGTCGATTTGTTCGCAGGCCGTCGATGGCGCTGCCATTCGTACGATGTTCCCTCTGAAACATACTATGTTCTTGACGACGTCGTCGCCCGGTGCATTCATACGCCCCGCGCACCAAGAGACAGCGGGCGGGACCGATCCCGGACAAGCCGCTGCATGGGCCCTGCGCGAAGGAGGACAGGATGATTTCTAGGCTCGCCTTGGCGGCAGCAGCGCTGCTCGTCACCGCCACGAATACATGGGCAATCGACCTCACGGTCCTGGCGCCCGCCGGTTACACCCCCGCGTCCGGCTTTGCCGCCGGCGCCGATCTCCACAAGCAGCTCTACGACGAATTCCAGGCTCAGAACCCGGACATTACCCTCAAGTTCGAAGTGCTCGAGGGCGGGCCAGCCGGCCTCCAGAAGCTCCTGACCGCGGCGGGCTCGAATACCCTGACCGATGTTACGGTCGTCGACGGCCAGTGGATTCCGCGCCTCGTTCAGTCGGATATCCTGCAGCCGCTCGACACCCTGTGGCCCGAGGAAGACAGGGCCGACTTCCACCCGGCCGTCATCGCCGCCGAGACCGTCGACGGCAAGCCTTACGCCATCATGTTCCAGACCGGCATGCGTGGTCTCCTCTACCGTCCCGAGCGTCATGGCGTCGCTCGGCATCACCGAATTCCCCAAGACGTTCGACGAGTTCATGACGCTCGCCGCGACGCTCAAGGAAAAGGGCATGGCCGCCGAGCTGGTGCCGGCCAAGGCCGCTGAAGAGCCTTCGACGATGCACATGCTCAGCATCTTCTGGGGTCTTGGCGGCGAGCTGGTCGACGAAGCCGGCAAGCCCGTCTTCTTCGAGGGCGACAACGCCAAGCACCTCGCCACCGTCTACCAGATGTATCACGACATGGTGGCCTCCGGAGCCATGCTGCCCGACGTGACGACCATGGACGAAGCTGGCCTCCGGCCCTTCTTCTACGGCGGTGAGGTGTTCTCGATCGGCGGCAGTTCCTCGGGTGTCCGCCAGATCTGGACCGACATGCCGGAACTGGAGCAGGACCTCGCGGTCGCCCCCTATCCGATGCCGGTGGCCGGAACAGAGCCGGTCACCATCCTCGGCGGTTTTGCCTATGCGTTGACCGCCACCGACCCGGCGAAAACCGAAGCGGCGTGGAAGTTCATCGAGTTCATGAACAGCCCCGAGACGATGGGCAAGATCAACGAGACCCTGGGCCAGCTTCCGGTTCGCAATTCGGTCTGGGCCAACAACGCGTTCTTTTCCACCACACCCATCATGGCCGCCTACAAGAAGATGTACGACGGCGAGATGCAGACCCGCCCCGCCGTTCCGATCTACACCGCCATCTCTTCCGCCATCTCCTCCCAGTTGGCGGGCGTGATCAGCGGTGAGGTCTCCCCCGAAGCTGCAGTACAGGCGGCCGGTGAGGAGGTTATGCCCGAGTACGAGCGCCAGGAAACACGCTGACGATCGTGCTTAACGAAGCGGGGACAGGGCAGCTCCTGTCCCCGCTCAGTGGAGACTTCAGCCATGACCACCGAAACGACCGGCTTGGCAGCCCGGCCCATCGCCGCCCGGCGGCGTAGTCCTTTCGGATCAACGGCTACTTCTTCTTCATCCTGCCCGGCGTCGCGATGGTGCTGGCGCTTCACCCTGTTCCCCGCGCTCTACGGGATCTACATCAGCCTCACCAACCTCCACCTCGGATACGTCGGCTCCAGCTTCGTGGGCCTCGACAACTACTGGCGATTCTTCACCTGGGGGAGTTTGGGGCACGTAACCCGCAACACGGTCGGCTTTGTCGGAACCGTCGTCATCCTTCAGGCGATCATCGGGCTCACCATCGCCATCGTCCTCAATCAGCGGCTGATCGGACACCAGTTCCTGCGCTCGGTCACCATCCTGCCCTGGGTGCTGCCGGGGGTCGTCGTCGCTCTCGCCTTTGCCCAGATTTTCGGCGGCAGCCGGCTGGGCATCGCCAACTACGTGCTGTCCTGGTTCGGCATCCACCAGATGGCCTGGTTCTCCGATCCCTTGCTGGCGATGGGCATCCTCGTCGCCGTTTCCACCTGGCGCGGGGTGCCCTTCGCGGTGATCATGCTGCTGGGCGGTCTGCAGACTCTCCCCCGCGACGTCTATGAGGCCGCCGCGATCGACGGCGCCAACGCCTGGCAGCGCTTCCGCTACATCACCGTGCCGCTGCTCCGTCCGATCATCCTGCTGACCCTGATCCTTGCGACCGGCGGCTCGCTCAACAGCCTCGACATTCCGCTGGCCCTGACCGGCGGCGGCCCGGGCAACGCCACCGAGATCATCTCGATCTCGCTCTACCAGCAGTCGTTCTTCCAGCTCGACATCAGCTACGGGGCGACCATCGGCACGATGATGCTGATCGCCAACATCGTTCTCATCGTCCTCTACATCGTCGTTCTGAAGCCCGGACGGAGCGCGATCAGTGAGTAGCGAAGCCATGCGCGAGCCGCCGGTCGGCTCGAGGCCCGCTCGATCCCAATCCCCTGGCCTACATCTTCTATCCGGTGCTGCTCGCCGCGGTCGTTCTGCCGCTCGGCTGGGTCCTGTTCGGTGGCTTCAAGAGCTCGGGCGAGCTGTTCGCCTATCCACCCACGATGTGGCCGCGCTCGCCCACCATCCAGAACTTCACCGACATCTTCACGCGCCTGGAGTTCGGCCGTTACGTCTGGAACACCGTGATCGTCTCCGCCTGGACGGTTGTCCTCACACTCTTCCTCGGCGGCCTCGCCGGCTTTGCCCTGTCCCGCTGGGACTTCCGTTACAAGGACGTCCTTCTCGTCACCCTGCTCGGGCTTCAGCTCATCCCCAGCACCGTGAACATCGTCCCCTACTACATGATCATGAACCAGCTCGGCCTGCTCAACACGCTGACCGGCCTCGTCCTGATCTACACCGCGACCAGCATTCCGCTCACCATCTGGATCCTCAAAGGGTTCTTCGACACCGTCCCGCGCTCCCTCGACGAGGCCGCTGCGATCGACGGCTGCTCGAAGTGGCGCATCTACTGGAGCATCATCGTGCCGCTGAGCCTGCCGGGCCTCTCGGTCGCCGGCTTCCTCGTCTTCGTCGGCGCCTGGTCCGAGTTCCTCGTGCCGCTGGTCATCGCCAGCAACCGCGACGTCGCCGTCGTCAGCGTCGGGCTCTTCACCTTCTTCGGCCCCGATTCCCAGACGGCGTATACCGCGCTCTTCGCCGCAACGCTGGTGACCGTGGCTCCGGTCATCATCGCCTACTTCTTCGCGCAACGCTTCCTCGTGTCGGGCCTCACCGCCTTTGCCGAGAAATAGGAGACACCGGACCGTGCAACCGGAGACACGTCGTGACTGACCTCAAGGGTACCACCGCCATCGTGACCGGCGGTACGTCGGGCATCGGACTCGCAACCGCCCATGCCCTGCTGGCCCGCGGTTCGAACGTCGTCCTCAATGCCCGCACGGCATCGCGACGACGTCCTCGCACAGCTCTCGGACCACGGCGCGACGACCGGCACGCGCTGCACCTTCGTCGCGGGCGATGCGAGCCTGCCCGATACCTCGCGACCCTCGCGTCGGCGGCGATGGAAGAGTTCGGACGGATCGACATCGTCGTCCATTCCGCCGGAGGCCCGGCGCCCGGCACGGCGCTCCAGATTTCACCCGAGGCCTGGCTCGATGCCTTCACCGTCCACGTTCACTCGGCCTATCACCTCTTCCGCGCCGTCCACCCCGCGCTCGCCGTCCGCGGCGGATCGGTGGTCCTCCTGTCGTCGGCCGCGGCGCTGCGGGGCTGTCCCGGAACCGTCGCCTACCAGGTCGTGAAGGCCTCGCTGATCGCGATGGCACGCGCCCTCGCCCGCGACCACGCCGCCGAGAATATCCGGGTCAACTGCGTCGCGCCCGGCATCATCCGCACGCCGTTTCACGCGGCGATGACCGACGACGCCCGGGCCAACAATCTCGCCAACCGAATTCCGCTGCGCCGCGAGGGCCGGCCGGAAGACGTCGCCGCGCTGATCGTCCAGCTCGCCGAGAACGACTTCATCACGGGCGAAACCGTGGCGATCGACGGCGGCATGTCGATGCGCATGGTCTAGACCAACAATGGTGGCGTGTGCCGCCGACGGAGATTCGAAGTGACCGATATTGATCTCGCTGTATTCACCAAAGCCCTGGAACGACGCCATCGAGAAGGTGGCCGACCGCATGGCCAACCTGGGGGTCCAGGCCATCGAGCTGCCCATCCGGCCGGGCTACCAGGTGACGCCGGAGACCGTGAAGACCTCCCTGCCCGCCGTGGTTCGCGCGCTTGCCGAGCGCGACCTGACGATCTGCAGCGTCGCCGCGCCGCTCGACGACCCCATCATCAGCGCCTGCGGCGACAACGGCATCCCCATCGTCCGCACCATGGTCGGCATCGACCTGAAGAAGGGCTATGCCGCGAGCATCGCCGACGCCCGCGCCAGCTACGACAAGCTCATTCCGCTGCTCGACAAGACCAAGGTCCGCATCGGCGTCCAGAACCACTCGGGCAATTCCATCGGCAGCGCCATCGGCCTCTACCACCTGATGGAGCGCTACGACCCCAGGCATGTCTGCGCCATCCTCGACATGGCCCATTGCGGCGTCGCCGGCGAGCCCACCGAGGCCTGTGTCGATCTCCTCTGGGACCGCATGCCGAACCTCGTCAACTTCAAGAACGCCTATCGCGAGCGGGTCAACGGCCCTGAGGAGGACGAGGCGGTCTATCGCACCCACTGGACCACCGGCCGGCATGGCGGCTTCTCGTGGTCCGGCCTCGTCGCCGAGCTGCGCCGCCGCAACTTCACCGGCACCTTCGTCCTGCCGGGCGAATACTCCGACCCGGGCGGCCAGCCGCAGCGCATGGGCGACGACGTCCTGCCCTTCCTCGCGACCGACGTGGCCTATCTCCGCGGCCTCGCCGATGCCGCCTGGGCACAGTGAGCGAAGGGAGAACGACGATGGCCAAGAGCAAGGCTCGCATCTGCATCATCGGCGCCGGCATCGATGGCGAACAATGTGCACTATCCTTCGCTCACCTCGTTCGACGATGTCGAGATCGTCGGCGTCATCGAGACGCGGGCCGACCGGCTCACGGCGACCTGCGACAAGTTCGGCATCCCCGAGATCGGCGCGCTTCCTCAGCGGACTCGACACCGACTACCAGACGATCCTCAAGGACCTCGCGCCCGACGGCGTCTACGTCATCGGCCAGCCCGAGATCATGTATCCGATCTGGCACTGGTGCCTGACCCAGGGCTTCAATCTCTACATCGAGAAGCCGATGGGCCTGAGCATGCACCAGGCGGAGTCGCTGACCTATCTCGCCGAGAGCAAGGGGCTCATCACCCAGGTCAGCCACCAGCGCCGCACTGCGCCGATCCTGCAGCAGGTGCAAGGCGCGCCTGCTCGAGAAGGGCCCGATCATCCACGGCGTCGTCGAGTTCTTCAAGTTCGACATCACGCCGATGCTGATCGCCCGCGACCGCATGATGGACGACGGCACCCATGCCATCGATACCGCGCGCTGGATGTGCGGCGGCGAGGTGGTGCAGGTCGAAAGCCAGTGAGGCGCATCGGGGTGCCCGACATCAACTGGATCGGCGCGACCCTCCACTTCGACAACGGCTCGACCTGCAACGTGGTCTGCAACTGGGCCTCGGGCCGGCGCGTCTTCCGCACCCAGATGCACGTCGTCGGCGGCTATGCCGACGTCGAGGTCGAGGCCGAGGCGAAGATCTATCTCGACAACAACTACAAGGGCGAGACGCTGACAACGCAACGAGGCCGCGGGGAGCGACAAGAACTACGTCTTTGGCGGCTTTGCCGCCAAGAACCGTGAGTTCATCGACTCACTCAAGACTGGGTCAGACGTGTGTCCTCCCCGTTCCGCGATACGGTAAAGACGATGCGCGTCTGCGAGACGATTCTCGCGCAGGCCCTCCTGGCCGGCGCCTGATGGAGCGTAACCAAGGAGGAACGTGAGCGCATGACGACCAAGACCATGGCCGCGAGACCTGCCGAGCGCGGCAACCTCAACCTCAGGGTCGCCGCGGAGATTGGCGCAGACATCGTTGCCGGCCGCCTTCCGGTCGGCAGTCTCATCCCCGCCGAACCCGAGCTCTGCACGCGCTTCGGCGTGAGCCGCACCGTCGTGCGCGAAGCCGTCAAGCACCTCTGCTCCAAGGGCCTGCTGAAGACCGGGTCGGGGACCGGCACCTGGGTCCTTGCCCACCGACGAGTGGAACTTCCTCGATCCCACCGTTTTCGCCTGGGTCCAGAACAGCGACAATTCCGAGCGGGCGATCGAGCACCTCTTCGCCTTCCGCAATGCCGTCGAGCCCGCCGCGGCCGCCGAAGCCGCGCGCAACGCGCGCCTCGAACAGCTTTACGCCCTCGAGTTCGCTCTTGAAGTGATGGAGAAGGCCGACCGGGATTTCGCCAAGTGGATCGAAGGCGACGTCGCCTTCCACACCGCGCTCTACATCGCCTCCAACAACGTCTTCATGGCGCCGCTCGCCAATCTCTTCCGGCTCTATTTCCAGATGAGCTTCCGCGTCTCGAGCTCCAACCAGCACCACCAGCACTGCCTGCAGGAACACCGCGACGTGTTCGAGGCGATCCGGCGGCGCGATCCCGACGGCGCCTACAAGGCCGTGCGCGTCCTGCTCGAACACGCCGACGAAGACGTGCGAGCTGTGCTTACGCGATAACCATCCCGAGCCCTCTGGATTCCGCAAAAGGAGACGCGATGCATTAGTTGACAACGTTTCATTTTAGTTGATTGTGATCATGTGACGATCAAAACGGTCGCACTAGGGAGGAGATACAGAAGATGACCACCAAGTCCCCATTCGGACTTCAGCCGGCGTTCGCTGCTAGCCGGTGCGAGCCTCGCCATCCTGCTCGCCACTTCGCCCGTCGTCGCGCAGGACGCGAGCGGTGAGCTCGTGATCATGCAGTGGCAGGGCGGCGTCGAAGCCGACCTCTGGAAAGACCTCGAGGCCGCCTTCGTGGCCAAGAACCCCGGCGTGACCATCCGTGAGCTCGTGATGACCGGCCAGGGCGACATGCGCGGCCCGATGCGCACGGCGTTGCTGGGCGGCGTTCGAACCGCGCTAGGGGCCGCCGCCTCTCGATTGTTGCCCGCCTTTGTGAGAAAGCCCGCCTTTCCAACTGCAGGCGGCGCGGTGTGACGATTGACGACAGCAGGATCGACCGGATGCTCGCCGCCGCGCTTCGCGGCGACGATGCGCCGTGGCCGTCGGACTGGAGCGCAAGCGAGCTACTCGTCCGGGTCGGTGACCGGATAGCCTATCACGGCATCGCTGGGCTGATCACCGGCCGCGCGCCCGACCTTGGCGACTGGCCCGCCGCCTTGCTCTCCCGGGTACGCGAACAGGCGCTGGCGTTGGCGATGTGGGAATTTCGCCACAAGGCGGTGCTCGGCGAGCTGCTTGCTGCGTTCGCCGAGGAAAAGGTCGATGCCGCTGCTGCTCAAGGGGACGGCGCTGGCCTATGACCTGTATCCGGTGCCGGCGACGCGGGCGCGCGGCGACAGCGATCTGCTGGTCGCGGCGGCGATCTCGCCGCGGCGCGGTCGGTCTTCGCCCGTCTCGGCTATCGCCGTCAGCCGCTCGACGAGGGCATTGCCGACGACCTCGCGTTGCAGGAGGTGTGGAGCCTGCACTGCGGCGCCGGAACCGCGCCACCACATCGATCTCCACTGGCAATTGATCAACGCGCCGGCGCTTGCCGGCGCTGCTCGATTCAGCGACGTTGCGCGGCCGATCCGCTGCCGCTTGCCGCGACTTGCGCCCGACCGCGCGCGCGATGAACCGCCCGCTGACCCTGCTCCACACCTGCGTCCACCGCGCGATGCACCTCACCAGCCCCTATTTCGTCGACGGCATGACCTATTACGGCGGCGACCGGCTGATCTGGGCGAAGGATATCGACCTGCTGGCTGGCGCATTGTTGCGAAGGGGAATGGCGGCGATTCACCGCCGCGGCGGTCGACCAGGGAGTTGCGGCGGTGTGCCTCGACGGGCTGAGCTGGCACGGCGCACGCATGGGCAGCGTCGATCCCGGATGACGTCATGGCGTCGCTCGCCAGCGGCGCAGGCGAGCCGGCCTCGGCCTATCTGCTCGGAATCGGGCCAGGCGCGGCGGGCGTGGCTCGACTTCCGGGCGATCCGCGGCTGGCGGCGCAAACTGGCCTATGTCAGCGGCGCGCAGCCTGCCAAGCGCGGCGCTTCATGCGCGGCAAATATCCCGAGCTCGCCGATCGGCCGCTGGCGTTGCTTCACCTCAAACGGATGGTCGATCTAGTCCGTCCGCGCCCGAGCCGCGAGCGCCGCAGATGAGCGGGATTTGCGGTGTGTGGGCGTTGGATGGCGGTGCACCGGACCTCGGCCCGGTCCTGGCGAAGCTCGAGCGGCGCGGGCCGGACGGGACGCGTGCAGTGGACGCGACGGGCCGGTCGCGCTCGGCCATACCCTGCTGGCGACGACCCCCGAGGCACTGGTCGAGCAACTGCCGCTGACCGATCCGGACAGCGGCTGCACCATCACCGCCGACGCCCGCCTCGACAATCGCGAGGAACTGATCGCGGCGCTCGGCCTTGGCGCGCGAGATCGCGGACGATCGGCGACGGCGAACTGATCCTGCGCGCCTATCTGCAATGGGGCGAGGAATGCCCAACGCACTTGCTCGGCGATTTCGCCTTCGCCATCTGGGACCCGCGCGACCACGGACTTGTTTTGCGCCCGCGACCATATGGGTATGCGGCAACTGATCTATCATCACGCGCCGGGCCGGCTGTTCGCTTTTGCGACTGAGGCTGACGCGCTGGTCGCGTCGACCAAGTCCGTTGCAATTGAGCGAGGCGCGAATCGCTGACTATCTCGACGACCTGGAAGCGATTAGTTCACTTCGACTTTTTACGAGGGAGTGTTCCGCCTTCCTCCTGCCCACACGCTGACAGTCAATCGCGCTGGAATAACTTCGCGACGCTATTGGACCTTAAACAACAGCTCAGAACTCACCCTGGCAAACGACCGCGCTTATGCGGAAGCATTCCTGAAGGTATTTACTGAAGCGGTGCAATGCCGTTTGAGGAGCTGTGGTCCGATCGGATCCATGCTGTCGGGCGGGATAAATTTTGGATCTGTGGTGGCAATCGCGGCACAAATTCTGGTTGCGAAACATCGAGCACCCTTACGAACTTTCTCCGCTGTGGGTCCTGATCCGGAAAGATGCATTGAAAGCCAGAGCGATTGCCGCAGCACAGCGACTAAACGGCATCGAAGCTTTCAGTCTCAACCATGCGGAACTCGGCGACGTAGATGCCTTGCGGTCCTTTCCCGAAGGAACCGGCCATTCGATTCGCACATGACGCTGATCCGCGCGGTTTATTTAGCGGCGTCGCGGGAAAATCTTAAAGTGATGCTCGATGAAGTCGGTGGAGACGTCACGCTAACTTCCGGTAACCGGGTCGCTCAGTTGCTTGGCCAGGGACAATTGTGCCGCGCGATGCGCGAGGCTCGCGGAGAGCAGAATTTCTGGGGTCCGGCATGGCCGAGCTGGAGAGTGCTGGCGAAATCCTGCTGGGCTACCTTTGTTCCTGCTGGCCTACGCCAATGGCGCCGTTCAAGAGGACGCGCCAGGAGTTTGGGCTCAGTCCACCCAAAACTAGCTAAGCGCATCAATTTGGCTTCTAGGCACGCCATGCAAGGGTCTCATGTGCCAAACGGCGATGCTTCATGGCGGAGAGTTGCGCGCAAACTCTATTCTGCATCCCAACATGGCAGTCGCTCGCGAACGCTACGACCGCTTGGCTGGGTCTTTGGGAATTGAGCCGCGCGACCCTTTTCTGGACATTAGGGTAGTGGAATTCTGTTTATCCTTACCCAGCGTCCAGGTACAATCCGGCGGTTGGCCCAAAATGATCTTGCGCCGCGCGATGCGTGGGTTGCTTCCCGATCAGGTTATTTGGAGGCAGGGAAAAGCCCACCTCGGGTGGAAATTTACCCAGTCCCTGTTCAACAAAATGCCAGGATGGGAAGAGGCTCTGGCTTCCGGGGTGCCGACAATCAAGCATTTTGTCGCTGCAAATTCTCTAGCGAATCCAACGACCACCACAGGAAACCATTGGACATTGAATCCAAAATGAAGCTATTTTATCTCTTGAACTGGATCGATCGGATCCATGTACGGTGAGTTATCGAAATCGATCGGGGATTGGGCATGACGAAGCGGCTTTACGACGTGAAGAACGCATCGCAGAAGGGTCGATATTCGCGCCCCACGCTGCTGATTTACGGCGGCGTTCTCGAAATGACGGCATCAGTACCGAGCCGCCAACCGAGAACACTGGGCAAGGCGGCGCGATCAAGCGGCCTTAATTCTATTTTCCCGCGGCGATCACGAGGTCGCCCCGTGACGCCTGAATTTCAGCGCCGTTTCCCTGAATGGACGTTCGCGCGCGCCTACGCAATTGCCGAATCTCGCGACGTCGGGTCTGAAGTCGAGTTGTCGGAAAGATTCTGTTGGTGACCTGACTCTTCGAGGGCCGGGGATGAGCGGGCCAATGTATATCGCCTGCGATTTGCCAACCAGATCACGGTCGACCTGCTGCTCGACGACAAGGCGGTAATCGAAATTACGGCGACACCCGACCTTCCGTTATCGACGCGCGAGCATTTCATGGTCGATCAGGTCCTGCCGCGGATGCTCGCTCACCAAGGACAACTCGTTCTCCATGCCGGTGCGGTGCGGATGAACGACCGATGCATCGTCATTTTGGGAAAGTCAGGATCGGGCAAATCGACTTTGTGCACCAGTTTCGACCAATCGGACCATTCGTTGCTTGGCGACGATGCGCTGATCGTCTCGAGCAGCGATGGCAGGCCGCATGTCGCTGCGGTCTATCCCAGCCTCAGGTTGTTTCCCGACTCACTCGCCCAATTTTTCCCGCGTCATTTGCCACCAGCGCAGTGGCGCATTACACTGACAAGCAGCGAGTGCGCCTATCTTTGCAGGATCAAAGCAATTTCGCGGCAGTCGAGGTCGGCGCCATCTTCGTGATCGACGAATCTGCCTATTGGCGGCACAATCCAGGTTCACCCGCTCAGCATCGCCCAGACTTGCATGGCGCTGATCGACATGCTTCATGCTCGACCCGACCGACATGGACCGCGTCCGCGAGCGGCTGGTGGCCGCCAGCGAGCTGGCTCGGCAGGTGCCATCGTTCGCGCTAAACTACCCGCGCGATTATACCCGGCTAAGTGACGTGCGCGAGGCAATGCTCGGCGTGGCTAGAGGATCGTAACGATGGTCAATCCAACCGGCTATCTGGTGACCAGCTATGGCGACATGATCACCTGCGAACCGCGCATGTCGGCATATGCCGAGGCCTTGCGCCAGGCGATTACGCCAGGATGCCGGGTCATCGACATTGGCGCCGGGTCGGGCATCTTTACCCTCCTCGCCTGCCAATATGGCGCCGGATCGGTGGTCGCAATCGAGCCGCACGATGCCGTCGAATTGCTCCGGACGTCGGCACAGGCCAATGGGTTCGCGGACCGGCTTGAAATCTTCCAGGGCATTTCGACTGACTATTCGGGCGCCAAAGCCGACGTGATCATTTCCGACTTACGCAGTTGTCTGCCTCTGTTTGAGCAGCATATTCCGTCGATCATCGATGCCCGCGAGCGGTTACTTAAGTCGGGCGGCCGGCTGATCCCGGCACGCGACCGATTGTTTGCCGCGTTGGTCCATGACCCAGAATTCTATCGGCCCTGCATCGAGCCGTGGCTGAGCAACGCCTTCGATCTCGACTTGTCCAGCGGTCACTGCTTCGCTGTCAACCAATGGCGAAAGGCAAATTTCACCCCGCTCGATCTGATGTCGTCCTCGCGGCCATTAATTGAAATAGATTATTCGACGATCCGCGATCCCAACATGGCGATCGACTTCACGCTGGCCACGGAATCGCCCGGCGATGCGCACGGAATGCTGGTTTGGTTCGACGCCGAACTGACAGCGGGAATTGGCTTTTCAAATGCTCCAGGCGAGCCGGAACAGGTCTACGGCCAGACCTTCTTTCCGTTCGAACGCCCGATCCCGTAGGGGCCGGCGACCGGATCGACATCAACCTTCGCGCTAATCTGATCGAGGGGAGCTATGTCTGGTCGTGGACCAGCAAGGTATGGCGCGAGTCCGCCGCCGCGCCAGAGCGTACTTATCGCCAATCAACTTTCCGCAGCCGCCTTTTGTCCCCGGCCAAGCTCGCGCGTCGATCACCCGGCTTCGTACCGCAGCCATCAACTTCGCTGGCAATCGATCAATTTTGCCTGTCGCTGATCAATGGCGTCAACTCACTCGGCGAAATTGCCGAGGCGCTGACAATTGCCTATCCGGGCCACTTCGACAATTCGGCCGATGCCCTTAACCACGTCACGAAGATTGCCAGTCGCCACGATGCCGGCGCTTCGTCGCCGCACCCTATCCTCGAAAATGCACAATCATGACCGACATACTCTACCGCAGCCTGATCCCTCCCCCGACGCGGTCGAGAGCGCCGTTGGTGACGAGACTGTCATCCTGCACCTCGTCAACGGCACCTATTACGGGCTCGATCCGGTCGGCACGCGGATCTGGCGGATGATCGGGGATGGGCACGGCGATGCCCGACATTTGCCAGCGGCTGGCCGAACGAATATCGGTGTCGATCTTGCGACGATCGAGGCTGACGCGCGCAAATTCCTGACCGACCTGGAGGCGCAGGGCATCCTGGTCGATGGCTAGGCTGACGAGGTTTGGGCCGGCTAGGCTCGGCGATGTTGCGCGCGCCGGGTTCGAGCTTTGGCTGGCGCGGCTGCAGCTGGATATACGGCATGCGCGCCCGATGGTCGCCGCCAAGCCGGTCGAACCAGTGTCGCTGCACGAACGTCGGCGCATTCTGGTCGAACGGGTGGCGTTTACGTTATCCCCCGCGTGGCCGCGCGCTTGCCGTGGCGCGCGGATTGCCTGGTGCAGGCACTGGCGGCCGAGCGCTGGCTGGCAAGCTCGGGGATTGCGACGCCAGCTGACGCTCGGGGTGCCGCACAGACAAGCCAGCTGACGTTCGAGGCCCATGCCTGGCTGAGCGCCGGCGACCGCATCGTGACCGGCGGCGATGTCAGCCGACTATGTCCCGTTGGTGAAAGCCCTAGCTTGCCGAGGCGACGCAGATCTGGTCGATCGCCTTGCCCAGCGTCGCGTCGAATTGCTCGTCGTCCATGTCGGCGCGCAGGTCCGACAGCAGCGCGCGGCTGAAGCTGGCGATCATGCCGCGGTTTTTCGCGAGTTCGACGCAGGCCTCGTCGCGGCTGAACCCGCCCGACAGCGCAACCACGCGCGCGACCCGCGGGTGGTCGACCAGCGGCGCGTAGAGGTCGGGCTTTACCGGGATGGTCAGCTTGAGCATCACCTCGCGGCCCTCGCCTTGCGCATCGAGCGCCTTGGTCAGCTCGGCGAGCAGGATGTCTTCGGCCTCGGCGCGCGGTCGCGCGCTCTTGATCGACACTTCGGGCTCGACGATCGGGATCAGTCCGGCGTCGATGATCTGGTTGGCGACTTCGAACTGCTGCTTGACGATCGCGGCAATGCCGTCGACGATTGGCCTCGTCGATCACCGAGCGCATCTTGGTGCCGACGATCCCCTTGGCCTTGCCGCGCGTCAGCAACGCATCGAGATCGGGCATCGGCTTCATCATCTTGACGCCGTCGGCGGCCTCTTCGAGCCCCTTGTCGACCTTGAGGAACGGCAGCGACGCCGCGGTCGGCGAGCGCCTGCGGCACCGGCTTGCCGTCGGCCTCGCCGTCCATCGTCCGCTCGAACAGGATCGCCGCCATCACCTTGCCGCCGGTGAAGCTGGGCGAGGTGATGATCCGCGACCGCATCGCGTGGATCAGGCCGTACATTTCCTCGTCGTTCGAATAGGCGTCGTCGCCGACGCCATAGGCCTTGAGCGCGCCGGGCGTCGATCCGCCCGACTGGTCGAGCGCGGCGATGAAGCCGGTGCCGTTGCGGATCTTGGTCGAGAAGCGCGGGATCGATCATGCGTTACTCCTGATTCAAAGCGCCGCGACGCCGGGCAGCGTGCGGCCTTCCATCCATTCGAGGAAGGCACCGCCGGCGGTCGAGACGAAGGTGAAGTCGGCAGCGACGCCGGCATGGTTGAGCGCGGCGACGGTGTCGCCGCCGCCCGCGACCGAGACCAGGCTGCCGTCCTGGGTCAGCGCCGCGGCGGTCTTGGCCAGCGCCACGGTGGCGGCGTCGAACGGCGGGGTTTCGAACGCGCCCGAGCGGACCGTTCCACACCAAGGTGCGGCAATTCTTGAGGACGTCGGCCAGCGCCTCGACCGCGGCCGGGCCGATGTCGAGGATCATCTCGTCGGGCTGCGACCTCGTGGACGTTGCAGGTGCGAACACTAGGCGGATTGGCCGCGAATTCCTTCGCCACGACGACGTCGTAGGGCAGGTGAATCGTGCAGCCAGCGGCATCGGCGCGTTCGAAGATGGTCTCCGCTTCGCCGAGCAAGTCCTTCTCGCACAGCGATTTGCCGACCTGCACGCCGCGCGCGGCGAGGAAGGTGTTGGCCATCCCGCCGCCGATGATCAGATGATCGACCTTGCCGACCAGATGGCCGAGCACGGCGAGCTTGGACGACACTTTGGCGCCGCCGACCACCGCCGCGACGGGGCGCTCGGGATTGCCGAGCGCCTTCTCCAGCGCCTTCAGTTCGGCCTCCATCGCGCGACCGGCATAAGCTCGGCAGCAGGTGCGCAACGCCCTCGGTCGAGGCATGGGCGCGGTGCGCGGCGGAGAAAGCGTCGTTGACGTAGATATCGCCGAGCGCCGCCATGCCCTGCGGCGAGTGCCGGATCATTGGCTTCCTCGCCGTCGTGGAAGCGGGTGTTTTCGAGGATGCCGATATTGCCCGGCAGCATCGTGGTCAGCGCCCGCTGCCGCCTCCGGCCCCTGGCAATCCTCGATGAAGCGCACCGACCGGCCGGTCAGCTCGGCCAGCGGCCGGACCAGCTGCGCGGTCGACATGTCGGGGCGGTTCTCGCCCTTGGGCCGCCCGAAATGCGACAGCAGCAGCACGATCGCGCCCTTGTCGCTGAGTTCGAGCACGGTCGGCAGCAACGCCCGCAGCCGCGTGTCGTCGGCCACCGACGCGCCGTTCATCGGCACGTTGAGATCGACCCGAACGAGCACGCGCTTGCCCGTCAGGTCGTCGGGCAGATCGTCGAGGGTCTTGAACGCAGGCATGACTCAGCCCAGCTTGGCCATCGCGCCGGCGGTGTCGACCATGCGGTTCGAGAAGCCCCATTCATTGTCGTACCAGCTGACCACGCGGACCAACTTGCCTTCGAGCACCGCGGTTTCCAGGCTGTCGATGGTCGAGCTGGCCGGGTCGCCGTTGAAGTCGATCGAGACGAGGGGCTCGTCGGTGAAGGCGAGGATGCCCTTCAGCGGCCCGCTTTCCGACGCCGCCTTGAGCAGCTTGTTCACTTCCTCGACGCTGGTGTCGCGGCCCGGGCGTGAAGGTCAGGTCGACCAGGCTGACGTTGGCGGTCGGAACGCGCACCGCCGAGCCGTCGAGCTTGCCCTTCAGTTCGGGCAGCACTTCGCCGACCGCGCGCGCGGCGCCGGTGGTGGTCGGGATGATCGATCATGCCCGCGGCGCGCGCACGGCGCATGTCGGGGTGGATCTGGTCGAGGATCTTCTGGTCGTTGGTGTAAGCGTGGATGGTGGTCATCAGCCCGCGCTCGATGCCGATCGAGTCGTTGAGCACCTTGGCCACCGGGGCGAGGCAGTTGGTGGTGCAGCTGGCGTTGCGACACGATCTTGTGATCGGCGGTGAGCTTGTCGTGGTTGACGCCATAGACGACGGTCAGGTCGGCGCCCTTGGCCGGGGCCGAGATCAGCACGCGCTTGGCGCCCGCGTCGAGATGCTTCTGCCCGCCCGCGGCATCGGTGAAGAAGCCGGTGCATTCGAGCGCGATGTCGACGCCCAGTTCCTTGTGCGGCAGGTTGGCCGGGATCGCGCTCGGCGGTGACCTTGATGCGCTTGCCGTCGACGATCATCACGTCGCCCTCGGCGCTGACCTCGCCCGGCCATTTGCCGTGGACGCTGTCGCGCTTGAACAGCAAGGCATTGGCCTTGGCGTCGGCGAGGTCGTTGATCGCCACCAGTTCGAGGTCATGGTCGGTGCGGCTCAGGATGGCGCGCGCGACGAGGCGGCCGATGCGGCCGAAACCATTGATTGCGACTTTGGTCATTTGCCCAGTTTCTCCAGGATTTTGGGTAGGATGGCCTCCTTGGTGAGGCCGAATTTCTCGTACAGGTCGGGCGCCGGGGCCGAGGCGCCGAAGCGGTCGAGCCCGATGCGCAGGCCGTGAAGCCCGGTGTAGCGTTCCCAGCCGATGGGTGATCCCGGCCTCGATCGACACGCGCAGGATTTCCTTGTTCGACACGTCGGGCAGGATGTCCTCGCGATAGGCGGCGTCCTGCGCGTCGAAGCGGTCGGTCGAAGGCATCGACACGACGTCGGCACCGATCCCCTGCTCCTCGAGCGCGGCGGCGACATCGACGGCAATTTCGACTTCGGTGCCGGTGGCGATCAGGATCACCTTGCGCGCCGCCGTGGCCGCCGACGAGGCGATAGGCGCCCTTGGCCGACAGATTTGCTTTCTCCGCCTTGGTGCGCAGCGGCGCGGACGTTCTGGCGCGACAAGGCGAGCAGGCTCGGCCCGTCGTCGGCCAGCGCCGCGGCCCAGCATTCGGCGGTCTCGATCGCGTCGGCCGGGCGATAGACGGTCAAGTTGCGGGATCGCCCGCAAGCGCCTGCAGATGCTCGACCGGCTGGTGGGTCGGCCCGTCCTCGCCAAGCCCGATCGAATCATGGGTCATGACGTGGATGACCTTGGCCTTCTGCAGCGCGCCGAGGCGGATCGCCGGGCGGCTATAGTCGGAGAAGACCAGGAAGGTGCCGCCGTAGGGCATCACGCCGCCATGCTGCGCCATGCCGTTCATCGCCGCGGCCATGCCGAACTCGCGGATCCCGTAATGCACGTAGCGGCCGCCGTAATTGCCGGCGTCGAGCACGGCTGATATGTCTTGGTCTTGGTGTTGTTCGAACCGGTCAGGTCGGCCGATCCGCCGATCGTCGCGGGAAGCGCGGCGTTGATCGCCTCCAAGCGCCATTTCGGACGCCTTGCGGGTCGCGACCGTCGGCGGCTTGGCGATCAGCTCGTCGAGGTAGCGGCTTCAGCCAGCGATCGTCGCACTTGCCCTCGATCCGGGCGAGATATTCCTTGCCCTTGCGGCTGGCGGCGACGCGGCGGTGCCATTCGGCGCGGGCCTTGGCGCCGCGCGCGCCGAGGCTCTTGCCAGCCCTTGGCGACATCGTCGGGGATGACGAACGGTTCGTCGGTCCAGCCCAAGTTCCTTGCGCGCGGCGGCGACTTCGTCCGCGCCGAGCGCCGACGCCGTGGGTCGCGGCGGTGCCCTGCTTGTTGGGCGCGCCATAGCCGATGATCGTCTTGCAGCGGATCAGCGACGGGCCGCGTGTCGGCCAGCGCCTCGTCGATCGCCTTGCGACACCTTGGCGCGAATCCATCCCGTCGCATTCGACCGTGTGCCAGCCCATCGCGTCGTAGCGCGCCATGACGTCTTCGTTGCGGCTGAGGTCGGTCGATCCGTCGATGGTGATGCGGTTGTCGTCCCACAGCACGATCAGCCGACCGAGCTTCAGGTGGCCGGCAAGCCCCGCCGCCTCATGGTTGACGCCTTCCATCAGGCAGCCGTCGCCGGCGATGACATAGGTGCGGTGATCGACCAGCTCGTCGCCGTAGAGCGCGTTGAGATGACGCTCGGCGATCGCCATGCCGACCGCGGCGGCGAGCCCCTGCCCGAGCGGCCCGGTGGTGGTTTCGATCCCGTCGAGCATGAAGCTTTCGGGATGACCGGCGCACGGGCTGTTCAGCTGGCGGAAGTTCTCGATGTCGTCGATCGTCGGGCGGGCGTAGCCGGTCAGGTGCAAGCAGCGCGTAGATCAGCATCGACCCGTGACCGGCCGACAGGACGAAGCGATCGCGGTCGGGCCATTTGCGGATCGGCGGGATCGAACTTCAGATGGCGCGTGAACAAGGCGGTCGCCGCGTCGGCCATGCCCATCGGCATGCCGGGATGGCCCGAATTGGCCGCTTCGACGGCATCCATCGCCAGCGCGCGGATGGCGTTGGCAAGTCGGCGCTGGGTCGGCTGCATGCATGCTCCATCGTGGGTCGGCCGTCGGGTCGACGGAAGTTCGGCCCGGCCGATGGCTTGGTGCCTATTGTCGGTGAGGCGATTGCAGCGTCAACCTTCAGCGCCGCTTGCGAGGCGCGTTTCATTCGTGCCTAGCGAGTGAGACATGAGTGACCACGCGTGCTGACCGACGCCATTGATCGCGCCGAGCGCGCCCTGACACGGATCGAGCGCGCCGCCGCGTCGGTCAAGGGCGAGCCGCGGCGCGCGAAGAGAAGCTTCGCGCCACCGTCCGCGAGGTCGTTGCCGAGCTCGATTCGATCTCTTGCCGCGGGAGGACCGCTGATGGCCGAGGTCGATCTCGACCATCGCCGGCCGCAGCTACCAGGTCGGCCTGCCGCGACGGGCGAGGAAGAGAATCTGCGCTCGCCGCGGCGCGGCTGGTCGATGCCAAGAGCCGCGAAGCGCTGGCCGGGCTCGGCACTCTGTCCGAATCGCGCCAATTGTTGTTCGCCTCGCTGCTGCTGGCCGACCAGATTGCTCGAAAAGCCCGGGGCGATCAGCGGCCGCTGGCGGCTCGACCCGACGCTCGCGCCGCGGATCGAAGCGCTTGGCGGACCGGCTCGAAACGCTCGCCGACTCCCTTGAGGAAAGCAGCGCCAGCGCCTAGATAGGAGCGCGACGGGTACTGCCCGGTACGAGGCCACGAAAATCCCTGAGGCGATTAAATATCCTAGGGGGCTGTCCCTGCGTCTGGATCCTGGTCCGGCACATATGGCTCCCACCTGACGTTTGTGGCGTCAGAGGATTTCCGGCAAACGGCCATGGTGGTCCCGTCACCCCCCATCTCCGCCGACAAGGTCGCTGCTCCGACGCCAGGCGCGGCTGGCGCGCCGTGCCTTCGTCGAATCGCTTGACTTCGGCGAGCGCGCGCCGCGCTGGAGGAGGCGCTTGCGGCGCATCTCGCGCCCCTGCGTCGAACGGTCGCGCGTGATCGGTGCTTACTGCCCGCTGCCCGACGAGATCAGCCCCCTGCCCGCGCTCGCCAGGCGCCTGCGAGCCGCATCGCCTTTCCGGCCTTCGCCGCGCCGCACCTGCCGTTCCGCTTCCTCGCCGGCGATCCGGTCGAGCCGGGCCCGTTCGCCACTCTCCAGCCGTCGCTCGCCGCGCCCGAGGTCACTGCCCGACCTGGTGCTGGTGCCGCTGGTCGCGATCGACCGCGCGGGCACCCGGCTCGGGCAGGGCAAGGGCCATTACGACCGCGTGCTCGGCGAGCTGAAGCGGCGCGGCGCGCTGCTGATTGGGCTCGGCTGGGCGGTGCAGCTGATCGAACGATCGATTCCGGTCGATCCGTGGGACGTTCCGCTCGACGGCTTCGCCTCGCCCGAAGGAGTGGAAATGTGGCGGTAGAGCACACCGAAACTGGCGGTCGGCGCGGGAATTGCGGCGATCCTGCTGCTCATCGTGGTGCTTGCAGTGCTCGTCGCATCCTTGTCGGGCACGATCGGGCGCTGGCCGGTGCTCGTGCAGGCGCTGTTTTACCTCGTGGCCGGCATCATCTGGATCCTGCCGATGAAGCCCGTTGCTGCGCTGGATGGAGACGGGGCGGTTCAGACGCGGCTAAGGCACAATATTGAAATACGCGTGTTATATGACCTATATCACCGCATCCCATGATGCACTGACTTTGCCTTTGACCCCGCCCACCTGTGGCGCCGCTACCCGCGCGAAATCGCGGGCACTGGCTGGGCTTGGCCTGATCGGCGCGGCGGCGATCGCCGGCACCGCGGCGGTCGATCCTGCAGCCACTCGGGCGCCGATGCCGGCGGTCCTGCCACCGCCCCCGGCGATGGAATATCGCCCGGTCGCACCGCAGGACGCGCTCAAGATCAACGCGCTATCCCGCTCGTCGGTCCGGCGGGCGCGGCGCAGCCGTTCGCGCTTCGCCGGTGCCAGCACGGCGGCGCACGGGCGCGCGCGCTCGAATGCCTGACCAGCGCGATCTATTACGAGGCCGGCCAGGAACCGCTCGATGGCCAGCGCGCGGTGGCGCAGGTCGTCCTCAACCGCGTCCGCCATCCGGCCTTTCCGGCGAGCGTGTGCGGCGTGGTCTACGAGGGATCGACCCGCCAGACCGGCTGCCAGTTCACCTTCACCTGCGACGGATCGATGGCGCCGCGCGCCGATGGCCTCGAGCTTGGGACCGGGCGCGCAAGGTCGCCGCGGCGGCGCTTGCCGGCGTCGGTCTATGCCGGCGTCGGCAACGCCACCCATTATCACGCCAATTACGTCGTCCCTTATTGGGCCGCGAGCCAGGCCAAGACGGCGGTGATCGGCGCGCACCTCTTCTATCGCTGGAGCGGCGGCTGGGGCCAGCCGACGGCGCTTCACCCAGACCTATGTCGGGCCGCGAGAGCCGATCCGCGCGCGCTTCGCTTGGCGACGCTGAGCATCACGCGCGCGCCGCGCGCGCCCGACGGGACGTTGCTGACGGCGCGACGCACGGGCCGGTGGTGACCAGGATTGCCGGCACCGCAGTGCAGATCGAGCCCGACGGCAAGCGCGTGCGCGTGTCTGTTCACCCCGCAAGCGCGCGAGGCGGTCGAGAAGGTGGTGCACAAGCCTTATGTCGAGCGCGTCGCCGCGTCCGACAATCTGCGCTACGACGCTGGGCGATGCGAGCCCCGGCGACGCGCCGAGGCCGCATTCGGCGACCAAGCCCGGCGCGGCGACCAAAGTCGCAACCAAGGCCAATTGAGTCTGGGCAGCTCGCCTATTCCCGATCGGACGGGAAATGGCGCGAGTGACGGGACTTGAACCCGCGGCCTCCGGCGTGACAGGCCGGCGCTCTAACCAACTGAGCTACACCCGCATATTTTCGGCGTGGGCGGGCAACTAGGTCAGCCCCCTCGGGCTGTCAACGGCCCTGATCGGCTTTTTCGTCATCCTCGCCGACATGGGTCAACGTCCCGTCCTCGAACAGGAAGCCGGCGATGTCGGGCGTGCCCGCCGCGGCGAAGACGGTCTTGAGGATGATCAGCAGCGGCACCGCCAGCAGCGCGCCGGTCGTCCCCCACACCCACGCCCAGAAACTCAGCGCGACCAGGATCAGCAGCGGGTTCACCTCGATCTTCTTGCCGACGATCATCGGGGTGATGGCATTGGCCTCGACCGTGTGCATGGCGAGGAAGATCGCCGGCGGAAGCAGCGCCGACCAGACGTCGGGAAAGCTCATCAGGCCGCCGACGAACAGCAGCAGCGCGGCGGCGACCGGACCGAGGTAGGGAATGTAGTTGAGCACCGCGACGATCCCGCCCCACATCAGCGGCGACGGCATGCCCAGCCCCCACAGGATCAGCGCGGTCAGCGCGCCCGAGCGTGACGTTGATGACGGTGATCGTGCCGATGTAGGTCGAGGTCGCCTCGACCACTTCCTGGATCACCCGGGCGGTGGTCATCGCGCCTTCGAAGCTGCCGCGGCTCTTGATCGTGCGGCGGCGCATGCTGGTCCAGCCCGAAAGGAAGAAATAGATCACCAGCAAGCGCGAAGAACAACTGGATCGCGGCGTGCGGGGCCGAGGCGGTGATGAGCCCGAGCATCGAATTGGGGGTCGCGATGCGCACCTCGCGCCCGGCGCCTTCGGTCGAGGCCGGCGATTTGCGACACCGTCTTGTCGATGAATTTTTCGAGATTGTTGTAGAGGTCGAGCAACGGCGCGAGCGTCACCGCGCACCCGGTCGATCCGCTCGGGCACCATCGCCACCCAGTCGATCGCCGGAAGCACGATCGAGGCGATGGCGAAGGCAGCGACGGCAAGGAAGATGATGACGCACAGGCCGGCGGCGATGCGTGGCCCGAACGCCGCGCCGCTCGAACCATTCGAGCATCGGCACCAGCGCGATGGCGATGACCAGCGCGGCGGTCACCGGCAGGAAGAATTCCGCCCCCGCCCGAAGCGCGAAGGGAAGCGCGATGACCAGCCCGATCCCGCCCAGCAGGTTGAGCGAGGCGAGCAGCCGGACGCGCTTGGCCTCGAGCGTTTCGGCCTCGCTCGTCGCGGGCAGGATTGCCTTAGTCCGGGTCTTGCGGGGCACGGTCATGGACCATGCTTATCGGGCGTTTGGCGGTTCATCCAGTCAATTCGGCGGGCACCGCCCCAACGCTTGCAAGGCGGTACCTTGGTGCCCCCGGTCCGACTCGAACGGACACTCCTTGCAGAACTCGATTTTGAGTCGAGCGCGTCTACCATTCCGCCACGGGGGCCCGCGACGGCGCTTCGCTAGCCGAAACAGGCGCGGCTCGGCAAGTCGCCTTGCCGCGCGCCCTTTCGATCACATCGCGCGGGCCGCGCCGCCGGCATAGGGATCGTCGCCATAATTGTTCGGCCCCTTCGTGCCCGGAAGCACCAGAAAAACGAACACCGTAATCGCGAGCGCGACGCCCAGCAGCAGGAAGATCATCGCCAGCCCCATTGAGCCCATGCCGGTGCTGCCGTCCTGGACCGACGCCGGGTCGAGCAGCGCCGGTCCCATCATCACGATGGCAATGGCATAGGGAACGATCGGGCCCGCCATCCACCAGCCGGTCCGGTTGGTGTCGTGAAGTCGTCGTACCCCGGCGGCAAGCGACGGCACGAGCAGCGCCAGCAGGACGATTCCCGTCACTACCCCGTAGGGCCCCATCAGCGGCACGCCGACGATCGAATCGAGGATCATCGCCACGGCGTAGGCAAGAATGATCAGCAGGTAGAACCACCAATATTCGGCGCGCGGCGCGCGGCCCGAAAAATCGGCATATTTCTTGAGCGGGCGCGTGGCCCAATCGATCGGTGACATCCCAAACTCCCCCCTTGAAGTGAAACGGGAAGATTAGCCCGCTTTCGCGGCCGCACCAGCGTTAGTTGCTCCTGTTCTCGACAGAAGCCGCCACAGCGCCACGACCTTGGCCCGTCTACAGCGCCTAGTTGCGCCTCAGTTGCGCGGTGCCTGCCGGCGATAACTGAGCGCCTCGGCGACATGGATTCGCCCCACCCCTTCGCTCCCGGCGAGATCGGCAATGGTTCGCGCGACGCGCAGCACCCGGTGGAAACCGCGCGCGGAGAGTCGCATCGCTGCCGCCGCATCGGCCAGCAGTTTGCGCCCGGGATCGTCGGGGGTCGCGACCGAATCGAGCAGCTCGCCGTCGGCCTCGGCATTGGTGCGCACCGGATGGTCGGCATAGCGCGCCGACTGCACCGCCCGCGCCGCCGCGACGCGCACCGCGACCTGCGCGCTGCCTTCGGCCGGCGGTGGCAGGGTGAGGTCGGCGGCGCTGACGCTGGCCACCTCGACATGCAGGTCGATCCGGTCGAGCAACGGCCCCGACACCTTGGCCTGGTAATCGGCGGCGCAGCGCGGGGCGCGGCTGCACGCCAGCGCCGGATCGCCGAGATGGCCGCAGCGGCACGGGTTCATCGCCGCGACCAGCTGGACCCGCGCCGGAAAGGTGACATGGGTGTTGGCGCGCGCCACGCTGACCTGCCCCGTCTCGAGCGGCTGGCGCAGCGAATCGAGCACGGTGCGCTGAAATTCGGGCAAGCTCGTCGAGGAACAGCACGCCAAGGTGCGCCAGGCTGATCTCGCCCGGGCGCACCTTGAGCCCGCCGCCGACCAGCGCCGGCATCGACGCCGAATGATGCGGGCTGCGGAACGGACGCCGCCGCGACCATCCGTCCCGCCGTGTAGCTCCCCTGCGACCGAGGCGACCATCGACACTTCGAGCGCCTCGGCCGGCTCGAGCGGCGGCAGGATTCCCGGCAGGCAGGCGGCGAGCAGCGACTTGCCCGCGCCCGGCGGGCCGCTCATCAGCAAATTGTGCCCGCCCGCGGCCGCGATCTCGAGCGCGCGCTTGGCGACTTCCTGCCCTTTGACCTGCAGCAGATCGGGCCCGCCCACCGCCGGCTCCGCCTCGCCCGGCAGCGGCGGCGACAACAGGCGCGTGCCCTTCAGATGCGCGATCAAGGCCAGCAGATCGGGCGCCGCGAGCACCTCGACATCGCCCGCCCAGGCCGCTTCGGAGCCCTGCGCTTCGGGGCAGATCAGCCCCCTGCTCTGGCCCGAGGCATGGAGCGCGGCGAGCAACACGCCGGGCGACGGCGCGATCCGCCCGTCGAGCCCCAGTTCGCCGACCGCGACATAATGCGACAGCGCCTCCTTATCGATCGCACCGATCGCCGCCAGCAGCCCGAGCGCGATCGGCAAATCGAAATGCGACCCTTCCTTGGGCAGGTCGGCGGGCGACAGGTTGACGGTGATACCTTGGGCGGAAGCGCGAGGCCGATCGCGGACAGCGCGCCGCGCACCCGCTCGCGGCTTTCGGCGACCGCCTTGTCGGGCAGCCCGACGATGACGAATCGCGGCAGCCCGGAGGACAGTTGCACCTGCACCTCGACGGCGCGCGCCTCGAGCCCGAGATAAGCGACGGTGGCGACGATCGCGACCATCAGCGTCCGCCCCGGCAAGCGCGGGCAGCGGACGCGACACGATACTCAGGCAAACAACCCCCTAGCTCGGCCAGCCGATGCTAGCGGCAGTTGGGCGCCGCGGGAAGCGACTTGCCGAAATCCTCAACACCGCCCACATCGCGGCCATGATCGACCGCGCGACCTGGAAACGCTGGCTGACCCATCCGGTGGTCGACTGGACCGATCTTCGTCCTCGGCGTGATCTTCATCCTGCTGTCGCCGGTGGTCGGCGCGCTGCCCGGTCCCGGCGGAATCTTCGTGCTTCGCGCTCGGCCTGGCGATGGTGCTTCGAGACCAGCCGCTGGGCCCAGCGCCGCTATGTCGAGTTCAAGCGCTGGCAGCCCAAGGCGGGACGCTGGACCGACTGGGGCCTGCGCCGCAAGAGTGCGCTGCGCCGCGAAACGCTGCGCCAAGGAGCGAAAAAGCGCTCGCACGGAAATCGGCGCCGGACCCTGCCGGCCGAGCCCGATCCCTGCGGCCAATTGCCACGGCGACTCAGGGGCATCCGGGCAATTGACTTTGGCGGTCTCGCCCTCTATCGGCCCCCACAACAACGGCCGCTTCGGCGGCCCTTTTCATTTTGATTTTGAGAGCATGAGCGATGAAGCGCACTTTTCAGCCGAGCAATCTGGTCCGGGCACGCCGTCACGGCTTCCGTCATCGCAGCGCGACCGTCGGCGGCCGCAAGGTGCTGGCAAGCCCGCCGCGCCCGCGGCCGCAAGAAGCTCAGCGCCTAGTCACTCTTCGTAAACGCGCCGATTTCCTCGCCGCCAACCGCGGCCGGCGCTTCGCCATGCCCGGCTTCGTCCTGCAGGTCCGCGACCGCGGCGGATGACGACGCGACGCGTGCGCATCGGCTTCACCGTCACCAAGAAGATCGGCAATGCGGTCGTCCGCAACCGCATGAAGCGGCGCTTCCGCGCGCTCGCCCGCGAACTTGCTGCCGAGCCACGGCATTGCCGGGCCGATCATGTGCTGATCGGCCGGTCGGGCGGGATCGAGCGCGATTATGCGACGCTCCGCGACGAACTGACGCGCGCCCTGGCCAAGGCCGCCGCGATGATCGACAGCATGCTCATCGCCGTCACGCGCGGCTGGCAGAAGGGCCCGTCGCGGGTGCTTCCGCCGTCGTGCCGCTTCCAGCCGAGCTGTTCGGCCTATGCGATCACCGCCTTGAAGCGCTATGGGGCGGCCAAAGGCAGCTGGCTGGCGATCAAACGCATCGCCCGCTGCCATCCGTGGGGCGGCATGGGGCACGACCCCGTCCCGTGACATAATTCGAAGAGGACCACTCAAGTTGAACAATAATCGCAACATGATGCTCGCGCTCGTGTTGAGCGCGCTGGTCCTTATCGGCTGGAGCTTCGTGTCGGACCAAGCTTGTTCCCGACCGCCGCTTCCCCAGACGCAGAAGGTCGAGGATGGCAAGGTCAAGCCGATGCCCAATCCGCGCCTCGGACAGCGGCGACCGTCGCCCCGACCCCGACCGCGCTGCGCAACTCGAACCAGGTGCTGGTCGAATCGCCCCGCGTCGCGATCCGCACCCCCAGCCTGTCGGGCTCGATCAACCTCAAGGGCGCGCGGATCGACGATCTCGTCATGCGTCCGCCAGCGCGAGAGCATCGCGACCAGCTCGCCAGCCGGTCCGCCTGCTCTCTCCGGCCGGGGCGAAGGGCAGCTATTTCGCCAGTTCGGCTGGACCGGCCAGGGCGTCGCGGTGCCCGACGCCAATACGCGTCTGGACCCCGAGCGCCTCGACCCTGTCCCCGGGCAAGCCGGTCACGCTCAGCTGGACCAACCCGACCGGCCAGCGCTTCGAGCAGATCATCTCGGTCGACGATGGCTATCTGTTCACCATCCGGCAGCGCGTCGCCAACCTTGTCGCAGGCGCCGATCGCGCTGCGCACCTACGGGCTCGTCAGTCGCGCCGACAAGAGCGCCGACGTCACGAGCTGGACCAGCCATGTCGGCCCGATCAGCTTCCTCGGCGGCGAGGCCGATTACGGCATCGACTGGGAAACGCTCGACGAGGACAAGCGCCGGCGTGACCCGCGACAGCCGCGGCGGCTGGCTCGGCTTTACCGACAAATATTGGCTGACCGCGCTGGTCCCCGCCAGGCGCACCGGTCGAGGCGAGCTTCCGCAAGAGCGCCAGCGGCGCCTATCAGGCCGATTATGCCGGCCAGCCGTTCATCGTCGCCCCCGGCCAGGCGGTCAGCAACGAAGTCCGCCTGTTCGCCGGCGCCAAGGAAAAGAAGTGGCTCGACGCTACGAAGCGGCGGGCATCACCAAGCTGTCCAAGTCGATCGACTGGGGCTGGTTCGAATGGTTCATGCGGCCGATCTTCGATCTGCTCAACTGGCTGTTCAAGGTGACCGGCAATTTCGGCGTCGCGATCATCTGCCTGACGTTGATCGTCCGCACGCTGATGTATCCCGATCGCCGACAAGCCAGTTCCGGTCGATGGCGGCGATGCGCCGGATCGCAGCCCAAGATGAAGGCGCTGCAGGAACGGTGGAAGGACGACAAGCCGCGCCAGCAGCAGGAAATGCTCAAGCTGTACAAGGACGAGAAGATCAATCCGGCGGCCGGCTGCCTGCCGATCCTGCTCCAGATCCCGGTGTTCTACGCGCTCTACAAGGTGCTGATGGTGAGCGTCGAAATGCGCCACCAGCCGTTCGCGCTGTGGATCAAGGATCTGTCGGCGCCCGATCCGCTGACCCCGGTCAACCTGTTCGGCTATCTCGACTTCACCCCGCCCGGCTTCCTTGCGCATCGGCGTGCTGCCGATCCTGCTCGGCGTCACCATGTGGCTCCAGTTCAAGCTCAACCCGCCGCCCGCCGGACCCGGTCCAGCAGCAGATCTTCTCGATCATGCCGTGGGTGCTGATGTTCGTCATGGCGCCGTTCGCGGCCGGCCTGCAGCTCTACTGGGTGGTCAACAACATCCTGACCATCGCCCAGCAGAAGTGGCTCTATTATCGCTACGATCATGAGATGAACCCGCCGGAGGCGGTGCCCGGCGTGGTCAAGAAATGACCGAGGCAAGTCGATGACGAGCCCGGTCAACGAGGAACTGGCGGAAGCGCGCGCGCAAGCTGTTCTCGGGGCCGATCGACTTCCTGAAGTCGGCGCCCGCAGCTCGAGCATCTGCCCGAGCCCGACGCGCCCGAGATCGCCTTCGCCGGCCGCTCCAACGTCGGCAAGTCGTCGCTGATCAACGCGCTGACCAACCGCAAGCAAGCTGGCGCGCGCGTCGAACACGCCGGGCCGGACGCAGGAGCTCAACTATCTTCGATGTCGGGCGCGATCCGCTGCGTGTTCCGGCTGGTCGACATGCCCGGCTACGGCTTTGCCGAGGCGCCCAAGGACATGGTCAAGCGCTGGCGCTTCCTGATCAACGATTATCTGCGCGGGCGGCAGGTGCTGAAGCGCGCGCTGGTGCTGGTCGACAGCCGCCACGGGCTCAAGCCGGTCGATCGCGACATCATGGAGATGCTCGACAGCGCCGCGGTCAGCTATCACCTCGTCCTGACCAAGGCCGACAAGATCAAGCCGACCGCGCTGGCCGCGACGATCGAGACGGTCCGCACCGAAGCCGCGCAAGCATCCCGCCGCGCATCCACTGATCCTGTCCACCTCGAGCGAAACCGGCGACGGGCATCGCCGAACTTGAGGACCGCGGTGCTGGAGGCGGCTCACTGCTCATGAAACTGATCATCGGCAACCGGGCCTATTCCAGCTGGTCGATGCGCGGCTGGCTGGCGTGCAAGCAGTCGGGCCTCGAGTTCGAGGAACTGGTCGTGCCGCTGTTCGACGAGGAATGGGAAAAGCGCCGCGAGGGCGACGAATTCGCGCCCTCGCTCGGCAAGGTCCCGATCCTGTGGGACGGCGATTGCGTCGTCTGGGACAGCCTGGCGATCATCGAATTCCTCGCCGACCGGGTCGGCCGCGAAAAGTTCTGGCCCGAGGATGAAAGCGCGCGCGGCATGGCGCGGTCGATGGCCGCCGAAATGCACTCGGGCTTCTCCAACCTGCGCCGCGAACTGCCGATGAACGTCCGCCGCAATTACGGCGAGACCGCGCTGTCGCCCGAGGTCGAGGCCGAGATCGTCCGCATCCTCAACCTGTGGGCGCAGGCCCGCGCCCGCTTCGGCGGCGGCGGCGACTATCTGTTCGGCGACTGGTGCGCGGCGGACATCATGTTCGCGCCGGTCGTCACCCGCTTCGTCACCTACGGCGTCAAGATCCCGCCCTTCGCCGCCGCCTACATGGAGGCCGTCCTCCACCGCGCCGACGTCGTCGAATGGATCGAGCTCGCCCAGGACGAGCCCTGGGTGATCGAGCAATATGAGAGCGAAACGCCGCCTAGTAAGGCGTTCCGTCGCGGTGGGTGTAGCGGTCGTCGCCCATGTTCCAGATCAGGTCGACGTCGGGATAATGGCAGTCGCCCTCCCCTTCCGCATTGTCGATCGCGACGAAAGCTGCACGGCCGCGTCGGATCGGTTGACCAGATGATGGCCGTTGGCGACGTCCTGCGCGCGAAGGTCGCGATGTCGCCGGCGCGGAGCAATGTCTCGCCCCCGTCCTCGACCAGCATCGCCTCGCCGTCGAGCATGCACCACGATCTCGTCGATCGCCCTCGTGCCAGTGGCGCTGGCTCGACCAGGCGCCGGGCTCGAGCGTGCAATGGCTCATCCCCATGTCGCGTCAGCCCGCATCGCGGCGCCGAGCCGCCGGTACAGCGTCCGGCGACGTCGCGGTCGTAGGGCGCGGGATAGCCGGTGCTGTTGGTCTGCTCGATCGCGGAAAGATCGACTTTCGGCATGGCGCCCTCCTTGCTAGGCCCGCGACGCATGACATCCCCGATCGATCCGGTCGAGCTGGCCAGCAGGCTGATCGCCTGCCCCAGCGTCACCCCGGCCAGCGGCCGCGTGTTCGACGTGCTCGAAGAAGCGCTGCTGCCGCTCGGCTTCGACGTCCATCGCTTCGTGATCGGCGAGGCACCCGACGGCCCGGTCGAGAACCTGGTCGCGATGCGCGGCACGGCAGCCCGCATTTCGGCTTTGCCGGCCATCTCGACGTCGTCCCGCCGGGCGAGGGCTGGGGCAGCGACCCTTATGCGCCGACGATCGATCGACGGCCTGCTGATCGGGCGCGGCGCCAACGACATGAAGAGCGCGATCGCCGCCTTCGTCGCCGCCGCCAGCCGCGTGCGCCGAGCATCGCGGCACCTTCTCCTTGCTGATCACCGGCGACGAGGAAGGCCCGGCGACCTTCGGCACCCCGGCGATCATCGACTGGCTGATCGAGCATGACATCTCAAGCCCGACATGATCCTGATCGGCGAGCCGACCAGCGAGACCGGCTCGGCGACACGATCAAGATCGGGCGGCGCGGATCGGTCAACATGTGGATCGACGTGCCGGGCACGCAGGGCCATGTCGCTTACCCGCACCGCGCCGACAATCCGGTCGCCAAGCTGGCGCGGATCGTCGCCGCGCTCGATGCCATGGAGCTCGACGACGGCACCGACGCCTTCCCGCCGTCCAACCTCGAATTCACCGACATCGGCTGCCCGCCCGGCGCGACCAACCTCATCCCCGGCGCCGCCACGGCGCGGCTCAACATCCGCTTCAACAATCTGCAGCGCGGCGCCGACCTGGTGCGGATGGTCGAGCAGGTGGTCGAACGCGAAGCCCCCGGCGCGACGGTCGTCGCCAAGATCAGCGGCGAGGCATTCCTCACCCCGCCGGGCGAGCTGTACGACCTCGTCGTCGTCGGCGATCACGCGAGGAAACCGGGCATCGCGCCCGACCCTGTCGACCGGCGGCGGCACGTCGGACGGACGCTTCCTGATCGCGCTTTGCCCGGTGGTCGATTTCGGCCTGCCCAATGCCACCATGCACAAGGTCGGCGAAAGCGCGGCGGTGGAGGATATCGAGCAGCTGGCCAGCATCTACCAGCGGGTGATCGAGAAAGCCGCTGGGCTTAGGCCACCGAGCGCTTGCGGTCGGCATTGGCGATCCACGCGACGAAATCGTCCTCGGTCATCGGCGCGGCGAAGACATAGCCCTGCACCGTGTCGCAGCCCATCGCCCGCAGGATGTCGGCCTGGGCGCTGTTCTCGACCGCTTCGGCGACGATTTCGCAGCCGACGCCCTTGATCAGCTGGATCACCGCCTGGACCACGACCCGCGCTTTCTCGCTGGTTTCGATGTCGGCGATCAGACGTCTGGTCGAGCTTGACCCGGTCGAGCGGCATCGAGCGCAGCCGCGCGATGTTGGAATAGCCGGTGCCGAAATCGTCGATCGCGATCGACGCGCCTTCCGCCCGAAGCGCCGCGATCTCGGCCAGATCGGCCTCGGAGCATTCCATCGCCGCGGTTTCGGTGAATTCCAGCTCGACCATCGTCAGCGGCACGTCCTGCGCGGCGAAGAGTGGCGCAGGCGGGTGAAGAAATCGACCCGGTCGAGCTGGCGCGGGCTGACGTTGAACGCCAGCCGGCGATCGATCCCCTGTGCCTTCCAGCCGGCCAGGATCAGTGCCGCCTGGTCCATCACCCAGTCGCCGATTTCGCCGATCATGCCGGTCTGCTCGGCGATCGCGATGAAGGTGCCGGGCGCGCGCAGTCCGTCGCGCGGATGCTGCCAGCGAAGCAACGCCTCGACCCCGGTGGTCTCGCCGGTGATCAGGCTCATCTGCGGCTGCAGCGCCAGGCGCGAGCTGGCCGCGCGGAACGACATCGGTCAGCGCCTTCTCGGTTTCGATGCGGAACTGGTGCTCGCGCTCAGTTCCTCGCTGAACAGGCAATGCTGCCCGCCGCCGCGCGCCTTGGCGCGATACATGGCAAGGTCGGCGGCGCGCATCAGCCTTTCGACGGTCGTGCCATGGTCGGGCGACACCGCGACGCCGATCGACGCGCCGATGTCGATGCTGTGGCCGTGGAGCTCGAACGGCTCGCAGATCGCCAGCGCGATCCGGCGCGCGATCATCTCGATCTGCGGCCATTCCCTCGATTTGCGGGAAGAACAGGGTGAATTCGTCGCCCGCGAGCCGCGCCAGCAGCGGTCGCGGCGATCGCGCTGTCGCCCATTTCGGCGGTGACCACGACGCGCAGCCGATTGGCGACCATGACCAGCAACTGGTCGCCGCGCGCATGGCCCAGGCAATCGTTGACCGCCTTGAACCGGTCGAGATCGACGAACAGCATCGCCGCACTGCTTGCCGTTGGCGGCGCTCAGCATCTTGTCGGCTTCGGACCGGAAATGCAGTCGATTGGGAAGCGAGGTGACCGGATCGTACATGCCCAGCGCATGGGCATTTTCGATCGAGGCGCGAACCTCCTCGAACAGGCTGTCGACCGCGGCCGCCAGCTTGGGATTGGTGTCGCGCAGCACCGCCGGCGCGGGCGAGGTAAAATCGCCATCCTCGACCGCCAGCAGCCGCTCGGCCAGCGCGGTCAGCGCCCGGGCGCTCTCGCTGTTGGGACGTTCGGACGCGACGTAGCTGATCAGCAGGCAGAAGGCGCCGGCGACGATCGAGGCGACGATCTGCTTGTCGAGCTCGGTGATGTAGAGAAAGGCGGCGAGCGAAAACAGGAACGACGCAACCCCCGCCGCGCCCGACAGGATGGCGTTGCTGATTTTCTGGGCCGTTCCGTCGTTCATCGCCGCTGGTCGAACTTTCGACGATGGGCGGACCTGCCGCCATTTCACTGGGCAATCGGATTAAACGGTCGGGGTTAAGGAAGCGTCGGACAAGAAGGTTAACGGCGCAGTATCAGGTAGAGGCTTCCGCCGCCGCCGTGGCGGCGATGCGCCTCGCGAACCGCGGCGATGCGGCTGGAATGACGCGATATGGTCAACCAGTCGTTCACCGCGGCGCGTATCCGCCCCCGCTCGACCGGCGGCTCGCCCTTGCGCTCGTGGCCGGTGATCAGCAGCAGCACCCGCTCGCCGCGCGCAATGGCAGTCTCCAGCGCGCGGTCGATCGCTTCCCACGCCTGGTCGAGATTATGGCCGTGCAGGTCGAGGATCCGGTCGGGCTCGACCGATCCGCTCTTCAGCCGCCGGTCCCAGCCGCCGTCGAGCGTGTTGGCAATGGCATAGCGGCGCGGCGGCGGCGCGAGCGGACGGCGCGGCGGCTGGCGGCGCGGCCTTGGCCTTGGCCGACGGCGGCCTGGCGGTCGCGATGCGGGCTCGACCGCTTCAGGCTTCGGGTGCGTCACGCGACAGCGGACGGATCGACGCGGTCACCCGCGCCCACAGCGCCGCTTCGTCAGCGCTGAGCCCGCGCAACCGCCGGTGCCTTTCGGGATCAGCACCAGCCCGCGACCCTTGGCCGACATGCCGCCGGCAGTCGCTTTCGGCCGCCGCACCCGCGCCCCAGAAGGTATCGAACCGATTGGCGCCCTTGATCGCCCCGCCGGTATCCTGCGCGACCCACAGGCCGTCGGCGATGTCGCGATCCATGTCGATCCACACCGGCGCGCCGAGCGGGATGAACTTGGGATCGGTGGCGACGCTGGCATAGGCGGTCACCGGCACGCCCATCGCGCCCAGCGGCCCCGCGCCGGTCAGCTCGCGGAAGAAGATGTAGCTCGGATTTTCGCGCATCAGCGCCTTGCCGCGGTCGGGCTGGGCGCGCATCCAGCCGACGATCCCGGCCATCGTCGCACCGCCCGGTGGAAGCAGCATTGCGCTCGCGCAGCAACCGCCCGATCGCGACATAGCTGTGGCCATTCTGCTCGGCATAGCCGATCCGCACGATCGACTCCGTCGGGCGCGCGCAGCCGTCCCGATCCCTGGACCTGGAGGAAGAACAGGTCGATCGGGTCGGCCACCCAGGCGATCGGCCGTTCGGCGGCAAGCGCGCCATCCTCGATCTCGGCGCGGGTGAAATAGGCGACGCACTGCCCGGTCGGATCGATCCGCCCGCGACCGGTCGTGCCGTCGGCGCGGGTGCAGCGCATCAGGCTGGTCGGGGTGGCGAACACCGGCACGTCATAGCCCGGCTGGCGGACCCGGACGCCGGCAATCTCGGGCTCGTAATAGCCGGTCGCGAAGGCGGTGCCGTCGCCGACCTCGAGCCAGTCGAACTGGGTCGCGGAAGAAGGTCGGCCGCGCCGCCCGGCTGCGACGTCGGCGGCGCTGGCGCAAATCGGCTGCCAGAGCGACAGATCGGTCAAGCCGCTTGCTATCGACCCGGCGGCCGTTGACGATCGGCCGGCAACTGACCCGGAATGCGGCCAGAGCGCGCGCCGCGACCGGTTCGCTCAGCGGCTTCGGCGCGACCGCGCGAAACCCTGCCGCCGCGGCGTTGGCAGGTCGGCGGAGGCGCTGGAACGGGCGTCGGCGTCGGGAGCGGAGCCGGCGTCGGTGTGGCACGGCGGCGGCGCCGGACGCTGGGTCGCGCAGGCGCTGACCAGCAACAGCGAGGCGAGCGCGAGCCCGCGCAGCAAGCCGCTCATTCTTCCTCGTCGGTTTCGATCAGCAGCCAGTTGGGATCGCGCGACTTCAGGTCGCGGCGGAACGTCCAGCGCTCGCGCGTCTGGACCGCGTCGCTCATCGATCCGGCGACGACCTCGTCCTTGGCATTGCGGGTCACGGCGGCGATATCGGCCTCGAACCGAACGGTGATTTCGGCGGCACCATTGCTCCATCGCCGCCTCGACGATCACCGGCGGGTCGAGCGCGACCAGCCGGTTGTCGAGCTTGAAGCCGTCCTTCTCGCGCTGCTCGACCGCGCTGGCGAAGGTCGCATAGACGTCGCTCGTCGGCATGCGGGCGGATCGTGTCCAGGTCGCCCTTCCAGAAAGCTTCGAGGATCATTCGGTAGGCCGCGCTCGCCCCTTCCAGGAAGCGCGCGACGTCGAACGCCGGGTCGGCCGCCAGGATCTGCCGGACCCCGGGTCCGGCGGTCGGCAGATAGGCCAGATCGCCATTGTCGGTGATCGACGCCGGTTCGCGCTGCGCATTGACGCGCGGCTGTTCGACTCGCGCGTCGGGGTCGGCGGGCTTCAGGATCGGCTGTTCATGGCCGGTCCGCTCTCCCAGCACCGAATAGAGGCGAAGGCCGACGAACAGGGCGACAAGGGCAAGGATGACGATGGCGGTCAAGGTTCAAATTCCGTAACTGGGCAGGCCGAATGGCCAAGTTGTCCAACATAAGCTGTTCAACGCGCGGATTCAAAGGGCGCTCCATCGTCCCTGCGCCATTGCGCCCGAAAAGCGCGGCTGCTAGGCGCGCCATGCCCCTTTTCGCGCCCGCGAAGCACGCCGGGCGCAACTCGCTGCTAGCCAGACCATAAGGACTTGATTTCATGGCCGATGAGACCCCGACCACCCCCGATTTCGTCGCCCAGCCGGACGGCATCGGCGGCCGACGCACCGCAGGCCGCGGCGATCGCCCAATATATCAAGGATCTGTCGGTCGAGAGCCCCAATGCGCCGAACGTGTTCCAGTGGCAGGTCCAGCCGCAGGTCGATGTCCAGTTCAACATCAACGTCGATCGCGTCGCCGACGAGGTCCATGAAGTCGTGCTTCGCATCAACGTTTCGGCCAAGTCGGACCAGGGCACCCATTTCCTCGTCGACCTGAGCTACGCCGGCCTGTTCGGCCTGCGCAATTTCCCCGACGAGGCGACTGGCCCCGTTCATGCTGGTCGAAGCGCCGCGCCTGATCTTCCCGTTCGCGCGCCAGATCGATCGCCGAAGCGGTGCAGAACACCGGCTTCCCGCCGCTGCTGCTCGAGCCGATCGATTTCGGCCGCGCCTTCATGGCGACGATGGACGATGCCCAGGCCCAGGCCGATGCGGTGCCGCAGACCAATGGCGCGCGGCAATGGCGACGGCTGCGGCGAACACTGCCCGAGGGCTTCGATCCGGCGCTGACCGAATCGGATCCGTCGACCCGGACGCCGTCCAAGGAATGAACCTCTACAAGGCGATCGGGTCGATCGGCGGACTGACCATGGTCAGCCGCGTGCTCGGCTTCGCGCGCGACATGATCGGCTCGCGCGTGCTCGGCGCGAGCCACGCCAATGACGCGTTCAACCTCGCCTTCCTGCTGCCCAACATCTTTCGCCGCCTGTTCGCGGAAGGCGCCTTTTCGAGCCGGTTTCGTGCCGTTGTTCTCGCGCCGGCTGCAGTCGGGCGGGCCGGAGGATGCCGAGGCCTTCTCGAACGAGATCCTGTCGGTGTTCATGCCGACCTTGCTGCTGGTCACGATCGTCTTCGTCATCTTCATGCCCGGCGTCATGCTGCGTGGTCGCGGGCGATTATCAGCGAGGTCCCGGCAAGCTCGAGCTGGCCGACCGAGCTGACCCGCTGGACCTTCCCCTACCTGCTCTTCATCAGCCTCGTCGCCTTGCTGTCGGGCGTGCTCAATTCGCTGACCCGCTTCGCCGTCGCGGCCTTCGCGCCTGCCCTGCTCAACGTCGCGCTGATCGTCGCGCTTGCTGGTCGTCGCCGCCCGACAAGGTCGAGATCGTGCGCTACCATGGCGATTGCGGTGCTGCGTCGGCGGCATTTTCCAGTTCCTGCTGTGCTGGGTCGCGGTGCGCCGCGCCGGGGTCCAGCTTGCGCTTCGGCCGCCCGCGCATGACCCCGGCGGTGCGCGAGCTGGTGGTCCTGATCCTCCCCGCGACCGTCGCGGCGGGCGTCTACCAGATCAGCCAGTTCTTCTACGCTTATTTCTCGACCCGGCTGGGCGAAGGCGCGCTGACCAACCTGAGCTACGCCGACCGCCTCAACCAGCTGCCGTTGTCGATCATCGGCACGGCGCTCGGCGTCGCCATCCTGCCCGTCGATCAGCCAGGCGATCGCCCGCGACGACGAGGTCGAGGCCGCCGACGTCCAGGCCCGCGCCTTCGATCTTGTCGATGCTGCTCACCCTGCCCGCCACGCTCGCGCTCGCGGTCGCCGCCGGGCCGATCATCGGCGCGCTCTACCAGGGCGGCGAATATAGCGTCGAAAGCGCCCGCATCACCGGCAACATCCTCGCCATCCTCGTCACCGGCCTGCCCGCCTATGTGCTGGTCAAGGTGCTGACCCCGGCTTTCTACGCGCGCAAGGACGTCAAGACGCCGGTGCGGATCGCGATGAGCGTGCTCGGCGCTGCGGCGTCGTCGCCAATTTCGCCCTCATCCCGATCATGGGCATTTACGCGCTCGCCACCGTCACCTCGGCCAGCGCGTGGATCAACTTCGGCCTGCTGTTCGGCATCCTCTACCGCCGCGGCCATTTCCGCATGCCGGGCTGGCTGGTCGGCCGCGTCGCCAAGCAGCTGATCGCCGCGCGTCGCCATGGGCGCCGCGCTCTACGCCATCAAGCTCGCCGCTCGGCGACATGTTCTTCGGCAGCGTCGATCGAACGGATCGTCGGCCTCGGCGCGCTGGTCGGGACCGGCGGCGATCGTCTATTTCGCCGTCGCCTGGGTGATCGGCGGGATCGACCGCGAGGCGATCCTGATCCTCGCTCGCGCAAGAAGAAGGTCACCGAATGATGATGCGCGTCGTCTCCGGGATCCAGCCGACCGGCGATCTCCACCTCGGCAATCTGCTCGGCGCGATCCTGCGCTGGGTGCGGATGCAGGACGAGGCGGAGTGCCTGTTCTTCCTCGCCGACCTCCACGCGCTGACGGTCGACGTCGATCCTGCCGCAGCTGCGCGCCAACGTCCGCGAGATGGCCGCCGCGCTGATCGCCAGCGGGATCGATCCCGACAGGTCGATCCTGTTCCAGCAGAGCGCCGGTCCGCGAACATGCCGAGCTCGCCTGGGTGCTGCAGTGCACCGCGCGCATGGGCTGGCTCAACCGCATGACCCAGTTCAAGGACAAGAGCGGCAAGAACAAGGAAGGCGCCAGCGTCGGCCTGTTCACTTATCCCGTGCTGCAGGCGGCCGACGTCCTGCTCTACAATGCCACCCACGTCCCGGTCGGCGACGACCAGAAGCAGCATATCGAGCTGGCCCGCGACATCGCGCTCAAGTTCAACAATGACTTCGAGCGTCGAGCTGTTCACCGTGCCCGAGCCGTTCATCGGCGGCGGCACCGCGGCGCGGGTCATGTCGCTGCGCGACGGCGCGGCGAAGATGTCCAAGTCCGATCCCTCGGACATGAGCCGGATCAACCTCACCGACAGCGACGAGGCGATCGCCCAGAAGATCCGCAAGGCGCGCACCGATCCCGAGCCCTTGCCGCCGATCCCGCCGGGCTCGACGCGCGGCCCGAGGCGCGGAACCTCGTCGGCATCTATGCCGCGCTGACCGGACGACACGGTCGAGGCGGTGCTCTGCGCCGATTCGCCGGCCAGGGCTTCGGCGCCTTCAAGCCGGCGCTCGCCGACGCCCTGGTCGCGCTGATCGCGCCGCTCGCGCACGCGGCTGGTCGAGCTTCGCGCCGACCCGGCCGAGATCGACCGCATCCTCGCCGCCGGCGCCGACAAGGCGCGCGCGCCTTGCCGCGCCGACGCTCGCCGAGGCCTATCGCGGTCGGTCGGCCTAACCCACTGACATCACGCTTCATCTGTCATTCAGCACGGTTCATGGTATAAGGCTCGCATCCGAGTTTACCTCTGCAGAGGGTGAGTGACATGCGTATCAACAAAATCGTCAGCCGCCGCGCTGCTCGGCGTCGGCGGCGCTCGGGCTCAATGCCTGCGCGACCGGTTTCCCGGCCCAGGTCTCGCGCTACCAGGCGATGCCCGCGCCGCAGGGCCAGAGCTTCTTCGTCGTGCCGGCCGATCCGGCCAATCGCGGCGGGCTCGAATTCTCGCGATATGCCACCCATGGTCGCGCAGGCGATGCAGGCGCAGGGCTATGTCCCCGCCGCCTCGCCCCAGACCGCGACCATGCTCGTCCGCGTCGACTATGGCGTCGACAAGGGCCAGCAGGAGGTCGACATCGACCCGCTTCGCCAACGGCTATTACCGCGGCGGCTACGGCGGCTTCTACGATCCGTTCTTCCGTCGCGGCTATTACGGCCGGCCCTATTATTCGCGCTACGGCGGCTATCGCGGCCGCGTGCCCTTCTATTACGGCTGGGACGATCCGTTCTGGGGCTCGTCCTTCGGCAACGGCGCGGCGTCTACACCGTCTACAAGAGCTTCCTCGACCTCGACATCCGCCGCCACGTCGGACAATGCCGTCACTGTTCGAAGGCACGGCCCAGGCCCGCTCGCAGACCGACAATCTGCAGGCTGCTCGTCCCCAATCTGATCGAAGCGATGTTCACCGGCTTCCCGGGCCGCACCGGCGAGACCGTCCGCATCACCGTCCCCCCGCCGCCAGCGCCGCGCGGCTAGGCCGACAGTTTCAGAGCGAGGAATGAAAGGCCCGTCCGGAGCCGATCCGGGCGGGCTTTTCTGGCGCCTTGGAGATGGTCCTCCCCCCGCCGCGGGTGCATGGCGGGGGAGGTCGGCGCCGAGGCACCGAAACCGAGCTCCGCTCAGCCTTCGAGCTGGCGGGTCAGCAGCCGGATGTCGGCGTCGAGCTCGGCATCGGCGGCGCGCAACTTCTCGATCTGCTTGACCGCGTGGATCACCGTCGTGTGATCGCGCCCGCCGAAGCGCCGACCGATGTCGGGCAGCGACTTGGGGGTCAGTTGCTTGGACAGATACATCGCCACCTGGCGCGGGCGGGCGACTTCGCGCGCACGGCGGGCGCTGGTCATCTCGGCCTTGCGGATCCGATAATGCTCGGCGACCTGGGTCTGGATCTCGTCGATCGAGATGCGCCGCTGGTTGGCGCGCAGCACGTTGGCCAGCACTTCCTCGACGAACGGCAGGTCGATCGTCCGCCCGGTCATCATCGCATAAGCGGCGATGCGGTTGAGCGCGCCTTCGAGCTCGCGGATCGAGTTGGTCAGGCGGCGGGCGAGGAATTCGACCACCGGCGCGGTCATGCTGACGCCGGGCAGCGCCGCCAGCTTGGCGTCGAGGATGTTGAGGCGAAGCTCATATTCGGCCGGGTTGATGTCGGCCACCAGCCCCCACGACAGGCGCGACAGGATGCGCGGCGCAATCCCGTCGAGGTCCTGCGGCGCGCGGTCGCGAGGTGATCACCAGCCGGCGGCCCGCGGTGATGATCTCGTTCATCGTGTGGAAGAATTCTTCCTGGGTCGAATCCTTGCCGGCGATGAACTGGACGTCGTCGATCAGCAGCAGGTCGGCGCGAGCGCAGCCGCCCCTTGAAGCCGATCGTGTCATTCTCGCGCAGCGCGCGGACGAACTCGACCATGAACTTCTCGGCCGACATCGACACGACGCGCGCCGTCGGGCCGGCGGGCGAGGAAATCCTGGCCGATGGCGTGCAGCAGATGGGTCTTGCCGCGCCCGGTGCCGCCGTGGATGAACAATGGGTTGAACGCCACCTGGTCGGCGGTCGCCAGCGTCTTGGCGGCGGTCGCGGCGACTTCATTGGCCTTGCCGATGACGAAGGTGTCGAAGCGGTAGCGCGGATCGAAATTGGGCGCATCGGGATCGCGCGGACCGGCCTTGCGGCGCGGGCGGCGGGAATTTCCTCGAGGATCAGCAACGGCGACGGGCGCGGCCGCCCTCGGCGGCGGCGATTCGCGACGTCGCGCACGATCGGCAGCACCGTCTTCCACGCCAGCGCAGTCGCTCGCCGAAATGCGAGCGGACCCAGTCGGCCATGAATTGGCGGCAGGACGAGTTCGAGTTCGCCGGTGTCGGCATCGAACGTCGCCGAGTTCGGCGGGCTTCAGCCAGCCGTCGAAGGTGCGCGCGCCGCAATCGCGGCGAAGCCCGGTGCGGATCTGCTCCCAGGCCGCGGCCAGTGGCGTTTCCAGGGTCTCCGGCGAGCCCTGATCAATCACCCGCACTGGCTCCACCTGCGTGCACCTTCTGGCGCCTCCCCATAGATCATGTCCGCAAGCGCACAAGCCTAGGTTGCGTCGGACTTCAGAGTCGCGACGCCCCAAACTGCTTCTGCGCGGTGCCCCCCCAGCAGAATCACTGCGGAGCCGATGTTTCTGCGAGCATGGAGGCGCGTGTTCAAGCGGCTTTTTTCAAAAAAGTGAAATAAAGTCGGCTTGACATGGAAAAGCCGAGGAAATCCGGTAAAATCGGCAGAAAACCGCCAATAATCCATGTCAGAAAAATGACGGCTCGATGCGAATCGCGGGAAATGCAGGACTTTTTGCCGACCGTAACGGCCCGCGAATCGAACGGGCCCCCGGATCGCTCCGGAGGCCCGTTTCAAGTCGGGACTGACTGGACCGAATGGTCCGCGGCTTTTAGCCGAGCGAGGCGACTCGCTTGGTCAGGCGCGAGAATTTGCGGCTCGCGGTATTCTTGTGGATCACGCCGCGGGCGACGCCGCGCATCAGCTCCGGCTGCGCCTTGTTCAGCGCGTCGCGCGGCTTCGTCCTTCTTGCCCGCGTCGAGCGCCGATTCGACGGCCTTGATGAAGGTGCGGATGCGGCTGACGCGCGCGCCGTTGATCGCGGCGCGATTGGCGTTGCGACGGATGCGCTTCTTGGCTTGCGGCGTGTTCGCCATGAATATTCCTCGAATGTCTAGCGGTGCAAAAGAAAAGCGGCGCGCGCCACAGGGGCCGCACCGGCGTGCCGTCCCCCTAGCGCCAAGGGCGATTCGGGTCAACAGCAGCTGCTCACGCTGACAGGCGGGACAGTAAAACGTCGACCGCCCGCCTTGGACGATCCGTTTGACCACCCCGTCGCAGCCGCCGCGGCACGGCTTGCCCTCGCGGCCGTAGACGTCGAACGTCTTCGAGAAATAGCCAAGCTCGCCATCGGGCGCGGCGAAATCGCGCAAGCGTCGATCCGCCCGCCGCAATCGCTTCCTCCAGCACGGCCGGGATCGCCAGCGGCAAGCGCCTCGAGCTTCGCCCGGCTGACCCGCCCAGCGGCCTTGCGCGGGTCGATCCGCGCCCGGAACAGCGCCTCGCAGACGTAGATATTGCCCAGCCCCGCAATGATTCGCTGATCGAGCAGCATCAGCTTGATCGCCGCCTTGCGCCCTGCGAGCACCTTCCAGAGCCACCCGCCACTGATCGCCCCGCCAAGCGGCTCCGGCCCCAGCGCCTTGAAGGCCGGCCATTCGAACAGCGTCTCGCTCGCCACCAGGTCGACCGACCCGAACCGCCGCGGGTCGTTGAGCGCGACCACCCGCCCGTCGCCCGTCTCGATCAGCAGATGATCGTGCATACCCAGCTCGACCGGGTCGATCCGCCAGTGCCCCGACATGCCGAGGTGGAAGATCATCGTATCGCCGCGGTCGGTGGCGATCAGCCCATATTTCGCGCGCCGCGACAGGCCGATGACCGTCGCCCCCGTCAGCCGCTGGCCGAGATCGTCGGGGAATGCGTCGGCGCAAATCGCCACGCCGCGTTTCGACCCGCGCGATGCGCTGCCGCAAGAGCACTTTCTCCAGGCCGCGGACGGTGGTTTCGACTTCGGGTAATTCCGGCATGCCGCGCCTATGGCAAGCGGCGGCCTTCCCCGCTAGAGCGCCGTCCATGAGCGACGCTTCGGACAATAGGGTCAATTTCGGCGACCAGCTGGTCAGCCCGCAGGAAAAAACGCGAGCGGGTCGGCGCGGTCTTCTCGTCGGTCGCGCGGCGCTATGACGTGATGAACGACCTGATGTCGGGCGGCATGCACCGGCTGTGGAAGGAACGCTTCGTCAACCGGGTCAAACCCCGCGCCGGCGAACACATCCTCGACATGGCCGGCGGCACCGGCGACATCGCCTTTCGAATGGCCGCGCGCGGCGCTTCGGTCACGGTCAGCGACATCAATGCCGACATGCTCGCCGTCGGCCGCGAGCGCGCCGCCGCGAAGAAGATCGATGGCCTCACCTGGAAGCAGGAGAATGCCGAGAAGCTGAGCTTCGCCGACGTCCAGTTTCGACGCCTACACCATCGCCTTCGGTATCCGGAACGTCACCGACATCCCTGCCGCTCTGCGCGACGCGCATCGCGTGCTTAAGCGCGGTGGTCGCCTGTTCGTGCTCGAATTCTCGACCAGCGACTGGCCCGGCTTCGGCAAGCTGTACGAGCGCTATTCCGACGCGGTCATCCCGCGCCTCGGCAAGGCGATCGCGGGCGACGAGGAAAGCTATCGCTATCTCGTCGAATCGATCCGCCGCTTCCCCAAACCCGAGGCTTTTCGCGCCATGATCGCCGACGCCGGCTTCGCCCAGACCAGGGTCGAGCCGATCCTTGGCGGCGCGGTGTGCATCTGGAGCGGGTGGAAGGTTTGACCACCGCGACGCACCCATCTCTTTCGCCTCCTCAAGTGGGGCCGGACGCTGGCGCGGCATGGCGCGCTGCAGGGGATCGAGCGCGATCCGCTGACCCCGCCCAATGTCCGCCGCCTGGTCCGCGTCGCGCGGTTCGGCCTGTCGATGCCCGACGACGCCCGATTATGCCGCCGCGCTTGAAGGCCATCGGCCCCGCCGCGATCAAGCTCGGCCAGGCGCTCGCCACCCGCCCCGATCTCGTCGGTCTCGCCGCCGCCGACAATCTCCGCCAGCTCCAGGACGACCTTCCACCCGAGCCGTTCGAGCGGATCAAGCCGGCCATCGAAGCCGCGCTCGGCGGGCCGGTCGAGCTGTTCTTCTCGTCGATCGACCCGGTCGCGGTCGGCGCCGCGTCGATCGCCCAGGTCCACCGCGCCGTCACCACCGATGGCCGCCAGGTCGCGATCAAGGTGCTCCGTCCGGGCATCGAGGAGGAATTCGACTCGCGCGATCGAAACCTATGAATGGGCCGCCGCGCATGTCGAACTGCTCGGCGGCGAGGCCGAGCGCCTGCGCCCGCGCCTGGTCGTGGCCTATTTCCGCCAGTGGGTCCGCCGCGAACTCGACCTGACGCGCGAGGCGGCCTCGGCCTCCGAACTCAAGCAGAATATGGTCGCCGAGCCCGGCTTCTACATTCCCGAGATCGACTGGCGCCGCACCGCGCGCCGCGTGCTCACGCTCGAATGGCTCGACGGCATCAAGCTGACCAACCGCGACGCGGTTATCGCCGCCGGGCACGATCCCAAGGAACTGGCCGCGATCCTGGTGCGCGGCTTCCTCCGCCAGGCGGTGGTCGACGGTTACTTCCACGCCGACCTCCACCAGGGCAATCTGTTCGCCATGCCCAACGGGCAATTGGCGGCGATCGATTTCGGTATCATGGGCCGGATCAACCGCCAGGCGCGGCTGTGGCTGGCCGAAATCCTCTACGGGCTGATCACCGGCAATTACGAGCGCGTCGCGCAGATCCACTTCGAGGCGCAATACGTCCCCCCGCACCACGACGTCGCCGAATTCGCCACCGCCCTGCGCGCCGTCGGCGAGCCGATCCGCGGACTTCCGGTCAAGGACATCAGCGTCAGCCGGATGCTCGACGGCCTGTTCACCATCACCCGCGATTTCGACATGCAGACCCAGCCGCACCTGCTGCTGCTGCAAAAGACGATGGTGATGGAGGAAGGCGTCGCCACCGCGCTCGATCCCGACATCAACATGTGGGAGACGTCCGAGCCGTTTCTCAAGGAATGGCTCCGCTCCGAGCTCGGCCCCGAGGCCTATTACGCCGACCGCATCGTCGACACGGTGCGCGCGCTCAAGCGCCTGCCCGACCTGATCCGAAAGATCGACGCCAGCTACCCCGACCCCGGCGCCGCCCCGCCCCCGCCGCCCTTGTCCGAGGTGACGCTGATCCAGCGCCCGCGGTGGCTCGGCTACGCCTTCACCGCCGCCCTTGCCGGCGACTGCTGGCGCGGCGATCGCGATGGCGATGTTCGGCTGACGAGAAACTGCCCGCCCCTATCGCGCGCGGCCCCTTCATGTAGGGGCCTTCGCATATGCAACATCCGAATCTCCACCCGTCGCTCGCTGCGACGCTCGCCGCGCGTTCCTATGACACGCTGACCGAAGTCCAGTCCGCCGTCATCGCCGACGAAGCGCAGGGCCGCGACCTGATCGTCTCGGCCAAGACCGGCTCGGGCAAGACCGTCGCCTTCGGCCTCGCCTTCGCCCCGCAATTGATGGACGGCGAGCGCATCGCCTGGACCCGCGAACCGCTCGCATTGGTCGTCGCCCCGACCCGCGAACTCGCCATCCAGGTGTCGAAGGAACTGGAGTGGCTCTACGCCGACCGCCGGCGCTCGTGTCGTCACCTGCGTCGGCGGGATGGACCCGATGAAGGAACGCCGCGCGCTGCAAGGCGGCGTGCACATCGTCGTCGGCACCCCGGGCCGGCTGCGCGATCACCTCGAACGCGGCGCGCTCGACCTGTCGCACTTGAAGGTCGCGGTGCTCGACGAGGCCGACGAGATGCTCGACATGGGCTTCCGCGAGGAGCTCGAGGAAATCCTCGACGCGACCCCGTCCGAGAGCCGCCGCACCCTGCTCTTCTCCGCCACCATGCCGCGCCCGATCGTCGCGCTCGCCAAGCGTTACCAGAAGGATGCGTTGCGCATCGAGACGCTCGGGCGACAAGCAGGGCCATGCCGACATCGCCTATCAGGCGGTGACCGTCGCCCCGACCGACATCGAACATGCCGTCGTCAACCTCCTGCGGATGCACGAGGCCGACACCGCGATCCTGTTCTGCGCTACCCGCGACGCGGTCCGCCGGCTCCACGCGGCGCTCAGCGAACGCGGCTTCAAGGCCGTCGCTTTGTCGGGCGAGCATAGCCAGAACGAACGCAACACCGCGCTTCAGGCGCTGCGCGACCAGCGCGCCCGCGTGTGCGTCGCGACCGACGTCGCCGCGCGCGGGCTCGACCTGCCGTCGGTCAGCCTCGTCGTCCACGTCGAGCTGCCGCGCGATGCCGAGGCGCTGCAGCATCGCTCGGGCCGCACCGGCCGCGCCGGTCGCAAGGGCACCGCCGTCCTCATCGTCCCGCACAAGGCCCGCCGCCGGGTCGAGATGATGCTCAAGAATGCCCGCATCGACACCGAATGGATGACCGCGCCGACCGCCGACGACATTCGCGCCAAGGATCGCGACCGCCTGTTCGCCCAGCTCGCCATGCCGGCCGATCCCGACGAGGACGATCTGGAGTTCGCCAAGCAGCTGACCGACGCGCTGACCCCCGAGGCGATGGCGCTGGCGCTGGCCAAGGCGCTCAAGAGCGACCTTCCGCCGCCGAGGACATTCTCCGAACAGTGCCCGGCGGCGAGCGCGGCGCACGACGCCGGTCCGCGCGCCGGCTTCGACGGATCGACATGGTTCCGGATCAACGCCGGCCGCCGCCACAATGCCGATCCGCGCTGGCTGCTGCCGGTGATCTGCCGCTACGGCCATGTCGGGCGCAACGACATCGGCGCGATCCGCATCGCCGCCAGCGACAGCTATTTCGAGGTTACCGGCGCGCCACGCCGCGGCTTCCAGGCCGCGCTCCGCCGCGCGGTCATCGCGCCCGAGGATCAGGGCCTGATCATCGAGCTGGCGCAGAACCCTGGCGAAGCGCCGCCGAGCCATCACAACCGCCCGCAACTCGCCCCGCGTGCCGCGCCCGCAACATGGCAAGCCGACCGGCGCGCCGACCGGCCGCCCCTACGCCGGCAACCGCCCAAACCGACCGCGGCGCTCAAGCGGAAGAAATACTAGAAGAGACTGTTCGCGCAGAAACGCAGAAACGCAGAGAAGGCAGGGTCGGCGAAGTCGAATTCGTCCGCACAATCGATGGAATGACGACTGCCGTCGTCAAACGCACGATTCTCTGCGCCTCCGCGTCTCTGCGCGAACTCATTCACTTCTACTCGTTTTTAGTGGGGGTCACTCCGCGGGCTTGGCCTTCCGCAGCCCAAGCCGCCACATCAGCACCCCGATCGCCCAAGCAGCGCTACCAGCGCCCCGACCGTTTTCTGCCATGACCCGAACAATTTGCTGAGCTTGTCGGCCACCGTCGTCCCGTCGTCGACCGCCTCGCTGAAGCTCTGCATCTTGCCGACCCTGCACCTCGACCTCGACTTTCCGCGTGTAGCGCTCGAGCCGCCGCCCGAAGCTGTCGTCGTCGTTCAGCGCGAAAATCTCGATCTCCGCCTCCAGCGCCCGGCTGCGGTCGTCGAGCGGTTTGACGTTCCACAGCCAGGTCGCGGTCTTGTCCAAACCGGTGGTCTGCTTCGCTTCGGTCGCCGGCTTGATTTCGAACGACGGGATTGGGGAGCAGGGTGACCTTCATCGCCTTCGCGACATAGACCGCGTCGACCGGGTCAGCGCTTCACCCTCGGTCTCCGCGCCGATCGCGGCTTCGTTCGGCCCGGCAACGAATTTGATCACGCTGAACTTGCCGACTTCCATCGGCGGCGGTTTGACGAACGCCGCAACGCCTTGCTCGACGCCCTGGCTGGCGGCTTCCTCGCTCACCGGCGGGCAACGCCATGGCGAGCGAGTTCGCCTGGTCGCCACCGAGGCAATGGCGTGACGCTGGCGGGCGATGGCGGCGGCAACGGCGCGGCCGGTCGATCGCGTCACCGTCCGCACCGGCGGCGGCCCCGCCCCTGCCGCCATGAATTCGCGGCTGCCATCATCTCCGACGCGGCCAGCGGCGGCGGCGGCGGTGGAGGCGGCGCGGGCGGAGGAGGAGGTGGCGGTGGTGGTGGCGGCGGAGGCGGCACCGCCTGCTGCGCGCAGGCCGTGACCAGCAACATTAGCAGCGCCGTCAGAAACCGGATCATCATCGTCCCCCGTGACCAGCCGCTTCGTTCTAGGCCCAAAATGATTTTGCTTCCAATGTTGGATTTCACCTGCCACGAATCGCGCATGGCGCCGGTCCGGCATTCTTCCACCTTTTCAGTCCTCCACAGTCCCCGAAAAGCCGGAAGGTCGCACGGACGTAGTGCGACCTTTGAGACCTTCCGGCGGCTCGACTCGGGCACGGGGCTTGGGCAGGAGGAGGCCATGACTCACATCCTGCTCATCGTCGGCGGCGGCATCGCGGCCTACAAGGCGGCCGAACTGATCCGCCGTGCTCGCAAGGCCGGGCCATCGTGTCACCCCCGTGCTGACCGCGGGCGGCGCCCATTTCGTCACCCCGATGAGCCTCGCCGCACTCGCCGAAAGCCCGGTCTACACCTCGCTGTGGGATCTGAAGGACGAGGCCGAGATGGGCCACATCCAGCTCTCCCGCGCCGCCGACCTCGTCCTGGTCTGCCCCGCCACCGCCGACCTGATCGCGAAAATGGCGGCCGGCATCGCCGACGACCTCGCCACCACTTTGCTCCTCGCGACCGACAAGCCGGTGGTTGTCGCCCCGGCGATGAACGTTCGCATGTGGCAGCACGAAGCGACGCAGGCCAACGTCGCCACCCTGCGCGCGCGCGGGGTGACCGTGATCGACCCCGACGAGGGGCCGATGGCGTGCGGCGAGTATGGGCCGGGCAGACTGCCCGAGCCGGACGGCGATCCTGAAGCAACTGGGCCTCACTTCCCCGTTCGTGTCGAGCGAAGTCGAGACACCTCTAGTGCCGCAAGAACGTCGCTCGACTACGCTCGGCACAAGCGGATCACTGACGGGCAAGCATGTCTCGATCACCGCCGGCCCGACCCACGAGCCGATCGACCCGGTGCGCGTCCTCGCCAACCGCTCGATCGGGCAAACAGGGCTTTGCCATCGCCGCCGCCGCTGCCGCCGCCGGCGCACGCGTCACCCTGATCGCCGGTCCGGTCACCCTTCCCACCCCCGGCGGAGTCGCTCGGATCGACGTCGAGACCGCTGAGCAGATGGCCGAAGCGGTGGAGCAGGCCCTGCCCGCCGACGTCGCGATCCTGGTCGCCGCGGTCGCCGACTGGAAGGTCGTCGCCGCCCCGCACAAGCTCAAGAAAAGCGACGGCCCGCCGCAACTTGAATTCGCCCCCAACCCCGACATCCTCGCCACGCTCTGCGACGCACCCCGACCGCCCGCGTCTGCTGATCGGCTTTGCCGCCGAGACCGAAAATGTCGTCGCCAACGCCACCGCCAAACGCACCGCCAAGAACGGCCGACTGGATCGTCGCCAACGACGTGTCGGGTGACGTCATGGGCGGCGCGCGCAATCAGGTTCATCTAGTCACCGCGCGACGGGCGTCGAGGACTGGCCCGAAGCCTCCAAGGACGATGTCGCGCGCCAGCTCGTCGCAGCACATCGCCGAGGAATTGCAGTGACCATCCGGATCCAGATTTCCCGCCTGCCCCACGGCGAAGGTCTGCCCCTGCCCAGCTACGCCACCCCCGGCGCGGCCGGGATGGATGTCGTCGCCGCCGAGGATCTCGACCTTGCCCCGGGCCAACGCCACGCAGTCGCCACCGGCTTCCGCGTCGCCATTCCCGACGGTTACGAGATCCAGGTCCGCCCGCGCTCGGGCCTGGCCTTCAAGCACGGCATATCGGTGCCCAACACGCCCGGCACGATCGACAGCGACTATCGCGGCGAATTGAAGATCCTGCTGATCAACCACGGCCCCGACCCCTTCCCGGTCCGCCGCGGCGAACGCATCGCCCAACTGGTCCCGGCCGCGGTCACCCTCGCCGCTTTCGACGAGGTCGACGAGCTGTGACGACACCGCACCGCGGCCACGGCGGGTTCGGGTCCACGGGCATCAAGTGACCCTGACCGACGACGAACTCGACCGCTACGCGCGCCACATCGTCCTGCCGCAGATCGGCGGGATCGGGCAGCAGCGCCTCAAGGCGACCCGGGTCGCCATCGTCGGCGCGGGCGGGATCGGCGCGGCGGTGATCCCGGCGCTGACCGGCGCAGGGATCGGGCATCTGACGATCATCGACGGCGACATCGTCGAGCTCAGCAACCTCCAGCGCCAGCCGATCTACAACACCGGCCAGGTCGGCATGGCCAAGGCACGGCTCGCCGACCCACTTGTCGATGGCGCGCAATCCCCACGTCAGCCGTCGCCAGCTTCGAGCGAGCGCATCGACGCCGACAACGCCGCCGACCTGCTCGCCGGCCATCACCTCATCATCGACGGCACCGACAATTTCGCCACCCGGCTGGTCGTCAGCGACACCTGCGTCGCGCTCGGCATCCCGCTGATCAGCGCCGCCGCGCAGCAATTCCAGGGACAGGTCGCCCTGTTCCGCTCGACAGCCCTGCTATCGCTGCTTCGTCGGCGATGCGTTCGACGCCGACGATTGCGACACCTGCGCCGAACTCGGCGTGCTCGGCGCGTTGACCGCGACGGTCGGCAGCTTCGCCGCCTTGCTCGCGATCCGCGCCATCACCGGCATCGGCAGCGACTCCGCGGGCACGCTGCACCTGTTCGACGGCCTTACGCTTGACTTGGCGGCAGTTGAAGATTTCTTCGGACCCGACTTGCCGGACTTGCGGCCAGATTTCGCCGGCGGCGCTTTCCTCCCCTTCTTCTTGACCGGGCCCTTCGCGGCCTTGGCGTCGATCAGCGCGACCGCCTCTTCCAGCGTCACCGCCTTCGGATCGGCGGTCTTGGGCAAGGGTGGCGTGGGTCGTCCCGTCACTGACGTAGGGACCATATTTGCCCTCCATCACCTTGATTTCCTTGCCGCTGTCCGGATGCGCGCCGAGCACCGCCAGCGGCTCCCGAGCGCCGCCCGCGCTGCCCCTTCGACGCCGCCGCCTCGGCCAGCTTGACCACCGCCGCGTTCATCCCCGTCTCGAACACCTCGGCGGTCGACGACAGCCGGGCATATTTGCCGTCATGCACCAGGTACGGCCCGTAGCGCCCGATCGACGCGCTGATCATCTCCCCGCTTTCCGGGTGGAGCCCGATCTCGCGCGGGAGCGACAGCAATTGTTCGGCCAGTCTCGACCGTCAGCGCATCCTTGGCGACATCCTTGGGGATCGACGCGCGCTTGCCGTCGCGCTCCAGATACGGGCCGAAGCGCCCGCTCTTCAGCTCGATGCCATTGCCAAGGTCGGTCGGCCCCTCGGCCGCCGCTTGCTCGCCGCCCTGCCCGAACTGGCGGGTATATTTGCACTCGGGATAATTGGAGCAGGCGACGAATGCGCCATACTTCCCGCCGCGGAGCCCCAGCCGCCCGGTGCCGCACAGCGGGCAGAGCCGCGGATCGGTGCCGTCTTCCTTCTCGGGAAACAGGAAAGGCGCGAGGAATTCGTCGAGCGCCGCGGTCACTTCGGACGGCTTTTGCTCCATCACTTCGCCGGCCTTGGGCTTGAAGTCCTTCCAGAAGGCATCGAGCATCGCCTGCCAGCCGAGCCGACCGCCCGACACGTCGTCGAGTTCCTCCTCGAGCCCGGCGGTGTAGTCGTAATTGACGTAGCGCTCGAAGAACCGCTCGAGGAACGCCGTCACCAGCCGCCCGCTCTCCTCGGGATAGAAGCGGTTCTTCTCCAGCCGGACATAGTCGCGGTCCTTCAGCGTCTGCAGCGTCGCGGCGTAGGTCGACGGGCGGCCGATGCCGAGCTCCTCCAGCCGCTTGACCAGGCTCGCTTCGGAGAAGCGCGGCGGCGGCTGGGTGAAGCTCTGGGTCGCCTCGACCCCGGTCTTGACCGGCGCATCGCCATTGCGGAGCGGCGGCATCTTGCCGCCATCCTCGTCGTCGCTTGTCGTCGCGGCCTTCCTCGTAGAGCGCGAGGTAGCCCGGGAACAGTGTCACCTGCCCCGTGGCGCGAAGCGTCGCTCGGCCCGCGCCGTCGGTCAGTTCGACCGTCGTCCGCTCGAGCCGCGCCGACGCCATCTGGCTCGCCAGCGCGCGATTGTAGATCAGCGAATAGAGCCTGGCATGATCGCCCGACCCGCCGCGATCCTTGGTGAATTCGGTCGGCCGGATCGCCTCATGCGCTTCCTGCGCATTCTTGGCCTTGCTGCTGTAAAAGCGCGGTTTGTCGGGCACGATAGCCCGGCGTCGTAACGATCGGCGATGGCCTCGACGTGCGGCGCTGATCGCCTCGCCCGCCATCTGCACCCCGTCGGTCCGCATGTAGGTGATCAGCCCGTCCTCGTAGAGCGACTGGGCGAGCCGCATCGTGTGGCTCGCGGCAAAGCCCAGCTTGCGCGCCGCTTCCTGTTGCAGGGTCGAAGTGGTGAACGGCGGCGGCGGGTTGCGGGTCAGCGGCTTGGTCTCGACCGAACCGACGGTGAAACGCCCGTCCTCGATCGACCTTTTTGGCGCTGTCGGCACGAGCCGCTTGTCGCCGATCGACAGCCGGTCGAGCTTCTTGCCGTCAAGCGCGACCAGCCGCGCCGTGAATGGCGTTCCGTCGCTCTCGAAGGTGGCCGTCACCGACCAATATTCCTGGGGCCGTGAAGAGTTCGATCTCGCGCTCGCGATCGACGATGATGCGCAGCGCCACCGACTGCACGCGGCCCGCCGACTTGGCGCCCGGCAGCTTGCGCCACAGGATCGGCGACAGGGTGAAGCCGACCAGATAATCGAGCGCCCGCCGCGCCCGATAGGCGTCGATCAGATCTTCGTCGAGCGCGCGCGGATGTTTCATCGCCTCGCTCACCGTCGCCTTGGTGATGGCGTTGAAGGTCACCCGCTCGACCTTGGCCGGGAGCAGTTTCTTCTTCCGCAGCACTTCCTGAACGTGCCAGCTGATCGCCTCGCCCTCGCGATCGGGGTCGGTCGCCAGGATGAGCGTGTCGGCCTTCTTCGCCTCATCCGAAATCGCTTTCAGCTGCTTGGCCTTGTCGGGGTAATTCTCCCACAGCATGGCAAAGCCGTCGTCGGGGTCCACCGACCCGTCCTTGGGCGGCAGGTCGCGGACATGGCCGTAGCTGGCCAGCACGCGATGGCCGGGGCCGAGATAATTTTCGATGGTCTTGGCCTTGGCCGGCGATTCGACGATGACGAGTTTCAAGCGGGGCAGTCCTTACATGTACGTACGCGTATGGTGCCGAGCCGCGAAACGGCCCGTCAAGCGACCAATGGCGGGCGACTATTGCGCCTTGCGCGGCTTCTCGGGCTCAATCCGGAAATTGGCGGGCAGCCCGACACCAGCAGCGCGCCGCCGTACAGGCTTGCCTGCGGCTCCGCCCCGAGTGGCATCAGCGCGGGCGGTCGGCGGCAAAAGCCGGCGTTGGCGGTGGCTTGCGCAGAGGCGATCGCGGAGGAACTGGTCGCCACCAGCCCGACCACCAGACGGTAGGTTCAGCATGATTCAATCCCCCGCAACAGGCGACCCTTCCGGCCGCTTGGCGATACTTCACCGCAGGCTCACCCGTCCACCCGGCGTGCCGCTCGAGCCGTCCCCGCGAGGTCGAGCTCGAGCAGGACCAGCTGCACTTCGCCCGGCGTGGCGTCGCGACAGCCGGACGATTTCGTCGACCGGCGCGGGCGACGGACCGAGCAATTCGACGATCCGCCTGCGAAGCTCCGAGGGCGGCTCGATCGGCATCGCTTCGCCATGATGATCGAACGGATAGGTCGGCGAGGCGAGCTTGCCCGTCATCGTCCGCAGCCCCTCCATCACATCGGCGGCGTTCTGGATCAGCGTCGCGCCGTCGCGGATCAACTGGTTGCAGCCCTGCGCGCGCTGGTCGAGCGGCGATCCCGGCACCGCCATCACCTCGCGCCCCGCCTCCGCCGCCAGCCGCGCGGTGATCAGCGAGCCCGATCGCGGTGCCGCCTCGACCACCACCGTCGCCTGGGCGAGCCCGGCGATGATCCGGTTGCGATAGGGAAAGTGCCGCGCCCGCGGCTCGGTCCCGGGTGGCATTTCGGCGATCACCAGCCCGCGCTCCCCCATGCGCTGCTGCCGCTGCTTCATTCTCGGGCGGGTAGGCAGACGTCGATCCCGCCGGCGACCACCCCGATCGTTCCGCTGTCGATCGCCCCGTCATGCGCCGCGCTGTCGATCCCCCGCGCCAGCCCGAGACGACCACCACGCCCTCGCGGCCCAGATCGTGCGCCAGCCCGCGGGCGAAGCGGCAGGCGGCGGCGCTGGCGTTGCGCGCCCCGACGATCGCCACCAGCGGCCGTTCGAGCAGCGCCAGGTCGCCCTTCACGGTGACCAGCGGCGGCGCGTCGGTCGAGTTCGCGCCAGGGCGCGCGGATAAAGACCCTGCCCAAGCGACAGATAACGCGCGCCCAGCGCCTCGACCCGCGCGATTTCGGCCGCCGCGGCCGCCTCGCTGAACAGGCTCGGCGCTCGGCCTCCGCCGCGCCGCGGCAAGGTCGGGAACCGCGGCCAGCGCCGGCTTCCGCCCCGCCGAACCGCGCCATCAACTGCCGAAAGGTGACCGGGCCGATCCCCGGCGAGCGGACCAGTCGCAGCCGCGCGACCAGGTCGCCGCTCAAGCCGCGCTCTTACTGCCGCCCGACGCGCGGCTCGGTGCCCGGCTATCAGCCGGCGCATATTGTCGCGATGCTTCCAGATGACCAGGATCGCGAAGCATCAGGAACATCGGGAACAGGGTCGCGCTCGCTCGATCACCGCCGCTGTCACTGGCGCACTGACGGCCGCCACCATCCCTGCCACCGAGGAGATGCGCCACACCAGCAGCAAGCCCACCCACAGCAGGGCGTAGACGATCGCCGCGATCGGCAGCAGCGGCACGATCACGATCCCGAGCAGGGTCGCCACCCCCTTGCCGCCCTTGAATTTGAGCCACACCGGATAGAGATGACCGATCAGCGCTCCCGCCGCGGCATGGAAGGTGCCCTCGGGCCAGACCATATTGGGCGATGATGACCGCCGCCGCGCCCTTGGCCGCATCGAGCAGCAGGGTCGCCGCCGCCAGCCCCTTCGACCCCGGTGCGAAGCACATTGGTCGCGCCGATGTTGCCCGACCCGATCTCGCGCAGATCGCCCCGCCCGGAGAGCCGCGTGAGCACCAGTCCGAACGGGATCGACCCGAGCAGATAACCGACGGCGAGGGCAAACAATTGGGCGGACGTCATGCGCCGATTGGCTAGCAGATCGGCCAGCGCGCCCGCAATGTTGCGCGGTCGCCGCCGTGCTAGCCGACTCAGCGCGTTGCGGGTCATGGACTGCCGACGCGCCCCTTCCTGTTCTTCGATTCGGGCGTCGGCGGGCTGTCGGTGCTCGGCCCGACGCGCGCACTGCTGCCGACGGCGCCGATCGTCTATGCCGCCGACAGCGCAGGCTTTCCCTATGGCACGCGCACCGATGCCGACCTCGCGGAGCGCGTTCCCGCCTTGCTCGGCCCGGCTCGTCGAGCGCTTTCAGCCGCGTCTCGCGGTCATCGCCTGCAACACCGCCTCGACCATCGCGCTCGACGAGGTCCGCGCCGCGCTCGACATCCCGGTCGTCGGCACCGTCCCCGCGATCAAGCCCGCCGCCGCCCTGTCCAGCACCCGGGTCATCGCCGTGCTCGGGACCGAGGCGACCGTCCGCCAGCCCTATGTCGACGATCTCGCCGCGCGCTTCGCCGCCGATTGCACCGTCATCCGCCACGGCAGCCCCGAACTGGTCGGCCTCGCCGAGGCCAAGCTTGCGGGCGAGCCCGTCGATCCGGTCGCCATCGCTGCCGCGGTTGCCCCGATGCTCGCCCAGCCGCCACGGCGCGCGACATCGACACCGTCGTGCTCGCCTGCACCCATTTTCCGTTGCTCGCCGACGAGCTCGCCGCTGGCCCTCCCCGGTGTCGCCCTCGTCGACGGCGGCCCCGGCATCGCGCGGCGCATTGCTTACCTCACCGCCGGCCAGCCTTGGCCCTCGACCGCGCCCGCCGGGATCGCCGTCTTTACCGGCGCCCGCCACCCCCAGCGCTCGCCGCCGCGCTCGCCCGCTTCGGCCTCACCACCATCGCCACGCTCTAATTGCGAGTCGTTCGCAATGGCATTCGTCGCATCGCCGGCGATAATGGGGCCGCGTGGATTACCAAGGCATCTTCAAGGCGGCGATCGATCGGCTGCACGATGAGGGGCGCTATCGCGTCTTCATCGACATCCTGCGCACCAAGGGCAATTACCCCAACGCGCAATGCTTCCACGGTCACAATGGCCCCAAGCCGATCACCGTCTGGTGCTCGAACGATTATCTCTGCATGGGCCAGCATCCCGACGGTGATCGCGGCGATGGAGCAAGCGCTGCACGACGTCGGCGCCGGCTCGGGCGGCACGCGCAACATCGGCGGCAACACCCATCTCCACGTCCAGCTCGAGCGCGAGCTCGCCGACCTCCACGGCAAGGAAGGCGCGCTGCTGTTCACCTCGGGCTATGTCTCGAACGAGGCGGCGCTGTCGACGCTCGGCAAATTGCTCCCCGGCTGCGTGATCTTCTCCGACGAGCTCAACCACGCCTCGATGATCGCGGGCATCAAGAATCAGCGGCTGCGAGAAGCGCGTGTTCCGCCACAACGATCTCGCCCATCTCGAGCAATTGCTGCGCCGACGAAGACCCCGAGACGCCCAAGCTGATCGCGTTCGAAAGCGTCTATTCGATGGACGGCGACGTCGCCCCGATCGCGGCGATCTGCGACCTGGCCGACAAATATGGCGCGCTGACCTATCTCGACGAAGTCCATGCGGTCGGCATGTACGGCCCGCGCGGCGGCGGCATTTCGGAAGCGCGACGGAGTCGCCGACCGGGTGACCATCATCGAAGGCACGCTCGGCAAGGCGTTCGGCGTGATGGGCGGCTATATCACCGCCGACACCGACATCATCGACTGCATCCGCAGCTATGCCCCGGGCTTCATCTTCACCACCAGCCTGTCGCCGGTGCTGGTCGCCGGCGCGCTGGCCTCGGTGCGCCACCTCAAGGCGTCGAGCGAGGAGCGCGACCGCGCAGCAGGCCGGCGCGGCGATGCTCAAGGCCAAGTTCCGCGACAGCGGCCTGCCGGTGATGGACAGCGTCACCCACATCGTGCCGTTGCTGGTCGGCTGCCCGATCAAGGCCAAGCGGATCAGCGACATCCTGCTCGCCGAGTACGGCCTCTACGTCCAGCCGATCAATTTCCCGACCGTCCCGCGCGGCACCGAGCGCCTGCGCTTCACCCCGGGTCCGAACCACAGCGAAGCCATGATGGACGAACTGGCCGAGCGCGCTGGTCGAAATCTGGGACCGGCTTGAACTTCGAAAAGCGCCGCGCGGCCTGATTCTGCCGGCTCGGTGGCGAAACTCCGGCCGCTTCCGCCTAGATGATGCTCATGCGCATCGCCCTCTCCGCCGACCATGCCGGGTTCGAACTCAAGGACGTCACTGGCCGCGTGGCTGCGCGACGCCGGGCATGAGGTGATCGACCTCGGCACCAACAGCGCCCGAAAGCGTCGATTATCCCGATTCGGCGCTCGCCTCGCCGAAGCCGTCGCCGACGGCCGCGCCGACACGCGGCATCGCGGTCTGCGGGTCGGGGATCGGCATTGCCATCGCCGCCAATCGCAACCCGGCCTGCCGCTGCGCGCAGGTCGCCGAGCCGCTCTCGGCCAGCGCTTGCCCGCACGCCATAATGACGCCAACGCCATCGCGCTCGGCGCGCGGCTGATCGGGGTCGACATGGCCAAGGCCTGCGTCACCGCCTTCCTCGCCACCGACTTCGAAGGCGGGCGCCACCAGCGCCGCGTCGACATGCTCAACACCGATTGCTGACCATGGCCACCCTCGCCAATCCCGCCACTCAGCGACGTCCAGCCCGACGGCTTCTTCACGCGCCGCCTGGCCGATGCCGACCCCGAGGTCGCCGCCGGCGATCGCCGCCGAACTCGACCCGCGAGCAGACCCAGATCGAGCTGATCGCGTCGGAGAATATCGTCTCGCCGCGCGGTGCTCGAGGCGCAGGGATCGGTGCTGACCAACAAATATGCCGAGGGCTATCCGGGCCGCCGCTATTATCAGGGCTGCGAGCCGTCGGACACGGTCGAGACGCTGGCGATCGAGCGCGCCAAGCAGCTGTTCAACTGCGGCTTCGCCAACGTCCAGCCGCACTAGCGGCGCGCAGGCCAATGGCGCGGTGATGCTGGCGCTGACCAAGCCCGGCGACACGATCCTCGGCATGAGCCTCGACGCCGGCGGTCATCTGACCCACGGCGCCAGGCCCGCCATGTCGGGCAAATGGTTCAACGCGATCCAGTATGGCGTCCGCCGCGACGACGATCTGATCGACTTCGACCAGGTCGAGGCGCTCGCCAAGGAGCATCGCCCGACGCTGATCATCGCCGGCGGCTCGGCCTATCCGCGCCACATCGATTTCGCCAAATTCCGCGCCATCGCCGACGAGGTCGGGCGCGACCTTCATGGTCGACATGGCGCATTTCGCCGGGCTGGTCGCGGCGGGCGAGCATCCGACCCCGTTCGGCCACGCCCACGTCGTCACCACCACCACCCACAAGACGCTGCGCGGCCCGCGCGGCGGCATGGTGCTGACCGATGACGAGGCGATCGCCAAGAAGATCAACTCGCGCCGTCTTCCCCGGCCTCCAGGGCGGCCCGCTGATGCACGTCATCGCCGCCAAGGCGGTGGCGTTCGGCGAGGCGCTGGAGCCGGGCTTCAAGACCTATGCCAAGGCGGTGATCAGAGAACGCCCAGACGCTCGCCGGCCGCCTGAAGGAGCGCGGCGCCGATCTCGTCGCGGGCGGCACCGATACGCACCTCGCGCTCGTCGACCTGCGCCCGCTCGGGATCACCGGCAAGGACGCCGACGAAGCGCTCGAGCGCGCCGGCATCACCTGCAACAAGAATGGCATCCCGTTCGACCCGCTGCCCCCGATGCAGACCAGCGGCATCCGCGTCGGCAGCCCCGCCGGCACCACGCGCGGCTTCGGCGAGGCCGAGTTTGCCGAGATCGGCGACATGGTGGCCGACGTGCTGGCCGGCGTGGCCAAGGGCGACCCGGCGACGGAACGCGCCGTCAACGCCCGCGTCCGCGCGCTGTGCGCCCGTTTCCCCATCTATCAGGATTGACGACCGATGACCCGACCCAACGACGAGGATCCCGACATGCATCGGTCGCGCGACCGACGAGATCAAGGGCATGGCCAGCGACGGCCTGTCGCATCCCTCGACCAAGCCGGTGCTCGGCGGTGCTGCGCTCGGTGTGGTCGCCGCGATCCTGCCGGTGATCACCATTCCGGTCGGGCTGATCGGCGGCGCCGGCATCGCCTTCTGGCTGCGCATCAAGCGCTGACATGCGGTGTCCGTTCTGCGCCCATGAAGACAGCCAGGTAAAGGACAGCCGTCCGTCCGAGGACAGCGCCTCGATCCGCCGCCGCCGCGAATGCGCCGGGTGCGGCGCGCGCTTCACCACCTTCGAGCGGGTCCAGCTGCGCGATCTCACCGTGCTCAAGAAGGACGGCAAGCGCGAACCGTTCGACCGCGCCAAGCTGGAGCGCGCGATCGGCCACGCCTGCCGCAAGCGCGGCATCGACGCGGGCAAGATCGAGCAGATGGCCAGCGGCATCCAGCGCCGCCTCGAAACCAGCGGCGACGAAGTCACCACCGACATGATCGGCCAGCTGGTGATGTTCGGCCTGAAGTCGCTCGACCCGGTCGCCTACATCCGCTTCGCCAGCGTCTACAAGGACTTCACCGAAGCCGGCGACTTCGCCGAAATCGCCGAAGCGGTCGAAGGCACGCCCGCGCCGCCCGAGGGGCCGGGACTGCTGGACAAGCTGATTTGAGCGCCCAGCCCCCGATCATCATCCTCGTCCGCCCCCAGCTCGGCCAGAATATCGGCAAGGCGGCGCGCGCCATGCTCAATTTCGGGCTGACCGAGCTGCGCCTCGTCGCGCCGCGCGATGGCTGGCCCAATCCCGACGCCGGTCCCGCCGCCAGCGGCGCCGACATCGGTGCTGGAACAGGCCACGGTGCTTCCGCACCGTCGCCGACGCGGTCGCCGATTGCAGCGCCGTCTTCGCCTCGACCGTCCGCCGCCGCGATCTCGTCTTGCCGGTCGTCGGTCCCGCCGAAATGGCGGCGCGAGATCCACGCTGCGCCGGGCCGCACGCGCAATCCTGTTCGGGCCCGAGCGCTCGGGGCTGGAGACCGAGGATGTCGCGCTGGCCGGCAAGATCGTCACCGTGCCGATCAACCCCGACTTCGGCAGCCTCAACCTTGCCCAGGCGGTGATCCTGCTGGCCTATGAATGGTCGCGCGGCCGCCCGCTCGCCCAGCCGACCTTCAAGGAGAGCGAGCCCCCCGCGCCACAGTTCGAAGTCGAGGGACTGGTCGGCCAGATGGACGACGGCGCTCGGCACGCTGCGGGCTATTATTTCCCCGCCGACCGGACCGAGGTCACGCGCCTCAACCTGCGAACGATGCTGACCAAGCCGGGCTGGTCGAGCCGCGAGATCAGGGCGATGCGCGGAATGATCCGCTCGATCGCCAAGGGGACCAAGCGCTGATCTCCAGGCGCGGCTCAGCCACGGCCGGCAAAAAGTGATTTCCACTGAGCCTCGATTTGCAATATGTATCAGTGCGTAAGCCATAGGGAGTCTGCCGATGTTCGCGTTCATGATGGCCTCGATGATGGCCGCCTCATCCACCCCTGCGCCGATGACGGAAGCGCCGCAATTGCAAGCGGTCCGGCCCTGCAATGCCGCGAGATCGGGAGCGCCGCGTCGCGCAGCCAGGCGCTCGTCGTTTGCCGCACCAAGGCACAGTGGCAACGGGCGGAGACTTGCAACGGCGCGACCCGCTATTGCGCGCCGAAAGAAGGACGCCAGACCGCCTTCACCATGAACGAGGACAGCCGGATCGTCTGCCGTCGGCTGCGCGTGACGGGCACGCGCCTGTCATACCAGAATACCTGTCTGCCCCAGCGCGAGTGGGAGCGGATGTGGAAGGAAAGCGCGGCTCACACGCTCAAGCTGCAGGATTATTCGACAACCTCGCCCCCCGGTCCAAGATAGTCGCGTCGCCTCATCCGGCGGGGGATGCAGCCGGCGTCATGCCGGTCGATCCGCTGAATTTCTAGCAACGCCTTGCTCTCAATAAGTATCGGAGTTTGTACCAATGTCAGTGTCATTCCTCACCGCTGCCCTCCTGCTCGTGGCGGCCCAGGCCCAGCCGGCGACGACCACGCCCGCCGCGCCGGTCGATCCCGACAAGAAGATCTGCAAGACGATCAAGGAGACCGGCTCACGACTGGGGGGCAAGCGCGAATGCCGAACCCAGGCGGAGTGCGGACCGAATCGCGGAGGAACAGTCGAAAAAAGCCCAGGGCAACATGGGCCGTTAGGTCGGCGCAGCTTGACCTTTAGCGTCATGCTCGGCTTAGGCGCGCCGTTCGCAATTGATCTCGCACGTCCGGTGAAGCGGTGATCGCAGTCGACAACATGGTCGGCTGGTGCGGTTCCGGACAATATCCGTCGGCTCCGGCCGACATGCAAATTGGAGTGACACGATGTCGAAGCGCAAAAGCGCCAAGTATAAGCTCGACCGCCGCATGGGCGAAAACGTCTTCGGACGGCCCAAGAGCCCGGTCAACCGCCGCGAATATGGCCCCGGCCAGCACGGCCAGCGCCGCAAGGGCAAGGTCTCCGACTTCGGCCTCCAGCTGCGCGCCAAGCAGAAGCTCAAGGGCTATTACGGCGACGTCACCGAAAAGCAGTTCAAGCAGACCTTCCAGCATGCCGCCGCATGAAGGGCGACGCCAGCCAGAACCTCATCGGCCTGCTCGAGCGCCGCCTCGACATGATCGTCTATCGCGCCAAGTTCGCGCCGACGATCTGGGCCGCGCGCCAGCTGGTCAGCCACGGCCACATCCGGGTCAACGGCATCAAGTGCAACATCGCCTCGCGCCGCTGCGACGTGAACGACGTGATCGAGCTCGGCCCCAAGGCGCAGGAAATGGCGCTGGTGATGGAAGCCCAGAGCCTCGCCGAGCGCGACATCCCCGAATATGTCTCGGCCGACGGCACCGCCAAGGTCACCTTCGCCCGCGTCCCCACGCTCGACGAAGTGCCCTATCCGGTGCGCATGGAGCCGAACCTGGTGGTCGAATTCTATTCGCGCTGATCGCTCGATCGGCACTGCCAACAAAAAGGGCGGCCCTGCGGGGTCGCCCTTCTTGTTTGTGCCGCTCGCCCTAGCGCCCGATCGCGGTCTCCAGCGCCATGCCGATGCGGTTGAGCATGTCGGCGCGGGCGTTGCTGTCGTCGATCTGGTGATCGAGATCCTTGTAGCGGACGAACTCGACCTTCCGCCCGTCGCTGCGCAACGCGGCTTCCATCTTCTCGCTATGGGCAATGCCGACATTGATATCCATGTCGCCATGGAACAGCAGCACCGGCACCTGGATGTTGGCGACGTTGCGCAGCGGCGATCCCGCGGCAACATGCGGACCCGATCCGACGAACGCCTGGACCAGCTTGGCGTTGGTGTAGCCTTCGCTCTCCTTCTTGAGCAGCGCCATGTCGGTCACCGGAGCGATCGCCACCGCGGCCTTGTACAGGCTCGGCTCGATCGCTGCAGACTGGAGCGCCGCATAACCGCCATAGGACCAGCCGACGATCGCGATCCGCGCCGGATCGGCGATCCCTTCCTTGACCAGGTAACGCGCCGAGTCGCTGATATCGGCCATCGACGGTCTTCCAGTTGATGAAGCCATTGGCGTTCTGGAATTCTTCGCCATAGCCGGACGACCCGCGATAATTGGGCTGGATCACGGCATAGCCGCGCGCTGCAAAGAATTGCGCTAGCCAGTCGAAGCCCCATTCGTCGCGCGAGCTCGGCCCGCCGTGCGGCAAGACCACCGCGCCCAACGCCTTGCCCGGGCTTCCCGGAGGCATGGTGAGGTAAGCCGGGATCATCGTTCGCCGTCGCGCGCCGCGTAGGTAATCGGCTTGACCGATGCCAGCGCCTTGCCCTCCAGCGACGGTCGCACCAGCGCCAGCTCGGTCATCTTCTTGGTGGCGCGGTCGAGCACATAATAGCCGCCCGGATTGGTGTCGGCGCTGGCGAAGATCAGCAGTTTCTGACCATCGGCGCTCGATCCATCGAGGTGGATGATCGGGAATTTGGGAATTGCCTTGCTCAGCGCCGTCGCGAGCTTGGCATATTCGGGGTCAAAATAGACGATCCGGCGCTGGTCGTCGGTATAGGTATAACCGATAACCTTGCGTCCCTTGCCGATGCGCACGACGCCGTCGATGTCGACCTTGGGATCGGACGCGACCGGGGTCAGCGTTCCCGATCCGTTGAGCGCCATGCGATACAAAGCGTCGCGTCCATTGGTCTTCTTCAGCACGAACACGCTGTCGCTCTGTCCTTCGACCGCGACCGGATAAATGCCCTCCCCGGTCTGGGAAACATACTCGCCCAGGATCTGCCAGTCGGTCGAGTCCCTGTTTGCGATAGCGAAACCGCGTGATCCCGGTCATCGAATCGTCGCGCATTCCCTCGATCACCGCAATCCGGACATTGCCCTGCCCATCGGTGCGATAGCCGGTAACTTCGTCGCGAGGCTGGACGATGGTCTTGAAATCCATCTTTTCGAGGTCGATCCGGTCGACCGCCAGGCCGCTTGCGTTGCGCACCACGTTCGTGCCGGTGGTCCCCACTTCGCGGACATATTGCCGCGCCATCAGCACCGCATTCTGTTCGCCCGGCAACCAGTCGATGATGCTTCCATCGAACTGGCGCAGCGTGGCATCCTTTTCCGACGCCTTCTGCCCGAGCGCCTTCATTCCGCCGCCGTCGGCGGAGACGGTGACCAGCCGGGTGAACGGGATCAGCTTGCCATCGATCTTGGTGTTGCCGCTATAGTGGCAGACAAGGCGGCTCTCGCCGGCAAATTCGCACCAGTTGAGACTTTCCAGGCTGCTCTTCGAGCCGACGATCGACTTTGCCGAGCCGGTTGCCAGATCGTAAATTCGGCCAATCGTCGATCCGGCCGGACCGCCCGACAGCATGAACACCTTGGAGCCGTTCGGCGAGATGTCGACCGACCAGGCGCTTTCGCGCTTGGCGAAGAGGCTCGCGTCTTGGGCGATGGTATTGGTCGGAGCTGCCGCAAGCGGCGCCGTGGCGACAGCCGCCAGCAGCAAAATCATGGAATGACGCAACAATTTGATACCCTCCCCCATTGGTCCGCACATCAATCCACGAAGCGGGCCGCGATGCAAGCCGTCTTGGCGCGGCCGCGGTGGCCTGATAGGCGCGCGGCCCATGACCAATGCGCCGCGCAACATCCCCCTGGCCGAATGGGCGCCGCATCAATCGGTGTGGATCGGCTTTCCCAGCGATCCGGACTTGTGGGAAGACGACCTTGCCCCCGCCCAGGCCGAAGTCGCGGCGTTTGCCACCGCGGTCCACGCCGATGGGGCCGGCGAGGCAAGTGTGGCTGGTCGCCGCCGATGAAGCGGCCGCCGCCGAAGCGCGCCGGCTGGCCCCGTTCGCGACCGTCATCGTCGAGCCGTTCGGCGATGTCTGGCTGAGCGATACCGGCGCCGATCGTGACTCGGCACTGGCGCCGGCCGCCGCGCGCAGGGGTTCGGCTTCAACGGCTGGGGCGGCAAAGTATGACCTCCCCGGCGACGACACCATCGGCCAGCGGCTCGCCGCGGCGGCCGGACTGCCCTACGCCAAAGCCGACTGGATCCTCGAAGGCGGGGCGATCGACGGCGATGGCACGGGCATGTTCCTGACCACCGAGCAATGCCTGCTCAACCCCAACCGCAACCCCGACCTCAGCCGCTACGATATCGAAAAACGGCTGTCCGAGACGCTTGGTGCCACCCGCGTGGTGTGGCTCGGCGACGGGCTTGAGAACGACCATACCGACGGCCATGTCGACAATCTCGCGCGGTTCGTCGCCCCTGGCCGGGTCGCCATTCCCGAAGCGGTCGAGGACGATCCCAACGCCGCCGCTTATGCCGACGCCGCCGAAGCGCTGCTCGATGCCGATCTCGACGTCGTCGCCATCCCCTCGCCCGGCGCGGTCGAGCGCGACGGCGAGATCGTCCCGGCGAGCTATATGAATTTCTACATCGGCAATGCCGCCGTGGTGGTTCCGCAATATGGCGCACCCAATGATGCCGCCGCGGTCGAGGCCTTGCAGGACATCTTTCCCGACCGCCGCGTGGTCGGCCTGCGCGCCGACCATTTGCTGACCGGCGGCGGCAGCTTCCACTGCATCAGCCAGCAGGTGCCAGAATGACGGGACAAAGCGAATGACCAAGCTCAAAGTCGCCGCGCTCCAGCTGGCCTTCGGCGAAGATACGGCCGCGAACATCGCCAACGTCTCCGAACTTGTCCGCGAGGCCGCCTCCAAGGGCGCGCGGGTCGTGCTTCCCCCCGAATTGTTCGAAGGTCCCTATTTCTGCCGGGTCGAGGATGAGGAGCAATTCGCCACCGCGAAACCGACCGCCGACCACCCCTCGGTGATCGCGATGCAGGCGCTCGCCGCAGAGCTTGAATATCTGGATTCCGACCAGCTTCTTCGAGCTCGACGGCCAGCATCACTACAACAGCCTGGCGATGGTGAACCCCGACGGCAAGGTCGCCGGCGTCTATCGCAAGAGCCACATCCCGGACGGCCCCGGCTATGAGGAAAAATTCTACTTCCGACCCGGCAATACCGGCTTCAAGGTGTGGCCCGGTGCCGGCACGACGCTCGGCGTCGGCATCTGCTGGGACCAATGGTATCCCGAAGTCGCGCGGTCGATGATGCTGATGGGCGCCGAGATCTTGTTCTACCCCACCGCGATCGGCACCGAGCCGCACGACCCCGATCTCGACACCAGTCGCGCTGTGGCGCCGGGCGATGATCGGCCATGCGGTCAGCAACGTCGTCCCCGTCGTCGCCGCCAACCGCATTGGCACCGAAGGCGGCCAACGCTTCTACGGCCACAGTTTCATCTGCGACGAGCGCGGCGATATTTTGGCCGAGTTTGGCGCGGAGGAAACGGGCGTGCTGGTCGCGGACGTCGACCTCACCGCCGCCAAGAAGCACCGCGCCGCGTTCGGCTTCTTCCGCGACCGCCGGCCAGAGCTTTACGGGCGGCTCACGCAGGACGTTTGATTGCCGCTTCAAATACCGCTTCGAACATCGCCGCGTCGAGCCGCCTGGTATTCTGGTTGTAGCGGCTGCAATGGTAGCTATCGATCAGCCGTTTCCCGTCTGGCAGCAAATGCGCCGCGCCATGCGCAAACTTTGCCTTCGCCAGCGGCAAGCCGAAGCTCCGGCACAAGCTGTCATGCGCCACCTTGCCCAGCGCGATAAAGGTGGTGAGGTTGGGCAGGCTGGCGATTGCTTCCATCAGATAGGGCCGGCAGTTGGCTTCCTCGACCGGCAGGGTCTTGTTCTGCGGCGGTAGGCACTTGACCGCATTGAGGATGATCGCTCCTTCTAACTTCAGACGATCGTTCCGATTCTGCGCGTAAGTGCCCGAACTCAGACCGAATTTTGCCAGCGTCGCGTAAAGAAGTTCGCCGGCATAATCGCCCGTGAACGGCCGCCCCGTGCGATTGGCGCCATGCTTGCCCGGCGCCAGCCCGATGATCGCCAGCCAGGCATTCGGGTCGCCGAATGCCGGTACCGGCGCATTCCACCAGTCGGGATGCTCATTTCTACATGATGCTCGCAGTGTGACCAGTCGCGGGCACAGCGGGCAATCGCGCGGCGCTTCGGCCTCGGGTAGCGGGGACAGGTTGGCGGGGCTGGCGAATGGCATCGTCCTGACCTAGGCGAGCCAGCGTGTCTGAAGCAACGCACCTTTATGCCATCGCGCTCGGGTCCAACCGCCCGCACGGCCGCCACGGCCGCCCCTCGGCGGTGGTCGGGGCGGCGATCGCCCGGCTCGACCAGGACTTCAGCTTGTTCGACGCTTCGCCGATCCTGCTCAATCCCGCGCAAGGGGGGGCGGGGCGCGATTTCGCCAATGCGGTAGCGCTGGTCGAAAGCCCGCTCGCCCCCCATGTCCTACTAACGGCGCTCAAGGAAATCGAGCGCGACTTCGGTCGCCGTCCTGGCCGCCGGTGGGGTGCGCGGGTGCTCGATCTCGACATCTTGGCCTGGAGCGGCGGGCAGATGCGCTCGAAGTGCCTGACGATCCCTCACCCGCGTCTGGCTGACCGCGCCTTTGCAATCGGCCCTTTGGCGGCGATCGCACCGGATTGGCGGTTGATCGGCCCGCGCACCGCCCGCCACCTCGCCTCACGCCTTGCGAGGCGGCGCGCGCTTGGCTAAGCGCTGCGCACCACGGATGTGGGGCCCTTAGCTCAGTCGGTAGAGCAACTGACTTTTAATCAGTAGGTCGCTGGTTCGAACCCAGCAGGGCTCACCATACTAACGCTCTGAAAGACTGAAGCGTTCTGTGTGACCAATGAAGCGCGTTGCGGCTCTGGCACCTGTTGAAAAGTATCAATTTAGGTAACGTTTCCCGAGGACCGCGAGGAGGTCTTAGCCTGGGTAACCCAAAAGCCATGGGCCGACTGCTTTCGCCAATCTGCAACTAGCGAGATTTGGGGGGCATCCCGGCTCGCAGGTAGGCAGCAACCGACCAAATTTCCTGTTTAGTCAGTGTCTGTTTGTAGGCGGGCATCTCGGAATTGAAGCGTTGACCACCTTCGGCGATGCTCCAATAGAGATAGGGTTGCGCCGTGCTCTTCGGTGTTCGCCCCAGCCATTCGAGATGCGCGCCTGGCAACGCGAACCGCTTTTGACCCCGACAAGAAGTCGCGCGTCTTCGGCTTGTCGGAAACCAGCACGATTAGATCGGCCGCCATTCGTTCGGCAATTTCCAGGATTCCGCCTGACACCGTTCCGGCGGCCACCTCGACACTCCATTTCCGTTCGGCATCGGCACCCGCGACAAGCCCGTTCAGTCGTGCGCGCGCCTCGTCCAGGCTCTGCCGAACGCAGATCGGGAGCCATTCCCCCGCCCTGAGCGAGTTGATGTCCGACACGACCGAGCAGATCGTGACCTCGGCCTCCATGCATCGGGCCAGCGGCACGACTGCTGCAAGCGCATCCTGCCAGCTCGCGGGCTGATCGAGATCTATGGGGACGAGGATGTTTCGATACACTCGGATACCTCCGGACATTGTTCCGACACCATGGTCGCGCGCGCGCCGACCTTTTGTATGTCCGCATTTCCCCTTAGTCCGACGCGGCGTCTTCCTCCTCGATGACGGTGACCGGATCGCCCGCCTGACCAAGGCGGAGCGGCTCCGGCGTGACAAGAACGATGCTGCCGGGCCGCAGGACCTGGACGACCGCCGCGCGGAACCCGTCCGGCATCTGGAACCGCTTCACCTCGTCGGCAGGCACGTCCATCCCGCCGCCCGGATGACCATCGAGCTGCAGCTTGAGCCAGTGGCGCCCCTCCCTCGTCGAGCGGTGAAGCAGGTAGGCCCAGGCACCTTCGGCCGATCCCGTGACGCGTACCGGAGAAGAGCCGATCATCTTGCCGTTGCGCAACACGATTGCGCGCTGGTCGGTCGAACTGACGATCACGGAGGCCAGCCCGTATGGCGATCGGGCCGGATGCCACTCGAACGGCGCATTCGTCAGCTCCGCTCCCGGCGTCGGCTTCGATGCGAGGGGAGCGTCTTTGGCCTGTCGAAGCGACGCCGGAAACCGCGTGACGACGACCGTCATGCCAAGGGTGGTCGCACCATAAAGCAGGCGGGCAAATTCCCTGGGCAGGCGGATGCAGCCATGGGAGGCCGGACGGCCCGGCAGATAACCGGCGTGAAGCGCCACCCCCTTCCAGGTCAGGCGTTGCATGTAGGGCATGGGCGCATTGTCGTATTTGCTCGAATAATGCACCACGTGCTTCTGCAGGATGGTGAAGACGCCGGTCGGCGTTTCATATCCCGGACGGCCGGTCGAGAGGGTCGTCGCCGCGATCGCCACGCCATTGCGGAACAGGACCGCGCGCTGCGTATCGAGGTTGACGATCAGCAGTATCGGACCTTTCGGCGCAATTTCGGGCGCCCAGACAAATTCCCCGTTCCTGAGTGTCGGCGCTTTTTCGATCACCGTCCGACCCTCGATGTCGACGCGCTGATTCGCGCTGGCGCCCGTCGGCGTCAGCGTTAGGAAGAGGAGCAATGTCATCAATCTGTGCATGCCCCACCCATCGCCTGATCGGCGGCGCGAGCCCATTCGGTAAATCCCCTATGCTGGTGGGATTTGAGTTGGCCTAAGCAGGATGGCTATCCCAAGTGGGGAGGGAAACGTGTCTCCGTTGCTGACCCAACTATTGCTGGCCGGCGTGATGGTCGTGGTGACCGTAATCATGCACCTGACCGGCCTGGCCCTTCTCGCCCGCGCGCTGAGGGCTGCGATGCGATGGCCGCCGAGCGTCAAGCTCGCGCCAATCGCCTTGCTGGTCTTCGCGGCCCTTGGTCTTTTCGTGATCCATACGGCAGAGATCTGGTCCTTTGCCGCCCTCTATCTCGCGCTACAGGCGGCGCCCGATTTCGAGCAGGCGCTCTACTTCTCCACGGTGACCTATGCGTCGATTGGCTATGGCGACGTGCTGGTCGCCAAGCCGTGGCGCATCTTGGGCGCGATTGAGGGAGCAACCGGGGTGATCATGCTTGGCTGGTCGACGGCGTTTCTCGTCTCGCTGCTCGCCCAGTCGCGTCTGCTCCGGCACGACTGGCTAACGATCGAGGATCATGCTGGCGGTCGGCCGGTTCGGGAATCTACGGAGTGAAGCGATCGACTGAAACGTGCGAGCCTGTCAGCGACATTCCGTCGACCGGGGCTATATTGTCGAAAGTGGCTTAATTAGACCGGGAGGCAGCAATGACGAAAATGGATCCCGCACACGCTGACACAGGTTCTGCCCAGCCGGTGCGCATGGCGACTGACGCTGCGGTAGACATTCTGGTCGGCCACCGGATCATGACGATTTCCACGGTGCGGCCGGACGGGTGGCCGCAGTCGACCATTGTTGGTTATGTCAACAAAGGGCTGTCCCTTTATTTCGTGATTTTCCGATCGAGCCAAAAGTTTGCCAATATTTCGAAGGATGATCGTGTTTCGATCGCAATTGCCGAAGAGCCCCGGGCGCTGACCGAAGCGAAAGCCGTTTACGCCGGAGCACGCGCCGTCGAAGTGCTCGAAGAAAGCGAGCGGGTTCATGCCTGGGAATTGCTCACCGCTCGTCACCCCAACCTGGCCCCTTATGACATTCCCGATCCGGCGGTGACGGCAATGATGAGGGCCGATTGCCTGCATGTGACGGTCGTTGACTACACCAAAGGTGCTGGCCACTCGGAGGCGTTTGACGTCGCGACGGGTTGATCTTGCGGCCCGCATCGATGGCTGCCGGAGCAGCCCGGATTATGAGGCGGCCGGATAGCCCGTCCCATCCTGCTGACCGGCTGGCTTCGCGCCGCCCTGCGGGGAGCCAACGGCGGGGTGCCGCTCGCATGCGGCCGCCAACAGGCACGGAAGGAGGACAGGCTCATCGGATCGCGGAGATCAAATCGCGCGATTCCGCATCTCCGCGCGACAACTCCAACCGCAATGCAGCTACCCGCAAGACTCTGGTAACGCCTTTGAAGTTAGGCATTGGCTGTCCGGGACCGTGTCGGACGGCGCTACGGGATCGGGGTCGATGAAACGATGAAAAGTGGAGTGGACGAGCTTCCGGTCGACACGACGGCTTATTCGCTGTCGCGCAAGGCACCCGCGCCCTCCGACCGCCGCGACGGAACGCGCCACCTTACCTTGTTCCGGGTCGGCGCGATGACTGTCGCCGATCGGCGCGAATTGTGCCTGATCAAGAATATCTCCGAAGGTGGAATGATGATCCGCCCCTATTGCGAGTTGACCGAAGGCACCGAGCTGACGATCGAGCTCAAGACGGGGTTTCTCGTATCCGGCAAGGTCGCCTGGCTGCGCGACGGTTCGGTCGGGGTCGAATTCGACCATCCGGTCGACATCGTCGAAATCCTGTCGAGCTCCAGCGACGGCCCGCGCCCGCGCATGCCGAGGATCGAGGTAGATTGCTTTGCCACCGTGCGCGATGGCGGCGAAATCCACCGCATGCGGGTCAACGATGTGTCGCAGGGCGGGGTCAAGCTGGAAAGCGCCCGGATCCTCGACAGTGGGGCGGACCTGGTGGTGTCACTGCCGGGGCTGGACCCGCAGCCGGCTGCGGTGCGGTGGTGCGAGGACGGCTATCTGGGCGTGACCTTCAACCGGCTGTTGCCGCTGGCGGAACTGGTGAATTGGCTGCGCTCGACCCGCGATCAGCTCCGCGCCGCTTGAGGCGCAGCGCTTAAGCTCAATAGACGCCTTGTAAGTTTCAGTCGCTGACGTTGGGGATGGGATCGCCCCAGATCCAGTCCTGCGCAATTTTGCGCTCGCCGGGCGACAAGTCGCCCGACTTCAGACGCGGGCGACGGAAGTCGAGCTTGGGTTGGGGTTTGGTCGTCGGGACATGGCGAAGCACCGCTTCCGGATCGAGCAAGGCATCGAAAGCGATCCCGGCGCGTCCTGCGGTGACCCACGCCACGCGACCGGCGACCTTTAGTTCCTTCTTTCGAAAGATGACCGGGCTGTCGACATCGGGGAGATCGGAGCCTTCGACCAGCGCCCCTTCGGGCGACAGGTTGCGCAACTTGACCGCGACGGTCCCACCGCCCGCCTCGATGGACGCCGCCATCAAGACATGCGAACGCCGCGCGCGCCGGTTATGGTTGATTCCACTCTCGTCCATGGAACGGCATATATTCCTTCGGGGTAAAGGTTTCGTTTAATGCGGCGATCACCGGCCAATTTTCTGACAATCGGAGTGATCATCGCGGCCGCATTGATGTTTGCGATCGCCGGGTTGATCGGCGGCCCGGACTTCGCGCGGGACGTCGGCACCATTTTCCGGCTTGCCAGCGCTCGGTCGACTAACCCCGACCTCACCAATCAGGCGATCATCATCACCGAAGTGGGCGGGGCACCGGGGATGATGACAATCCTTGCTGTCTCGGTCGCGCTCTTGGCCTATGCGCGGCGGTGGCGCGACATGGCCTCGCTGGTCGTCATCGTCATTAGTGGGCGGATGGCGATCGAATTGCTCAAGCTCGCAATTCACCGCCCGCGGCCATTCTTCGGTCCCTATCCGGTCGAAATCTCCTCGCTCAGCTTCCCCAGCGGCCATGCCGGCAATTCGATGATCACCTTCCTTGCACTGGCATTGATTGCTGCCCCGGCCCGCTGGCGCCCCGTGGCCGTGACGGCCGCGATTGGCGCCAGCCTGGCTGTCGGTGCCACGCGCCCGCTGCTGGGCGTGCACTGGCCGACCGACGTGCTCGGCGGTTGGGCGTTCGGGATCGGCTGGGTCGTCGGACTGGTCGCGTTAGGTCACCGCTGGCGTCGTGCGCCGGAATAGCAGCATCACATTGCTGGCCGGCATGTCGCGACGTTCCTCGAACATCAGCCCGCGGATGGCGGCCTCGCGCCGGAACCTGGCCAATGATCGCAGACCCCATTGCGGATCGCGCGCTTTCAAGTCGGCGTCGAACGCGAGGTTGGACGGTGCAGTTTCGACGCCCTCGACCAGCCACGGTCCGTAAAGAATCATTGGCGCCCCGTCAGGCAGCGTCCGCGCCGCGCCATCCAGCAACCCCAGCGCGCTCTTCCACGGGCTGATGTGGACCATGTTGATGCACAGGATCGCGGCGGCACCGGTGATCGGCCAGTCGGGGGCGGATGCATCGATCGCGAGCGGGCTACGGAGATTCTTCAATGGCGTCTGCCCCCGCCAGGCTTCGATGGTGGCGAGCGCCTCCTCATGCGGATCGCTCGGCTGCCATTCGAGCCGGGCGAAGCGCCCTGCAAAGTAGGCCGCATGCTCGCCGGTGCCACTGGCAATTTCGAGCACCAGCCCCTCGTCCGGCAGCCAATCGGCAAGGACGTTGGCGATCGGCTCTCGATTGCGCAACGCCGCCGGCGCCGACCGAATGGCCAGTTTAGCATCCATCTTCTCGTAAAAGCGGCGATCGGTCACTCCTGTCCGGTCCCTTCCCAATCATGCTTCCATACGACCAGGCCGATCGTCAGCGGCAGCGTGGCGTAAACCAGTGCCGCGAAAGCGCCGAAGCGCGTCAAGCCGACCGCGATCGACACCAGACCGGTCATCGCGTGGATCAGCCAGATCGTGCGGTCGCCGCGGGCGTAGGCGCGTTCCTTGGGAGTGAGATCGTCGCGCAATGTATCCGCAAACAACGCTGCGGTGGTGAGCGACATGGCGACAAAACCGGTGCCGTAGATGATGAACAGCGTCGAAATGCTGCCGCCGAAACCGTCGCCCTGTCCAGTGAACCACTGGTTCGTCGCTGCCGCCATCGATCGCAAAGGCTGGACGTAGATCAGGATCAGGAAGACCAGCAACATGGTCAGCGCGACCCCGACCCAGTCACCCTCCCCTCGCATGGCGCGCCAGCGGACATGGGCGATCCAGAACATGGCGATGATCGCGAAGCCGAAGGCGAAGGCGGGCAAGTCGCCGAGCGCGACCAGCAAGGTGTTGCTGTCGCCGATCGACGAGCCACCGCCGATGATCAGCAGGGTTACCGCGAAAGCAAAGGCGGCGTCGGTGAAATTATCCAGGCGTCCGCCCATTTTTCTCGACCCTCAGTCCGCGCCACCCGAGCCACGACAATAAACCGATCGGTCCGGCCATCAAGGTGAGGAAGAGGAAGGGCAACTGGACCAATCGCCCAACCCCCTTCGCATCCGAGTCGCGGGCGATCCACAGACCGACGAATAGGTCGAAGGCGAGGTAATGAGTTCCAGCCGATGACAATTCCGCCGTCGCTCATGAACAATGGTTTGAGGCCGGCGAGCGAATAATCGAGCAGGTTAGGCTCGGGAGTGCCGGGGAGACGGCCGGGATCGACGAGGTTGCCGAACAGGGAAATGAACAGCGCGAAATAGACGAGGCACAGCAGACCGACCCCGAGGTAGAGGATTGCGGAGAGCGTCAGCGGTGTTCGAGGTACCACTGCGAGCATCACCCAGCCGAGCATTGCGACGGCATTGGTGAGACTGAAGATAAATTCCCAACTCATCCCTCTAACCCCCTCCGATCATTGCTCCTTCTCCCGAAATCAGCGCCGTCGGGAACGGGATTCTGCCAAGTCAGAACCGGCTTGCGCGCGGCGAGCGTTTCGTCGAGCCGGCGGCGCGGCGCGAACACCGGCGCGGCCTTGAGCGCGTCGTCCCCGGCGCGCGCCTTCGCCGCGATCGAGCGAAGTGCGACGATGAACTGGTCGAGGCTGGCCTTGGACTCGGTCTCGGTCGGCTCGACCAACATCGCGCCGTGGACGACGAGCGGGAAATACATCGTCATCGGATGGAAACCCTCGTCGATCAGCGCCTTCGCCACGTCGATTGTCGAGAACCCTTCTGCAAAGCCTTTGTCCGAGAAGATCGCCTCATGCATGCACGGCCCGCTGAACGCGAATGGGGCGTCGAGAACGTCCTCCAGGCTGCGCAGCAGATAATTGGCATTGAGCACGCTGTCCTCGGCCACCTGGGCAAGACCGTCGGCGCCGTGGCTGAGGATATAGGTCAGGGCGCGGGTGAACATGCCCATCTGGCCGTGGAAGGCGACCATGCGGCCGAAGCTGTCGGGCATTTCGGCGTCGGCATCCTCTTCCTCGATCAGCCGCACCGTCCCGTCGACGTAGCGCGCCGTGTAGGGGAGCGGTCCGAACCGGGCGAGCGCCTCCGACAGCACCACCGGGCCTGAACCCGGCCCGCCGCCGCCGTGCGGGGTGGAAAAGGTCTTGTGGAGATTGATGTGCATCGCGTCGATGCCAAGGTCGCCTGGGCGGACCTTGCCAACGATGGCATTGAAATTGGCACCGTCGCAATAAACGAACCCGCCGGCCGCATGGACCGCGTCGGAAATCGCCTTCATGTCGGGCTCGAACAGGCCGCAGGTGTTGGGGTTGGTGATCATCACCGCCGCGACGTCGGGCCCCAGCCGGGCCTTCAGCGCTTCGAGATCGACTCGCCCCTCCTTCGTCGCCGGAATATCCTCCACCTTGTACCCGGCGAAGGCGGCAGTGGCGGGATTGGTGCCGTGGGCGCTTTCGGGAACCAGCACTACCGAGCGCGCGTCGCCGCGCGCTTCCAATGCCGCGCGAATGCACAGGATGCCGCACAATTCGCCGTGGGCGCCGGCCTTGGGTGACATGGCGACACCATGCATGCCGGTCAGGTCTATCAGCCAGAATGCGAGCTGGTTGATCAGCTCGATCGCACCGGTGACGGTCTCCTTGGGCTGGAGCGGGTGGATGTCGGCGAAGCCGGGAAGCCGCGCCATCTTCTCGTTGAGCCTTGGGTTATGTTTCATCGTGCACGACCCGAGTGGGAACAGGCCGAGGTCGATGGCATAATTCTGCCGCGACAGGCGGGTGTAGTGACGCACGGTTTCGGGTTCGCTGAGGCCGGGTAGATTGATCGGGGTGGTGCGTAGGAGGGCTTGCGGAAGCATGACAGGCCCTCCCCCGCTCGCTTCGCGAGTCGAACCCTCCCGCCCCGGCGGGAGTCGGGAGAAATCCACGCCCGTGGTTTCGTTGTCGCCAATCTCGAAAATCAATTTCTCCTCAAGCATCAGCGCGCGATTGCCCGTGGTAGTTGCGCCGTCGCCGACAACGACACTCGGCGCGCTCGGCTTCCAGCCGCTCTGATTGAGCGCGGTCATTGCACAACCTCCTTGAGCGTTGCTTCCAGCGCGTCGATATCCGCATCGGTGACGGTTTCGGTGACGGCGATCACCAGCCCATTGGCGAGGCTCGCCTCGCCCGGATAAAGCCGTCCGAGCGATACCCCGCCGAGCACATTCTTCTCGACCATGGCATGGACCGCGGGTCGCGCCTCGATCGGCAATTTGACGGTAAATTCGTTGAAGAAGGCGTCGTTGATCACCGTAAGCCCCGGAATGGCCGCTAGCCGCCCGGCGACTTCGGCCGCACGGCCGTGATTGATCTCGGCCAGCGTGCGAAGCCCTTGTTCCCCCAGCAACGTCATGTGGACGCTGAACGCCAACGCGCACAGGCCGCTATTGGTACAGATGTTGCTGGTGGCTTTCTCGCGGCGGATATGTTGTTCGCGGGTCGACAGCGTCAGCACAAAGCCGCGCTTGCCCTCGGCATCGACCGTCTCGCCGCACAGCCGCCCCGGCATCTGTCGGACATGCTTTTCACGACAGGCGAAGAGCCCGACATAGGGCCCACCAAATTGCAACCCGACCCCGATCGACTGGCCTTCGCCAACGACGATGTCCGCGCCCATCTCACCCGGTGCCTTAATCAGCCCAAGCGCAACCGGCTCAGTCACCACCGCGACCAGCAGCGCGCCCGCGGCATGGGCGGCGTCGGCAATTGGCTGGAGGTCCGCGATGCGGCCGAGAATGTCGGGATATTGAACGACGACGCAGCTGGTGTCCTGATCGATGCTCCCGATCAGCCGCTCGGCATCGGTTGCGGCGTCGAGCACCGGCACTGCGGTGTCGAGCGTGTCGCCGGTAAACCGGGCCATGGTCCTGCAGACCGAAACATAATGCGGGTGGAGCCCGTCACTCAGGATCGCTTTGGTCCGGCGCGTGATCCGCCGCGCCATGCCGATCGCTTCCCAACAGGCCGTCGAACCGTCGTACATCGAGGCATTGGCAACCTCGCACCCAAGCAGCCGCGCGACCTGGGTCTGGAATTCGAACAACACCTGCAGCGTGCCCTGCGCGATCTCGGGCTGGTAAGGCGTGTAAGCCGTGAGGAATTCGCCGCGCTGGATGAGGTGATCGACCGACGCCGGAATGTGATGCTTGTATGCCCCGCAGCCGAGGAAGAACGGCACCTCCCCCGCGACCATATTCTTGCGCGCGAGGGCACCCAATTGCCGTTCCACGTCCATTTCGCTGGCGTGCATTGGGAGGCCGTGGATCGGGCCATTGAGGCGGGCTTCCTCGGGCACATCGATGAACAGATCGTCGACCGAGGCCGCGCCGATGGTGGCGAGCATGGCGCCACGGTCGGCGTCGGTAAGCGGCAGATAACGCATTATTTCGGCTTCCTCATCATGAAGCGAAGACGGACATAGTCGGCGACAGTGGTTCCAACGCGGTCGGCGACCTCGTCGGCAATGGACGCGCGCTCTTCTTCGGGCACGCCGGCCCGGTCGAGCCAGCCGCGGCGAAAGGTGGTGACCCAGGCGGCGACACCATGTTCGAGCTGGGTCGGTCGTTCGATCAGGCGCGCGTCGACATCGACAAACCCCGCGCCTTCATAGATTTCAACGAATTGATCGACCGAAGGATACCAGTTGGCGGCATAGCTCGGCGGGCCATAGCCGCGCACAACCAGCACATCGTCCAACGCCTCGCGTAGCCGCGCGAGATTGCCTTCGCCGCCCATCTCGCCCGCGAACCGGCCGCCGGGCTTCAGCGCAAACCAGATCGCGCGCGCCGCCCGCTCCTTGTCGATCACCCAGTGCAGGGTGGCGTTGGAGAAGGCGGCATCGAATGCCTCGGCGAATTTCAGCTCGGCGGCGTCCATCAGCCGAGCGTCCAGCCGCTTGGCCCGCGCCGCACCGATCATGCTGAGGCTATTGTCGATGCCCACGACATCGGCGCCGGCATCCTTGATCTTGAGCGTCAGCGTGCCGTCGCCGCACCCGACATCGAGGATATGCTCGCCCGGCTGCGGATCGAGCAGGTCGAGCGCGGCCAGCCCCAGCGCGGGCACGAACCCGCCCACGCGAGCGTAGTCCGCCGCATCCCATTGAGAGGTCGAGGCGACTGTCTCGCTCAGAGCGTCTTCACCCATTCCCGATAGGCGGCCTCGTCCATCAAGCCGTCGAGCTCATGCTTGTCGGCCAGGGTCATCTTGAAGAACCAGCCTTCGCCTTCGGGGTCGCGATTGATCAAGGCGGGGTCGTCGGCCAGCGCCGGATTGCCCATGATCACCTCGCCCGCCACCGGGGCGTATACGTCACTCGCGGCCTTGACTGATTCGACAACCGCGGCTTCGTCGCCCTTGTTGAGCGTCTTGCCCTGCTCGGGCACATCGGCAAACACGATGTCGCCGAGCGCTTCCTGGGCGTGGGTTGAAATACCGATCGTGGCGGTATCGCCCTCGACCCTGATCCATTCATGCTCGCCGGTGAAGTAGATGGTCATGCTGCGGCTCCTGCTGGCTTGCGGTGGTAGCGGTGGGGGACAAACGGCATCTCGGTGACCGTCGCGTCGAAGATCTTGCCGCGCTGTTCGAGCTTGAGCGTGGTGCCCGGTTCGGCGTGCGCCGTCGCGACATAGCCCATTGCAATCGGACGCTGGAGCGAGGGCGAGAAGGTGCCACTGGTGATCCGGCCGACCTCATTGCCTTCGCCGTCCAGAATCAGCGCGCCTTCGCGGACCGGCTGGCGGCCCTCGACGAGAAAGCCGATGCGCCGCTGGACCGGACCCTGGTCGATTTCGCCGACGATCCGCGACGCGCCGGGAAAGCCGCCGTCGGCACGGCGGCGCTTGCCGATGGCGAATTGCAGGTCGGCCATGACCGGCGTGGTCTGACGGTCAAGATCGTGCCCGTAGAGCGGGAGGCCGGCCTCAAGTCGAAGCGAATCGCGCGCGCCGAGGCCGATCGGCCGGACCGCGTCATTGGTCAGCACGGCGTCGGCGACCTTTTCTGCCGCGTTGGCGGCGATCGAAATCTCGAACCCGTCCTCGCCCGTGTAGCCCGAGCGGCTGATCCACGCGGGCGCGCCGGCGACCTCGAACTGCCCCCCTTGCATGAACGACAGGTCGGCAACCCCAGGCGCGAGCGCATCGAGAACCTCGACCGCGCGTGGCCCCTGGAGCGCGAGCAAGGCCTGTTCCTTCCAGTGATCGAGGATGATCCCGCGCGGCAGGCGGCGCTCGAACTCCTCGATGTCGCCGGTCTTGGTCGCGCCGTTGACGACGACGTAGAAATGATCGCGGCGACGGGTCGCCATTAGGTCGTCGATGATCCCGCCATCTTCGTCGAGCAACATCGAATAGCGCAGGCGACCGTCCTTGAGGACCTGGAGATCGCCGGGGAGCAGCGTCTCGAGCGCGACGTCGACGTTGGCGCCGTGAAAAGTCAACTGACCCATGTGACTGACGTCGAACAGCCCGGCATTCGTGCGCGTCCAGAGATGCTCGGCCATGACGCCTTCATACTGGACCGGCATCGAGTAGCCCGCGAACGGGACCATGCGGGCACCGCGGGCGCGGTGCCAGGCGTCGAGCGCTGCAGCTGGGGTTCGGTGGGTCGGTCTCGGTCATCGTCGCGCTCCAGAAAATCGGCTCGGCGCACGGATGCTCGCGGCGAGCCTCCCCACATACGAACCCCCTTCTGTCACTGAGACCTGAGAGCTTTCCCACCGTCGCCAGGCCTAAGCCAACGACTGAAGCAGGTTACCCCTTCGGCGGCCGCTGCCGGGGCAGCGACACTTTCCAGACTGTCCAGGCGCGCGCGGTCCTTGTGCCTGAGAGATTCCGGGGGCGGTTGCTCCTTCGGCGACCCGACGCAGGAACTCTCCCGCGCGTTCCCTGAGCCGAAGCCCGGGACAGGCCACCGGCATGGCGGGGCCCTGCGCCCGAGTCAAACGATTCGCAGAGGTTAGGGCGCCTAGCGCGTGGCGTTATAGTGCAGCTGGTCCTGGGTCAGCTGGAAGCCGACGAGGTGCTCGAAGGTGGCGCGTGCGACCGCGTCACGGACACGGGGTCGCACAGCGGGTCGATCGCCGCGTCGACGTCGCCGGTCTTGCGCTTGCGGGTCAGCTTCGCGGCGGACATCCTCGGGAAGTCCGGTCGAGGCACGATCGATGCGCGATCGTCGCCTCGCCAGGCCTCTGCCGCGCTGGCTGCCGGCGGCGAAGTTGACCGCGACCTGGCCGACGCGCTTGGCGACGACCTGGGTGCCCGCCTGCATGGCGATGTAGAAGGGCAGAACGACCGGGCGTGCGGCACTGGCATCGCGGCGCGTGGCGACGACATCGAAGGTCGCCGCGGACACGATCGGGTCGGCGCTCGCCTGGTCGCAGGTCGAGCGGACGTTGGTGATTGTCGCGACGACGTCGATTGCGGCACATCGGTGCGGTCGGCGGGGTCGAACAAGGTGATGTCCCCCGTCGCGGCGGGGATCGCGACCTGCGGGCAAGGGTGCGCCGGGTGTAGACGCCGCCGTCCTCGATGACCTTGCCGCCGCGACAGGCGGTGGGAGCGAGCATCAGCGAGACGAGCAGGAAACTGCGGGCTTTCACGAAGGACAATCCCTTATGTCAGGCGCGCGTGCCGGCAGGGAGCCGAGCGACGAACGCAATTGAATATGGCGGTGTCATAGGAAGCCCTAGCAAGGCTGCAAGCAATCGCTTACATCGCGCCGATGCTTAACCCCGTCGTCCCTGCCTCCCACTTCACCTCCTGATCGCCGCTCCGCGCGGCTTCTGCGCCGGGGTCGACCGCGCGATCACGATCGTCGAGCTGGCGATCGAGCGCTTCGGCCCACCGGTCTACGTGCGCCACGAGATCGTCCACAACCGCTTCGTCGTCGACCAGCTGCGCGGCAAGGGAGCGGTGTTCGTCGATGAGCTCGACGAGGTGCCCGACGGCCGCCCGGTGGTGTTTTCGCGCGCATGGCGTGCCCAAGGTCGTGCCCGCGGCGGCCGAGGCGCGCGGGCTCGATTATCTCGACGCCACCTGCCCGCTGGTCAGCAAGGTGCACCGCCAGGCGCAGCGCCTGATCGAGGCGGGACGGCACATCCTGTTCATCGGCCACGCCGGCCATCCCGAAGTGATCGGCACCTTCGGGCAGGTGCCCGAGGGAACGATGACCCTGATCGAGACCGCTGCAGGATGCGCGCGCGATCGACGGTCAGCGACCCCGACAATCTGTCCTTCCTGACGCAGACCACGCTGTCGGTCGACGACACGGCGGAGATCGTCGGCATCCTTGCAGCGCGCTTCCCGACGATTCGCGCGCCCAAGGGCGAGGATATCTGCTACGCGACGACCAACCGCCAGGCCGCGGTCAAGATCGATCGCGCCGCAATGCGAAGCACGATGCTGGTGATCGGCGCGCCCAACAGCAGCAATTCGCTTCGCCTGGCCGAGGTCTGCCGAGCGGCTGAGCGTGCCCGCGCGGCTCATCGAGCGCGCCAGCGACATCGACTGGGACTGGCTCGGCGAGCCACGCACGGTGGGGCTCACCGCGGGCGCGTCGGCCCCCGAAACGCTCGTCACGCGAGGTCGTCGAGGCGCTCGGCGAGCGCTTCGAGCGTGACGGCGAGGAAGCGGCCCACGTCGTCGAGGACATGGTCTTCAAGCTGCCCCGCGAGCTCGTCGCCTGACAGTGAGCGACCTTCCGGCAGGTCGAAATTTTCACCGATGGCGCGTGCAAGGGCAATCCCGGCCCCGGCGGCTGGGGCGCGATCCTGCGTTTCGGCGGCAAGGAGCGCGAGCTGTCCGGCGGCGAAGCGCCGAGCGACCAACAACCGCATGGAGCTGATGGCGGCGATCGAGGCGCTGAACGCGCTGACGAAGCCATGCCGTGTCAGCCTGACGACCGACAGCGTCTATGTCCGGGACGGGATCACCAAGTGGATCCACGGCTGGCGTCGCAACGGCTGGCAAACCGCCGACCGCAAGCCGGTCAAGAATGCCGAGCTGTGGCAGGCGCTGCTCGACGCCGCCGCGCCCCACCGCGTGGAATGGCATTGGGTCAAGGGCCACGCCGGCCATCCCGAGAATGACCGCGCCGACGCCCTGGCCTGCGCTGCAGCCGAGGCGCGGCGCTAGGGACCGCGCCGATCCTTCTTTCGGTTTAGTTCGGGGCGAAGTCGTTCGGATCGATGCCGTCGAGGCGCTTCCACGGCTTCTCCGCGGATCAGCGACGCGCAGAGCAGCGACGCCGCGGGGGCGGTCTGGATGCCCATGCCGCCCTGCCCGACGCACCAGAAGAAAGTCGGTGCGCGGCGTCGAAGCCGAACTTCATCCGCCGGTCGGGGGCGAAGGTGCGCAGGCCCGCCCACTTGCGCTCGACCGCCTCGACCGGCCAGTCGACGGCCTTCGAACCGGTCGATCGCCGATGGCGACGTCGATCTCCTCGGGGCGGCATCGCACGGATCGACCAGCGTCTCGTCGAGCGGGCTAGACCCAGACGCTGTTGTCGCCTTCGCCCTTGAAATAGAAAGCTCTGCGTGAAGGTCGGTGACGAGGGGCAGGTCGCGCAGGCCGCGTCGGCCGACGCGCAGTTGGACCACGGTGCGCCGCCGCGGCTCGAGCCGAGGATCCGCGGCAAACCGCAGCGCCGCGCGACCTCGTCGGCCCAGGCGCCGGCGGCATTGACGAGCAGGTCGGCGCGATTGCGCCCGTCGTTGGTCTCGACCGCCCACCCGTCTCCCGATCGCGTCGCCGCGCGCAGCGCCACGTCGGTCCGCACCGTACCACCACCGCGGCGAATCGTCGGCCAGGCAGGCGGCGTGGAAGTGCGGCGACCTCAATGTCGGCGCAGCTTGGCTCATACCAGGCCCCGGTCCACTGCGCGCGCAGCCCGGGAACCATTCGCGTCGAGCGCGTCGCGGTCGAGGCGCGCAGGGCAAGATCGCCCTCAAGCCCGCCATGCTCGAACGCGTCGTCGCCGCGCCGGTCAGATGGAGCGCGCCGCGCGAGCGCAAGAGCGGCGTCGATGCGCCCGGCCAATGCGGTCGAACATCGGCTTGGAGGCGAGGCTCAAGCCGGCGCTCGGGCGTGTCGCCGCCAAGGCTGGCCTGCCAGAAGGCGACCGAGCGGCCGGTTGCGTGGCGCCCGCACAGCTCCTCGGCCTCGATCAGCAGGATGCGCCGTTCCGCCGCGAGCCGCGCCCCGAGGCTGGCACCGGCGATCCCGCCGCCGACGATAAGGATGTCCGTATCGATCCACGCCCGCTGGTTACGGTTTGAAAAGCCATGCCGTCTAGAGCCGCCGACATGGACAAATTTTGGATTTACCGAATTCCTGCTCGTGGCGCTGGCGATCATCCTGGTGGTGGCGGCGGTCATCGACGTGCGGACGTTCACCATCTCGAATGGGCTCAATGCCAGCGTCGCCCTGCTGGCGCCGCTCTATCTGGTGGTCGATCGGTCTGCCCTTCTGGCCCGACGCCGCAATGCAAATCGGAGTTGCGGTGGCGGTCTTCGCGGTGCTCGCGCTGACTTTCTATCTCGGCATGATGGGCGGCGGCGACGTCAAGCTGGCCGCCGCGCTCGCCTTGTGGTTCTCGCCTCTGTCGACGGTCAAATTCCTGGTCATCATGTCGCTTGCCGGCGGTTTGCTGACCGTTGTCGTGCTGATTCTCCACCGTCGCAAACTCGCTGACCCGGCCGCGCGTGAAGCGGAAAAAGAAAAGCAGAAGCCCGAGGTTCCCTACGGCGTCGCCATCGCGTTGGGCGCTTTGGATTCTCGCCCAACGGTTTCTTAACCAATTTGCCTGATGTCTGTGAGGATCAAGGGGACCCTTTGGGGAGGCGTAATCGCCATGGACGTGAAGAAAGTCGCACTGCTGGTCGCAGCACTGGTCATCGCGGTGGTTACCGCCGTCATGGCCAAGAACATGTTTGTCGGGGCGGGGGCAGCCCAGGCCGTGGCCGCTCCGGCGGTTCCGCTCGGGCCCAAGGTCCTGGTCGCTCGCAAGGCGCTCCCGGTCGGCACGATCATCGACCAGGAAAGCCTGACCTATCAGACGTGGCCGAAGGAACTGGTCCAGAATGCCTATTACATCGAGGGCGGCGCCCGATGGTAACATCAGCAAGCTGCTCGGCACGGTCGTTCGCAACCCGATCACCGCCGGCCAGCCGGTCACTCGCGGCGCCCTCGTCGGCCCCAATGATCGCGGCTTCCTTGCCGCGGCGCTCGGCCCGGGCATGCGCGCCGTCACGGTGCCGGTGTCCGCGACCAGCGGCGTTGCCGGCTTTGTTTTCGCCGGGTGACCGCGTCGACCTCGTCCTGACCCAGGAGGTCAAGGGCGGTGGCGACGGTCCGCCGCTGCGCGTCAGCGAAACCATCGTTCGCAACATGCGCGTCCTCGCCACCGATCAGCGGATCGACAGCAAGGATGAGGAAGGCAAGACCGTTCCCAAGCTGATCGCGACCGTGACCCTCGAAGCCACCCCGCGCATCGCCGAGAAGATCGCCGTCGCCCAGTCGGTCGGCCAGCTGTCGCTGTCGCTTCGCTCGATCGCCGACAATACGGCCGAGCTGGAGCGCGCCGTCGCCAGTGGCGAGGTCAAGGTCTCGGGCAATGGCAATCCGGCAGGAAGAGCGCCAGATGCTGCTCGCGATCGCCAATCGTCCGGTCGACAACAACACGACCTTCACGACCGGTGGCGACGTGTCGCGCTTCCAGCGCCGCAGCGTCCCGGCTCGCGACGGTGGCAGCGGTGACGAACGCGTCAAGGCCGTCAGCAACCTCGCCGGAGCGATCCGCGGCGCCAACGGCAGTTCCGCCGGCGGCCCGGTCGGTTCGTGTTTCGCGCGGCAATACTGTGACCGTCGTTCCGGTGGGAGCCCGTTAAGATGACCAGTCATCAACATCCGCAATCGCGCCCGCCTGGGCACCGCGATGGCCGCCCTGGCCTTGGCCTCGGCACCGTCACCGCCGCCGCACCGGCCACCGCCCAGCCGGTTGCCGCACGGCCGTCGGAAACCCTCAACCTGAGCCAGGGCACGGGCACGCTCGTCCGGCTGTCTGCGCCGATGACCGACGTGTTCGTCGCCAACGACTCGATCGCCGACGTGCAGGTTCGCTCGTCGACCCAGCTCTATGTGTTTGGCAAGCGCAGTGGCGAGACCACCATCTACGCGACCACCAAGAGCGGCCGCGTGGTTTACGCCGCCACCGTTCGCGTCGGCAGCAACATCGGCTCGCTCGACGAGATGCTGCGCCTGGCGATGCCCGACGCCGCCGTACAGGTGACGCCGATGAACAATCTCGTTTTGCTCACCGGCACGGTCGCTTCTCCCGACGACGTCGAAGAAGCCCAGCGGCTCGTTCAGGCCTATGTCGGGACCGGCACGCAGGTCGTCAGCCGACTCCGCTCGGCAACACCGCTGCAGGTCGCGCTCCGGGTCAAGATCGCCGAAGTAAATCGCAGCCTGGTCAAGGAAGTTGGACTGAACCTGTTGGGCAGGAGCAAGAGTTTCGATGTCCTTCAGGGAGAGGGCATCTACCTCCCGCCGGTTGGGGAGGCTCCGCCCGAGGGAGTGGGAGATCAAACCGGTGCCATCATTCGCGGTCTGACCGGTACCACGCTGGCCCTTCGCAAAAGCATGCTTGGTCTCGACGTTCTCAGCCGCCTCGAATTGGCCGAGGCCGACGGCCTGGTCACGACACTGGCCGAACCAACGCTGACCGCCTTGTCGGGCGAAACCGCCAGCTTCCTTGCCGGCGGCGAATTCCCAGTGCCGATCTCGCAAAGCCTCGGTTCGGTGACGATCGAGTACAAGCAATATGGCGTCGGCCTGGCCTTCACCCCGTTCGTGCTTGCCGACGGCCGCATTTCGATGCGGGTCCGCCCGGAAGTCAGCGAATTGTCGTCCGAAGGGTCGATCCGCCTCAACGGCTTCAATGTCCCGGCGCTGACCACGCGTCGCGCCGAGACCACCGTCGAGTTGGGATCTGGACAGTCGTTCATGATCGCCGGCCTTCTGCGCAATTCCAACACCAACAATATCGACAAGGCACCGTTCCTCGGCGACATGCCGATCCTCGGCGCCCTGTTCCGGTCGACTAGCTATCGTCGTCAGGAAACCGAGCTGGTGATCATCGTCACGCCGTATCTGGTGCGGCCGGTTTCCGGGCGCCTCGCCGCTCCGACCGACGGTTATCGTGCGCCGACCGATGCCGGACGCATCTTCGGGAACAAGACCTATTCGGGAACGTCGGCGCCCGCCGCCGCCGCCCCTGCCCCCAGCGCTGCCGCGGCCGCGCCCGGGTTCAAGATGTAGCCCCCGCAAAGGAAGGATCAGACAATGCGCAATACCCTCATGATCGCGCTGCTGGCGACGACCCTTGCGGGTCCGGTACTGGCCAAGGACCCGGATCCGGCGCGTGGACTGGAATCGGTCAACGTGCCGGTCGTCACCCGCTCCGACTATGCCTTCGACGCCGCGGCGCCTGACGGCTCGCTCGCGCCCGGTGAGCAGGCCCGGCTCGACGCCTGGTTCGGCGGTCTCAACCTCGGCTACGGCGACAACGTCTATGTCGACGGCGCTTATGCCGATGCCGCCCGGTCCGACGTCGCCCGTGTGGCCGGCCGCTATGGCATGCTGCTGAGCCAGGGCGCGCCGGTTGCACAAGGCATCGTCGCCCCCGGATCGGTCCGGGTGGTCGTCAGCCGGACCCGCGCGAGCGTCCCCGACTGCCCCAATTGGTCCGACCAGTCGAAGCCCAATTGGAGCAACAAGACCATGCCGAACTACGGCTGCGCCTTAACGGCAACCTCGCCGCGATGGTCGCCGATCCGCAGGATCTGGTGTGGGGCCGCGAAGGCAGCAGGCTATGACACGGCCGATACCGCCGCGCGCGCCATCCGCTCGTATCGCAACGCCAAGCCGACCGGCGAAGGCGGGCTGAAAGATATCTCGACCAAGAAGGGCAATTAGAGATGAACGCTCCATTCCAGGCGCGCGCGGGCCTCCGCGATCCGTTCACCGCCTTCGTCTGCGACGATGCCACCGCCGACATGCTCCGGCCGGTCGCGGTCGAGCATGGCTGGTCGCCCGAAAAGGTCAACAAGGGCGGGCTGCGCAACGCGGTCCAGTCGCTGTCGGTCTCGGCAAGCCCGAACATCCTGTTCGTCGACCTGTCGGAATCGGCCGATCCGCTCAACGACATCAACGCGCTTGCCGAAGTCTGCGAGCCCGGGACGATCGTCATCGCCGCGGGCCAGGTCAACGATGTCCGGCTGTACCGCGACCTCGTCGCCAGCGGCATCCACGACTATCTGCTCAAGCCGTTCACGGTCGACCAGCTGCGCGACACCTTCGCCCATGCCCAGTCGATCCTGTCGCGGACCGCGCGGTGAAGCGCAGGTCGACAAGCCCCACGTCATGACCGCCGTGATCGGCGTTCGCGGCGGGGTCGGCGCCTCGACCCTCGCCACCAGCCTTGCGTGGCTGCTCGGCGAGAAGGCCGAACGCTCGACGGCCTTGCTCGATCTCGACGTCCACTTCGGGACCGGCGCCCTAGCGCTCGACCTCGAGCCGGGCCGCGGTCTGACCGACGCGATCGAGAATCCGAGCCGCATCGACGGCCTGTTCATCGAACGCGCCATGGTTCGTGCCAACGACAAGCTGAGTGTGCTGTCGGCCGAAGCGCCGATCAATCAGCCGCTGCTGACCGACGGCACCGCCTTCTTCCAGCTGCAGGAAGAAATGCGCAACGCGTTCGAATCGACCGTGCTCGACCTGCCGCGGCACATGCTGATCCAGTATCCGCACCTGGTCCACGACGCGCATGTCGCAGTGGTGGTCAGCGAGCTGACGCTGGCGGCGACCCGCGACACGATCCGCATCCTCGCCTGGCTCAAGTCCAACGCGCCGCAGACCAAGGTGGTGGTGGTCGCCAACCGCGTGCCCTCGGGCGGCGCGCTGGAGATCAGCAAGAAGGACTTCGAACAGTCGATCGAACGCGGCATCGACATCGTCTTCCCCGACGACGGCAAGATCGCGGCCCAGGCTGCCAAGCTTGGCAAGCCGATGGCCGAAGTCGCCAGCGGCAAGATGGCGGGGCCGTTCGCCCAGCTGTCGAACATGGTGCTCAGCCATGCCAGCGAAGAGGGACTGGTTGAAGGCGGCGTCGCCGTCGCCAGCAAGTCCCTTCTGGGCAGCATGAAGACGATGCTGTCGAAGAAGGCGGCGTAATTCTCACTGCTGGCGACCGGGCCCTCGCGCCCGCCGCCGGCAAACAGTGGACGGACCGACGATGCTTGTCATGCTCATCATTGCAATTGGCGTACTCGGCGTGCTCGGGCTCGGCTTCTTCGCGCTCAGCGGTCCGTCGGCCTCGAAAGCGGTCAAGCGCCGCCTGGAGCTGCTCAAGGAACGTCATGGCGACACCATGGCGGCCAATGCGCAGGCCCAGATCCGCAAGCTGCTAGCCTCGCGCAACGCCCGGCTCGACGGCGTCTTCGCCACCCTGGTGCCCAAGCCCGCCTTGCTTCGCAAGCGGCTGGAACAGACCGGTAAGGACATCACCCTCGGCAAATATGCGATGATCTCGGTCGGGCTGCTGGTGGCGGTCGCCGGCGTCATGACAATCCAGGGCGCGCCTCTGTTGCTTTCGCTCGCCTTCGGACTGTTCATCGCGCTTGGCCTTCCGCACCTCGTCATCAACAAGATGATCCAGCGCCGGCTCAAGGCCTTCAATCACAACTTTCCCGACGCCATCGAATTGATGGTTCGCGGACTTCGGTCGGGCCTTCCGATCACCGAGACGCTGGGCATCGTCGCCTCCGAAATTCCGGGGCCGGTCGGGCTCGAGTTCCGCTCGGTGTCGGACAAGATGAAGATCGGCCGGACGATGGAATCGGCGCTTCAGGACACCGCCGATCGCCTGGGTACGCCCGAATTCCAGTTCTTCGTCATCACGCTGGCGATCCAGCGCGAGACCGGCGGCAATCTGGCCGAGACCCTGTCCAACCTGGCGGACGTGCTTCGCAAGCGCGCCCAGATGAAGCTGAAAATCCGCGCCATGAGCTCGGAATCCAAGGCGTCGGCGATGATCGTCGGGTCGCTGCCGTTCATCGTCTTCATCCTCGTCTACATGATCAACCCGCAATACATGCAGAACTTCTTCGTCGATGAGCGCCTGATCGTGGCTGGCGTCGGTGGCCTGGTGTGGATGGGGATCGGCGTGTTCATCATGGCCAAGATGGTCAACTTCGAGATTTAGGGAAACCATGTGATGCAGGCTTCAGGCCCCACCATTCTCGGCGTTGACGTCATCTGGGTCGCGACCATGCTGAGCGCGGTCGCCGCCTTCGCGGTGCTCTTCGCCATTTATGCGGCGACCACGGTCAAGGATCCGATGGCGCGCCGCGTAAAGGCGCTCAACGAGCGCCGCGAGCAGTTGAAGGCCGGCATCGTCGCCTCGACCAACAAGCGCCGCAAGCTGACCAACAAGAACCAGGCGGCGGATCGCGTCCGCGGCATCCTGAGCAACTTCAAGATGCTGCAGGACGACCAGATCAAGAAGACCCAGATGCGCCTGCTGCAGGCCGGCATCCGGGCCAAGGATCTGGCCTATTTCATCATTCTCGCCCGCTTCCTGCTGCCGGTGGTGATCGGTACCGGCGTGGTGCTCGCGCTCTACGTCTTCGACCTTCGCCCGGAATGGGGCGCGTTCAAGCGCTATGCCGCGACCGCGATCGCCTTCGTCGGTGCCTACAAGTCGCCCGACATCTGGCTGTCGAACAAGGTCAAGAAGCGCAGCGACGCGATCCGCAAGGGCCTGCCCGACGCGCTCGATCTGCTCGTCATCTGCGCCGAGGCCGGCCTGACCGTCGACGCCGCTTTCGGCCGCGTGGCCAAGGAATTGGGCAAGGCCTATCCCGAGCTGGGCGACGAATTCGGCCTGACCGCGATCGAATTGGGCTTCCTCAACGAGCGCCGCCAGGCATTCGAGAACTTTGCCACCCGCGTCGATCTTGACGCGGTTCGCGGCGTGGTCACGACCATGATCCAGACCGAGAAATATGGTACGCCGCTGGCCTCGGCCCTGCGCGTCCTCAGCGCCGAATTCCGCAACGAGCGGATGATGCGCGCCGAGGAAAAGGCCGCCCGCCTGCCGGCGATCATGACCGTGCCGCTGATCCTGTTCATCCTGCCGACCCTGTTCATCGTCATCCTGGGTCCGGCGGCCTGCTCGATCAGCGACAGTTTCATCAACGGCTGATCCAGCGTCGAGTTTGTGGGGGTAGCCGCCGTCGTCCGAAAGGGCGGCGGCGGTTTCCATTTGGGAACGCATCACCCGCGTGAGTGGTTGGTGCAGCGAAACGAGTTTCCAGGGAGGCCTTCGCATGCTCAACTTCGACCCCAACCAAGTCGTGATCTACGCTTTGGTGTTCGTGCTCGGCCTGCTGGTCGGGGGCTTTTTGTTCACCGGCGGTGGCCGCAAGTGGAAGGGCAAATACAACGCCGAGGTCGAGCGGCGGAAAGAGATTGAAGCGCGCCATGTCGCCGCCGAAAAGGACTGGCGTGAGCAGGAGAGCCTGCGCAACGCCGCAGCCAAGGGTCGCCCGGTAGCGGTCGATCGCGACGTCGACCGCGACGGAATCGACGACCGCGACCAGGTCACCACCGGCAAGATCGACCGCGACCGCGACGGCATCGACGACCGCCGCGAAGTCTGAACGCGGCGTTCTGGACGCCGGAAGGTCACAAAGGTCGCGCTACGTCGTGCGACCTTTCGATTTTCCGGCGGTCATCTGAACCGGGCGCGCCACGCCATCGCGCAAACAGGCGCGCCATCATCCCGACGAATCAAAGAGCCGAAACGAACCAAGCAGGTAAAATCCAACATTGGAAGCACTTTGTTGAGCGCCTCGTGTCCGGCCCCTACCCTTCGATCTTCGAGAAATCCGCGACGGCGTGAACCGCGTCGCGGAACCGCGCGAGCAGGTTGAGGCGGCGGGCGCGAATGCCGGCGTCGGGATCGTTGATCATCACCGCGTCGAAGAACGCGTCGATCGGCGCGCGGAGCGAGGCCAGCGCCGACATGGCGGCGGTGAAGTCCTCGGCCTCGACGGCAGCGGTCGCGGTCGGCCCGGCGGCGTCGAGCGAGGCGATGAGCGCGGCTTCATCGGGGAGGACATTCGCGTCGCTCGGCGACAGCGGCATCCCAAATCTCCTTCTTGAGGATATTCGCCGCCCGCTTGTACCCGGCGAGCAGGTTAGCCCCCTCCGCAGGTTTCAACGAACGCCTGCAAGCGCTCTCGACCGCGCAGCAACACGATCAACCCGGCTCGTCCGTGTCTGCACCCGACGCTCCACGCTCGTGAAGCTTGAATGAAATCGTGGCGTACACCTTCATCGCGCATCAAGATGCCCAGCCTCTCATACAGAAAATCGGCGACGCGAAGGCCGAGCGTCGAAGAGGACAGTTCGATGCGCCCAATTTTCGGAAATTTCGGACAGCTGCACTTTCAAGTTTCCGCATCGATCAAGCCCAAAACGCCGAGACGCTGCGCGGCGCAGAGCGAAGGGATCCTTCGATCCGGTGGGCAGCATGTCGGCCGCGAAGAACGACAACAGCGTATCCAGCTTATCCGCCAGACTCACCGCCACCGTGACCGGCGCGGTCGGCACGTCGTCGCCCTGCCCGACCGGCTTGTAATGGTCGCGCATTGCGTCGGCGATCGGCGTCGGGTTCGCCCTGGGCGCGGGCGAGGTGGCCGCCGATGACGCCCTGCAGTTCGGGGAATTCGCCGACCATGCCGGTGACGAGGTCGGCCTTGGCCAGCCGCGCGGCGCGTTCGGCCTGGTCGGCGGTCGGCGCCCTTGACGATGCCTTCCTCGACCAGCCAGCGGGCCAGCTTCGCGACGCGCTCGACCTTGTCGGCGACGGTGCCGAGCTTCTCGTGGAACACGATCTGCTCGAGCTTCTTCGCCTGCTCCTCGAGCGGCACCTTGAGGTCCTGCTGCCAGAAGAAGCGCGCATCGCTCAGCCGCGCGGCGAGCACGCGCTCGTTGCCCGCGACGATGGCGGCACCGCCGTCGTTGGCGTCGATGTTGGCGGTGCAGATGAAGTGCGGGGCCAAAGCGCCCGTCCCCGCGCGCATGACGAAATATTTCTGGTTGGTGCGCGCGGTCAGCTGGATGACTTCCTGCGGCACGTCGAGATAGTCGGGGTCGAACGAGCCGAGCAGCGGCACCGGCCATTCGGTCAGGCCGGCATTTTCGACCACCAGCCCTTCGTCCTCGACCAGCAGGAAGCCGGCATTCTCGGCCGCCTCGATCGCGCCCTTGCGAACGATCGCCTCGCGCTCTTCCTGGTCGACCAGCACGTGGCAGGCGCGCAATTTCTCGACATAGTCGTGCGCGCCGCCGATGGTGATCGGCGCCGGGATGGTGGAAGCGATGGCCGAGCGTGGACGCGCCGCAGGTCACGCCGTCGATCGCGCACCGGCACGATCGTCTCGCCAAGCAAGGCGACGATCGAATGCAGCGGCCGCACCCAGCGCAAGCGAAGCGGTCGAGGCCGAGGCGGCGCCCCAGCGCATCGACTTGGGCCATGGGAAATCGCGGACGATTGCGGCGACCGCTTCCGCCAGCACCTCGGCGGTGGCGCGGCCCGGCTTGTCGATCACCGCGAACCAGATGCCGTCGCGATCCTCAAGCTGGTCCCGGTGTCAGCCCGGTCTTGCGCAGGAAGCCGTCGAGCGCCTGTTGCGGCGCGGCGGTCTTGGGGCCCTTGAGTTCCTCCGACACCGCCGCCGGTTTCCAGCGGCAGTCCGCGCGCGATCAGCGCCAGCCGCCGCGGGGTCGAATAGGTCGTGATCCCGTCATGCGTGAGGCCCGCGGCGGCAAGCGCCTCGGCCATCATCCGCGCCAGATCGTTGCGCGCCTTGGCCTGCATCCGCGCCGGCATTTCCTCCGACAGGAGTTCGAGCAGGAAGTCTGCGGTCACGCCGCATATCCCTTGTACGTCATCCACGCCGCGCAGGCGCCTTTGGCGAGGTCGCGGACGCGGCCGATGTAGGCCTGACGCTCGGCCACCGAGATGACGCCCCGCGCCTGCAGCGTGTTGAAGATGTGGCTCGCCTTGATCGCCTGCTCATAGGCGGCGATCGGGACGCCGGCCTTCAGGCTGTTCTCGGCCTCCGCCGCGGCCATCTTGAACGCTTCGAACAGGGCGCCGCGTGTCGGCCACCTCGAAATGCCATTTCGACATCTGCTTCTCATTGTCGAGGAAGACGTCGCCGTAGGTGACGCCGGCATTGTTGAACTTGAGGTCGAACACATTGTCGACGCCCTGGATGTACATCGCCAGCCGCTCGAGCCCGTAGGTGAGTTCGCCCGCGACCGGCTTGCAGTCGTAGCCGCCGACCTGCTGGAAGTAGGTGAACTGCGTCACCTCCATGCCGTCGCACCACACTTCCCAGCCGAGCCCCCACGCGCCCAAGCGTCGGGCTTTCCCAATCGTCCTCGACGAAGCGGATGTCGTGCTTGAGCGGGTCGATCCCGATCGCGTCGAGCGAGCCGAGATACAGCGCCTGAAGGTCGGGCGGGCTCGGCTTGAGCATCACCTGATATTGGTAATAGGCGCCGAGCCGGTTGGGGTTCTCGCCATAACGGCCATCGGTCGGGCCGGCGGCACGGCTGGACGTAAGCGCAATTCCACGGATCGGGCCCGAGCGCGCGCAGCACGGTCGCCGGGTGGAACGTGCCCGCCCCCATCTCCAGATCGTAGGGCTGGAGAATGACGCAGTCGCGCTCCCCCCAATAGCGGTGAAGCGTGAGGATCAGATCCTGGAAGGAAAGCGGCGCGGTCACGCCCCGCGCCCTAGAGTGCGCGCCGATGGAGGGTCAAGCCGCGCGGACGCTAACGCGCGGGCGATGTAAGGTGTTGTTGACATCACGGCGCGAATCGCTATGTAAGGTTTCACTGACATTTGGTAAGGCAAGGCTGACAGTTGGAAAACCGCCTCAGAATATTGCGCGCCGAACGCGGGTGGAGCCAGGCCGAGCTTGCCGGGCACCTCGACGTGTCGCGCCAGGCGGTCAATGCGATCGAAACCGGCAAATATGATCCGTCGCTGCCCCTCGCCTTCAAGATCGCGCGGCTGTTCGGCCAGTCGATCGAACAGATTTTCCTGGATGGAGCAGAATCATGAATTCGGACCTCTCGCCACGCTGGGCCGACCGGCTCGGGACCGGCGCCCGCACGTTCCTGATCGTCACCACCTTCATCTTCGGTGTCTTCGCGGTCGGGATGCTTGCCGGTTTCGGCTATGCGGTGCTGGAGGACGGCAAGCTTCCGACCAAACCGCTGGCGTGGCTGATCTTCGCGGCGATGGTCGGGCTGGTAGCCTTCACCGGCTGGGTGCTGCTCAGCCTGTTCCGGTCGATCTACCCCCAACGGATGAGCGGGTTCGACCGCCGCTACTGGAAGATGTGGGGGATCGTCCTGTTGCTCAGCGCACCGCTCGGCGTGGCGCTGGCGGTGCTCGGACTGGAAGACGCGGATGGCGGCCTTTCGATGATGATCTCCAATGCGCCCATCGCGCCGCTCACTGCCATCCTGGTCTCGGTCGTCGTGGGCCTGCTGCTGATCGCGTCGCTGGTGATCTATTTCCGCACCATCGATGATCATGAGGAGCGTGCCTATCTATGGGGCTCGAATGTCGCCTTTCACTTCCTCGCTCTCGCCTTCCCGCTTTACTGGCTGCTCGCGCGTGGCGGCCTGCTGCCCCAGATCACGATCGGCATCGCGCTGCTGATCATCCTGCTGTCCTGCATCGTCCAGGCGATCGTCTGGGCCTTGTTCAAGTTCCGTTGATCTTTCCCTCTCTAGGAGTGTCTCTTATGCGCAAGTTCCTCACCCGTACCGCCGCCGCGATCGCCGCCGGTGCCGCCGCGTTCAGCCCGCTCGGCGCCAAGACTCCCGCCCCCGCCAAGCCGGCGCTGTGGATGCTGAGCGATGCCGATACGACCGTCTATCTGTTTGGCACCATCCATCTGCTTCCGAAGGGGACGCAGTGGCGCACCCCGGTGTTCGACAAGGCCGCGACCAGCGCGTCCGACCTGGTGGTCGAAACCGTGATCGACGAGGCCAATCCGATGGCCGCGGCAGCGGAGATGATGAAGCTCGCAGTCAGTCCCAACCTTCCGCCGCTCGCCGAGCGGGTGCCGGCCGACAAGCGCGCCAAGCTGACCGAGGTCGCGGGCAAGACCGGGGTGCCGATGGCGGTGTTCGACAAGCTCGAAACCTGGGGCGCGGCGTTCATCATGCTCGGGGTGACGATGAAAGAGCTCGGGCTCGATCCCAATTCAGGCGTGGAAAGCGCGCTCAAGACCGAGTTCGCCACGGCGAAGAAGCCGATCGGCCAGCTCGAGACCAATGCCGAGCAGTTCGGCTTCTTCGACACGCTGCCCGAAGCCGCGCAGCGCAAGTTCCTCGAAAGCGTACTCGACGACCCGGCCAAGGGCAAAAAGCAGTTCGACGAGATGCTTGCCGTCTGGACCCGCGGAGACGTCAAGGCGATGGGCGACACCTTCAACCGCGAGCTCGCCGAATCTCCCGAGCTGCGCGAGAACCTGCTGCGCAAACGCAACGCCAACTGGAACGTCTGGCTGCAGCGTCGCCTGGCCACCCCGGGGACGACCTTGGTCGCGGTCGGGGCCGGTCACCTGTCGGGCAGCGATTCGGTGATCGCGATGCTGGAAAAGGGCGGCTACAAGGTCAAGCGCGTCCAATAAGGTGAATAAATCAACGATTTCGTTGGCCAAAGGGCAGTGGTTAGCCGTTTGTTAACCTTGACGGAGCGATCCTTCGGATTCACAGTGATCAAGCACTTACCCGGGGGGGTGACACGTGCAGGAACGACTGGGATTTCGACGGGCGCTCCGTGCCCGGATTGCCGGATTTGGTCGCCGCAACGGCGCTCTTGCCGCGGCCCTGGCGGTTGCCGTGTGGACCAGCCCGGCTTCAGCTTACCCCTCAATCATCCGCGACGCCCCGTCGGAGCCCGATGCACAGCCGGCGCTGTGGGTGCTGAGCGATGCCGACACCACCATCTATCTGTTCGGCACTTTCCACGCACTCGATGACCGCACCGAGTGGTTTGGGCAGTCCATCCGCGCCGCCTTCGACAGTGCCGATGAACTGGTGCTCGAAACCGTCGTCCCGACCGATCCGGCGGCCTTGTTCGGAATGCTCGCGAGACACGACCTCGTACCGTCCCCGGTGGTTGGCGCCCCGGTGGTTGGGCAGACAGGTGGATCCTTTGCCGACACTGCCCGATCGACGATGGCCGCGGGCCGATCGGCGGGCCTGTCGGTTGAGCGCGGGGCCGACGCCGTGCTGCGCCGCATCGCCGACGCCGAAGGCAAGCCGGTCGACGGCCTCGAAAGCTTCGATTTCCAGCTCGGCATGGTCAAGGCCCTGCCCGCCCCGGCCATCGCCGCCCCGGCCAATCTCGCCGTGCCGCAACCGGAGCTCCGGCAGATGCTGCTCGACATGCGGTCGGCGTGGAAACGTGGCGACGGGTCGGGTTTCGCCGCCGTCCTCGGCAACCTCGAAGCCCAGTCGCCGGCCACCTACCAGCGGCTGTTCGTCGATCGCAACCGCCACTGGGCGGGGTGGATCGCCAACCGCATGGCTCGGCCCGGCACGGTATTCGTCGCGGTCGGCACCGGGCATCTGATCGGCCGCGACAGCGTTCAGCAAAAGCTTGCCCGCCACGGCTATCGCACCACCCGCATCCGCTAATCCCCGCCAACCTTGCCAGCGAAACGCCTTTTCCCTATAGGCGCCCGCTTGCCCACCCATGGTCATCCCTGGAGGCGTGGCGGGGCATTACTCAGAGGAATGCAACAATGAGCGAACAGCTGACGCTGCCCGCCGAGCAACGCGAACGGGCTGGCAAGGGAGCCTCCCGTGAACTGCGTCGCACCGGACGGGTGCCCGCCGTGATCTACGGCGACAAGAAGAACTCCGATGTCGGTCCATGTTGACGAGAAGACCCTCGCCAAGATGCTTTCGACCGGTCACTTCATGAACACCGTGGTGATGATCGATTCCGCCGGAAAGAAGCATCGCACTCTCCCCAAGGACGTGCAGTTTCACCCGGTGTCGAGCCGTCCGATCCACGTCGATTTCCTGCGCATCGGCGAACATAGCACGGTGACCGTCGCGGTGCCGGTGCGGTTCGACAATGAAGAGGATTCGCCGGGCCTGAAGCGCGGTGGCGTGCTCAACATCGTCCAGCACGATATCGAGCTCAGCTGCGACGCGGCCGAGATCCCGGACGAGATCCATATCGATCTCACCGGCCTCGACATTGGCGATTCGATCCACATCAGCCACGTCAAGCTGCCCAAGGGCGCCAAGCCGACCATCGACGACCGCGACTTCACCGTCGCCACCATCGTCGCTCCGTCGGCGATGAAGTCCGAAGAAGGCGATACCTCGACCGAAGCAGGCGACGTGCCCGTCGTCGGTGAGGATGGTGAAGAACTCGAAGGCGGCGACGCCGACGAAGCGCCCAAGGCCGAAGGCGGCGACGAGGGCTAAGCCCTCCGCCTTCAGCGACGCGAACAACAGCGCCCATCCCGCTTGCGGGGTGGGCGTTTTTGTTTGAAGGACGCGCCATGCAAATTTGGGCAGGTCTGGGTAATCCGGGGACGCAATATGCGCTCCACCGCCACAACGTCGGCTTCATGGCGGTCGATGTGATCGCCGACGTCCACGGCTTCGGACCCTGGTCGAAGAAGTTTCGCAGCCTCATCAGCGAAGGCCGCATCGGCCGCCATCGCGTGCTGCTGCTCAAGCCGCAGACCTTCATGAACGACAGTGGCGACGCGGTGCAGCAGGCGCTGCATTTTTTCAAACAGGACGTGAGCGCGCTGACCGCCTTCCATGACGAGCTCGACCTGTTGCCGTTCAAGGTCAAGGTGAAGACCGGCGGCGGCACCGCGGGACATAATGGCCTACGGTCGATCGACGCCAGCCTGGGCCCTGATTTCCGCCGCGTTCGGATCGGCATCGGTCACCCCGGGCACAAGGATCGCGTCACGCGCTGGGTGCTGGGCAATTACGCCAAGGCCGAAATGGAGCCGTTGAGCGACCTGCTCGGTGCGATCGCCGCCGAAGCCGAATGGCTGGCGGCGGGAGACGATCCGCGCTTCATGAGCGACGTCGCCACCCGCCTTCACCAGGACTGACGCGCTAACGGATGGCCGGGATCGGCCGGTTGCCGTTCGCCACGTCGAGCGGGACATCGCGATCGTAAGCGAGCACACCGGGGACCGCGTTGAGGCGGGTGATCGGGGTCGATCGGAAATTGGCCATCTTGCCGACCGCGAACAGCGCCGCCGGCTCGACCTTCCGGCCCGCGAGCTGCGGCAGGCCGGCGGGATTAGCCGACGCCGGCGTGTAGGTCGGCGGCACAAAGAAGTCCTTTGGCGGCGCGGTGACGGTCCCGGCATCGACGATCTGGCCCGGGCGCACCGCAAAGCCGACTGTTCCCATGCAGAAGCAGGTCCCGACTCCGATCGCGCCCATCACGTTGGGGGCGCCGTAGAGATAATAGGTCCCCGGCTTCACCTCGACGATGTAGGTTCGCATGCCCGACGGATCCTCCACCACCGCGGGCTTTCGAGCGACGGTGACGAAGTTGCTGAATTCGATCGGCAACATCGGAATCGATTCGAGCGTAACCTCGTCCGGTTTTTTCGGCTTGGTACCAATCATCTTCCGCTCAAAGCTGTCGCCGCTGTTCCACGCTTTGATGTCGGTTTCGTAATTCTTCAGCGTGCGCTCGTACTTCTTGCGCGCCTTGTCATAATCGTTGCGGCGATTGTTCTCCCAGGTGGCGCGGTCCGATGCATCAACCTGGCGCAGCAGTTCGATGCCATTGGCGTAGCCCGAACGGATGACGACATAGCCGAGGGCGGGATCGACCGAGACCGTCTCCTTGTCCTTGTACTGGCGGCCGCTGGCGGAGGTGGCGACGAGGGCGATCGCCGCGAGGCCGAAGGCGAGTTTCGACATTAGCGCAACTCCCCGACCGAAGGCCGCGGCCCCGACGCAACCTTGGCCTGCAGCCGAAGGAGGTGCATCCGTCGCTCCTCACCGGTCTGGCGCCAGCCTTCCTCGAAATTGAATTCCGTCCACAGCGACTTGGCGAGGCCAAAGGCGGCATAGCCCTTGAACCCCATGCAGGTGCGCATGATCCCGCGGCGCAGCTTGCGCCGGTCAGCGGCCATCTGCGCCTCGACGATCGCCCCGGCGATCATTCCGCCGATGATCCCCCCGGCACCGCCGGCAATGACCCCATATTGGCTCATCATGCTGTTCTGCATGGCTGTCATCATGGTCGTATTCATCTGCGGCCCGTTAGGTCGCCCGCTGGCGTAATTGTCGCATTCGTCGAGATCCGAATAGGCTGTCTCGAAGCTCGTCTGGTCGCGATGGAAGATGAAATATTTCTCGTAACTGTCGATGTCCGTTGGGGTCGGCGTGAAGCTGATGTTGGGCATCGGTATGGCGGCCGAATCGACCGCCGTCGGCGAATCCCAAACCGATGTCGAAGCTGACGTGGCGGCTTCTGCCGCGACCGGAAACACCGCAACAGCGGCAAGCAACACCCAACGCATGAATAACCCCCAAACATCCCCGAACATCGCGATGTTACAAACGGAATGCCAAATGGCAATCGCCCTTTCGAGCCTTGTCGCGGCTGTCCGGCCTTGGCAGGGGCGAGGCGATGCAGCGGGTGATGATCATCGGGCCGTGCGGGGCCGGCAAGTCGACCGTGTCGCATGACCTTGCGACGAGCCTCGGCCTGCCGCTGGTGCACATGGACCAGCTCAACTGGCAGCCCGGCTGGGTCGACGCGGGCAATGATCGCCTGCGTGGGTTGCTAGCAGTGGAAGTGGCCAGGGAGCGCTGGTTGATCGAGGGCAATTACGCTTCGACCATGTGGATGCGCCTGCAACGCGCCGACACCGTCGTGTACCTCGATTATCCACTGCCGCTGTGCCTGTGGCGGCTGGTGAAGCGCATCGTGGCCAATTATGGCCGCACCCGTCCCGACATGCCCGACATTGCCCCGAGCGGTTCGACCCCGGTTTCCTTTGGTATGTCATCCGCTGGAATCATGGCCCGCGCCAACGGACCGAGACGCTGCTGCGTGGCCATGAGGACAAGGTCATCCGCCTCAAAAGTCCGCGCGCTCTTGCCCAATGGCTGGCGACGGTCAAAAGCTGAGGCGATGCGCAGCCTGTTCGCCACCCCGCTCTACGAAGCGATGCTCGACGAGCCCGACCTGCTCGACGATCTCGCGCATTCGATCCGCAGTCTCGCCACCGACGACCGCGCCGGGATCGGGTGGAGCCGCGACCATGGCTACAAGGGCTATACCAGCTACGCCTCGCTCGACGATCTGCCGCGCCGCGACCCGGCGTTCGCCGATTTGAAGCGCCTGCTGACCCGCCATGCCGCCGCCTTTGCGGGGGATCTGGCGTGGAGCGTGAAGCCCAAACTCGACAGCCTGTGGGTCAATCTCCTGAAATCCGGAGGTCACCACAGCGCGCATATCCATCCGCACAGCATTCTCTCGGGCACGCTCTATGTGGAGGCTCCGCCGGGATCGGGCGCGATCCGGTTCGAGGATCCTCGGTTGGGGCTGATGATGGCCGCGCCGCAGCGACGCGAGAACGCGCCGGAAGCGTTGCGCAACTTTGTCACCATCGAGCCGCAGCCCGGCCTGTTGCTGCTGTGGGAAAGCTTCCTGCGACACGAAGTCCTGCCCGGCACCGCGAAAGCCGAACGCCTCAGCATCAGCTTCAATTTCGCCTAGGCCGCCAACGCGAGTTGGTTTCGCCCCGCCTGCTTGGCGCGATACAGGGCCATGTCGGCAATCTTCAGCGCCGCATCGATCCCATCGGGCCCGAGTTCGGCCACCCCGCCGCTGACCGTCACCGCGATCGCATGATGATCGGCGCGAAAGACGGTCGAGCCAAGCTCCGACCGCAGGCGGTCGCACACCGCCAGCGCCTGGGGCAGCGTGGTCTCAGGGAAGAAGAAGGCGAATTCCTCGCCGCCGATCCGCGCCACCAGATCGCCTTCGCGAATGACGCGTTTCGCCACCCCTGCAAAGCCGCGCAGGACGATGTCTCCAGCCTCATGGCCGTAACGGTCGTTGACCGCCTTGAAATGGTCGATATCGAGCAGCGCCACGCAGGCGCCGACCTCGCCCCCCGTCGTCTGTCCCCGCCCGACCGCATCGCGATACGCCAGCCGATTGCTCAATCCGGTCAGCGAGTCGACCAGCGCCGCATCGCTCAACCGAAGCTCGATCGCCTTCTGCACGTGGATGTCGCGCACGATGCTCAGGATGCCGTCGGGGCGACCGTCGTCGTCGACGATCAGCCGGGCGTGGGTCTCGGCCCAGCGCTTCTCTCCCGATGCGGTCACCGCCAGATATTCGAAGCGATTGGTTTCCCCCGCCATCTCGAGCGAACGCAGATGCGCCGCGCTCGCCTGTTTCACATGTTCGGGCGCGATCAGCGAGGCGCAATTGCGACCGATCAGCTGCTTCGGATCATAGCCCAATTGCCGGCACGACGGTGAGGCATAGCGGATCGTGCCGTCGATCTTGAGGCTGAGAATGATGTCGCTGCAATGCTCGGCGATCAGGCGATAACCCGCTTCGCTCTCGCGCAAGGTGCGATGCAGCCGCGACCGGTTCTCCAGGTCGGCGGTGACCGGCAGCAGGGTCAGCACGGTCGCCGCGAGATAGAATTGGAAGAATAGCATCTGCTGACCAAAGGGTGCGTCGAGCAGATGGATTGGCCCATTGCCGCTGGCGGTGGCGAGTCCGCCGAGCATCGCCAGCAGTGCGATCGACAGTGCGACCCCGCCCCGCCCGACCCGAAATGCCACCAGGATCATCGGCAGCGCGGGCAGGAACAACAAAGGAAGATCCGGCTGCCCGAAAACCCACGCAGTCGTGCTGATGACCAGCATCAGCAAGGCCACGGTTTCGACCGCGTCGCGACGGCACATGTCGCGCACCAGCGCCTGCCGATTGCTCCGCGTCAACAGCAGCGCGATCGGAGTGAAGGTCAGGTTGCCCAGCGCATGGCCAGTCGCGAAGGTTATCAGCGTCGTCATTGGCGACAGGCCGATGGTCGATACCGCTGCCGCCGCCATGATTGCCCCCACCAGCGGCGCGACCAGGCCCAGGGACGCGACGAAGTGAAGCAGCCAGCCGAGCGAGCCCAGTGGCCGGCGCGGATCGGCGAACAGGCGGAACAGCCAAGCCGCAACCACCGCCTCGGTCATGTTGATGACGGTAAAGGGGAGCGCCATTGCCCACCCCAGACCCCACCAACCGGTGACCAGGGTGCTGGCGATGGCACAAGGAATGACCGACATCATCCAGCTCTGGCGCGGGCGCGACATCAGGTCGGCGGCGAGGATCGCGGTCGCCACCCACATGAAGGCGACCCCGCCCTCGAATCGCGTCAACGCCACCGCGAAGGCGGCGGCGGCGAAATAGCAGAGGCCCAGCATGGTCGGGGCAAGGAAACGGTGCATCGTCATCGCCGCCGATCATGGCGGCGGCGGGTTAGGACCAGCTTGCTTTTACCTCCATAGCGGATCGGAATTCGCGATCGACCCCGGCGGCGCCCGCCCGGCCCATGGCGGCTTCAAATCCGCCGCCCGTCCGGCTAAGGCGCCCGCCAACCTCTTAAAACCAGAAAATCGGACGATCCATGGGTTTCAAATGCGGTATCGTCGGCCTGCCCAATGTCGGCAAGTCGACGCTGTTCAACGCGCTGACCGAGACGCAGGCGGCGCAGGCGGCCAATTATCCGTTCTGCACGATCGAGCCCAACGTCGGCCAGGTCGCGGTGCCCGATCCGCGGCTCGACAAGCTCGCCGCGATCGCCAGCTCGGCCAAGATCATCCCGACCCAGCTCGGCGTTCGTCGACATCGCCGGGCTGGTGAAGGGCGCGAGCAAGGGCGAAGGGCTCGGCAACCAGTTCCTCGGCAATATCCGCGAGGTCGACGCCATCGTCCACGTGCTGCGCTGCTTCGAGAATGACGACATCCAGCATGTCGCCAACAAGGTCGATCCGATCGCCGACGCCGAAGTGGTCGAGACCGAATTGATGCTGTCCGACCTCGAAAGCCTCGAGAAGCGCGTGCCCGCGCTGGCCAAGAAGGGCACGCAGGGCGACAAGGAAGCGAAGATCGCCGCCAGCGTGCTCGGCCAGGCGCTCGAGCTGCTGCGCGAGGGCAAGCCCGCCCGGCTGACCGAGCCGAAGGACGAGGAGGAAGCGCGCGTCTTCGCGCAGGCGCAGCTGCTCACCGCCAAGCCCGTGCTCTACGTGTGCAACGTCAACGAGGACGATGCCGCCAACGGCAACGCCCTCTCGGCGCGCGGTGTTCGAAAAGGCCAAGGCCGAAGGCGCCAAGGCGGTCGTCGTCTCGGCCGCGATCGAGAGCGAGCTGGTCGCGATGGAGATGGACGAGCGGCTCGACTTCCTCGAGGAGATGGGCCTGCACGAAACCGGCCTCGCGCGCGTCATCCGCGCCGGCTACGAGCTGCTCCACCTGATCACCTTCTTCACCGTCGGCCCCAAGGAAGCGCGCGCCTGGACGGTCGAGAAGGGCGCCAAGGCCCCGCAGGCGGCGGGCGAGATCCACACCGATTTCGAACGCGGCTTCATCCGCGCCGAGACGATCGCCTATGACGATTATGTCGCGCTCAACGGCGAAGCCGGCGCGCGCGATGCCGGCAAGCTGCGCCAGGAAGGCAAGGAATATGTCGTCCAGGACGGCGACGTCCTGCACTTCAAGTTCAACGTCTGAGCTTCGACCCGGCCTTCCACTGCAACAATACCTCGGTCAGGAACAACGGCATCACCCACGTGGTCCAGATCATGTCGGTCTCTCCGCCTTGCAATTCGGACGGCATGACCCGGGTCCAGAAGCGGCAGAAGACGAACGTCCAGGCGGCGACGTAACTGCGGATCATCCACGCCCGATGCTGGTCGATCCGGCGATTGCGGATCGCTTGAAACGCCATTGCCGAAAAGGCGAGCCACACCGTCGCCAGCGCGCCCGTCGCCAGCCCCGGCGTATGTGCCGTGTCGAAAGAACGGATCAGCGCCGTGATGGAGGCCAGGCCCGCCGTCACGAGGTAGGTGTAGCCGGCTGGCTTGTGCCACCGGAACCAGTCGCGCGTCAGGCCGATGCGAAGCGCGATGGCGCCGGCGAACAGCATCGCCGCGCCGTTGAGGATATGACCGTAGAGCACCGGCAAATGGCCGAGGTGCCGAGCCAGCCGCTGCGGTCCGAACGCCGGGACCGCGATCAGCCAAACGAAAATTGCCGACGACACCAGCGCGACACCGATCAGGGCGTCGGTCCGCGCATGGCGATAGGTCGATCGGGTCGGAGCCTCGCTCATCGTCTTTCCCCCTCAGGAAACGTCGCTGATCGGTCTGACACTAACCCAAGGACGGGTTTCGATCCATCGCCAGCACCCCCCTTGGCGACTGCCGCTTTTTGTCCCACCAAGGCGCCTATGGGGAGCACGCCACCGACCGTTGATTTCGCGCGCCAGATGGCGGCCTCCGCACGCGATCCCGACCTGCTCCGCGCGGGTCAGGCGCTGGCGGCCAACGATCTGCCCGTCGCCGAAAGCCTGCTCCGCCCCTACCTCAAGCGGCGCCCGACCGACGTCGCCGCGATCCGCATGATGGCCGAGCTCGCGGCGCGGATCGGGCGACTGGTCGATTCGGAAAATCTGCTGCGCCGCGCGATCGAACTCGCCCCCGGCTTCACCGCCGCCCGCGCCAACCTCGCAACCATCCTCTACAAGCAGAACAAGCCATCCGAGGCGATCGCCGAGCTGGAGGCGATCGAGCGCGAGGGGGCGGCCAATCTCGGCCACACCAGCCTCAAGGCCGCCGCATTGAGCCGGATCGGCGGGCATGACGAAGCGCTCGGCCTGTATCGGCTGCTGCTCGACGCGCGGCCCGACGAGCCCAAATTGTGGATGAGCTTCGGCCACATCCTGAAGACCGTCGGCGAACAGCAGGAAAGCGTCGCCGCCTATCGCCGCGCGATCGCCATTCGCCCGAGCCTGGGCGAAGTGTGGTGGAGCCTCGCCAACCTCAAGACGATCCGCTTCGACGAGGCCGACATTGCGGCGATGGAAGCACGCGCTTGGCGAGCGCCGGCGCTGGCCGACGAGGATCGCTTTCACCTCCACTTCGCGCTTGGCAAGGCGCTCGAAGATCGCGGCGAAGCCGAGGCAAGCTTTGGCCATTACGCCACCGCGCAACCGCCTGCGCCGCGCCGAGCCTGGCCTACGATCCGGCCGACATCCACGATCATGTCGATCGCTCGATCGCGCTGTTCACGCCCGACTTTTTCGCCGACACGCGATGGCCTGGGCTGCCCCGCGGTCGACCCGATCTTCATCGTTGGCTTGCCGCGCGCCGGATCGACTCTGGTCGAGCAGATCCTGGCCAGTCATCCGGCGATCGAGGGAACCAGCGAGCTGCCCGAGATTCCGGCCATCGCGCGTCGGCTGGGCGGGCGGAAGTCGACCGACGAGCCGTCGCTCTATCCCGACTGTCTCGGCGACCTGTCGGCGACCGAACTCACCGCGCTCGGCGAGGAATATCTCGAGCGCGCCCGCATCCAGCGGGTCACCGACCGGCCACTGTTCATCGACAAACTGCCCAACAATTGGGCGCATGTCGGCCTCATCCGGCTGATCCTGCCCAACGCCAGGATCATCGACGCGCGCCGCCATCCGCTGTCGTGCGGATTCTCCAACTTCAAGCAGCATTTCGCCCGCGGCCAGGGTTTCACCTATGACCTTGAGCGACATCGGCGCTTACTACAGCGACTACCTCCGGCTGATGCGCCATTTCGATCGCGTCCAGCCGGGCCTGGTCCATCGCGTCATCCACGAGAGATTTGATCGACGATCCGGAGACCGAGGTGCGCCGGCTGCTCGCCTATCTCGGCCTGCCGTTCGACCCCGCTTGCCTCGCCTTCCACGAGAACAAGCGCGCGGTGCGCACCGCCAGTTCGGAGCAGGTGCGTCGCCCGATCAGCCGCGAGGGGCTGGACCAGTGGCGCCCGTTCGAGGCCTGGCTCGGCCCGCTCGAAGACCGCAGCTTGGCTGCAGAATTTGAAACAGTGGCGCGATTAACGACGGCGCAGGCGCGATCGGTGTCACGAATGTGAATTGACCGCCGTTTCGAATGCGCAACATTCTCCACCATGGGCAAATGGGGAATGAAAATGCTGCATTCTGCGAAACGTTCCGGGTTGGAAGCGCGTCGGGATCGGGCTTCTGGTGTCGACCGCCATGTGCGCGCCCGCCTTGGCGCAGGACGCCGCGCCGCCGCCCGTCGATCCCGCCACCGCCCCGGCGGCCGCGGCTGCTACGGCATCGTCGAGCGACGAAGAAGAGATTGTCGTCACCGCGACCAAGCGCAGCGAAAATCTGCAGGACGTGCCGATCGCGATCACCGCGCTCGGCGACCAAGACGCTCGACGATCTGCAGATCGACGCGTTCGACGACTATGCCAAGCTGGTTCCCTCGCTGTCGTTCAAGTCGTCGGGCCCGGGTTCGGCCAACGTCTATTTCCGCGGCGTCGCGTCGGGCGAGAATGCCAACCACTCCGCTTCGCTGCCAGTCGGTCGGCACCTATCTCGACGAACAGCCGATCACCACGATCCAGGGCGCGCTCGACCTGCACATCTTCGACATCGCCCGGGTCGAGGCGCTCGCCGGGCCGCAGGGCACGCTTGTACGGCGCGTCGAGCCAGGCCGGCACCGTCCGGATCATCACCAACAAGCCCGATCTGGCCGGCCTTTACGGCGCGGTCAACCTGGAGGTGAACAAGGTCGCGCACGGCGATTTCGGCTACACCGGCGAAGGCTTCGTCAACCTGCCGGTCGCCGACCAACGTCGCGGCGCGCGTGGTCGGCTGGTACCGCAAGGACGCCGGCTACATCGACAATGTCGCCGGCAGCCTGTACTTCCCGAGCTCCGAGCATCACGTTCGACAACAACCGTCTGGTCGAAGACAATTACAACGATGTCGAGACCTACGGTGCGCGCGCCGCGCTGCGCATCGATCTCAACGACAATTGGACCGTCACCCCGCAGATCATGGCCCAGAGCCAGGTTTCGAATGGCTCGTTCGCGATGGAATCACGGGCTCGGCGATCTGCGAGACGATGCAGTTCAACCCCGAACGCTACGACGACAAATGGTGGCAGGCGGCGCTGACGGTCGAAGGCAAGATCGCCAATTTCGACGTGACCTACGCCGGCTCCTACATGAAGCGCCAGATCGACGGCGAATTCGACTATGCCGATTACGCCTACTTCTACGACGCGCTCTACGGTTACGGCGCCTATTTCTACGACAATGACGACAACCTGGTGAACCCCAACCAGTATATCCAGTCGGACGACGCCTTCACGAAGCAGTCGCACGAGCTGCGCATCACCTCGCCGGCCGACAAGCGCCTGCGTCTCGTCGCCGGCCTGTTCTACCAGCGCCAGACGCATCGCATCGATCCAGAATTACATCATCGACGATATCGCCGATTCGATCACCGTCCCGACCACCGACGAGCAACATCTGGCTGACCGACCAGAAGCGCGTCGATCGCGATTATGCGGTGTTCGGCGAGCTCGCCTTCGACATCACGCCGCAGCTGACCGTCACCGGCGGCGGCCGACTGTACAAGTTCGACAATACACTGGTCGGCTTCTTCGGCTTCGCCAATCCGGGCTACAGCAGCAATCCGATCTACAATTGCACTGGCTTCGGACCGCCCAGTTTCGGCGGCGCCCTGCAACAATGTCGACAAGCGCACCAAGGACGACGGTTTCGTCCATCGGCTCAACCTGACCTACAAGCCCAACGACGATCTGCTGTTCTATGCGACCTGGTCGCGCGGCTTCCGCCCGGGCGGGATCAACCGCCGCGGCAGCCTGCCGCCCTATCTTCCCGACTTCATCACCAACTATGAAGCCGGCGCCAAGATCAGCTTCGGCAATGGGTCGCACTTCAACGTCGCCGCCTACCAGCTCAACTGGTACGGACATCCAATTGTCATTCCTCGGCGCCAACGGCCTGACCGAGATCCGCAATGCCGGCGATGCCCGGATCCGCGGGCTCGAAGCCGATCTGTTGCTGCGCCTCGCCCGCGGCCTGACGTGGCAGAGCGGCGTCTCGTACAACAACGCCAAGCTGCTCAACGATTTCTGCCAATATTCCAACCCGCAGAACGATTGCACCATTCCCGGCCCCGACGATCGCGACGCGGATAGCGACCCGGAGGTGAATAGCACGCTCGCGCCCGACGGCACGCGCCTGCCGCTGACCGCCAAGCTGAAGGGCAACAGCCGCATCCGATACGAATGGAATCCGACCAGCTCGATCAAGGCCCATGTCCAGGCCTTGGTCAGCTACGAAGGATCGCGCCGGCGCGACCTTCGGCTGTTCGAGAATTCGATCTACGGCAACATGAAGGCCTATGCCACGGTCGATCTGGCCGCCGGGATCGACAAGGGGCAATGGTCGGTCGATCTGTTCGCCAAAAATCTGTTCGACAAGCGCGGCCAGGTGACCAAGGGCATCCAGTGCGTCGAGGCGGTGTGTGGGCCGGCGGGCCGAAGATCTACACCACCGTGATCCGCCCGCGCACGGTCGGTCTGCGCATCGGTCGCAAATTCTAGCGCCGCCTCATTCCGCCATGCTACCCCCGCCAAGGTGGTAGGCATGGCGGGACAGAGTGGCCGGGTTGCAACGAACGATTATCGCTGATCCCAAGGCGGCGCTGATCGAGGCGCGGCGTTTGCTCGCCTCGGATCCGGCGGCGGCGGCGGCGTCGGCGCGCGCCCTGCTCGAGTCCGATCCAGACAACGACAGTGTGCTGCGCCTGCTCGGCCAGGCGCTTCGCCGCACCGGAGACGCCGATGAAGCGGCGCTTGCCGAACAACAGGCGATCGAAGCGTCGACCCGCAATCCCCGCCACCGCGCCGCGGCACAGGCGCTGCAGGCGGGCAATCCGCGCCACGCCGAGGCCCTGCTTCAGCAGGCCCTGGCCGCGGACCCGGACGACGTGCTCGCGCTGACCATGCTCGGCCTGCACTGGACCGGGGTCAGCGAATTCGAACTGGCCGAGCCCCTGCTTCGGCGCGCGGTCGAACAGGCCCCCGACCAGGCCTCGACGCGCATGGCGCTGGCCGAATTGCTACTTCGCTCCAAACGCCCGACCCCGGCCTTGGCCGAGCTCGACCGTATCACTGGCGACGCCGCGGCGAGCGAGCCGATCCGGTCGCTCCGCGCGGAATGCCTGAGCGCGCTCGGTCGGCTCGAGGAAGAACTGGCGATCCTCGAGCCGCTGGCGGCGACGCCCGCCACCCGCTCGATCGGTTATTTGCTGCGCATCGGCCATGCCCTGCGTTCGCTGGGCCGCGAGCCGGAGGCCGCCGCAATTTATCGCGGGATCACGCAACAACATGCCGGCGAAGGCACCTCGTGGTGGAGCCTCGCCAACCTCAAAACTTTTCGATTCAACGATGCCGACATCGCCGCCATGGAGCAGGCGCTGGCCCTGCCTAACAGTCATGTGCAGAATGCGATCCGCCTCCATTTCGCGCTTGGCAAGGCGTACGAGGACCGCGGCGACGCGGCTGGCGCCTTTGGCCATTATGATCAGGGTAATCGGCTGCGCGCCTCGATCGCTCCTTACGATCCGCTGATGATCGGCGAATGGGTCGACAAATGTATCGGCTTTTTCAAAGCCGACTTTTTCGCCGCACGCGCCGGCCAGGGCGTCCCCGACCGCGACCCGATCTTCATCGTCGGGATGCAGCGCTCCGGGTCCACCCTGGTCGAACAGATACTTAGCTGCCATCCGGCGATCGAGGGCACCGCCGAGCTGACCGACATTCCAAATATTGTCCGCAGCCTGGGCGAGGAAGCGGCGCGCGCCGGGCTACCGTTCGAACGCCACCTCGCCACCCTCGATGCGACCCGCATTCACGCGCTCGGCCAGACCTATCTCGATACCAGCCGTGAGCACCGGCGGACCGACCGCGCGAATTTCACCGACAAGATGCCCAACAACTGGATGCATCTCGGGCTGATCCGCCTGATCCTGCCCAACGCCCGCATCGTCGACGTCCGCCGCGACCCGATGTCGTGCTGCTTCTCCAACTGGAAACAGCTTTACGCCAAGGGGCTCGACCATTCGAACGCGCTTGACACCATGGGGCGTTATTATGCCGATTACGTCCGGCTGATGCGCCATTTCGACGCCGTTCAGCCGGGTATGGTCCACCGCATCATCTACGACGACCTGGTCGACGATCTGGAAGGCGGCGTGCGGCGCCTGCTCGACTATCTCGGCCTGCCGTTCGACCCTGCCTGCCTCGACTTCCATTCGAGCCAGCGGGCGGTTCACACGATCAGCGCCGGGCAGGTGCGCAAGCCGATCAACCGCGGCGGCATCGGCCAGTGGAAGCCGTTCGGCCAATGGCTCGGCCCGCTACGCGAGGCTCTGGGTGACACGGCGGACCACTGGCGTGACTGAACCGGCAGACCTCGCGGCACGGTGGGATGAATTTCGTGCTGGTTACGAGCAAGAACGCTTTGCCGATGCACTGGCGATCCTTCGCGCTTTTCCTGCACCGGCGCGCGAGAATTTCCAGTTGCTCGCCCATGAAGCCGATCTGCTTGGCAAGCTCGGCGACCATGAGGCCGAAATCGGCTTGCTTCACCGGCTGATCGAGCGGCACCCGGCCATGGCCAGCCTGTGGGTCAGCCTCGCCAATGCGCAGAAGACGCTCGGCCGCACCGACGAGGCGGTGGCGACGCTGCGCCACGCGATCGGCATCGACCCCAATTACGGCAAGCCGTGGTGGTTATTGTCCGATCTCAAGCGCTTTCGCTTCGACGAGGCCGATATCGCCACGATGGAGCAAATGCTCGGCCGCGAGTTGCCCGAGAGCGAGCGTGCCTCGGTCCATTTCGCGCTTGCCAAGGCCTATGAGGACCGTGGGGAGGCCGAACTGTCCTTTGGGCATTATGCAGCGGGCAACCGCCTCCGCGCCGCGGCCAACGATCCGCATGGCGCCACGATGACCCCCAAGGTCGACCGGTCGATCGCGCTCTACACCGCCGACTTTCTCGGGGCCCGTGCCGGGTACGGATCGCCCTCCCCCGCGCCAATCTTCATTGTCGGGATGCAGCGGTCGGGCTCGACCCTGGTCGAGCAGATCCTCGCCAGCCACCCGCTCATCGAAGGGACGTCCGAGCTGCCGCTGATCCCCCAGCTCAATCGCGAGATCGCGCTCGACCCGGCGCTCTCCGGCGACCTGTTCGACCGGCTGGCGGTGTTCGATCGCGATCAATGGCGCGCGATCGGCGAGGACTATCTCGCCCGCTCGGCCGCCTTCCGCCGCACCGACCGACCCTATTTCATCGATAAATTGCCCGGCAACTGGACCAACATCGGCTTCATTCGGCTGGCACTTCCCTCAGCCACGATCATCGACGCCCGTCGCAACCCGCTGGCGACAGGATTTTCCAACTTCAAGCAGAATTACAATGCCGGTGCCGCCTTCTCGTTCGACCTCGCCACCATCGGCCGATATTATCGCGACTATCTGCGAATGATGACCCATTTCGAACAGGTCGACCCCGACGCGGTCCACCGCGTCGTCAACGAGGCGTTGATCGACGATTTCGAACCGCAGGTGCGCGCTCTGCTCGATCATGTCGGCGTACCGTTCGATCCCGCTTGCCTCGCCTTCCACACCAATGCGCGCGCGGTGCGTACCCCAAGCGCCGAGCAGGTGCGCCGCCCGATCAATCGCGACGGGGTTGATCAGTGGCGCAGCGTCGAGCCTTGGCTTGGCCCGCTCAAGCAGGCATTGGGGCCGGCACTTACCGGCTGGAATGCACCCCCCGGCACCTATCGCGACAAGGACGGCTGAAACGATGCTCTATTGGGAAGACCTCTCGGTCGGGACGGAAACGGTGTTCGGGACCTATGACGTGACCCGCGAGGAAGTGCTCGAATTCGCGCACAAATATGACCCCCAACCATTCCACGTCAGCGACGAAGCGGCGGCGAAAACCCATTTCGGCAGGATCGCCGCGTCGGGCTGGCATACCGCGGCGATGACCATGCGGGTGATCGTCGACTCGCTGACCCGCGAGCCGCAGGCCGGCCTTGGTTCACCCGGGGTCGACGAATTGCGCTGGCTTCGGCCGGTCTATCCCGGCGACACGCTGACCATGCGGGGCACGATCGTCGACAAGACGCCATCGCGGTCCAAGCCCGAGCTGGGCACGATCCGCACCCGCACAGTCGTTACCAACCAGGATGGGGTCGACGTCATGACCTTCACCTCGATCGTGCTGATGCAGCGGCGGCCCGCCTAGTCGCCGTCGAACGCCATCAGGCTGACCGCGTCGACGCCTTCGGCCCGCAACGCGGCCGCCCCGCCAAGATCGGCCAGGTCGATCAGGAAACGCGCACCAACCACCTCGCCGCCCGCTCGCCGCACCAGCCGCACCGCGGCCAGCGCGGTGCCGCCGGTGGCGATCAGATCGTCGACCACCAGCACCCGTGCGCCGGGCGAACAGGCGTCGACATGCATCGCCAATCGGTCGGTGCCGTATTCGAGCGCATAATCTTCGGCGATGGTCGCGCCCGGCAGCTTGCCGTCCTTGCGCACCAGCAGCAGCCCTGCGCCCAGTTTTACCGCCAGTGCCCCGCCGATGGCGAAGCCCCGCGCATCGATCGCCGCAATGAGGTCAACGGGATTGGGCACCGTTGCCGCCATTGCATCGACCGACGCGGCAAGACCGGCCGGATCGAGCAGCAAGGTCGTGACGTCGCGAAACTGGATCCCGGGCTTGGGAAAATCCGGGATGGTACGGACCAGCGCCTTCAGTTTGTCGGCGCCAGTCACTTCACCAGCCGAAAATGTCACGCGATCAGCCCGCGATCCCCTTGCCCTTCTTGGCATGCTCACGCCTGGCCATGTTGCCCGGATCGAGCGGCCCCTTGGCGACCACCTTGCGCTTCGCTTCGGCCCAGATGTTCTGATAGCTCAGATAGCCGAGGATGGTGGCGAACAGCAGGAAGATCACCACCACGATCCCGGTCCGGTGGCGATTTTCCAGCTTGGGCTCGGCGGTCCAGACGAGGAACGCCGACACGTCCTTGGACATCTGATCGACCGTCGCCGGGGGCGAGCCCTCGGCATAGGTGACCTGCCCGTCGCTGGTCAGCGGCGGCGGCATCGCCAGGTTCAGATTGGCGAAATAGGGATTGTAGTAGAGCCCTTCGGGAGTCTTCGCGGCCGGGAAGTGCTTGAGCAGATTCGGCCGGCTGCTTCTGATATCCGGTCAGCAGCGAATAGGTGTAGGCAGCGCCACCTTCGCGCGCCTTGGCGATCAGCGACAGGTCGGGCGGAAGCGCGTTGCGGTTGGCCGCGCGCGCCGCGGTTTCGTTGGGATAAGGCGCCGGGAAACGGTCGGCCGGGGTCGCCTTGCGGGTCGCCGCTTCGCCGGTATCGGGATTGATCGTCGGGACCTCGATCTTCCAGAAATTGCCCGACCCGGCGATCGCCTTGATCTCGGCCTTCGTTGTAGCCGAGCGCGGCGAGATCGCGGAACGACACCAGGTTGAGGCCGTGGCAGGCGGCGCAGACCTCGGTGTAGACCTGCAGCCCGCGCTGCAGCTGCGCGCGGTCGAACTTGCCAAACGGGCCGTCGGACGCGAGCTTCAGCTCCTTGGGCTCGAGGTGGAATTCATGTTCGGCGGTTGCCTCCGGCGGCGAATTGATCGCCCCGACAGCGGTGAAGCCGAGCGAGATCAACAACACGCCGCAGAAGCCGAGACCGATCAGCAGCGCGATGGCACGAACCGGTCCAGGCTGGTGAACCAGGCCCAGATGGCGATGAAGGGAGCAAAGATGATCATTGGTCCTTAGTCTTTCAGTTCGCCGGTGCGGTCTGGCCGAGGGGAGCGCTTTCCTGATGCTCGCCATGCAAGCACGAGGTCGAGATCGACGACGGCAGCGGCAGCGTATCCTCATTCTTCGAGATGAGCGGCAGGATGATCAGGAAGTGCGCGAAATAATAAGCCGTGGCGATCTGGCTGATGGCGACCACCGTCGGCGTCGACTTCGGCGCCACCGGCCCAGGCGAGCACGATCACGTCGAGCACCAGGATCCAGAAGAAGCGCTTGAACACCGGGCGGTAATTGCCCGAGCGGACCGGCGACTTGTCGAGCCACGGCAGGAAGAACAGCAGCAGGATCGAGCCGAACATCGCCAGCACGCCCCACAATTTGGCGGGCAGGATGAAGTCGACCGTGAACGACTTCAGGATCGCGTAGAACGGCAGGAAATACCATTCGGGGACGATGTGCGCCGGGGTCGCCAGCGGGTTGGCCGGAATGTAATTGTCCGGATGGCCGAGCGCGTTGGGCGCGAAGAACAGCACCAGGCAATAGATCGTCAGCACCAGCCCAGCGAACCAGCCGTCCTTGGCGGTGTAGAAGGGGTGGAAGGGCAGCGTGTCCTTCTCGCTCTTCACGTCGACCCCGGTCGGGTTGTTCGATCCCGGAATGTGCAGCGACCAGATGTGGAGGATGACCACGCCCGCGATCACGAACGGCATCAGATAATGGAGCGAGAAGAAGCGGGTCAGCGCCGCCTGGTCGGGCGCATAGCCGCCCAGCAGCCAGACGCGGATCGGCTCGCCGACCACCGGGAAGGCGGAGAAGAAGCCGGTGATGACCTGCGCGCCCCAATAGCTCATCTGCCCCCAGGGCAGGACGTAGCCCATGAAGGCGGTGGCCATCATCAGCAGATAGATGACCAGCCCGAGCATCCAGATCAGCTCGCGCGGCGCCTTGTACGAGCCGTAGAACAGCCCGCGGAAAATGTGGATGTAGACGACGATGAAGAAGAAGCTTGCGCCATTGGCGTGGGCGTAGCGCAGCATCCAGCCGGCGTTGACGTCGCGCATGATATGCTCGACCGAATTGAACGCGCCGTCGACCGAAGAATAATAATGCATCGCCAGGACGATCCCGGTGATGATCTGAATCATCAGGAAAATCCCGGCAAGCACGCCGAAATTCCAGAAATAGTTGAGGTTGCGCGGGACCGGATAGCCGCCGCCGATGGCACCGTAGACCAGCCGCGGGAGCGGCAGGCGGTCGTCGAACCATTTGCCGATTTCGGTCTTGGGTTCGATAGGGCTTGGCCCAGGAAAAGCTCATATTCTGGCCCCTTAGCCGATCGTCACGACGGTATCGGAAGTGAAGGTGTATTCCGGCACGGCGAGGTTGGTCGGCGCCGGGCCGTTGCGAATGCGCGCCGCCGTATCATAAGCCGAACCGTGACACGGACAGAAATAGCCGCCGAACGGCCCCTTGTTCTCGCCCTCGCCGGTGCCCAGCGGGATGCAGCCCAGGTGCGTGCAGACGCCGATCGTGATCAGCCAGTTCTGCTTGCCCGGCTTGGTCCGGTCGGCCAGGCTCTGCGGGTCGCGCAGGTCGGACAGCGGGATCGCGTTGGCCTCGGCGATTTCCTTCGGCGTCAGGTTGCGAACGAACACCGGCTGCTTGCGCCAACGGTCTTGATCGCCTGCCCCGGCGCGATCTTCGAAATATCGACCTCGGTCGAGGCCAGCGCCAGCACGTCGGCCGACGGGCTCATCTGGCGACAGCAGCGGCAGCACCACCGCGCCCGCGCCGACCCCGGCGAAGCTCACCGCGGCGATGTTGATGAAATCACGGCGGCGGACTCCGTCGCCGGTTTCCGGAGCGCTTGCGGATTGTTCTAGCGTGGCCATGCTCACCCTTGGTCGATATTGGCATTGTGCAACGAGGCACAAGATACGGCATCGCATCCGGCCAGGCCGGGGCGATTGGCGGGCCTGATAGCGGCTCGTTCCGCGGTTGCAAATGGTCAAATTGCCATGCGGGCACCGCTCTTGTGCGCTGTGCGCCCGCCGGACTATCGCCAATCCGATGCGCATCGCCCTTTACCAGCCTGAGATCGCCCAGAATGTCGGCGCCGTGCTTCGTCTCGGCGCCTGCTTCGGGGTCGCGGTCGACCTGATCGAGCCGATGGGCTTCGAATGGGACGACAGGCGCGTGCGCCGCACCGCGATGGACTATATCGATGCCGTGGCCATCACTCGCCACGCCGATTTCAACCGCTTTCGCGCGTCCGCACCGGGCCGGCTGATCCTGCTGACGACCAAGGGCGACCAGCTCGCCCTACGACTTTGCCTTCGCCGCCGATGACATCCTGCTGTTCGGCAAGGAAAGCGCCGGCGTCCCCGCCGATATTGCCGCTCAATGCGACACCGCGCCTGCGAATCCCGATCCGCAGCCAGCGTCCGCTCGCTGAACCTCGCCACCGCCGCCGCCCTCGCCCTTGGCGAAGCGCTGCGCCAGACCGAAAGCCTGCCCGCATGAAACCGCTCGACGATCAGCAACAGGCCGCGCGCGACTGGTTCGAAGTCGCTGCGCACCCGCATCTGCACCGCCTTCGAGGAGATCGAGCGCGAGGCGGGGAGCGACGCTGCCTTCGCCTACACGCCGTGGGACCGCGACCGAGAGCGACGGCTCGCCCGGCGGCGGCGGGGTCCGCGGCGCAGATGAACGGCACGGTGTTCGAGAAGGTCGGGGTCAACGTCTCGACCGTCGGCGGTCAGATTCAGCGACGAATTCGCGGCTTCAATTCCCGGCGCCGAGGACGACCCCAGCTTCTTCGCCACCGGGATCAGCCTGGTCGCGCACATGGCCAACCCGCATGTTCCCGCGGTGCACATGAACTGCCGCTTCCTGACCACCACCCGGCGCTGGTTCGGCGGCGGGGCCGATCTCAACCCGGCGATCCCCTATCAGCGAGGACACCGACGCATTCCATGCGCGACTGCGCGCCGCCTGCGCCGCGCACGACCCGACCTTCTATCCGCGCTTTTCGAAATGGGCGGAGGAATATTTCTGGCTGCCCCACCGCAATGTCGCGCGCGGCGTCGGCGGCATTTTCTTCGACCGGCTGGAGGATCATTTCGACGAGCATTTCGCCTTCACCCGCGACGTCGGCGAGGCGTTTCTCGACATTTTTCCGAAGCTGGTGCGGGGGCGGATGGACCAGCCGTTCACCGACGGCGGACCGGGAAGCCCTGCTCGAATTCCGCGGCCGTTATGTCGAATTCAACCTGCTCTACGACCGCGGCACATTGTTCGGGCTCAAGACCGGCGGCAATATCGACGCGATCCTGATGAGCCTCCCGCCCCTCGCCCGCTGGGCCTAGCTGCTCGGCACGCTCGGTTCGGGCGCGGCCAGCTGGGCATAGACCCGCCCGGCCATCGCCGCCGACACGGTCGAGACGATCGCCCCGATCAGCCCGCTGGCCAGCGCCACGATCAACGCCGAAGTGTTGAAGGCCTTGGGTTCGCCCGCGGCCAGGGTCGCCACGGACCCCACCACCATCGTTACCGCCGAACTGAGGATCAGCCCGACCACGCCAAGCAGCACGACCAGCGCCAGCAGCCGCCAGAACACGCCTCGCGTCAATTGCCAGCTGCGTTTGATCAAGGCGAACGGGCCGGCTCGCTCGCTCGCGGCAATGGCCGATACCGGGAACAACCGAACGCCAAGGATCAAGAACAGGATGATCAGCACCAGCATCAGCCACAGGAATCCGGGCAGCTTGGCCAGCGCCGCGGGGGTCACGGCCGCGGGATCGGTGACCCCGGCGCCAACCAGCGTGGCGCCGATCACCAGCGTCGCGACGATCACAATCGGCAGGAAGACGATGAACAGCGCGGCGACCAGCACCGGTAGTCGGCGCGCCGCCGTGCCCAGCGCCTCGCCGATGCTGCCCCGCCAGCCATTGACCAGCAGCACGATGGTCATCTGCCCGGCCAGCACCGCCAGCAGAACCGGGATCATCAGCCAGCCCGCGCCGCCCGCGGCATTGCCGCCGGGATAGGCCCATTCGGCCAGCACCGTCGGCAGCGTGAACAGCGCCAGTGCCACCGGCGCGACCAACCGCGCCTCGCGCCCGAGGAATGCACTGGTTTCGTCCCACGCCTTGCCGATCGACAGTTTCACTGGTCCCGCTCCCATGATGGTTGGTGGCTTATGCGCACGCCGTCGGTCGATGGCAACGCACTTGCAGCGACGCTGGCCCCGGCCCATGTCGCGCACCATGATCGACGACGTCGAATGGCGGGTCAGCCCCGGTCTCACCCCTTATGCGGAGGCCCTCGCCGCGATGGAAGCGCGCGCCGCCGCAGTCCGCGCCGGAACCGCATCCGAGCTTGTCTGGCTGGTCGAACATCCACCCATTTTCACCGCCGGCACCAGCGCCGATCCGGCCGAACTGTTCAACCCGCAAGGGTTCCACGTGGTCGAGGCCGGACGCGGCGGGCGCTATACCTATCATGGTCCCGGGCAGCGGGTCGGTTACCTGATGCTCGACCTCGAGAAACGCGGCCGCGATATCCGCCGTTTCGTCCATTGCGCTGGAAGGCTGGATGATCGCCGCCCTGGCGGAACTCGGAGTCGAGGCGCGCCGTGAACGCGGACGCATCGGCATCTGGACCGGGTCGGGCACGAGCGAAGCGAAGATCGGCGCGATCGGGGTGCGCGTGAAGCGCTGGGTGACGCTGCACGGCTTTTCGATCAACGTCGCGCCCGATCTGGCGCACTTTCGGCGGCATCGTTCCGTGCGGAATCGACGACTTTGGCGTGACCAGCCTCGATGCGCTCGGCCGAAGCCTCGAATATGGCCGATCTCGATGCCGCACTGCATCGAATTTTTCCCGATCTTCCTGCAGAGATTTGGGGGCCAAGTCGCACAATCACGCTTGAGGCATCGGGCGCGAGGCCCTATTGTGCGCGCGATTTGGAAAGCGGGGCAAACCTGCTCCAGGTCATAAAAAATCAAGGGAGTTTTGAATGCGTGCTCTTATCCTGGTCGCTGGTGCGGCCTTGGCCCTCGCTGCTTGCAGCAAGAACGATGCGGCCGAAAACACGATGAATGTCGACGAGACCATGAATGCCGAGAACGTTGTCACCAACGACACGACTGCTGTCGATGGTGCGATGAACGCGGACGCCAACATGGCCGCCGATGTCAACATGACCATGAACGCCGACACCAATGCCGTCGACGCGAATGTGACTGCCAACAACGCGATGTAATGACCAAGCGCTCCCGTTTCGGGGGCGCTGTCATTTTCAACGTTGAAATCGGGGCTGGTGGAGCGATCCGCCAGCCCCTTTTTCGAGTCCTGAATTCAGGGCAGTCCGACGATCTTGTGGGCCTGCAGCGTCAGCCGCCATTTCGGTCGATCCATGGCCAGCGCGATCGCCGCCTGAAGTGCGGCTTCGCGCTCCACGCCGTCCATCGGCTGGACCAGGAAATGGGCGAAATCCCACGCCTCGAGCGCGACCGGGTCGATCCCCGCCTGCGGCCACACCAGCTTCAGTTCGTCGCCTCGCCGCTGGACCACCTCGCTCCCCGCCTTGGGGCTGATGCACAGCCAGTCGATCCCGGGCGTCGCGGCGATCGTGCCATTGCTTTCGACCGCGATCCGGAAGCCGTGACCGTGCAGCGCATCGACCAGCGTAGAATCGAGCTGCAGCATCGGCTCGCCACCGGTGATCACGACCAGGCGCCGATCCTCGCCTTGCCCCCACAACGCCGCGACATGCGCCGCCAGTGCTTCCGCTTCGGCGAATTTCCCGCCGCCGACCCCGTCGGTCCCGACGAAATCGGTGTCGCAGAAATTACACACCGCCGCGGCGCGATCCTGCTCCCGCCCCGACCACAGATTGCATCCCGCAAAGCGGAGGAAGACCGCGCGGCTGCCGGCCTGCATCCCTTCCCCCTGCAGCGTGAGAAAGGCTTCCTTGACCGCGTAGGTCATTGGTAGCGCGTCGGGTCGGGCAGCTCCGCTTCCTCGAACCCCTTGGCGCGCAGCCGGCAGGCGTCGCAGCGCCCGCAGGCCTTGCCATCGGGTGCCGGGTCGTAACAGCTGTGGCTGATCCCCGCGTCGAGCCCCAGCCGCGCCGCCTCGCGCGCGATATCGGCCTTGGTCATGTGCTGCAGCGGCGCGTGGATGGTAAAACCTTCCCCTTCGACCCCGGCCCGCGTCGCCTGGTTGGCGAGCGCCTGGAACGCCGCGATGAAGTCGGGCCGGCAATCGGGATAGCCCGAATAATCGAGCGCGTTGACCCCGACGAACAGGTCGCGCGCCCCCGCGGCCTCGGCCCAGGCGAGCGCCAGGCTCAAAAACACCGTGTTGCGCGCCGGCACGTAGGTCATGGGTATGCCCCCCTGTCCCTCCGCGCCCACGCCCTCCTTGCCGACCGAAATGCTGTCGTCGGTCAGCGACGATCCGCCGAACGCGCTGAGGTCGATGGGCAGGATGATGTGACGGTCGGCCAGTTGCGCGGCGATCGTCGTTGCTGCCTCCAGTTCGATCCGGTGGCGCTGGTGATAATCGATCGTCAGCGCGAGAACCGAAAAACCCGCCTCCCGCGCCAGGCCTGCACAGACCATCGAGTCGAGCCCGCCGGAAAGCAGCACTACGGCCTGTTTCACAGGACGATCCCGAGCCTTGGCGCGAGCCAGTTCATCCCCGCATAAAGCAGCATCGTAACCACCACCGCGGTGACCATCGTCACCCCAAACGACCAGCCCGACCGCAACATGAGCGGGATCAGCAAGAACATCGGCAACGACGGCAGGATGAACCAGAAGGTGCTCATCGCCAGCGCGGCGACCTTTTCGGTCTCGCGCGTCTCGCCATAGAGCCACAGCATGGCCATCACCGAAACCAGTGGTAGCGACGCAACCAGCCCGCCCCAGCCGGGATAGCGCCGCGCAATGGTCGAGATCAGCGCGACGAGCAGGCCGGAGATGACGGCTTTGGTCAGGAACAGCAGCATGCGCCGCCCTTAGGCCTCGCGCGGCTCAAAAAAAGGGGCCGCCAAGGCGGCCCCAGGGTCGGGCGCTGGTGCACCCGAAAGGGAGGAAAGCGTGCCCTCATCGAGAGCACCCCTACTTCCTAAACGGACATGGTTAAACAAAGGCTTAATGAATTCATTTCAGCGGGCCGCGCAATCACCCACCCGGCGCGCATGCAGCGTGTAGCCGAACGGCAGTCCGTCCGAGATACCCTGCGTACTGACCTTGATCGAGCGCGGGGTGAGCACCTGCACCCGCGAGGTGCCGAAACCGCCACCGGCGCAGCTATATTGCACCTCGGCGCGATCGATCGACGAATTGAGGATCGTACGGTCGCACGGCTTGCCGCGATGCTCCCACTGCATCAGCATCGCCGGATCGGAGAGGCAAACCCGCTCGCCCCGACTGGCGGCATCTTTGCCGATCTGCCATTCGCCCGGTCCCACCATCGCCATCGGCAGGCTCGCGCCGCCAAGCAGCAACGCAACCACGCAACAGGCCCCGATCCGGGCGCAAGACCAACGCGACGTCATGGGGGAATAATACCCGATTTCGATTAACAAAATCTAGCTGGTTCCGGATCGTTCGACGTCTTCCAGCGAGATTGGGAAGTCGGTCGCGCAAAAGGCGCAATCGACCCGGATGAATCCGTCGTCGCCGACCATCTGTGCCTGTTCCTCGACCGGGAAGCGGGCGATGACGGAGCGGACATAGTCGGGGTTGCAGCGGCACCCGCGCTTCAGCGCGACCGCGGGCAGGATGCGCACTTCCTCTTCCTCGTGGAACAGCCGCCATACCAGTTCGTCGAGCGCCAGCGTGCGGTCGAGCAATTCGCCGTCCTTGACCGACCCGGCAAGCACCGCGACGTGCGGCCAGTCGGGATGGTCGAGCTTGGTGTGGATTCGTTCGCGCCCCTCCTCGCCCTCGGGAAGGTGCTGGAACAAGATCCCGCCCGCGGTCCATCCGTCCGCGCCCTTCTCAGCGACGAGCCGCACGATCGAGGGAATCTGCTCCGACTGGGTGAAATAGCTTTGCGCCGCGACAGCCAGACTTTCACCTTCCAGCGGTACGATCCCCTGATAGCGCTCCCTGGTCGCCGCCTGGTCGAAGGTGATTGCGAGATAGCCCTTGCCGAACAGCGCGAACAGCGACGGGGACGGCCCCGCCTCGGCCAGCCGCTCGGGGTCGTGGCGAACGTAACCGCGCAGTTCGCCGTCAAGGTAATCGCACACCAGCAGGTCGACGATGCCATTCTCGGTCTGCGCCTGCAGCGTCATCTGCCCGCCGTCCTTGAGCAACGACCCCAGCAGGGCGGTCAGCGCCAGCGCTTCGGCGAGCAGGGTCTCGATCACCGGCGGATAGGCGTGGTTGGCAAGGATCGCGTCGATCGATGCGCCCAGCCGGACTGCCCGACCCCGCGCGTGCCGATCGGGGATGGTCACGCCAAGGGCAACGTCGCGAGTGAGGGGAATGTCAGTCATGCGCGCCCAGATAGTGACCGAAAGCCCTCATTGCGAGGGCGTCAAAGCTTCCCCAGCGCCCACAGCAGCAGCGACTTCTGCGCGTGGAGCCGGTTCTCCGCTTCGTCCCACACCGCCGATTGCGGGTCCGTCGATCACCGCGTCGGTAACTTCCTCGCCGCGATGCGCGGGCAGGCAGTGGAGGAACATTGCGTCGGGCCTCGCCGCCGCCATCAGGCCGTCATCGACGCGGAACGGCTCCAGCGCGGCCATCCGCTCGCCGTCGTCGAGCTGCCCCATCGAGGTCCAGGTGTCGGTCACCACCACGTCGGCTTCGGCGACGGCCTCGCGCGGATCGCGGACGATCGGCACGGTCGCCCCGCGCGCCGCCGCGGCGGTCAGCACCTCCGCGTCGGGCTCATGCCCCGCCGGACAGGCGACGCGCACCTCGAAATCCATCAGCGACCCTGCCTCGATCAGCGAGTGGCAGACATTGTTGCCGTCTCCCAGCCACACCCAGCGAGTCCCCGCGAGCGCGCCTTTCCGTTCGATCACCGTCTGCATGTCGGCCAGCAGCTGGCACGGGTGCGAGAAGTCGGTCAGCCCGTTGATCACCGGCACGGAAGCGAATTTGGACAGTTCGACCGCCTTGGCATGATGGTCGGTGCGGATCATGATCGCGTCGACATAGCCCGACAGCACCCGCGCCGTGTCGGCCACACTCTCGCCCCGCCCGAGTTGCGACGAGGCCGAATCGAGCACTAGTGCCGATCCGCCCAGTTGCCGCATTGCCATGTCGAAGCTGACCCGCGTGCGGGTGCTGTTCTTCTCGAAAATCATCGCCAGCACGTGCCCGGCCAGCGGCGCATCGGCGTCGACCCGTCCCTTGGGCCATCCCGCCCGCGCGGCTTTGCGCGCCACCGCGTCCTTGAGGATCGCGGCAATCCCCTGCGGGCCGGCATCGACCAGGTCGATAAAGTGGCTCACGCCGCGTCGGGCACCTGATAGTCAACCGACGCCGCCGACAGGCCGTCGACGAATTCACGGATGTGGCTTTCGTCGATCGTCAGCGGTGGCAAGCACGCGGACCACATTGTCCCCCGCGGCGACGGTCAGTATGCCCTTGCGTGCGCAGGTAGCCGACGAAGGCGCGGCTGTCGGTCTTCATCTTGATCCCCAGCATCAGTCCCATCCCGCGAACATGATCGAACAGATTGTCGTGATTGGGGATCATCTGCTCGAGCGCGGCGCGCAGGCGCTCGCCGGTCTGGCAGAACCTGGCCGAGGAATTCGTCATTGGCGACCACGTCGAGCACCGCCTCGCCCGCCGCCATCGCCAGCGGGATTGCCGCCATAGGTCGATCCGTGGGTGCCGATCACCATGCCGCGTCGCGGCTTTCTCGGTCGCCAGGCAGGCACCAAGCGGGAAGCCGCCGCCAATGCCCTTGGCCGAGGCCATGATGTCGGGGGTGATCCCGTAATGCTCGTGCGCATAGAGCTTGCCGGTCCGCGCCACGCCGCACTGGACTTCGTCGAGCACCAGCATCAGGTCGTGCTCGTCGCACACCTTGCGCAGCCCTGTCATGAATTCCTGCGATGCCGGGCGAATGCCGCCCTCGCCCTGGATCGGCTCGACCAGGAAGCCCGGCCGTATTGTCATCGATCGCCGCAAGCGCCGCTTCGAGATCGTCGAATTCGACCACCTTGAAGCCCGGCAGCAGCGGCGCGAACCCGTCGCGCAGCTTCTCCTGGTTGGTCGCGCTGATCGTGGCCATCGTCCGGCCGTGGAAGGCGTTGGTGAAGGTGATCAGGTCATGCTTGTGCGGGCGCGCCCTTGGCATGGTGATAGCGGCGCGCGGTCTTGATCGCGCATTCGACCGCCTCGGCGCCCGAATTGGTGAAGAACACCGTGTCGGCGAAGGTCAGATCGACCAGCCGCTGCGCGAATTTCTCGCCCTGCGGCGAGCCGTACAGGTTGGAGACGTGGATCAGCGTCTCGGCCTGCTTCTGGATCGCCTTGGTCAGGTGCGGATGGCCATGGCCGAGCAGGTTGACCGCGATGCCGCTGGCGAAATCGAGATATTTCTCGCCCTGCTCGCCATAGAGATAGACCCCCTCGCCGCGCACCGGGCGCACGTCGCAACGCGGATAGACGGGCATGAGCGGCGTAATGGCCATGAAAGTGATCCTCTTGGAAGCGCGATGGAACGGCAAATGGCGGCCTCCCCGGCCGCCACGCCGCGGCTATATCGCCGCCCGCCGCGCTTGGCAAAAAATTGGGCAAAAGAAAGGAGCGACCCCGTCTCGGATCCCGCCCCTCCTTTTACGCCACAGGGGCCGACAGGCCCGAAGGCTTAGTCGTGATCGTGGCCACGATCGTCTTCGTAGCGGTCGTCACGGCCGTCACGGTCACGGTCGATAGCCATACGTAGCCGTACTGGTTCTGGCCGTAGCGACGATTGCCGTCATTCGCCTGATAGCGGATGTTCTGCTCGAGCCGCGACGATGCGGATCTCGAGATTGCGGCGCTCGTAGCCGTTGAGGCCGTTACGCCCAGCCTGGCGGATCTGACGCTCGATCGCGTTGGCCTGCCAGCGCAGACGATCGGCCTCGCGTTCCGACAGAATGTTGCGGCGGTCGAGACGGTTGATCTGCCGCTCGAGATTGTTCAGTCGCACCTGGAGCGAACGCACGCCGCCGTAATCTGATTGTAACGGCGTAACCTGGCCATACTGGTTGCCATAGCCGTAGGCATTCCCATACTGGGTGCCGACGGTGACGCGCACCTGCGCGGCGGCAGGAGCCGCAATCGCCAGCGACGAGGCCAACAGGGTGGCTGAAATCAGGAACTTACGCATCGTTGCTCTCCTTTCGAGCGGTTGATGACTGACTTTTAGGACCGCTCTTGAGGCAGTGCTGAACGCAGTCGTTATTCGCCATTCACCTAAGCCAACGGCCAAGCGGCTGATTGTTCTGGGCGTTGTGTGAGGTTCATCTGCGTGCGACCAGTCGAGGCAATCATCGGCCGGTCGGTTCAGAAACCGTCCGAGCGACCGGTAAGTCGCGACTCGCCTAATTCTTGATCTTCCACCCGCTGCGAAGCAGTGCGTAGCAAATGGCGAACAAGGCGAGGTTGATCGCCGACTAGCAGGACCGGCCCCCGAGCCAGATCGGCGAATCGGTCACGCCGAGGAAACCGTGGCGGAAACCCGAGATGACGTAGAAGAAGGGGTTGGCGTGGCTCACCGCCTGGAAGGTCGGGGACAATTGGCTCGACCGCGTAAAAGGTGCCCGACAGCAGCGACAATGGCGTGACCACGAAGTTGGTGACCATCGCCGCCTGGTCGAACTTGTCGGCCCAGATCGAGGTCAGCACCCCTAGGAACGCGAGCATCAGCGATCCCGCCAGCCCGAAATAGAGCGCCCATAGCGGATGGCTTACTGCCAACGTGCACGCCGGGCCATAGCGACATCACCAGCCACACCGCCCCGCCGACCAGGAAGGCGCGGGTCACCGCCGCCGCGACCAGTGCCGGCGATCAGCTCGCCGGTCGAGAGCGGCGGCATCAGATAATCGACGATCGTGCCCTGCATCTTGCCGACCATCAGCGAGAAGCTGGCATTGGCGAAAGCTGTTCTGCAGCATCGCCCATCATGATCAGGCCCGGAGCGATGAAATCGGCGAACGGAACGCCCATCACGGTGCGGCCGCTCGCGCCCCAGCGCGACCGTGAAAATCACCAGATACAGCAAGGTCGTGATAGCCGGCGCCCATACGGTTTGCATCTGGACCTTGAAGAACCGCCTCACCTCCTTGATATAGAGGGTCTTCAGCCCTCCCCAATTGACCCCGCTCAGGGTTGCGACCGCCCGGCGGGTTCGCAGTCCAGGGTTCGGATCGATTGGCGGGGGGCTGGTTCGGCATCGCCCAATCGCCTATCGGCAGCGGCGATGCGCTGCAACCGCCATCGCGCGGCAATATGTTTGGAGACCTACTCCCATGTCCTGGACCGACGAGCGGATCGAGCGCCTCAAGACGATGTGGACCAGCGGCTCGACCGCCAGCCAGATCGCCGAAGATCTCGGCGGGGTCAGCCGCAATGCCGTGATCGGCAAGGCGCATCGCCTCGGGCCTCGAATCGCGCCCCTCGCCGGTCAAGGCGGGCGAGGAAAAGGACAAGGTCAAGAAGGCCGCAACGCCCAAGCCCGCCGCGCCCGCGACCAGCGCCAAGACCGCGCCCGCGCCCAAGACCGAAGCCCGCCGCCGCCGCCGCCGCCGCCGATGTCGCGCCGGGCGATGCGCCAACCGGCACCGGTCCCAAGTTCGGCCCCGCGGTTCAGCCCGCCAGCCGCTGACCGGCCGAGAAGCCATCCATGCAATATCGTTCGGTCGGCCCCGGCGGCTTCATTCGCCAGGGTCCGGGCGACACGCAGGCGCCGATCCCGCCCGCCCCGCCGCGCCGCCTGGTCCCCGCCAAGCCGAGCGCCGAGGTGGCCGACAAGACCGGCCTGCTGGATTTGAACGACCGCATCTGCCGCTGGCCGATGGGGCATCCGGGCGAGCCCGACTTCCACTTCTGCGGCCAGGCGTCGAATCCGGGCTATCCCCTATTGCGTCGATCATTGCGGCGTCGCCTACCAGGCGCAGCTTCCCCGCCGCGACCGCCGCCCGCCCCCGCCGCTGCCCTTCGGCGGACCGCGGGTCCGCTAGAGCCGCATCCCGAGCCAGATCACCGCTTCGGTTGATCGACTAACGAAGGCGTGGACCGCGCGCAGCCAGCCGCGGTCGATGTCAACCTCGTCGAGCGAACGGTCATGGTGCAACTGCTCGTCCTCGACGATGCTGGCGATCAGGTCGGCGACTGCCGGATCGATGGCCGCCAGTTGCGCCCTTTGCTCGGCGAGATGACGCAGCACCACCAATTCGATGGCAATGGTGGTGGTCGCGATCGCGCGCCGCCCGAGCAGTGCCGTCACCGCGCCCAGCACGTAGCCGCCGAACGAACATAGCCAATAGCTTTTGCAGCGCGGCAGGCCGCGCTGCATCAGCGCCGCGCCGAAGATCGAGCGGTGGCGTTTCTCGTGGACGAGGAAATCGGCCAGCTGCTCGCGCATCGACGGCGCGGTCAGCCCCGCCACCAGCCATTGCGCGCGATACACGCAAATCGCCCCCTGCTCTCCGGCATGATCGACCTTGAGGATGCGGTTGCCGAGTGCGCTTGGCGGGGAAATCTGCGGAGAGCCGTCCATCGTCTCGGCCATAGCGGTGCGATTGGTGGCGTCAAACTGCCGATGATCACTTGGCAGCGCCCTTTGCGCGACCCTATAGCGTTCGCAATATGTCCGATCTTTTCGCTTCCGGTTCCAGCCCTGCTTCGCCCGATAGTTACGACGCTTCCGCGATCGAGGTCCTTGAAGGGCTCGAGCCGGTCCGGCGGCGGCCGGGCATGTATATCGGCGGCACCGACGCGCGCGCGCTGCACCATCTCGCCGCCGAGGTGATCGACAACAGCATGGACGAGGCGGTCGCCGGCCATGCCTCGCGGATCGAGGTCACGCTCGAGCCCGGCAACCGCCTGACGGTCGGCGACAATGGCCGCGGCATCCCGGTCGATCCGCACCCCAAATATCCCGGCCAGTCGGCGCTCGAAGTGATCATGACCACGCTCCATTCGGGCGGCAAGTTCGAGGGCAAGGCGTATAGCACCAGCGGCGGCCTCCATGGCGTCGGGGTCAGCGTGGTCAACGCTTTGTCGACCGAGACCATCGTCGAGGTGGCGCGCGACAAGAAGCTTTACCGCCAGTCCTTTGCGCGCGGCCTTCCAACCTCGAAACTGGAGGAAGTCGGCGCTGCCCCCAACCGCCGCGGCACGACCATCACCTTCGTCCCCGATGCCGACATCTTCGGCGCGGACATGCGGTTCGATCCGGCGCGATTGTACAAGCTCGCCCGCTCCAAGGCATATCTCTTTGCCGGGGTCGAGATCCGCTGGAAATGCGCCCCCGAACTCGCTTCGGCCGACGTCCCCGAAACCGCCGTCTTCCAGTTCCCCGGCGGGCTCAACGACCATCTCACCGAACAGCTTGGCATCCGCGAATGCGTTACCACCCCGGCCTTTGCCGGCCGCCAGGATTTCCCCGACGCGCAGGGCTCGGCCGAATGGGCGGTCGCCTGGCCGGTGTGGTCCGAAGGCTCGATCGAATCCTACTATTGCAACACGATTCCCACGCCCGACGGCGGCACCCATGAGGCCGGCCTTCGCGCCGCGCTGACCAAGGGCATCCGCGCATTCGGCGAATTGATCGGCCAGAAGAAGGCCAAGGAGATCACCGCCGACGACGTGTTCAACGGCGTCGAGTTGATGCTCAGTCGTGTTCATCCGCAATCCGCACTTCCAGAGCCAGACCAAGGACCGCCTGACCAGCCTGGAGGCGGCGCGCTTCGTCGAGGCGGCGGTGCGCGATCATTTCGACCATTATCTCGCCGACAATATGGACCGCGGCCGCGCCCTGCTCGGCGCGATCCTCGAACGGATGGACGAGCGGCTGAAGCGCCGCGCCGAGCGCGAGGTCAAGCGCAAGACCGCCACCAGCGCGCGCAAGCTCCGTCTCCCCGGCAAGCTCACCGATTGCTCGGCCAACGACCCCGCCGGCACCGAATTGTTTATCGTCGAGGGCGACAGCGCCGGCGGATCGGCCAAGCAGGCGCGCAACCGCAAGACGCAAGCGATCCTGCCGATCCGCGGCAAGATCTTGAACGTCGCCTCGGCCACCGCCGACAAGATCCGCGCCAACGCCGAAATCGCCGATCTCCAGCTCGCGCTCGGCTGCGGCCTGCGCGACAAGTTCGACGAGGGCGCGCTGCGCTACGAGCGCATCATCATCATGACCGACGCCGATGTCGACGGCGCGCATATCGCGACCCTGCTGATGACCTTCTTCTTCCAGGAAATGCCCGAGCTGGTGCGCCGCGGCCACCTGTTCCTGGCCCAGCCGCCGCTCTACCGCATCACCAGCGGTGCCAAATCCGCCTACGCCCGTGACGACGCGCACAAGGACGAGCTGATCGGGACCGAATTCAAGGGCAAGAAGGTCGACGTCGGCCGCTTCAAGGGCCTCGGCGAGATGAACCCGAACCAGCTCAAGGAAACCACAATGGATCCCGCGACCCGCTCGCTGATCCGCATCACGCTGCCCGCCGAATATCAGGACCGCCAGCCGGTCAAGGATCTGGTCGACCGCCTGATGGGCAAGAACCCCGAACATCGCTTCAACTTCATCCAGGCCAATGCGGCCAACCTGAGCGAGGATGAAATCGACGCTTGAGGGGGCGCCGCGCTAGATTTCTGCGTGCGATGTCTTACGGTCGGTACGTCCCGTTAAGCGCCGGGGCGAGTGGGAGTTCATCATGCCGATCATCAACGGGACCGAAAACGACGACAACCTCGACGGGACGACCGGCGACGATGTCATCCGCGGGCTAGGCGGCAACGATATCATCTATGCCGGGACCGGGATCGACGACGTCAACGGCGGCGACGGCCAGGATGAAGTGCGCGGCGAGGACGGCAATGACGTGCTCGACGGCGGCTTGGGCGACGATTGGGTTTATGGCGGCGAGGGCAACGACCTCATCACCAATATGGGCGGTTCCGATTTCCTCGTTGGTGGCCTTGGCAATGATGTGATCCACGGCGGTGCCGACGGCGACGAGATCACCGGCCAGGAAGGTGATGACCAGATTACCGGCGGCGCTTCGCATGACACGATCAGTGGCGGCGAAGGGGCCGACACCCTCGACGGCGGTGGCGGCAACGACGTCATCTATGGCGAATATAACTCTTACAGCTTCGGCGGCGATGACTGGATTGCTGGCGGTGATGGAAACGACACGATCTACGGCGGTGACGGCAATGATACCCTCTATGGGAATGCCGGCAACGACGAAATGTACGGGAATGCCGGTTCGGACCGGCTCGAGGGGGGTGAAGGCGACGATTACATGGTCGGCGACACTCCGGGCATCCAGGCCGACGGAACGCCCGACACCCTGCTAGGCGGTGGCGGTAACGATCGCCTGTTCGCGTCTTACGGAGACACCGTCGACGGCGGAACCGGCAACGACGCATTGTTTATCGACTTCCGCAATTCGCCAGTCGGGATCACGGTCGATTTCCGCGGGTTGACGTCGGGCGGCACCCTGATGATCGGCGGCGCGACGCTGGCGAACATCGACTATATGCCCAGCATCACCCTTACGCCGTTCGACGACGTGCTCATCGCCGGGGCCGGCGACGGTGTTTACGGGATTACCATTTCGGCGGGCGCGGGCAACGACGACATCACCGGCAGCAGCGGTGCCGACTATATCGATGCCGGTCCGGGCAACGATATTATCCGCGGCGGGATCGGGATCAATCCGTTTGTCGACTCCCTCGCGCGATCGGCTCGGCGGCGGCGAAGGGGACGACATCATCTACATTGGTGCCGACGGAGCCATCGCTTTTGGCGGCTCTGGCAATGACAATCTGGTCGGCGGCGCCGCGAACGACGACCTCTACGGCAATGACGGCGACGACACGATCGAGGGCGGTGAGGGCAACGACTTTATCGACGGCGGGGGCGGCGCTGACACGCTCTCCTTCCGCTCGGCGAACTCGGGGGATCGGCGTCAACCTGGGCGAGAGGTTTGCACAATACACCGGGGTCGGCATGGATATCATCTCCGGGATCGAGATTGTCGTCGGCTCCGACTTCAATGATTCCATTACCGGAGATGGCCTGGCGAATGTGCTGATCGGTGGGCTCGGCAATGATTCACTGAATGGCGCGGGCGGCCGGGACACGGTATCTTATCTGACAGCAACGTCGGGCGTGACCATCAGCCTTGCGTCCGGCGCGCCCCAGGATACGCAAGGCGCGGGCGTAGACACCCTCACCAATATCGAAAATATCGAGGGTTCGAATTACGCGGACAGTTTGCGGGGCGACGGCTGGGAAAATCTGATTCTCGGAAACGCGGGGACGATATCCTGATCGGCGGCCAGGCGGTTGACACGCTTAGCGGCGGCGCGGGGAACGACAGTTTTCGCGACGTGGCGACTGCGTTCTTTGGCGACACCATCACCGACCTTTCGGTTGGCGAAACGATTGTTTTCACCGATGTCACCCTCGCCAACTTCACTTATTCCTTGTCGGGCAGCACGCTATACTACGCAACCAACAGTATCCTGAACGGCTCGATGACCCTGACGGGCTTCACCGGGCGCCTGACCGCCAGCGCCGCCCCGGGCGGCGGGGTGCAACTGACCGCCGAGGGGGCCGTGGCCGACGTCCGCAACGACTTCAACGGCGACGGGCGCAGCGACATTTTGTGGCGCAATGTCGATGGGCAGATGTCCAACTGGCTGGGTCAGGCCAATGGCGGCTTTGTCCAGAACAATGCCAATGCCGCGGCCGTGGTGCCGGTGGCTTGGCAGATTGCCGGCACCGGCGATTTCAACGGCGACGGGCGTGACGACATCCTGTGGCGCAATACCGACGGGCAGATGTCCAACTGGCTCGGCACCGCCACCGGCGGCTTTGTCCAGAACAATGCCAATGCCGCCGCGGTCGTCCCCATCGCATGGTCCGTGGCCGGCACCGGCGACTTCAACGGCGACGGACGCGACGACATCTTGTGGCGCAATACCGATGGCACGGTCAGCAACTGGCTTGGCACGGCAACGGGCGGGTTCACCCCCAACGACGCCAATGCGGCGCGGTTCGTGCCCACCTCGTGGACCGTGGTCGGAACCGGCGACTTCAACGGCGACGGGCGCGATGACGTGCTGTGGCGCAACTCCAATGGCCAGGTCAGCGACTGGCTCGGGCAGGCCAATGGCGGGTTCCTGCTCAACGACGCCGTCGCGCTGACCAATGTCGACACGGCGTGGAAGGTGGTCGGCACCGGCGACTTCAACGGCGACGGGCGCGACGACATCCTGTGGCGCAACGACAATGGCTCGCTCAGCAACTGGCTCGGCCAGGCCAATGGCGGGTTCGTCAACAATGGCGCGATCTCGGGCGTGCTCGTGCCGCTGGCATGGAGCGTGGTCGCGATCGGCGATTACAACGGCGACGGTCGCGACGACATCCTCTGGCGCAACAGCGACGGCACGGTGACCGACTGGCTCGGCAATGCCAACGGCAGCTTCACCCCCAACGACGCCGCCGCCGCGCAGGTCGTGCCAACCGCATGGCATGTGCAGCCGGAGGCGCCGTACCTCTAACCCCCAAGCGCCACCAATGCTCCACGGTCGGCGGAGCCGATGCGGCTCGTCGCCCGCCCACACCATGGTCTCCCCCCTCGTCGCGCAGGTAGTGGTGGCAGATTGCCTTGCCGCGCTGTTGATCGCTCGCCCGACCTCGGCCCACGCTTGTCTCGCCTTCGCCGCATTTCACTGCTAGGCGCGCCGACATGCTCAATATCAACGGAATCACGGTGCGCCTTGGCGGGCGTTTGATCCTCGACCACGCCACCGCCGCGATTCCGCCCGGTGCCCGCGTCGGGCTGATCGGCCGCAACGGCGCCGGCAAGTCGACGCTGATGAAGGTCATCATCGGCCAGGTCGAGGCCTGCGACGGCAGCATCGACATGCCGAAGAAAACCAAGCTCGGTTATATCGCGCAGGATGCGCCGTCGGGCACCACGACCCGTTCGAGACCGTGCTCGCCGCCGATACAGAGCGCGCCACGCTGATGCACGATGCCGAGACGGTTACCGATCCCGACCGCCTGGGCGACATATACGAACGGCTGTTGGCGATCGACGCCTATACCGCCGATGCCCGCGCCGCGCAGATCCTGCTCGGGCTGGGTTTCGACGAAGAGATGCAGGCCCAGCCGCTCGACAGTTTTTCGGGCGGATGGAAGATGCGCGTTGCGCTCGCCGCCTTGCTTTTCTCCGCGCCCGACGTGCTGTTGCTCGACGAGCCGTCGAACCATCTCGACCTTGAAGCGACCCTGTGGCTCGAGAATTTCCTCAAGAATTATACCGGCACGCTGATCGTCATCAGCCACGAGCGCGACCTGCTCAATAACGTGGTCGACGTCATCCTCCACCTGTCGGGCGGCAAGATTGCGCTCTACTCGGGTAATTACGACGGGTTCGAGAAACAGCGCGCCGAGCGGATCGCCCAGATCGCCGCCGCGCAGGCCTCGCAGGATGCCCAGCGCGCCCGGCTGCAGGATTATGTCGCTCGCAATAGCGCCCGTGCCTCAACCGCCAAGCAGGCCCAGTCGCGCGCGAAAATGCTCGCCAAGATGCAGCCGATCGCAGCGCTGGCCGACGATCCCAGTCTGGCGTTCGACTTCCCCTCGCCCACCGAGCTTCGCCCGCCGTTGATCACGCTTGATATGGCGGCGGTTGGCTACACCGCCGACACGCCGATCCTGAGCCGCCTCAATCTGCGGATCGACCCCGATGACCGGGTCGCGCTGCTCGGCCGCAACGGCAATGGCAAGACCACGCTTGCCCGACTGCTCGCCGCCCAGCTCCCCGCAATGCACGGCGAAATCCACGCCTCGGGCAAGATGAAAGTCGGATACTTCACTCAGTATCAGGTCGAGGAATTGTCGGGCGACGACAGCCCGCTCGAGCATATGACCCGCGCCATGAAGGGCAAGACCCCCGGCGCGGTCCGTGCCCAGCTCGGCCGTTTCGGTTTCTCGGGCGAGAAGGCCACCACATTGGTCGGCAAATTGTCGGGCGGCGAGCGCGCCCGCCTTGCCCTTGCGCTGATCACCCGCGACGCCCCGCACCTGCTGATCCTCGATGAGCCGACCAACCACCTCGACGTCGATGCGCGCGAGGCGCTGGTCCAGGCCCTGAACGGCTATGACGGCGCGGTCATACTGATCAGCCACGATCGCCACATGGTCGAGCTGACCGCCGACCGGCTGGTGCTGGTCGATGACGGCCGCGCGGTCGATTATCCGGGTAGCATCGACGATTATATCGACTTCGTCCTCGGCCGGAACCAGCCCAAGGTCGCGGGCGCGAAGCCCAAGTCGAAGAAGCTCACGCCGAAGGAAAAGGATGAGGCCAAAGCGCTCAAGCAGGCCGCCGCCAAGGCCGAAGCCGCGAGCGCCAAATTAGCCGCTGAATGCGAAGCGCTCGACCGCGAGCTGGCGGCGGTGGACTGCGTGGAGACCATCACCGACCTTAGCCGCCGCCGTGCGCAAGTCGCGGAAGAACTGGCCCGGGCCGAGGCCCATTGGCTCGAGGTCAGCGAACAATTGGAGCAGTTGGCGGCCTAACGCCAGCCTTGGGACCGCGCCTGCCGCTCGGCGGCGGCGTCGAACGGTTCGCCTTCCATCCGCGATTCGATCAGCGATGCGAGCGCGGGATCGACCCCCGCCGCCATACGATAATCGCCGCTGCCCGCATTCCCTCCCTGGACCAGGCCGCGCAGCGCCCATCGTTCGCCGTCACGGCACGCCAGCCCCTGCGCCGCGCCATCGGTGAAGCTGCGACAAATCGAACCCGCCGAGTCGCGGAAGGTCAACCCGATCCGCGGTCCCGATGCGTCGGCCGCGCTGGCCAGTCGCGTATCGAGCGCGCTGGCCAATGATCCCGCCGCAATCAGCTGGCCGGCGTCGGTGCGAACCGATGATGCCGATCCACCGCCGACCATCGTCCCGGTGACGATCCCGACGACCAATGTCGCCGCGATCGCTGCCCACTGGGTCATCGTTGGCAAAGCCCGCCGCTTCGACTGGCGAGCGCGCGCCGCCGACAGGTCGACGACATTCTCCGCCACGGGCGGCGGCGCCATCACCGGCTCGAACGCGCTCCGCAACCGCGCCTGCATCGCGCGATGCGCGTCCGCCTTGGCCTGCAGATCGGGATCAGCCGCGACCTCGGCCGCAACGTTCGCTGCGGCTTCCGGGTCGAGCTCACCATCGAGCCACGCGAAGAACTGTTCGTCATCCATGATCATTCACCCAACATCGCCAGCAACGCGGTGCGCCCGCGTACCAGCCGGCTCGATATCGTCCCGATCGGCAGATCGAGCAATTCGGCGGTCTCCCGATAGCCCAGCCCCTCGACCAGGATCAGCGCCACCACCTCGCGCTGCTCGTCGGGCAGGCGATCCATAGCCGTCATCACGATCTTGAGGTCGATCGTCGCTTCCACGCCCGGTCGCGGATCGAACCCGATACCCGTGCCCGCATCGGGCGGCGCCTCGAACGCCGCCTTGCGACCGCGCGACCGCATCGTGTCGATCCACAGGTTGCGCATGATCCGGAACAGCCAGGAATCGATCCGAGTCCCGGGCTGCCACTGCGATCGCGACACCAGCGCGCGCTCGACCGTCATCTGCGTCAGATCGTCGGCATCGGCGGGATGCCGGCAGAGGCCATGCGCAAAGCGGCGCAATCGCGGGAGGCAATCCTGCAAGCCGCGATCGAATTCCAAATGGGGACCTCTTCCTGATCATGTGGGATAAAACGACGGTGGCGCATCGTTTCATCCCCAACTAGAATATTCAGCGGATGATTCAAATGCCCAACACCCCCCGACTCCTTGCCCTCCTTCTCGTCGCAGCCGCCAGCGGCGCAGGCGCGCAGCTATTGCCGTCGGTGTCTTTGCCCGGTGGCGGGGGCTCGCCCCTCGGGGGTACGGTCGGGTCGATCGGCCGGACGATCGACCAGGCGATCGGCGGCGCCCCGGTCGACACCCTGCCCAGCCAGGTCACCCGGGCCGACGTCCAGCAGGCGATCGACCCGAGCCTGTCGCGGCTGGCGAGCGAACGCTGGGTGCAAACCGCGCCGCCGGCGACCCTGCTCGACCTGCGCCGGTTGCGGCTGGCCGAACTGGTCAAGGAGAATCGCGCCTCGCTCGAAATGGACGGCGCCGGCAATCCCGCGCGCCGCGGTCAGCTGATCGCCATCGATCCGACCCCGGTGGCGCTCGCCGCCGCGGTCCGTGACGGCTTCACGATCCGGTCGGACGAGTTCGACCCCGGTCTTGGGCTCCGCACCGTCATCGTCGGCGTCCCGCGCGGCCTGTCGACCGCACGCGGCATGGCCCGCCTGCGCGGCATCGCCCCGGGGATCACGGCCGATTTCGACCATGCGTTCGAGCCGGCCGGCGGCGCGCTCGCCGCCAGCGGCGTGCTGCTGGCAGCCGGAACCGGCGGCGGGGCCGGTCCGGTGATCGGCATGATTGACGGCGGGGTCGGCCGCTCGCCGGCGCTGGCCTCGGCCGCGATCGAGCAACGCGGCTTTGCCGGCGCGGCGCAGGCCACCGGCCACGGTACCGCGGTGGCATCGCTGATTGTCGGCTCGGATGGCAGGTTCATGGGCGCCGCGCGCGGTGCCTCGCTGTTCGTGGGCGATGTCTATGGCGGCAATCCGGCGGCCGGATCGGCGACCTCGATCGTCAAGGCCATGGCGTGGATCGCGGCCAAGCGGCCGTCGGTGATCAACATCAGCCTGGTCGGCCCGCGCAACGCTCTGGTCGAACGTGCGGTCAGCATCGTTCAGGCGCGCGGGATCAAGGTCGTTGCGGCGGTCGGCAATGACGGCCCGGCCGCGCCGCCGCTCTACCCCGCCAGCCAGCCCGGGGTGATCGCGGTGACCGGCGTCGACGGCAGCAACCGAGCGCTCGCCGAAGCGGGCCGGTCAGCCCATCTCGATTATGCCGGCCCCGGTGCGGATATGGCCGCTGCCCTTCCCGGTCGCGGCTATGCGCGGGTTCGAGGAACCAGCTTCGCCGCACCATTCGTTACCGCCCGACTGGCCATCGCCGGTTCCACTGCCCGGCTCGATAACGAAGCGGCCAAGGGACGCGGGCGAGTCGGTCGCGGGATCGTCTGCGCCACCTGCCGGGTCATCCCCAAACTCGTCGGCGCCCGATAGACGCCAAATAATACGGGTTTGGCGGGATGAAGTATCTCCGCCCCGTCGTTTTCCAGTCAGAGGGTCCCCAAGACCTTCCTGAAAAAAGGAGAATGACGATGAACAAGGCAATCCAGCTCAGCGCCGCGCTGGCGATCGGCGCGATCGCGATGCCGGCCCAGGCACAGCTGCTCGGCGGCATTACCGGCACGGTCAATCAGACCCTGAGTGGCTCGACTTCTGCCAATGGCTCGGCCGGCGGAGCGCTTGGCGGCGCGGGAAATATTGCTGGCTCAGCGCTCGGCCAGACGGGCTCGCTCGGCGGTGCGCTGGCCGGTGATGCCAGTGGTTCCGGCAACGCCTCTCTCACCCGCTCGGTCGACGTCCGCAGCGGTTCGGCCAGCGGCAATGCCGGTCTCGCCGGCACCATCAGCGGCACGGCCAATGCGGTTTCCAGCGCTAGCGGCCTGGGTCAGGCCGGTGCGCTCGCGGGCAGCGTCACCGGTACGGGCTCGGCCAGTGGCAGTGGCGGATTTGGCATCCAGGCCATCGGCACCGATCAGGTCGGGTCGATTGCCGGCTCGGTCGCCGCGCGCGGTCGCGCCGTTGCCGATGGTGCAGTCAGCCGCGCGAGCTCGACCGCTGCCGCGGCTCGTGCCCGCGCCACCGGTACCGCCAATGCCGCCGCCAACGCCGCCACCGGTACTGCGGGCGCGCTCGCCGGATCGGTTAGCGCTTCAGGCAATGCCGAAGGCGAAGCCGGAGCCGAGGCCGACACCGGCGGTCGTCCGTAACTAGCTTCCCCGGCCCGTCGGTCAGCCCCGCCGACTGACGGGCCACCCCCCGGGGAGGGGCTGCATTAGCGGCCTCTCCCCACACTTTTTGCGCGGCGTCAGGCGTTACTTGGACCCGTACCCCGTCAGCATCGTCCTGATCGTTCGGAATACGATCAGGATATCGAGCCACGGCGAAAAATATTTGATGTAGAAAAAGTCGTACTGCAGCTTGAGGTGAATATCGTCGACCTCGGCGACATGGCCTTGGTTGACCTGCGCCCAGCCGGAGATCCCCGGCCGCACGACATGGCGATAGCGGTAGAATGGGACGTCGCCGGTATACCAGGCCGACAGCACTTCGGCCTCGGGCCGCGGGCCGATCCAGCTCATCTCGCCCTTCAAGATGTTCCACACCTGCGGCAATTCGTCGATCCGGCTGCGGCGCAGAAACCCGCCCAGCTTCGTGATCCGCACATCGCCGTCGCCGGTCATCGCCGCGCGGCGCTGGTCCTCCACCTCACCCGTTACCTTCATGGTACGGAACTTGGTCATCCAGAACTGGTGCCCCTGACGGCCGGTGCGGCGCTGCTGGAACAGGATCGGTCGCCCGTCGACCAGCAGGATCGCCAGCGCGGTGACCCCAAGCACCGGCAGCAGCACCGGAAGCACCGCCACCGCCAGCAGCCAGTCACCAAGATGCTTGATTGCCGAATAGGCCCGCGCCGGGACCAGGCTGCCGAAGCTGTTCTCCGACAGATGCCGCACCTGCACCCGCCCGGTCAGTGATTCGAGCAATTGCTGGACCTGATAGACCATTCGGCCCTCTAGCGCGGCGTCGGCCAGGAACGCCTCCCATTCATCGGGCAGGTCGGAGAAATCGGCGACGATCGCATGGCATTCGCGCACCCCGTGGAGCTCGGGGGCGGCAAGCATCCGCCAGTCGACCCGGTCGATCTGCCGCAATTGCTCGGTGTTGCCGACCGGCACGATCGCGATCCTCGGCCGGAACCGGCGCGAAACGAAGAAATAGATGGCGAAGGCAATCACCAGATGGATTGCAAACCCCAGCGCCAGCGACGGCCGGTGATAGGGAATTCGCGCCAGCACCAGCAGGATCAGCATGGTGCTGTGCGCCACGAACACCGCGGGCAGCACGATCTGGCCGGCGCGGATGCCGGGATAGGTGCTGACCGATATGCGGATCCACAGCGCCAGGCAGATCGCCATCACGTTGGCGATCAGACTGTTGTGGAACACCGCCGCATCGAAGGTGGTATCGGTAATCCACCATCGCATCGCTGCCCATGGCACCAACGCCGCCATTAGCAAGGTCAGCCCGAACTCGAACCGCCGGCGAAGCACGAAGGCCAGCCTGTTGGTCGACTTGTTGGGGACGGACCGGAGCATTGTTCAGAGTGTCCAGTAATCCAGCGTAGGCGCGAGCCCGTGGCCGCGCCACATCCCCTTGATATCGGCCAGCGTTCCGCCCTTGCCCAGCATCGCGCCGAGCGCGACCGGGGACAGCTCGCGATAAGCCTCATGCCGCACCGCGCCGATCACCAGGTCAAACGGCCCCTCGCCCGGGTCCGACAGGGGGCGCCCGTACTGCTCCTCGGCCTCGGCGCCATCGACATGCGGATCAGCTATCAACACCTCGTGACCAAGCTCGGTCAGCCGACGGAACAGGTCGATTGAGCGGCTGTTGCGCAAATCGGGAACATTTTCCTTGAACGAAAGCCCCATCAGCAGGGCCCTGCCCGGCTTGCCGCCGCGCCGCTCGTGCAGCCGGTCGGCGATCCAGTAGCCCATCTGGTCATTGGTCTCGCGTCCGGCCAGGATCACCTGTGGATGATGGCCCAGGCTCTGCGCCAGATGGCTGAGGTAGAATGGATCGACCCCGATGCAATGGCCGCCGACCAGCCCCGGCTCAAAGCCGAGGAAATTCCACTTGGTTTTCGCCGCGTCGAGCACATCCCAGGCCGACACGCCGATGTCGGCCATGATCTGGGTCACTTCGTTCATGAAGGCGACGTTGATGTCGCGCTGGGCATTTTCGATCACCTTGGCGGCCTCGGCGGCACGGATCGAGGCGGCGCGAAACACCCCGGCGGAGGTGATCGCGCCGTAGACGCGGGCCAGCGTCTCCACCGTCGCCTCATCCTCGCCGGCGATGACCTTGATGATCTTGTCGACGGTGTGGACCTTGTCGCCGGGGTTGATCCGTTCGGGGCTGTAACCGAGCTTGAAATCGCGTCCGCGCACCAGGCCGGCCTCCGCCAGCAGTCCGCCGCAGACATCCTCGGTGACGCCGGGATAGACCGTGCTTTCAAACACGATGATCGGGCATTTGCTCGCGTCGACCAGCTCCGCGACGGTCCGTGTCGCCGCTTCGACGGCGCCCAGGTCGGGACGGTTGGCAGAATCGACCGGTGTAGGCACGGTAACGATGAACAGATCCGCCCCGCGACCCGCCGCCGCGTCGGCGCTGAGCGTCAGCGTCGATGCCGCCAGTGCCGTGGGCTCGATCTCGCCGGTGCGGTCGACGCCGCCGCGCAAGCCATCGACCCGCGCCTGGTCGACGTCGATTCCGACCACCGTGAATTTCTTCGCCAGTGCGACCGCCAACGGCAGCCCGACATAGCCGAGCCCGATCACCGCGATGGTCAGGTCGCTTTCAATCTTCGTCATATTTTCTCCGATACGGACCTGGCGGCCTGTCTGGCTAGGTTCCGCTTGTTGCAACAGTATTTCCGCGTCCGACGCCGCGATAATCGAGCCCCGCGCGCCGCGCCTCGGCCGGGTCATAGACGTTGCGCAAGTCAACCAGAACCCTGCCCCGCATACGCCGCGCCATTTCGTCGAGGTCGATCCCCCGAAACTCGTCCCATTCGGTCACCACGACCAGCGCATCGGCACCGTCGGCGACCGCCTCGGGACTCGCGGCATAATCGATCTTTGGCAGCAACGGCTCGGCCTGCTCCCGCCCGACCGGATCGAACGCCACCACGCTCGCCCCGCCCGCCACCAGCGCGGTGATCAGCGGAATTGACGGCGCGTCGCGCATGTCATCGGTATTGGGCTTGAATGTCAGTCCCAGCACGCCGATCCGCTTGCCTGCGAGGTCGCCGCCAATCGCGTCGCGCACCCGGTCGGCATTCCGCGCCTTGCGATCGTCGTTGACCTTGACCACGGTCGCGATGATCCGTTGTTCAACCCCCGCTTCCTCGGCCGTTCGAAGCAGCGCCAGCGTATCCTTGGGGAAGCAGCTTCCGCCATAGCCGGGGCCGGCATGGAGGAATTTGCCGCCAATTCGATTGTCGAGCCCGATCCCGCGCGCCACTTCCTGGACGTCGGCCCCAACCGCCTCGCACAAATCGGCCATCTCGTTGATGAAGCTGATCTTCATCGCCAAGAAGGCGTTGGCCGCATATTTGGTCAGTTCGGCCGTCCGCCGCGCGGTGAACAGGATCGGCGCCTGGTTAAGGAACAGCGGCCGGTAGATTTCCCTGAGCACCTCGCGCGCCCGTTCGTCATCCGCCCCGACGATGATCCGGTCGGGAATTTTGAAGTCGCGGATCGCCGCCCCTTCGCGCAGGAATTCGGGGTTGGAGGCGACGCTTGTTCCCGCCGGCGCGCCTTCTTCCGCCAGAATCCGCGCAATTTCGTCGCCCGTTCCCACTGGCACGGTCGATTTGGTGACCACCACCACCGGGCCGGTCAGCGCCTTCGCCAACTCGCGCACCGCGGCGTAGACGTAGGTCAGATCAGCATGTCCGTCCCCGCGCCGCGACGGCGTGCCGACCGCGATGAACACCGCCTCCGCCCCCGCGATGCCGGCCGCCAGGTCGGTCGTGAATGCGAGCCGCCCGCGTGCTGCATTGGCGGTGACCAGGGCCTCCAGCCCCGGCTCCCAGATCGGCATCACGCCGCCTTCCAGCGCGGCAATCTTCGCCGGGTCCTTGTCGACGCAGATCACATGGTGCCCGAAATCGGCCAGGCAGGCACCCGACACCAATCCGACATAGCCAGTGCCAATCATCGCGATACGCATAAGATACTCCCGCTGTGAAGTGCGACTTAGCCAGCGGTGCGGCGCAGCGCCAGAGCGACTGATCATTGCATCGCCTGTCGGCCCGCGCCATCAGTGACACGCACGAACACGGGGAACCAATGTCCGAGACCAGCCACGATCGAACACGGCTATTGCGTCGTCGCAGGCTCGATCCGCATCACATGACACTGCGCCGCAAAACGCAGCTCAGCGTGCGGATGCAGATTTTTGTCAGGCTGGCCATATTGTTCGCGCTGATCGGCGTCATCATCCTGGTCCACTGGATCGAACGCGACGGGCTGAAGGACAATCTCGACGGCCATGTCAGCTTCACCGACATCATCTATTTCACAATGATCAGCGCGACCACCACCGGCTATGGGGACATCGTGCCGGTCTCGGATGGGGCGCGGATGTTCGACGCGCTGGTGGTTACGCCGATCCGTGTATTCGTTATCCTGATCCTCGCCGGCACCGCTTATACTTTTGTGATCAAGCAAATTTGGTACAAGTGGCGCATGCAGAAGCTCCAGCGCACTCTGTGCAATCATATCATCGTCACCGGCTTCGGCACCTCGGGGTCGGAAGCGATCAAGGAATTGACGGCCCGCGGGACCGATCCCGGCACGATCGTCGTGATCGATTCCGACGCCGAGGCGGTTGAGGAAGCCGAGGAGCTCGGTTGTATCGTCATGCAGGCCGATTCAACCCGCGACGCCACACTCATCGCCGTTCATATCCAGCGGGCGGCCGCTCTGATCGTCTCCGCCGGTCGCGACGACACCACCATCCTGGTCTGCCTCACCGCGCGCCACCTCGCCCCCGATCTGCCGATCAGTGTCGTCATCCGGACAGTCGACAATGAAGCGCCAGCGCGGGCAGCGGGGGCGACGACGATCATCAATCCGGTAAGTTTCGCCGGCCTGCTGCTCGCCGGATCGGCGCACGATACCGGCACCGCCGAATATCTCGCCGACCTCGCCTCGGTAGATGGTCGGGTGCAATTGTCGGAACGCGCGGTCGAGTTGGAAGAAGTTGGCCGGCCCTTGGTCTCGATCGACAGCGGTCTCGGCGTGCGAATCTTGCGCGGGGGAGAGCCGATTGGATTCTGGGAGGTGGGGGCCGGGGCCCTGCAGGCCGGCGACCGAATCATCGAAATCGTGCCGACGGTCGCCCGCGAAGCCTAGCGGCTTCTTTCGCCTCGATTTCGCCCCAAAAAGCCGCTAGGGGCTCGCGCTTCCCATGGCTACTCAACTCCCCTCCCCGCCGCGCGTCGGCATGGTTTCGCTCGGCTGCCCCAAGGCGCTGGTCGACAGCGAACGCATCCTCACCAAGCTCCGCCAGGATGGCTACCAGATGTCGCCCGACTATGCCGGCGCCGACGTCGTGCTGGTCAACACCTGCGGCTTCCTCGATTCGGCCAAGGAGGAAAGCCTCGAGGCGATCGGCGAGGCGATTGCCGAAAATGGCCGCGTCGTCGTCACCGGCTGCATGGGCCGCGAGGCCGACGTCATCCGCGCCCGTTTCCCGCAAGTGCTCGCGATCACCGGCCCGCAGCAGTACGATCAGGTCGTCGCCGCGGTCCACGAAGCGGCCCCGCCGATCCCCAACGCCTACCTCGACCTGGTGCCGCAGGCGGACATCGGCGCCGGCCTGAAACTCACCCCGCGCCACTACAGCTACGTGAAGATTTCCGAGGGCTGCAATCACCGTTGCGCCTTCTGCATCATCCCGGCGATCCGCGGCGACCTTGTCAGCCGCCGTCCCGACGCGATCCTCCGCGAAGCCGAGAAACTGGTCGCCAGCGGCACCCGGGAATTGCTGGTCATCAGCCAGGACACCAGCGCCTACGGCCTCGACCTGAAACATGCCGAATGGCCATGGAAGGGCGAACCGGTCCGCGCCCACATGACCGACCTCGCCCGCGAAATGGGCAAACTCGGCGCGTGGGTCCGCCTCCATTATGTCTACCCCTACCCCCACGTCGATCGCGTCATCCCGCTGATGGCCGAAGGACTCGTCCTTCCGTACCTCGACATCCCGTTCCAGCATGCGTCGCCGAAGATCCTCCGCTCGATGAAGCGCCCGGCCAACGAGGCGCGCGTGCTCGAGCGATTGAAGGGCTGGCGCGACATCTGCCCCGACATCGCCATCCGCTCGACCTTCGTCGTCGGCTTCCCCGGCGAGACCGAGGAGGATTTCGCCTATTTGATGGAATGGCTGGAAGAGGCCCAGCTCGACCGCGTCGGCGCGTTCCGCTTCGAACCGGTCGAGGGCGCCGCCGCCAACGCGCTGCCTGATCAGGTGCCGGAAGCCGTCAAGGAAGAGCGCTACGCCCGCCTGATGGACCTCACCGCGCGAATCTCGGCAGAAAAACTCGCCGCGAAAGTCGGCCGCACGCTCGACGTGATCATCGACGAAGTCGGTGACGAAGGCGGTGCCACCGGCCGCTCCAAGGCCGACGCCCCCGAAATCGACGGCAACGTCCACCTCCGAGACGCCGGACATCTGGCCGCCGGCGACATCGTCCGCGTGCAGGTCGAGGATAGCGACGAGCATGATTTGTTCGGGGTGCCGGCGTAAAAATTCGTCACCCCGGCTTCGAGCTGGAGCCTGCATGACGATCTTAACCCGGACGAAGAAAACGTATCCCAGGTCATGCCCGGGAGGACGAAGCTAATGTCCGCCGCCTACCCCCGCGTCTTCATCAACGCATCGAGCGCGTCCGACCGGTCGGCGAGCGCCGACACCTCGCGCGCATCCAGCTCGGCATCGAAGCACAGCCCCAGCGTGCCCCCGGCCTGCCACCGCACCACGCCGGAGCAGGCCAGCGTCCCGCAGTCGAGCAGCACCGACGTCCCGACCGCGAACTCAGTGGAACAGCTCACCTTCGCCCCGCCCGCCGACAGGTCGAGGATCTGGACCGACTGGCGCGCGCCAGGGCCCTGAAGGAAGGCCGGCAGAGCGACGCGCACCCGCGGACTCGCGCGGCGGTCTTCGAAAGCATCATGATTTTCGCGGGCGGCGATGTTCCTGGTCATGAAGCAGAGCCTAACAGGCGAGTGCTGACAGGATGTAAACGGCGGCGTTCCCATCTGGATCGAAGCACCGCGCGCCCCCTCCCCAACCTCCAAAACCACAGAAATCGGACGCCGAACTCCTCAATGCCGCGGTCCGCGTCCCGTTCGTCTGGCGCGCTTATGTTGTCGCCCGTCCCGCGCTGCGGCTAAGGACAAGCGATGACCGATTTTCCAGCATTGCTCAAACCAGACCGCGGCCAGCCCGCGCGCCTGATCCATGTCGTCGACAAGGACACGTTCACTCTGTGGGCGAAGAAGCAACCGGTCGCTCGCCAGTCGATGCTCGAGGCGATCCGTTTCGATGCCAAGAGCGTGTTCCAGTTTGCCATCCTGCCGGGCCGAAAGGATAGCGAATTCGAGGTCGTGACCTGCGTCGACCGCGCCGATGCCCTCGCGCCGTGGTGCCTCGCCAAGCTGGGCGAATCGCTCCCCGCGGGTACCTATCGCATCGATGCCGGCGAGCCCGGCCTGGCCGCGCTCGGCTGGATGCTCTCGCAGCATCGCTTCACCCGCTACAAATCGGGCAAGGCCGAAAAGGCCGGACCGCGCATCCTGCTGACCGGCGATGTTGCCGCGATCGAGGGGCTCGTCGGCCTTGCCGAGGCCACTGCTTTGATCCGCGACATGGTCGATACGCCCGCCTCCAACATGGGTCCGGCCGATCTCGAGGCCGCGGTGCGCGATCTCGGCAAGACTACCCACGCCCGGGTCGAGGTCACCCACGGCGATGCTTTGGCCACCGGTTTTCCGATGATTGCCGCGGTCGGTGGCGGCGCCGCGCGGGATCGTACGCCGCGGTTGATCGAACTGGTCTGGGGCAAGGACGACGCGCCGCGCATCGCCATCGTCGGCAAGGGCGTCTGTTTCGACAGCGGCGGGCTCGACATCAAGCCCTCGTCGGGCATGCGGCTGATGAAAAAGGACATGGGCGGCGCAGCCCATGCGCTGGCGTTGGCAAAGTTGATCATCGGCGCGCGGTTGCCGGTACGGCTCCATCTGCTGATCCCGGCAGTCGAAAATTCGATCAGCGCTACCGCTTTCCGTCCCGGTGACATCATCGTCAGCCGCAAAGGCCTCACGGTCGAGGTCGACAATACCGACGCCGAAGGCCGCCTCGTGCTCGGCGATGCGCTGACCCGCGCCGCCGAGGACAAGCCCGAACTGATCCTCGACTTCGCCACCTTGACCGGCGCCGCGCGGGTCGCACTTGGCCCCGATTTGCCCGCCATGTTCTCCAATGACGAGCCGCTTGCGGCCGACCTGTCCGCCGCCGCCCAGGCCGCGCATGATCCGTTGTGGCGGATGCCGCTATGGGACGGGTACGACGACATGCTCAACAGCGACCTCGCCGACCTCGCCAACAGCGCCGATTCCCCCTTCGCCGGGTCGATTACCGCGGCTCTATTCCTCCGCCGCTTCGTCGATCCGTCCACCCCCTGGGCGCATTTCGACACCTTCGCCTGGGCGCCCGTCGGCCAAGCCCGGGCGGCCCAAGGGTGGGGCGGCGCTGGGCCTCCGCGCGGCCTTTGCCATGCTCGAATCGCGTTACCCGCCGCGTTAACCGGGGGAATTCAGGGGATAATTGATGCGTCCGGAACGCAACAAAAGCGTTCCTGTCCCGTTGTCACTGTCTACGCGGCGATGAGGAGTTATTCATGACCGACGGGCCGCTGTCCGGTTGGATGCGCACTTTGATCGATTATGTGCGGTCGGGTCAGCCCGATCTCACCAATCGTCAAATGGCGCTTTTGATGCTGATTTATTTGACCCCGGGGCCGCATACGGTGCGCGGGATCGCGGCGACCTTGGGCGTTTCGAAGCCGGTCGTCACTCGCGCCTTGAACACTCTTGGTAGCCTCGGCTATCTGCGTCGCGAACGCGACCAGGACGATCGGCGCAATATCTTCGTCGTCCGCACCAAGGATGGGACCCAGTTTCTTGAAAATTTCAAGCGCTACCTCCGGGCCAGCGACGGTTCCTCCTCGCGGCCAGCCATCGGCGGCAGCAATAACAACCGGCCAGAGCGCGAACCCGCATTCGCCGCCAATCGCTAAGGGCGGCTTTTCACTTGCCGGGACCTCGGAATTGCCCGACCCCGCGACCAACGCCTACCGCCAGGATCTCGCCGACGTAGCACTGGCTGGACGAGTGATTGCCTCCCACTATGCCGAACCCTTGGTGCGGCACATCGGGGAATCGTCCACCTTACTGCTAGCCGCCGACGATGCAGCGGTGACGGTCGCCACGCTGGTCGAGGGGGACGAGATCCGGATCCTCGATTGCAGCCGCGGCTGGGCCTGGGGCTACGGCCCCGATGGGCAAGTCGGTTATGTCCGATCGGAGTTTCTGGTCTCCTGAGGTTCGGTCACATCTCGCCGCGCTGGCGGCGGATCGCGTACCATTTCGCGACATTGGCATTATGCTCGGCCAACGTCTCGGCGAAGACATGCCCGCCGGTGCCGTCGGCGACGAAGTAGAGCGCCTTGGTCGGCGCCGGGTCGAGCACCGCGGCAATGCTGAGCTTGCCCGGATTGGCGATCGGACCGTCCGGCAGGCCAACTTCGCGGTAGGTGTTGTAGCCGGTGATGGCGTCCAGCTCCGACCGCCGAATTCGCCGGCCGAGCGGTTTGCCCTTGGTGATCGGATAGATCACCGTCGGGTCGGCATCGAGCTTCATGCCGATCCTGAGGCGGTTGCAATAGACCCCCGCCACCGTCCGCCGTTCCTCCGCCTTGCCGGTTTCCTTCTCGACGATCGACGCCAGCGTCAGCGCCTCCTGCGGGGTCGAAACCGGGCAGGTCGTCTTCCTTTTGGCCCACAGCGCCGCCAATTCCTTGTCCATCGCCGCGGTCATGCGCTTGAGGATCGCCGAGCGCGCCTCGCCGCGTTCGTAGGTATAGCTGTCCGGCAGCACCGTCCCTTCCCCCGGCAGCGGCGCACCGCCGGTGGCGAAGGGCAGCGCGTCGAGCTTTTCCTGGACGATGATCGACGGCGTTCCCTCGGGGATCGTCACCAGCCGCTGCATCGGCGTGCCATTCTGCAATAGCCACAGCACATCGGCGGGGCTCGCCCCGGCGGGAATCTCGAAACTCCCCGGCCTGGATGGGATCACCTTCGCCAAGCAACCGCGCCAGCCAGTAGAATTTCTTGCGGCTGCCCTCGATCGCGCCGGCGTAGTGAAGATAATCCGTAGCCCCCTGCAGCGTCGCCCCCTGCGGGATGGTCACGACAATGGCTTTCTTCGCCGGTCCAGGACCCCACCACGAATATGCGACCACCGCCATCGCCGCGAAGGCGATCACCACCCCGATCTGACCGAGGCGCTTCTTCACACCGCTTTCATCACCAGGCTGGCGTTGGTCCCGCCGAAGCCGAAGCTGTTGTTGAGCACGGCTTTGACTTCGCGCTTCTTGGCGACGTGCGGCACCAGATCGACCCCGGCAGTTCCCTCGCTCGGATTGTCGAGGTTGAGCGTCGGGGGGACGATCTGGTCGCGGATGGCGAGAATGCAAAAGATGCTTTCGACCGCCCCAGCGCCGCCGAGCAGATGCCCAATCGCCGATTTGGTCGAGCTCATCGACATGGTGGCGATGTGGTTACCGAACAATTTGCGCACTGCGCCCAGCTCGAGTTCGTCGCCGAGCGGGGTCGATGTGCCGTGGGCGTTGATATAATCAATGTCGCCCAGGTCGAGCCCCGACTTCTTCATCGCCATCTGCATCGAGCGATAGGCGCCCGACCCTTCCGGATGCGGGGCGGTGACATGATAGGCGTCGCCCGACAGGCCGTAGCCCACCACTTCGGCGTAAATCTTGGCGCCGCGCTTCTTGGCGTGCTCATATTCCTCGAGCACGACGACCCCCGCGCCCTCGCCCATGACAAAGCCATCGCGGTCCTTGTCGTAGGGACGGCTAGCCTTTTCCGGTTGATCGTTGAAATTGGTGCTGAGCGCCCGCGCCTGGGCAAAGCCCGCGATTCCGATCGGGCAGATTGTCGCCTCCGCTCCGCCTGCCAACATGATGTCGGCGTCGTCGTCCTTGATCATCCGCGCGGCGTCGCCGATCGAATGCGCGCCGGTCGAGCAGGCCGTGACCACCGCATGATTGGGACCCATCAGCCCATATTTGATGCTCACCTGGCCGGAAATCAGGTTGATCAGCCGCCCATGAACGAAATGCGGGCTGACCCGGCCGGGACCCTTCTCCGCCAGTACCAACGATTCCTTCTCGATCCCGGGCAGACCTCCGATGCCCGAGCCGATCGAACAGCCAGCGCGAAGCCGCATCTCCTCGGGCATGTCGAGCAGTCCGGCATCCTCGATCGCCTGACCCGCGGCGTCGATTCCGTAGACGATGAACGGATCGACCTGGCGCTGGACCTTGTGGTCGACGCGCTTGTCCGGGTCGAACCCATATTCGTGATCCGCCGGCTTCACTTCGCAGGCGATGTGGCACTTCTGGTCCGACGCATCGAATTTGGTGATCTTGCCCGCACCCGACTTGCCGGCGAGAATATTCGCCCACGTCGTCTCGACGTCCCCGCCAAGCGGCGTCACCAGCCCCAATCCCGTCACCACTACACGGCGCATTCTAGTCACCTCTGCCCTGTTCCTGACATGCAAACGGCCTCCCGTTGTGACGCGGGAAGCCGTTCGTGCCGCCTCATCGGCGAGCCGGCAGCCGATCGGTCCCGATCAGCCCTTGTTCTGGTCAATGAAATCGATCGCGTCCTTGACGGTCGAAATCTTTTCCGCGGCATCGTCCGGAATTTCGACACCGAATTCTTCCTCGAACGCCATCACCAGCTCGACGATATCCAGGCTGTCGGCGCCCAGATCGTCGATGAAGCTCGCTTCTTCGGTGACCTTTTCGGCGTCGACCCCGAGATGCTCGACGACGATTTTCTTCACCCGATCAGCGGTCTCGCTCATGTGGACTTTCCTTCCTGTTTAGCTTTGACGCTGCCCTAGCCGCGCCACGCCCCGCCTGCAAGTGGCAGGGCGTGTCACAGTCCGGGCGCTCGACGGCTCAACCCTGCGGCCTTATCGACGGTTCCGATGCACAGCCGCCGACCGCTTACCCAGGGCGAAATCGCCATCGCCCGATCCATTTTCGGCCAGTCGATCGACTATGACCGGGTGCGGGTTGTGCGCGGCCGATGGTGGCCCTTCCAGCCCAGGGGCGTGGTCATGGCCCCGACGGGCAACATCCACTTCCATCCCGCCGATCCGCGCTGGTCGGAGGATTTTTCAACGGAATCGCTGTCACTGCAGGGCTTGTTCATCCACGAAATGACCCATGTCTGGCAGTCACAGAAACACGGGCGATATTACCTCCCGTTGATGCGCCATCCCTTCTGCCGCTACGGATATCAACTCCAGGCCGGTCGACAATTCGATCGCTACGGGTTGGAGCAGCAGGCCGAAATCGTCCGCCACCGCTTTCTCGCCGATCGCGGCATCGCCGTGCCGCATCATTGCGAACGGGACCTGCTGCCCTTTGAGGCGATTGTTACATAATCGCAACATTGGCCCAATTAACGGCACACCCCCTTTCCGCCGACTTCTCCTTGCGCATACAATCTGTCGTCAAACGACCTTTACAGGGGAGGTTCGCATGCTTCGGAATCGTGCACTACGTAGTCTGTTGGTTGGCGTCGCGGCGTTGGGGATCAGCGCACCGGGCTGGACACAGACCACGGCCGAGGCCGAGGCACAGGCCGCCAATCCGGCCAATCCGGCCAATCCGAGCGCCGCCGCGCCCGAGGACGAAGAAGCGATCATTGTCACCGCCACCAAGCGGTCGACCCGTGTCCAGGACGTCCCCTTCTCAATCAATGCGCAGACCGCGGCCGACATCCAGCGCGCGAACGCCACCACGATCGAGGATATCAGCCGCAACGTTGCCGGCCTCGCCGTGCAGAACCTCGGACCGGGGCAAAGCCAGGTTTCGATCCGCGGCGTGTCCGCCGGACAGATCATCCGCGACCAGCCGGGCGTCAAGGAACAGGTCGGCGTCTACCTCGACGAATCGGTCATCTCGCTGTCCTTGTTCAACCCCGATTTCGACCTGTACGACCTCAATCGCGTCGAGACGTTGCGTGGGCCGCAGGGTACGCTGTTCGGGTCGGGCAGCGTCGGCGGCACGCTCCGCTACATCACCAACCAGCCCCGGCTGGGGGAATATAGCGGGTCCTTCGAAGCCAACGTCAACACGGTCGACGAAGGCGATGTCGGCTACCACCTCAAGGCCGCGGCCAATTTCCCGATCGGCGAGAATGTCGCCCTGCGCGCGGTGGCCTACGGCACGCGCTACGCCGGCTTCATCGATGCGGTCGGCCCTGCCGGCGGCAAGAATATCAATGACGGCAGCCGTGTCGGCGGCCGCTTGCCCTGTTGTGGGAGCCCACGGCCGACATCAAGATCACGCCACGCGTGGTCTATCAGGAAGTTCGCGCCGACGGCTTCAATCGTGAGGAATTCTATAATCTCTACGATAATCAGTTCACCACCACCGGCGGCGACCTGATCGGCAAGCGCAAGCAATATCTCCAGCTTCGCGAGGAGTTCCGCGACAATACGCTGCTCGCCGATTTGACCATGAGTTTCGGGCTCGGACCCGTCGAGCTGACGTCGGTCACCAGTTACATCGATCGCGAAATCCTGGTCAGCCGGGATGCGTCGGCGCTGACCGGATCGGTGTTCGTGTCGTTTGCTGGCGCCGACCCGGCGATTGCCCCCGCCGCGCTGCTCCCCTCCAACCTGCGCGACACCACCGACCTGAAGCAATGGTCGCAGGAGGTTCGGCTGTCGTCGACTGGGCGAAGGACCGTTCCAGTGGGTCATCGGCGGCTTTTACACCGACGTCGAGCGTGTCTATGCCCAGCGGTTGCCGACGCCCGGCTCTGACGCACCCGGTCAGCTATTCCTCGATGTTATTGCGCCCGGTCTCAACATTGCCGACCTGCGCAATGGCTTCCCCGCCGACTCACCCTACAATGCGCGACCTCCCCTACGACATCAAGCAAAGCGCGATTTTCGGGGAAGCGAGCTACGATTTTGGCCAGTTCAAGCTGACCGCCGGCGGTCGCTACTATAATTTCAAGGAGAAACGCGACTTCATTTCGGGCGGCATCTTCGCCAATGGTGATACCCGGATCGGCGACAAGACCAAGTCGAATGGTTTCAGCCCACGCGTAATCGCGACGCTGGGAGCCAAACCGCAACCTCAGCGTCAACCTTCAGGCAGCCAAGGGCTTCCGCCTCGGCGGCATCAACGATCCGCTCAACCTGCCACTCTGCAGTGCCGGCGACCTGGCCGTCTACGGTCCGTTCCAGTCCGCGGATTATAATGACGAGACGCTGTGGAACTACGAGGCGGGGGTCAAATATTCGCGTGGGCCGCTTACCTTCAACGCCGCCGCCTTCCACACCAAGATCCGCGATCTGCAGGTCACGGTGGATGCCGGCAGTTGCTCGTCGCGTATCGTGCTCAATGTCGACAAGGCCCACACCACCGGGGTCGAGGCCGAATTCGCCGCTCCGGGCCGCCGAAGGCCTCGAATTGTCGGTCGCGGGCAGCCTCATCGAGGCCGAGTTCGACTCGACCGTCGACAATGCCGTGCTGGCCAGCCGGACCGGCATTCGCGACGGCAATCGACTGCCGTCGGTGCCGAAGTTCCAGATTGCGGCGACCGCGACCTATGGATCGCGGTTCAGTGACAATGCCGACTGGTACATCACCGGCAGCGTCCAGCATGTCGGCAATCGGATCACCCAGCCAAGCGACCAGGAGCCGGGCAACGGCGCCTTCGGCAACATGATCTTCTATGATCCGGTCACCGGCGCCTTTGGCGGCAATGGCAGCTTCGACTTCACGCGATAGCTCAAGCTGCAACGCCTACAACCTCGTCAACGTCTCGGCCGGTCTGGAATTCGACAATGGTCTGGGAGACGGTGCTCTACGTCAACAATCTGTTCGACACCAACGCCAAGCTGGCGTTCGATCGCGAACGTGGCGGCCGTGCACGGCTCGGCTATCATGTCGGGACGCCGCGGACGATCGGGCTGACGCTGCGCAAGGCCTTCCTCGCTGCACCGCCGCCTCCCGCCGCCGCCGCCGCCGCCGCCGCCGCCGCCTCCGCCGCCCCCGCCGGCGACGCAGACCTGCCCCGACGGATCGGTGATCCTGGCGACGGACACCTGCCCGCCACCGCCGCCGCCACCGCCACCGCCGCCGGAACCCGAGCGCGGCTAAGCGGAGATGACCAAGGGAAGCGGCACGCCGCCGCCATTACCGCTTCCCGCACTGACGCGCCGCTCGCTCCTCACCGGAGCGGGCGGCGTCGCCGTTTCGGCCCCCGCGATCGTCACGTGCGCAAGGGGCTGAGCAAGCGCGCCGCGTCGCGGTGATCGGCGCCGGCGTGTTCGGCACCTGGACCGCCGAACACCTTCGCCGCGCCGGCCATGCCGTGACCCTGGTCGACGCCTTTGGACCGGCTCACAGCCGCGCTTCGTCAGGCGGTGAGAGCCGGATGACCCGCGCCGGCTACGGCAAGGACGAAATCTACTCGCGCATGGCGCGCGACAGCCTGGTCGAGTGGAAACTGCTGTCGACCCGGTCCGGCCTGCCGATCTTCGTCGATCACGGCGTGCTATTCTTTACCAACAAAGCCGATGCCTATTTTGCAGACTCGGTCGCGGTGAACCGTCGGCTTGGTCTGCCCATCGAACAGATGGACGGCAAGCAAATGGCCCGCCGGTTCCCGATGATCGACTTTACTGGAATCGAGACCGGCTTCCTCGAGCCACGCTTCGGCGCGCTCATGGCGAGGCGAGCGGTGCAGACCCTGGCCCGCCAAATCTCCGGCTATGGTGTCGATCGCCGGACCATGGCGGTGACCTCGCTGCGCACCAGCGGAGGCCGCGCTACGGCCATCGTCGACACCGGTGGCGCGGCACTCGACTCCGATCTGTTTGTCTTCGCCCTCGGGCCGTGGCTCGCGAAACTGTTTCCCGATCTGCTAACCAATCGAATCTTCGCGACCCGGCAAGAGGTATTCTACTTCGCTCCGCCATCGGGCGACTTGCTGTTTCAGCCCGGCGCGATGCCCGGCTGGGCCGATTTCAACGGCGGCGACGTCTATTACGGCTTTCCCGACCTGGAAGGGAAAGGCGTCAAGTTCGCGCACGACACGCACGGCGCGGTGGTCGATCCCGACACTCAGTCGCGAATTTACAGCAAGTCCGCGCTCGACAATGTCGTCGCCTTTCGCGACCGTCGCTTCCCCGGCCTGCGCGGTGCACCACTGATCGGCGCCGAGGTCTGCCAATATGAGAATAGCTCGAACGGCGACTTCCTGATCGATCGTCACCCGAGTCTGGCCAACGTCATCCTGGTCGGCGGCGGGTCGGGCCACGGCTTCAAGCATGGCCCCGAAGTCGGCCGCCTCGCCGCCGCCCTTGCCACCTCAAGCGGTCCGCAGACCGAACCCCGATTCACGCTCGCCACCAAAGCCACGAGCCAGGCGCGCGAGGTCCATTAGTCGGGCTTGCGCGCTACCCCGACCAACGCCGGGCGCAGGAGCCGGTCCTTCATCACATAGCCGGCCTGCATTTCCTCGACGATCGTGCCCGGTTCCTGGTCGCTCGGAATCTCGATCATCGCCTGATGCCGATGCGGATCGAGCGGCAGCCCCTTGGATGCGACCCGCTCGACCCCGTTGCGGGCGAACACCGATTCCAGCTCGCGCGCGGTCGCCTCGATCCCGGCGAGGAAATTGGCCGCGGTCTGATCGGCGCGCAGTTCGTCGCTCACTGCCGCCAGTGCGCGGTCGATGTGGTCCTTGATCGCCAGCATGTCGCGCGCAAACCCGGCGGCGGCGTACGACCGCGCGTCAACCATTTCCTTCTCCAGCCGGCGACGCGTGTTCTGCTGCTCGGCGGCGGCGTAGAGCGCCTTCGATTGCGCCTCCTCAAGCGCCTTTTCGAGCTCGGCGACGCGGTCATGCTCGGCCAGTTCGGGCGCCTCCGCAGCAGTTTCGCTGCGAATCTCTTCCGCTTCGTCGTGAAAATTCTTGTCGTTCATGCCATCCATCTCGTCAGTGCTTGGGCTGTAAAATCTACCATGGGGACCACGCGGGCGTAGTTCAACCGCGTCGGGCCGATCACGCCGACCACTCCGACCACGCGATCGTCGCTGTCTCGATAGGGCGCGGCGATAACGCTTGAGCCCGACAAAGCGAACATCCGATTTTCCGAGCCGATGAAAATCCGGCATCCGTCGCCGTCGCGCGCGCCCTCCAGCAACCGCGCGATTTCCTGCCGGTCCTCCAGCTCGTCGAGCAGCTTGCGCACCCGTTCGAGATCCTCGGCGGTCGACTGGTCGATGAGGTTGGCCTGCCCGCGCACGATCAGCACCGGCCGCTGCGCCGCGTCCTTGCTCCACGCCGCCAGCCCTGAGGCGACCAATTCCGCCGCCGCGCTGTCGATCGCCTCGCGCCGCTCGCTTATCTCCAGCCGGAGGCGCGCCTCCGCCTCGCTCAAGGTCAGCCCTGACAGGCGCGCGCTGACATAATTCGCGACCTCGGCCAGCGCCACCGCGCTCGTCCCTGGCGCCAGCTCGACCATCCGATTCTCGACCGCGCCGTCCATCCCGACCAGCACCGCCAGCGCCCGCGTCGCAGACAAGGGCACGAAGCTCAATTGCCGCAGCCGCAGCTCGCGCTTCGGGGTCAGCACCACCCCGGCGCAGGCCGACAGACCGGACAGAGCGGCCGTCGCGCCCGACAGTGCATCCTCGATCGATCCATGCCGCTCCATCCGCGCTTCGATCTGCGCCCGCTCGGCCGCAGCGGGCAGCGTCGCCTGCATGATCCCGTCGACGAACAGGCGCAGCCCGCTCTCGGTCGGCACCCGCCCGGCGGAAGTGTGCGGATGGGTCAGCAGCCCGCGCTCCTCCAATTCCTGCATCACGCCGCGGATCGAGGCCGGCGACAGGCTGACATTGCCCGCCAGCATCTTCGACCCGACCGGAACCCCTCGCTCGATGATAGGCATCGACCACCAGCCCGAAGATCTGGCGCATGCGGTCGGTCAATTCGGGAAGCGCGGTGGTCATGGCGCGTCCCATCTAGGATTGCCGCGCCTGCCGGTCTAGGGAGCGCGAAACCACGACTAGGAGAAGTTCATGCGCCCCAGCGGCCGCGCCCCCGACCAGATGCGAGCCCTCAGCTTCGAGCCGGGCTTTACCAAACATGCCGAGGGCTGCTGCCTGGTGAGTTTCGGGGACACCCGCGTGCTGGTCACCGCCAGCATCGAGGAAAAGCTGCCGCCGTTCCTGCGCGGCAAGGGCCAGGGCTGGGTCACCGCCGAATATGGAATGCTGCCCCGCGCCACCCACACCCGCGGCAATCGCGAGGCCGCCAAGGGCAAGCAATCGGGCCGGACGCAGGAAATCCAGCGGCTGATCGGGCGCTCGCTTCGCGCCGTGGTCGATCTGAAAGCGCTCGGCGAACGCCAGATCGTCATCGATTGCGATGTCATCCAGGCCGACGGCGGCACCCGCACCGCCTCCATTTCCGGCGCCTGGGTCGCGCTTCGCCTCGCGGTCGATACGCTGAAGCTGGAGAATGACCCGATCACCACCCAGGTCGCCGCTGTCTCGTGCGGGATCCACGACGGCAATGCCGGTGCTCGATCTCGACTATATCGAGGACAGCTCGGCCGGCTCTGACGGCAATTTCGTGCTCACTGGCGACGGCGCGATCGTCGAGGCGCAAATCTCCGCCGAGGGCGCGACCTTCGACGACGAGGCGTTGCTCCGCCTGCTGCGGCTCGCCAAGATCGGCTGCGCGGACATCTTCAAGGCCCAGCTTGCGGCGACCGGCCGATGAAGGCGATCGGTCCCAAGCTGGTCATCGCCACGCACAATGCGGGTAAGTTGCGCGAAATCCGCGAACTGCTCGCGCCCCACGGCATCGAGTGCGTCGGCGCCGCCGATCTCGACCTGCCCGAGCCCGAGGAAATCGGCGTCACCTTCGTCGACAACGCGGAGCTGAAGGCGCGCGAGGCGGCCGATTTGTCCGGCTTGCCCGCGCTCGCGGACGACAGTGGTCTCGCCGTCGACGCGCTCCACGGACTGCCCGGGATCTTTTCCGCGCGTTGGGCCGAAGACGAAGAGGGCAATCGCGACTTCGGCCGCGCGATGGAACGCGTGTGGCGCGAGGTCGAGGCCGCCGGTCCCGACGCGGGCCATGACGCCCATTTCGTCTGCGCGCTGTCGCTCGCCTGGCCCGACGGCGAGGTGCAGAGCTTCGAAGGCAAGGTCCACGGAACCCTCGTCTGGCCGCCGCGCGGCGACAATGGCTTCGGCTACGACCCGATGTTCGTTGCCGTCGGCATGGACCAGACCTTCGGCGAGATCGACCCGGCGGCCAAGCACGCCATCAGCCACCGCGCGGAAGCGTTCAAATTGCTTGAGGCGGCTTTGGGCAAATAATGAAACCGTTCGTGTCGAGCGAAGTCGAGACACCTTCACTCGCGTCAACGTCCCTCGACGGTGCTTGGGACGAGCGGACTTTGAATGAGCGTGCCCCCTTCGCCCTCTACGTCCACTGGCCGTTCTGCGTCTCCAAATGCCCTTACTGCGACTTTAACAGCCACGTCCGCGACACGGTCGATCAGGATGCGTGGCGCGACGCGCTCCTGACCGACCTCGCGCATGAAGCTAGCCTCCTTCCCGACCGCCGCCTGACCAGCATCTTCTTCGGCGGCGGCACGCCTTCGCTGATGCCGCCCGCCACGGTCGAAGCGCTGATCGCCGCCGCGCGCACCCACTGGCCCGCCAGCGACGACATCGAGATCACGCTCGAAGCCAATCCCAACAGCGCCGAGGCCGCCAATTTCGCCGATCTCGCCACCGCCGGGGTCAATCGCATCAGCCTCGGCCTGCAGAGCTTCGACGATGCCGCCCTCGCCTTCCTCGGCCGCGCCCACAGCGCCGACGAGGGCTTGGCCGCGCTCGCCGCCGCGCAATCGGCGGTCGACCGGGTCAGCTTCGACCTCATCTATGCGCTCCCCGGCGACGACGAAGCGAAGTGGGGCCGCGACCTCGATCGCGCGATCGGCCTCGGCACCGAGCATCTCTCGCTCTACCAGCTCACAATCGAGCCCGGCACCCGCTTCGCCTCGATGGTCGCGCGCCATGAATTCGAACCGCTCGATGCCGACATGTCCGCGACACTGTTCGAGCTGACACAGGCCCGCACCGCCGCGGCCGGCATCCCCGCCTACGAAATCTCCAACCATGCCCGCCCCGGCGCCGCGAGCCGCCACAACCTGACCTACTGGCGCTATGGCGATTATGCCGGCGTCGGCCCTGGCGCGCACGGCCGCCGCCTCGGCCAGCGCACCGTCCGGCACAAGAAACCCGAGAATTTCCTGGGCGCCATCACCCGCAACCGCCACGGCCTGGTGGAGGAGGAGGCGCTCACCGCCGCCGAAGCTGCCAGCGAGGCACTCGTGATGGGACTGCGGCTCGCCGAAGGAATCGATCTCGCGGCGCTGGAGACGCGCTTCGATCGCCCGATCGTCATTCAGTCGGCAGTGGATCGCCTCATTGGCCACGGCCTGCTGCAGCGTGACGGGTCGCGCCTCTCGACGACCGAATCGGGCCGCCTGCTGCTCGACTCGATCCTCGCCGAGATCGCCGCCTAATTCTTGGGTGCGGCGGCGGGGGTTGGTGTCGGGGCGGCCGCGTTTGCCGCCGGGGCTGGCCGAGGCTTGCTCACCGCCAGCCGCGCTTCATATTTCTCGGTCGACATGGCGACATAATCGTCGATTTGTGCCTGCGCATCGGCCGCGGCCTGCGTCCGTTTGATGCCGTTCTTGACGTCGAACCCGATCAGCCCGCTGCGCAGGCTGTCGGCCTGCGCCGCACAGGTCTTGGCGATGTAGGCGCCATAGTCCGCCGCCGGGACATTTTGTGACACGGCGCTGTCCAATGCGCCCTTCAGGCAAGCCACGTAATTCTTGCGCGGGATGTCGATCCCCGCCTGCAATGCGGTCAGTCCAACCGCGCTGGCGACCAGCAACGAAATCATCGAACCCTCCTCCGATTCATTCGAATCGCAGGATGATCCAGTTACGCCAATGTTTCAAGTTGCTTACTTGGCGAAGCTGGCGGCTGCGGGCGACACCATTGTCGATCCCGTCGCCGTAACCTGCCGCACCTCGAGCGCTCGTTCGGCGATCCCGTCGCGGCCGAAGCGAAAAATGCCGTCGACGCCTGCAAATCCCTCCCGGTCGACCAGGCTCCGCGCCGGGAACGGTCGCCCGACCGGCCACGCCCGGCTGGCCCGCACCGTCAGCAGGACCGCGTCATAGCCCAGACTGCCCAGTCGATACGGGGTCTTTCCATAGCGCGCCCGGTAGCGACCGACGAGCTGGACAAATCGCGTATCGGGCGCCGCCGCATAGAGCGCACCGCGGAGCCGCGGGCTCGTGCCCAGCGTCTTGTCATTGGCCCATAGTTCGGTGCCGAGCAGCCGCGCGCCCGGGCGCAGCGCCGACGCCGCGACTGCCGCAATCCTGCCGCTGTCGGCGATGAGCACCGCATCCATTGGCCCGCGATTGCTCAAGCTTGTCGCTGCCGATCTTGCCGCGCTGGCCGACCGGTTGAACGTCTCCAGCCCCGCCATCTGCCCGCCCGACGATCGCACCGACCCGAGCATGGCCTGCGCCGCGCGCTGGCCGTACAGACCGGTCGGGACCAGGGCCCCGAACCGCGCCGCGCCGCGACCGCGTGAATAGCGGACCACCCGATCGATCGCCTGCAGCGGAGTGATGCCGAGAATGTAGGTTCCGTTCCCGGCGACACTACTGTCGTTGCTGAACGCCACCACCGGCACATTCGCACGGCGTGCTACCGGCGCAACCGCGCGCACATCCTCGGCCAGCAGCGGCCCCAGGATCAACTCGGCCCCCTCGCCGATGGCGCGGTTGGCCGCCGCCGCGGCACCGCTCGAACTGTCGTAGGTCACCAGCCGAATCGAGCGATTGCCACTGTCGAGCAGGGCCAGGCTGGCGGCGTTTGCGATCGAGGTGCCCACCCCGCCATCCTCGCCGGTCAGCGGGATGATCAGCGCCACCTTGTGTCGCGGCGCATCGACATCGTCGGACCACACTACCGGCTCGGGCCCGACGGGACGCATCGGCGCTCGTGTCTGGCAGCTGGACAGCATCAGGCCGGCGACCGCCAGCATCGTCAGTGACGCGCGTCGCGCTTGCCGCTTCTCAAGGGAAAGTGCCATGACCTGTCCTATGTCCGTCTCCCTCACTCCCGGCCTGTATATCGTGGCGACGCCGATCGGCAATCTTTCCGATCTCACCGCTCGCGCCGCCGACACGCTGCGCGGGGCAAGCCTGATCCTCGCCGAAGACAAGCGCGTCACTGCCAAATTGCTCGCCCATGTCGGGGCGACCGCGCCGATGGCGGTCTATCACGATCATTCGAGCGAGGCCGAACGCGACCGGATATTAGCGCGCCTCGGGACCGAGGCAGTGGCCCTCGTCAGCGACGCCGGCACACCGCTCATCTCCGATCCCGGCTATAAACTCGTCCGCGCCGCGCGCGCCGCCGGTCACGCCGTCCATACCGTCCCTGGCGCCTGCGCCGCGATCGCCGCGCTGACGCTGGCCGGGCTCCCGACCGACCGCTTCCTGTTCGCCGGTTTTCTGCCCGCCAAGGCCAAGGCGCGCGCCGATGCCATTGCCGAACTGGCCGCCTTGCGCGCCAGCCTCGTTTTCTACGAAAGCGGCCCTCGCTTGCATGACAGCCTTGCAGCACTCGCCACCCGTCTTGGCGATCGCGATGCCGCGGTGATCCGCGAAATCACCAAGCTGCATGAGGAGACGGTCACCGGCACCCTGGCCGATCTCGCCGGACGCTACGCCGAAAGCCATCCCAAGGGCGAGATCGTGATCGTCGTCGGCCCGCCCGCCGAGCGCGCCGCAACCAGCGACGACGATCTCGATGCGGCGCTCCGAAGCGCGCTCGCCACGCAAACCCCCTCGCGCGCCGCGAAAGATGTCGCCGAAGCGCTCAACATCCCCCGCAAGCGCGCCTATGCCCGCGCCCTCGCGCTCGGGACCGCCCACCTGAACCGCCGCGAGGCCGAGCAGCGCGGCCGCCGCGCCGAGACGCTCGCCGCCTGGTGGCTCCGGCTCCACGGCTGGCGAATCCTTGCGCGCCGGGTGAAATTGCGCGGCGGCGAAATCGATCTCGTCGCGCGCCGTGGCAGAATGCTCGCCTTCGTCGAGGTCAAGCAGCGCGCCACAGCCGATGCGGCGGGCATCTCGCTCGACCGCTATCGCCTGCGCCGCGTGGCGGCCGCTGCGGAAGCGCTAGCTCCACGTTACGCCCGTCCCGGCGATGATATCCGTGTCGATGCCATCTTCATCGTCCCGCGCCGCCTGCCGCTTCACCTCGTCGACGTGTGGCAAGGGTGACAAAGGCCGCGCCCTTCACTAGGCGCACTTCCCCATGAGCCTGACCGTCGCCGTCCAGATGGATCCCCTGGAATCGATCAACATCGAGGGCGATTCGACCTTCGCTCTGATGCTCGCCGCGCAGGCCCGCGGGCATCGGCTCTTGCATTATGCGGCGGAAGAGCTGAGCTGGATCGACGACCGGCTGTTCGACCTTGGCCCGCGCCGGTGACCGTCCAGCGCGTCGCCGGCGACCATTTCACCGCTCGGCGACGCCGCGCACGGTCGATCTCGGCCGCGACGTCGATGTCGTGCTGATGCGCCAGGATCCGCCGTTCGACCTCGGCTACATCACCGCCACCCATCTGCTCGAGCGGATCGCGGGCGAGACGCTGGTGGTCAACGATCCGGCCAGCGTCCGCAACGCGCCCGAGAAAGTGTGGGTGCTCGATTTCGCGCGGTTCATGCCGCCGACCGCTGATCACCCGCTCGCTCGACGTCGCGCGCGAATTCCTGGCGCAGCATGGCGAGATCGTGGTCAAGCCGCTCCACGGCAATGGCGGCAAGGCGGTGTTCAAGATCGGCCGCGACGGCGCCAACCTGTCGGCGCTGTTCGAAATGTTCAACGCCGCCTGGCGCGAACCGCACATGGTCCAGGCCTTCCTGCCCGCGGTCGCCGAGGGCGACAAGCGCATCGTCCTGGTCGACGGCGAGGTCGCCGGCGCGATCAACCGCATTCCCGGCGAGGGCGAGTTCCGCTCGAACCTCGCCGTCGGCGGCGGTCGCGCCGAGGCGACCGAGCTCACCGCCGCGCGAGCAGGAAATCTGCGCCGCGCTCGGCCCGAGCTCAAGCGCCGCGGGCTGGTCTTCGTCGGGATCGACGTGATCGGCGGCGAGTGGCTGACCGAGATCAACGTCACCTCGCCCACCGGGATCGTCGCGATCGACCGGTTCAACGGCACCGACACCACGGCGCTGATCTGGGACGCAATCGAGGCCCGCCTCAACGCCCGGAGGCGCTGAGCGATGAGCGACTGGGTTATCCGCCTGATCGAGCAATCAGGCTATCTCGGGATCGGCTTCCTGATGTTCCTGGAGACCATCTTCCCGCCGATCCCGTCCGAAGTGATCATGCCCGTCGCGGGCGTCGCCGCGGGCCAGGGCAAGCTTCACTACGGGCTGGTCGTCGCCTGCGGCACGGCGGGTGCCATGCTCGGCAATATCGTCTGGTATCTCGCCGCCCGGGCGCTGGGCATCGCGCGGTTGCGAGCCCGATCGTCGTGCCGCTGGGGCCGCTGGCTGACCATCACCTGGCCGGAAGTTGAGCGGGCCGAGCACTGGTTCCGCAAGAACGGCACCTTCTTCGTATTCCTGGCCCGGATGCTGCCGACGGTGCGCAGTCTGGTTTCGGTTCCGGCCGGACTCCTCAAGATGCGCTTCTCGACCTTTGTCCTCGCCTCTACGCTGGGCACTGCCGGCTGGACCGCAATTCTCGCGGGCGCAGGCTACAAGTTGGGCGAAAATTATCGCGACATCGACTTGGTCATCGGCCCGGCATCGAACGCCATCCTGATCCTTCTCGCCATCGGCTACGTCCACCGCCTGTGGACCCACCGTAATATCGATCCCGCTACCGGAACCGTCATCCGCGACTAGTCACGCGCGCGGATGCGCGTGGCGATAGACATCGAGCAATTGCGCCGCGTCGACCTGGGTATAGATTTGGGTCGACGACAGGCTGGCATGACCCAGCAATTCCTGCAGCGAACGCAGATCCGCCCCGCCCGCCAGCAAATGGGTCGCAAAGCTGTGCCGCAGCGCATGCGGGGTCAGCGTGTCGGGCAGGTTGAGCCGATGCCGCGCGCTGCGCACCGCGCGCCTAACCAGGTCCGGATTGAGCGGCCCGCCGCGCACCCCGACGAACAACGGCGTCGGTCCGACCAGCGGCCACGGGCACGCCTTGGCATAGGCTGCGATCGCCTCGCGCACCGCCTCGACCACCGGCACCACGCGGGTCTTGCCGCGCTTGCCCGTGACCCGCAGCGTCCGCGCGATCGGCAGCACGTTGGCGGTCAGTCCCATCGCCTCGGCGACCCGCAGCCCCGACCCGTAGAGCAACAGCAGGATCGCCATGTCGCGCGCGCCGATCCAGTCGTCGCTCGCCGCCCCCGCTTCCTCCGCCAGTGCCATCGCGTCGGCTGGGCTGGCCGGGCGCGGCAGCGTGCGCGGGCGCTTGGGCGCGCGGGTGCGGGGCAATTGCGCGACATTGCCCGCATCTTCCGCCGCAAAGGTCAGGAACGCCCGCACCGCCGACATTTCGCGCGCCGCGCTGCTCGGACCAAGCCCGCCGGCACGCCGCTCGGCCAGAAAGGCGCGCAAGTCGGCCGCGGCGACATTGAGCAGCCCGAACCGGCCGATCTCCTCGCCCCGATACGATCCCAGAAAATCGATGAAGCGATGCGCGGTGGCGACATAGGCACGCACCGTATGCGGCGATCGCCGGCGATCATGCGCCAGGAAAGATTCCCAGCGCGCCGCCAGTGCCCGCGCCGGGTGCCCCGTCAGTTCGTGGTAGGGCCGCTCATCGTCCATCGCCGGATCATAGCGGCGAGGCCGGAACCAAGGAACAGTAATAGATCGGCACCATGCGGAGTATCGAGCGACTGTTCGCCATGCTGGCCCAGCACCAGCAGGCCATAAGGCAAGGGCGACGGCGAATCGATCCGGATCAGGGCTTCGCTGCGGACCGCATCGGCGCTCCCCCCGAACAACGGATGTCCGCGCTCGACATTGCGCATTTCGACCGCCCCGAGCGACTGCATCGCGCGATTGACGATCGGCCGCGCCAGGATGTTGATACCGAGGCGGTCGGCGCGGAACGCCTGATCGCCCACGACCAGGGCCAGCACCACGGAGTCGAGCCCTAGCGTGGCCGGCCAGTCGAAGGTCACCACGGTGAGCAAGTCATCGAAGCTTTCGGCTTCCATCGCCTGCAACATCGCCTGGTGGATCGATGCCACGGCGCCTGAATGGCCGCGCGCAAACGCCAGCAGATCGGCGCGCGCGGTCTCCGCCTCACCCAACCGGTCGCGCAATCGCGCCACCGCATGTTCCTCGAAAGAAATCACCCTGCCCATGGCGCTTCGGTATCAGCAGACAGTTAATGTCCGCTCAACGGGGTTACGGACGGTCGGCGGCACGACTCGCTTCTCGCCATTCGGGCCGTGCTCTGTTCCCGCCCGACAGCAGGGCCGAGAGTTCGGTCCTGTGCGCTTGGGCCCGGCCCTTGTCGCCCGCCAACCGAGCCGCGCGAGCGGCGCCGTGGACCCCCGCCAGGCGGCGCGGCGCGCGCGCCAACGACGATTCATATTGCCGCAGTGCCTCGCGATACCGGCCAGCCTCCAGCAACAATTCGCCAAGCTGCTCGCGCGCCGGAAGGATCGATCCGGGCGTGACCGGGTGCTTTTCCGTCGCATCGTCGAGGTCGGCCGCGGCGGTCATAATCCGGATCGCCTCGTCCGGCCGCGCTTCGGCCAGCGCCAGCCAGCCCTCGGCAATCCGTCGCCCGATCGCCACCTGCTTGCTCCAGTCATATTCGCCCGGCGGCGTGACCATCGATCCTTCGATCGCGATCAACCGATCGATCTCTTGCCGTGCCAAAACGGGCTGATTGCTGCGCGCAGCGCCCACCGCGCGCGCGAAATGAAGATGCGCCGTTGCCCATGGGAATTTGTCCCACGCCACCAGTCCCTGTGCGCTTGGAGACAGCGCAAGCGTGGCTGCCTCCGCCCAGCGCCGGCGCTCCAACAGAAATCGTGCGGGGATGGCGCTCGCCGAATAAGCGACCTTGAAATTGGGCGGATCGACCCGCTCGATTTGGTTGAGGGAGGCAATCACCGCTTCAGCCTCCTGGTCCTTGCCGCGCTGTAGGTAGGCATAGACCAGATAATCCATGGCGTGCAGTTGCTCGTCCCACGCGCCGGGCAGGTTGCGTGACCTGGCATGCTCGCGCGCGGCGGCCTCCGCCTGCTTGTTGGATGCGATTGAGTCGTCCCACAATCCGAGCCGGGTAAAGATATGCGACGGCATATGCTGGGCATGGGCCGAAGCAGGAGCGATCCCGGCATAACGCCGCGCGGCGGGGAGCGCGCGCTGTGCGAGTCCGGGATAGTCGAACCCGTGGATCAGATAATGGGTAACTCCCGGATGGTTGGGCTGCCGCACCAACACGGTGTCAAGAATTGCCGCGGCCCGGCTCTCACGGCTGAACGCGGGATCGTCGTCGATCGTCCCCGCTGCAATCAGGGCCAAGGCGAAGAACACCGCTGCTTCCGGATCGTCGGGATAGGTTTCTTGGAGCCGCTGCATCGCATCGCTGTAGGCCAGTACCCGCTGGCGGTGGTCGAGGCGCTCCGAATGGTTGAAAAAGCGGCCCAGCGCCTCGACATAGGCGCGCTCCCTCGGGCTTGCTCCGACAGCCTTGTCCGCCAGCGCCAGCGCCTCGCGCCCACGCTTCAGCTCGGCGGCGGTCGGTGGCGCCCACAACGGATGAAAATTACTCATCGCCACGCCCCAATGGGCCATGGCGCAATTCGGATCGGCTGCCGCGGCCAGCCGGAACGTGCGTTCCGCCGGATCATATTCGAAGGAATGAAGCCAGCCCAGTGCCTCGACCAGACGCTGCTGCGCGACCGGCGTACAACTCGCTTCGAGCTTGACGTCGCCAAGGGCCGGCGACGTACCGTGATCGTGCGGTTCAGCCGCAGCCAAGGCGAAAAACGAAGCGATGAGCTGGAATGACATGGGTCGAACCTCCGCCCCGCCTATCTACCCGATCTTATCCCGCCTGTCGCGCCGGATGCCCGTCAGATCTTTTGCCCGGTCGATTCCCAATCCTTGAGGAAGGCGGCCAGCCCGGAGTCGGTCAGCGGGTGCTTGAACAGCGACCAGATGACCGCCGGCGGCGCGGTCATCACGTCGGCGCCGAGCTTGGCGGCGTCGAGCACGTGGATCGAATTGCGCACGCTGGCGACCAGGATCTCGGTCGCGAAATCGTAATTGTCGTAGATCAGGCGGATGTCGGCGATCAGCTCGATCCCCGGCTGGCCGATATCGTCCAGCCGTCCGACGAACGGCGAAATGAAGCTCGCCCCCGCCTTGGCCGCGAGCAATGCCTGATTGGCCGAGAAGCAGAGCGTGACGTTGACCATCGTGCCGTCGCTGGTCAGCGCCTTGCAGGTCTTGAGGCCGTCGGGCGTCAGCGGCACCTTGATGACGATATTGTCGGCGATCTTCCGCAGCCGTTCGGCCTCCTTCATCATCGCCTGATGCTCGGTCGCGACCACTTCGGCCGACACCGGGCCTGGCACCACGCCGGCAGATCTCGGTGATCGTCTCGATGAAATCGCGCCCCGATTTCTTGATCAGCGACGGGTTGGTGGTGACCCCGTCGAGCAGCCCGGCCTCGGCCAGTTCGCGGATATCCTTGATGTCGGCGGTGTCGGCGAAGAATTTCATCTGGCAAACTTCCTTACGGCTTCGGGGGGATTTGCCACCCGATAGCGGTTGCGCCCATCAAGGTCACCCGATTCGGGGAAATCAGGGAGATTTTGATGTCCGTCATCGTCGAGCGTCGCGACTCAGGCCAGCTGGCGCTCACCCTGTCCCGCCCACGCCAGCGCAACGCCATCACCGTCGCCATGTATGCAGCCCTGGCCGAAGCAATCGAGAGCGCGGCGAACGATCCCGCGGTTCGGGTCATCACTATCGAGGGAGAGGGCGAGGATTTCACCGCCGGCAACGACCTCTACGATTTCCTCAAGGACATGCCGCCGCCTGGTACGACCGACATTCCGGTGTGGCGCTTCCTTCGCGCTTTGACCCGCAACCCGGTGCCAATCGTCGCCGCGGTGCATGGCAATGCGGTCGGAATCGGCACGACCCTGCTGTTCCACTGCGACCTGGTGCTGGCCGAGGAAGGCTCGCGTTTCGTCATGCCTTTCGTCGATCTCGGCCTCGTCCCCGAAGCAGCCAGCTCGTTGCTCCTGCCGCGGCTCGCCGGCCGCCGCGCCGCCGCTCGCTATCTGCTGCTCGGCGAACCGTTCGATGCCCGGACCGCGGCCGACATCGGGCTGGTCAGCCACGTCGTGCCCAGCGGCGAAATTGCAGCCGCGCTGATCGATACCGTCACGCACACTGCTCGCCAAGCCGCCCGAAGCGCTTCGTCTGACCCAGGCCTTGCTGCGACGCGAAGATACGGCAGCTTTACTTGAGCGGATCGAGCTCGAGAATGGTCACTTCGGGGAACGCCTTGCCTCGGACGAGGTCAAGCAGGCGATCGCGGCCTTCTTCGCCGCCAAGACCGGCGTCAGCGCCTAGAGCGAAATCCACACCCGCTTGGATCGCGACACGTTGATCGTCGGTCCCGGGAACAGCAGCATGTCGGTCGACTGCGTGTATGTCACCTTCAGGTCGAGATAGTTGGCGCCATCTTTTACCCCGGCGGTGGGGTCGGCGATGACGAAGCTTCCCGGCCCGATCCCGTACACCGCGTCGGTGATCTTGGTCTTGATTTCGGCCTTGCGCGCGGCGGTCGTCTTGGTCGAATAAATGGTCGCCAAGCGCGCCCCTTCGCCCAGGCCGTGCTGGATGCCCGACATGGCGCGGAACACCAGCCCCAGCTGGACGATCATCCACATCAGCGTGATGAGCGCCGGCAACGCGAACGCCATTTCGATGACCGCGGCGCCCTTCTGGTCACCGAAAACGCCGTCGCGACGGAGTTTGCGAAGCAGCTTCATCACTGGGTCCTCATCCCGGCGGACGCCTGAATCCGATACTTGCCGTTCGCGTCGATGCCGGTGAAATGCAGCGGGAACAACGGCTGGTAATCGGTCCAGACGGTGACCTTGATCCATCGCGATTTCGGTCTGGCCGGCCGTGCAATCGCGGAGCGGTCGAAACCACATTGTTGCAATAGAGCGAGTGCGCCACGGTAACATTCGCCGTGGTCAGCGGCGCGGTCTTGCAGTCGCCGTTGTCGAACGTGCCGTTGAACTGGCAGATGGCCTCGTCGGCAATGGTCGTTTCAACGTTGGTGATACCAGTCGTCTGCATGACCTTTTCCACCGAGCGCTGCGCGGCTTGCTCGACCTTAAGCTTCGTTCCGAAGCCGTTCGACAGATCGACCACGCCGACCGTCATCAAGGCGATCACCGGAGCGACGAAGGCCAGTTCGATGATCGCCGCGCCGCGGTCTTCCCGCCATAATTTGATGAGCCGCTTCATGTCAGGCCACCAGTCGGACGCGAAGGCTGGTCGTGATCGCGCTGATCCCGTGCATGTCGCAATTCTTGGTGAAGTTGTTGATGCCGCTGTTGCCCGACCAATAGAGCCGCTTGGCGACGAACTGGGTGCAGGTCGCGGTTCCCGTGCCGTTGCCGTTGTAGGTCAGCTGCTGGTTCGGGAAATAGACCACGCCCGTGATCTTGTTGGTCGAATTACCGTTGATCCGGTTCGGGCTGCTCGACGTGATGTTGCCGGTTGGCGCGTTGTCGGTGGCGCGGCGATCCTGGTAAATTGCCATGCCTTTCCACTTGCCGGTCGTCATTGCGGTTGCATTGATCTCGCCGCTGGCGTTCATGTCCAGTGAGCCGATCGGGGCAGTCGCACTTCCGTCCTTGTTGGTCAGCAGCAACACCGCATTGGTCAGGTTGAGCTTGCCCTGGATGTTGACGCTTCCGCCGTTGATCACATAGACCCCGTCCTTCAGCGTCAGCTCGCGGTTCGACCCAATGCTCAGCGACGAGTAACAGGCACCGCCGCTCACCACGAGCCCGCTATTGCCGCCATTGATCGACAGTGATGGCGGCGAACTCGCGCAGGTCGAGAAGTCAGCAGAATCCGGCGCCAGATCCTTGTACGGATCCTCCAGCGCCGGCGAATAAGGCTGATAGCCCGACGACAGCGTCCAGTTGCTCGACTGCTGGATGCCGCCGGCGGCCGCCAGCGTCGTCGCGCGTGACGTTCGAACTGCCCTGACCCGCCGCAGCGTTGGTCGAGGTCGAATTGGTCATCATCCCGCAATCCATCGTGATCGACGCATTGCCCGTCGCCTGGATCCCGGTCTTGCTGTTGTTCTGGAGGCTGAGCACGCAGAATTCGCCCGCGCTGCCGATCGTGGCGGCGGTCGCGCTGGTGCGGATCAGCGGTGCATTGGCCATGAACATCGAGCTGAAGGACAGCGGGCGGCGGACCGCGAGCGTGACCTTGACCTGGTTCTTCTGGGTGCCGGCGTCGGCGGGAAACTCGACCAGCTTGGTCTGAAGCGGAAATTTGGTGGAATCGAGCTGGTTGTTGAAGCCAAGATCCTTGTCGACCGCCGCCGTGGTCCCCGTGGTGTTCTTGGCCGCAACCCGATCGTAAACACCCGCGATCGCCGCCGAATCCGCGGCCCGCTGGAGCTGGCGCTTCCACAGCGCCCACTGGATGGTGTCGGTCGCAAGCCCCGCCGATCCGATCAGCAGCGGCAGCGCGGCCGCGGCGATGATCAGCGAGTTGCCCCGCTTGTCATGCCAGAGCTTCGTCATGAAATTGCGCATGCATTCCCTCGCCCATTGGGTCGTGATCAGGCTCCCATCTAGCCAGGACAGGGTATGCAAAGCGTTCCTCGAAACGGTTACCGCGCCGCTAACCACATCCTGTCCCGGCTTGAAGCAGTGGCGTATTATCCCTATAACACACGCATAAATGTTGCGCGGACGGCCCGTGGCGTTCAGGCTCGGGCTCCGACGCGAAGGTTCAGGAGACGAATTCCCATGGCAATCGAGCCCACCGAGACAACCGCCACCAAGATCAAGCTCGATCCGCCCGAGGCGCTTCAGGCGGTGCCGATCCAGGAGGCATCGGGCCTGGTTCCCCTGAAGAAGGACGAGACCAGCGAGCTCGACTCCAAGGTCGCCAAGTTCGTCGACGAGCTTGCCGCGCTCGACAGCAACAGCCCGGAATTCGGCAAGAAGGTCGATCAGCTGACCGCGATGGGCCGCAAGGAAATCGCCGAGGCCGCCGGCGCCTCCAACCGCTTCCTCGACCGGCCGGTGAAGGCGATCGACAGCGACACCGGCATCGGCGCCGACCTGACCGAGCTCCGCCGCACGGTCGAGGCGCTCGATCCCAAGGAAGCCGGCAAGGGCATGACCACCCGCAAGTTCCTCGGCATCATCCCGTTCGGCAACAAGGTGAACAATTACTTCGACAAGTACCGCAGCTCGCAGACCCACATCTCGGCGATCCTCCAGCGCCTCGGCAACGGCAAGGACGAATTGCTGATGGACAATGCCGCGATCGACACCGAGCGCGCCGGCCTGTGGAAGACGATGCACCGGCTCGAGCAGATGATCCACATCTCCAAGAGCCTCGACAAGACGCTCGAGGACAAGGCCAACGAGCTCGACGCGACCGATCCGGCCAAGGCCAAGGCGATCCGCGAGACGCGCTTTGTTCTACACCCGCCAGCGGACCACCGACCTGCTCACCCAGATGGCGGTCACCGTGCAGGGCTATCTCGCGCTCGACCTGGTCAAGAAGAACAATGTCGAGCTGGTGAAGGGCGTCGACCGCGCCTCGACCACGACCGTTTCCGCGCTGCGCACCGCGGTGACCGTCGCCTCGGCCATGTCCAACCAGCGCCTGGTGCTCGAACAGATTACCGCGCTCAACAGCACCACCGCCAACATGATCGACACCACCGGCGAGCTGCTCAAGCACCAGTCGGGCGCGATCCACGAGCAGGCGGCCAGCTCGACCATCCCGATGGAGACGCTCCAGCGCGCGTTCCAGAACATCTATGACACGATGGACCAGATCGACGCGTTCAAGCTCGCCGCGCTGACCAACATGAAGCAGACCGTCGAGACCTTGGGCAGCGAAGTCGCCAAGTCGAAAGGCTATATCGCTCGCGCCGAGGGCGTCGCCCAGGGCCGGCTCGAAAACACCTCCTCGCCGTTCGAGGCAATCGAGAGCAAATGAACGAACGCGACGTCGCCAACATTTTCGACCGCGCCAACGCCAGCTTCGAGAAGGCGGGGGAGACGCACAATCGCGTCGCCGTTTCGACCAGCCGCGCCGACAACATCCTCGCCCGGCTCGACCAGAAATCGGGCGCGGTCAGCGACGCCCGCCGCCGGGAGCTGAAGCGCCTCAACAGCGGTATCGTCGAAACCTTGATAAAGGTCGCGATCACGGTCGGCGTGATCAGCCTCGGCACGATCGGCATCGGGCTCATCTTCCCGATCGGCATGTTCGGCTTCCTCGCCGCGGTCGGGTTGGCGATCGGCGTTGCGGCATTGCTGATCTACACCAACGGCAAGCGCGCCTTGGTGAAGCCCAATGTCACACCGGACCTGCCCAACGCCACCATGGTCCAGCGCTTCAACTCTTACCTTTACCGCAGCCGCGCCCTGCTGCCCGCCCCAGCCCAGGCCGAGATCGACCTCATCGCGCAGAACCTCGCGCCCCTGAAGCAGGTGCTCGAACGCATCCCCGACCTCGACCCGGCGGCGCAGGACGCGCGGCGGCTGATGTCGGTTCACCTCCCCGGCCTCGTCGACCACTATCTCCACGTCCCCGCCGCTTACCGCTCGCGACCCCGACGGCGAGGGCAAGACCCCCGACCAGCGTCTCGTCGAAGCGCTGGCGGCCGGCCGCACCGCGCTGAGCGACATCTCCGACCGCCTCGCCAAAGGCGACCTCGCCGCCTTCGAAACCCAGGGCCGCTTTATTGAGAGCCGGTACCGAGAGAAGTCGATCGACTGAGGCGGCGAAGCGCGGGCTCCCGCGCGTGATCGGCTTGATCAGTGGCGCACCACCTCGGAAAACACGCGAATGAGATCCGATTGACGGTTCGTCTCCGTTTTCCGGAACAGGGATTGCAGGTGAACGCGGGCGGTATTCCTGCTCATCCCGAGATGCGCGGCCAGGCTGTCGATCGAATGACCTTCAAGGAGCGCAGATCCGACTTCAATCTCGCGATGGGTCAGGTGGAACAGCTCCGCATGCCGTTCGAGCAGGGTCGGATGCACTTCCGACTCCAGGATACGGATGATGACCGCGGGTGTCGGGATCGGCAGATGTTCCAGGAACCGTGGGTACGGGCTGGTCAACGCCAGCCATGAGGGCCGCCCCGACTTCCGCGTGATCCGGACTTCCCCGCCGGCGCTTCCCGACTGCCGCGCATCGAGCGCGGACTGAATTGCCAGCCTCATTGATGCGGCGGATTCTGGATTGGTGGCGAGGACCTGGCCATCCTCAATCACGACTCCATCCTCCATGGCCAGCAATTGCTCGACCCGCGCGCTGCATGCCACGACCCGACCATAGCGGTCGAGCGCGATCAATGCGCCGGTGTCGCGCGAAAAGTCCGGTGGCCGCGCCGCCAGTCGCAAGGCGCGTTCCATATGGCCGTAGAGCAATCGCTGCAGGTCACGCGCCTCTTGCGTTGGGGGGCCGTCCGCCGCCGCCGGGTGCAGTGAAAAGGAAAAGGACACGTCGTCCACCGGCTGATTGTACATGACGCAGAAATGGGTCGTCCCAAGGCGGTCATTTTGCCATTGGAAGAATGGATGGTTCATCACCTCGTCTGACGAGATGATCGCGGTTGTCTCGCACATCCCCGCCGTGGGATGCTCCATTGCCCATGCCAGCGCGGGGTCGATGGCATAGGTTTCCGCGGCATATTCGCGGGCGCCTGTTTCCACGCGGCTTTCTTCGGGTGCGTAAAAGAATGTTCGGTTGAACTGCCCGTGGCGCAGGTCGACCGACGACACGAAGGCGACGCGCGACCGCGTGCGCGTCATGATTTCCCTAATCACCTGGTGCCACGACTCGGGGTCGAAAGCCGCCTCGTAGACGCGGCCTATCAATTGCGAGAGGTCGTCATCCAGCGACAATATTCAGCCCCCTGCCCCGACGCCGCTATACTCCAGGAAGTCAAACACACCTAGTCCGATCAGACTATTACAAACCTGGCACAAGCACGCCTAGGTCGGCCGCAAGGACAGACATTGGGGAGGAAGCGATGCCGAAGCCTACCGCAGGCGCGCCAGCCAAATGGACCGGGACCAGGGGCAATGACACCGTCAATGTCGCGAGTCTCGATCAACTGACCCGCACGAGTTTCGACGGCTCCGCGGGGACCGACACATTGAACCTGAGCGCGCTGGCGTCCGGGAATTACGCTCGAAGCGACGTTGAACACGTCGTCATCCTCGGCGCTCTATCCGCAAAGTGCATTCTACGGCAGCTGGTGGGACTATGTCACGACGATCAGCACGCTGCCCGACCAGATCGACGGCACGATCAAGAATTTCGAGCGGATCGTCGGTACCAGTTACAATGATTATCTCACTCTTGGCGGGGGATCGGTGGCTCGCGTCGTTGATGGCGGGGCCGGCGACGATGCGATCCGCGTGAATGGTTCGTCCGGGCACCAACACGTCGATCGGCGGGCTGGGTAGCGATCAGCTGATTTGGTAGCCGGCCAACGCCATCATCGTCGGCGGCACTTACAATGGTGGGATCGCGCCCGGGCGATGACACGCGTGATGACGTTCACGGTCGGTGCCGGCACGATTCTCGATTTCGAGCTCGACGTGGACACACTGTACGTCGACACCGCCGTCACCCACCACCGCGATCTGGACCGATGTCACGACCAGCTATGGCAGCGCTGCGCAACTTGCAGTTTCGGCGGGCAATTTGATCACCCTCGTCGGGGTTACCGCGGACCAGATGAATGCCAGACCCCTGGGCTATGTGCTGTTGGCGAACGGCCGACCGTGACCAGCGGCGCGGGCGATGACTTCATCTTCGACACGGGCAGCACCACCACCGTTGATCGTTAGATCTTCCCGTCCGGTTCCGGCGACGACGAGTTGGTCGGCTTCGACCTGCAATCGGACACGTTGGTGTTCAACGACACGCCGACGTTTACCGAAGTCGACCATCACGGCCAGGCCGCGCTGCTCGCGACCCACGACGGCGGGGCGTCGACGGTGCTCCTGATCGGTCTTTCACTGGCGCAGCAGGCAAGCCTGCAGATCGAAGTGCTACCTCCGGACCCGTTCCTCTAGCCGCGGCGCGCGGGGCGGCGCCAGTATGAGCTGCGAGCAAAGGTCGTCTTTCCGCCCAAAGCGACCACCATTTCGTCAGACATGCGAGCATCGCACAATCGTCCAACGCGAGCGGCCTGCTCCGATCGACACGGCGCATCGCGACGCGACCGAATGATTAACATCGCCGTCCCAATTCGGGACAAAATTCCAGAGCATTAATAAGCGCTTCCCTTTGGTTAACTTTGTGTTATTCGACTCGTTCTATTTAAAGGGTGGTGTAATCATGCGTGCTTTCAACTTCCTCGTCGCCGTAGCCATGCTGGCGGGCGCGTCGCAGGCCAATGCGCAGGCGACCTACACATTTACCGGTGCCGCGGGCGTCCAGCCGGGCGAGACCTTGCTGGCGTCGTTCGACGGCGGCGTGTCGACCTATGGCGGGATCACGGGCAGCTATCTCGTCCAGAGCGGCGGGAACAGTAGCGGTGCCGATCCTTTCGTGACTCCGATGGGTGATCCCTATCTGAGCATCCTTGGCGGTCAATCCGCCAGCTACAGCTTCGCCGGCCTTACCTCGATCGGATTCGATTACGGTTCGGCCGATTCGTACAACACCTTCATCCTGTCCTTCCTGACCGGCGCACCGCAGACCGTTACCGGGTCGATGATCGTGGCCAGCGCCGACGGTAATCAGACGGCGGCGCGCACCAACGGTCGATTGACCTTCACCGCCACGGGGACCAACTACATCACCGGATTGACGCTACAGTCGTCGCGCAATTCGCTCGAGCTCGACAACATTGGAGTGATCAGCGCGGTGCCCGAGCCTGCCACGTGGGCGATGATGTTGATCGGCTTCGGCGCGGTCGGCGCAACCATGCGCCGTCGCCGCCGCGCGGGGTCGCCCGCGCTAATCGCCGCCTGACAGTTTTAAGCTAAATTGATAAAGGCCCGGCCGGAAACGGTCGGGCCTTTTGCTATTCGGCTGACCGCGTCCAGGGTCTGGGCTATCCGACGATCCCTGTGGCGCGCAGCTGCGCCAGTTCCTCGCTGCTCACCCATTCGCCGAGCAGATCGCCATGCTCGCCCAACCCCGGCGGCGGCAGGTCGGCATCCTGCCGCTCGCCATCGATCCGGATCGGCGAGCCGACCATCGGCACATCCCTCGATCTCGCGCCGCATTCCGCGATACATCGCCTGCGGATCGACTCAGCGCCTGGCTCACCGAGTTGATCGGCCCCGCCGGAATCCCCGCTCCGTCGAGCATCGCCAGCCAGTCCGCCGCCGGGCGCGCGGCAATGATCTCGGCGATCATCGGCACCAGCATCTCGCGATTGGCGACCCGCGCGGCGTTGGTCGCATAGCCCGGCTCGTCGGCCCATTGCCCGCGCCCAAGCAGCGTCGCCAGCCTGGCGAACTGCCGGTCGTTCCCCACCGCGATGATGATCGGCTGGTCGGCCGCTTCGAATGGCTGGTACGGCACGATATTGGGGTGGCCGACGCCCTGCCGGACCGGATCCTTGCCGCTTACCAGTGCATTGGACGCCTGGTTGGCGAGCATCGCCAATTGCGTGTCGAACAGCGCCATGTCGATCGTCGCGCCCTCGCCCGTCGCCGCCCGCCGCACCAGCGCGGCCAGCACCGCATTGGCAGTGTACATGCCGGTGAACAGATCGACCACCGCCACCCCGACCCGCATCGGCCCGCCGCCGGGCTCGCCATCGGGCAGCCCGGTGAGGCTCATCAGCCCGCCCATGCCCTGGATGATGTAATCATAGCCCGCGCGGGCGGCGTAAGGACCGTCCTGCCCGAACCCGGTGATCGAGGCGTAGATCAATCGCGGATTGGCGCTCCGCAATGTCGCGGCATCGAGCCCGAATTTCTTCAGCCCCCCGACCCGGAAATTCTCAACCAGCACGTCGCAGTCCGCCGCCATCTTGGCGACCAACGCCGCGCCCTCGGGCTTGGAAAAGTCGACCGCCACCGACCGCTTTCCGCGATTGGCGGCGAGATAATAAGCTGCGACGCGTTCGTCGCCCGACTCATGCCACGGCGGGCCCCAGTGCCGCGTATCGTCGCCCGACCCCGGCTGCTCGACCTTGATCACCTCGGCGCCGAGATCGGCCATCACCTGCGTCGCCCACGGCCCGGCGAGGACACGGCTGAGGTCGAGAACGCGGATGCCTTCGAGCGGCTTCATGCCCGCGCCCACGGCTTTCGATCTGCCAGGATCGCCGCGGCCGCATTATGCCCCGGCGCCCCGGTCACCCCGCCGCCCGGATGCGCGCCCGATCCGCACAGATACAGGCCCGGCAACGGCATTCGGTAATCGGCGTGACCGATCATCGGCCGCGCGCTGAACAATTGGTCGCTGCCCATCTTGCCGTGGAAGATGTCGCCCCCGATCAGCCCGAAGCGCCGCTCCAGGTCCAAGGGCGAATGGATCTGCCGCGCAATGACCGACTTGGCGAAGCCGGGGGCTTGCGCATCCACGGTGGCGATGATCGCATCCGCCGCCGCCTCGCGCTCGTCGTCCCACTTGCGCCCGTCGGGGAGCTTGTAGCGGAAATGCTGGCAGAACAGGCTGGCGACATGCTTGCCTTTGGGCGCGAGGCTCGGATCGAGCGTCGACGGGATCAGCATCTCGACCACCGGCTTCTGCGTCCAGCCATGCAGCGCTGCCTCGGCAAACGCATGGTGCATATAATCCATCGACGGCGCAAAGATGATCCCCGCGGTCAGATGATCGCCGCGCCCTGGAAGCGCGGTGAAATTGGGCAATTTGTCGAGCGCCACGTTCATCCGGAAGGTCGCGCTCTCGCAGCCCCAATGCGCGAAATGCTGCTCGACGTCGCGGCTCACCGCACCCTCGGGGATCAGTTTGTCGAACAGCAATTTCGGATTGACGTTGGCCGCGATCTGCTTCGCCCGCCACGTCTTGCCGCCCGACGCCACGCCCACCGCGCGGCCCTTCTCGACGATCACTTCCGACACCGGCGAATTGAGGATGATATCGACCCCGGCCTCGTGGCACGCCTTGGCCATCGCCTGGGTGATCGCCCCCATCCCGCCGATCGCATGGCCCCACGCGCCGGGCACCCCCGCCGCCTCGCCGAACAGATGGTGCAGCAGGACGTAGGCCGTGCCGGGCGTGTAGGGCGAAGCGAAATTGCCGACGATCCCGTCGAACGCGAACAGGGCCTTGGCCATCTCGCCCTCGAAATAGCGATCAAGGATGTCCCCCGCCGACTTGGTCGCGAATTCATGCACCGTCCGCACTTCGGCGGTGCTGAGGCCCACTAGGTCCTTGCCGAGCGCCGCCAGTGCCGGCAGCCCGCGCAGGCCCGCCCCGGCTCCCGGCGGCGCACGCAGGATCCATTTCTTGACCAGCCGGACGACGACGTCGAGATCGGCATTATAGCGGTCGTAGGCCGCGCCATCGGCCGCGTGATGCCGCACGATGTCGGCCCGCGTCGCCCCGTCGCGCCCGGTGAGCAAATATCGTCCCTTGCCGTCAGGCAGGAAATTATCTCGTCTGCGCAGCACGACCTCGAGCCCGTGCCGCTCCAGCCCCATGTCCCTGATCACCTTGGGCTGCAGCAACGACACCGTGTAGCTCGCCGCCGAGTTGCGGAATCCGGGGTGAAATTCGTCGGTCACCGCCGCCCCGCCGACCTTGTCCGCGGCCTCGAGGATGGTGACCTTTAACCCCTTCCGGGCAAGATAATAAGCGCAGGTCAGCCCGTTGTGCCCCGCACCGATGATGATCACGTCGGTCACCGCATCAACACCAATTCTTCCGCCATGCTCGGATGCAGCGCGACGGTGGCGTCGAAGTCCGCCTTGGTCAGCCTCGCCTTGACCGCGATCGCCGCCGCCTGGAGGATTTCGGGCGCATCGGGGCCGATCATGTGCAAGCCGACCACCTCGTCGGTCGTCTCGTCGACCACCAATTTGTACAGCGAGCGCTCGTTGCGCCCGGCCAGCACATTCTTCATTGGCCGGAAATCGCTGGTGTAGCAGCGCACCGATCCCAGAGCGTTGCGCGCCTGCCCCTCGGTCAGCCCGACGCTGGCAATCGGCGGGTGACTGAAAACCGCGTGCGGCACATTGTCGTAATCGACCCGCGTCGGCTTGCCCCCGAACACGCTGTCGGCGAACGCCTGCCCCTCGCGGATCGCGACCGGGGTCAGCTGGATGCGATCGGTGACGTCGCCGATCGCGTAAATCGAGGGCACGTTGGTGCGATTGTCGGCATCGACCTTGATCGCCCCGCGGTCGCCCAGCTCGACCCCGATCGCTTCCAGCCCCAGCCCCGCGATATTGGGTTCGCGCCCGATCGCGAACAGCACCTGGTCAGCCTCCAAATCGTCGCAGCCTTCCATGTCGACCTTGAGCATCCCGTCCTCCTGGCGCTCGATCGAATTGAAGGTCGAGTTGAACTTGAAGTCGATGCCCTTGGCCAAACTGATCTGGAGCAGCCGATCGCGCAGCTGCTCGTCATAGCCGCGCAGGATCGTATCGCTGCGGTTGACGATCGTCACATGGGCTCCGAACTGGTGGAAGATCCCGGCGAACTCATTGGCGATGTAGCCGCCCCCCGCGATCACGATCCGCTTCGGTAGCTCATTGAGATGAAACACTTCGTTCGAGCTGATCGCATGTTCCGCCCCGGCAATGTCGGGCATCAGTGGATGCGCCCCGGTCGCGACGCATATGATACGCGCGCTGTGACGCGACCCCGACTCCAGCCGCACTTCATTGGGCCCGCTGATTACCGCCCGCTCATGAAGAATCGTCACGTCGTGATTGGCCAGGGTTTGCTTGTACAACCCTTCCAGCCGCCCGACTTCGGCCAGCACATTGTCGCGCAACACCGGCCAGTTGAACTGACAAGTCGCAATGTCCCACCCGAACATCGCCGCATCGTTCAGATCCTCGGCGAAGTGCGCGCCATAGACGAGCAGCTTCTTCGGCACGCAGCCGCGGATCACGCAGGTCCCGCCGACCCGAAATTCCTCGCATACCGCCACCTTAGCGCCATGCGCCGCGGCGATCCGCGCGGCGCGTACCCCGCCCGATCCGGCGCCGATCACGATCAGATCGAAATCCATTACAGTCCTGCTTTCTCGATCAGTGCGCGCGTCGAGGCGTCGAAGCTCTCGCGATGCTCGGGATCGTCCAGCTCGCGCGCCAGCCTTTTGCCAAGCTCGACCCCGAACTGGTCGAACGGATTGATTCCCAGCATCACCGCATTGGCAAAGGTGCGATGCTCGTAGAACGCCACCAGCGCGCCCAGCGTCCGGGCATCGAGCCGTTCGAGCAGGATCGTCGACGACGGCCGGTCCCCGGAGAAATTCTTGTACCCGTCCTCGGACTTGTCGCCCTTCATCAGCGCCGCCCCTTGGGCGAAGGCATTGAGCAGCAAGGCGCGGTGATGCGCCGGGTCCTGCCCGTCCTCGGCCTCGGTGACGCCGACGAATTCGACCGGCACCAGATGCGTTCCCTGGTGGAGCAACTGGAACACCGCATGCTGGGCATCGGTCCCCGTGCCGCCCCAGGTAATCATCCCGCTTGGTCGATCGAGCGGCTTGCCGTCGGCGGTCACCGACTTGCCGTTCGATTCCATTTCCAGCTGCTGCAGATAGGACGGCAGCAGCCGTAACCGCTCGTCATAGGCGAACACCGCGCGGGTCTCGCACTTCAGCCGCTGCGAGTAGGTGAGGTCGGCGAACGCCGCGAGCATCGGCGCGTTGGCGGTTGGGTCGGCCAGCCGGAAATGCCGATCCATCGTCGCCGCGCCCTCGAGCAGTTCCTCGAACGCGCTCCAGCCCAGTGCCAGCGCGACCGAGAAGCCGACCGACGACCACATCGAATAGCGCCCGCCGACGCCCTCGCCGAATGGCAGGATGCGTGTTTCGTCGATCCCGAAGTCGATCGCCGCCTGCGGATTGGCGGTGACCGCGATGACCCGGCCATAAGGGTCGTCGACCCCCGCTTCCTGCATCCAGGCAATTGCGGCGCGGACGTTCATCAGCGTCTCGGCGGTGGAAAAAGTCTTCGACACCGCGACGATGAGCGTGGATTCCGGATCGAGCGGATCGGTCGCATCGTCGACCGCCTGACCGTCGATGTTGGAAAGGATGCTGACACCGTAATTGCCGATGTCGCGGCCCAGCGCGTCGAGCAGCAGTTCGGGCCCCAGCGCCGATCCGCCAATGCCGATGTGCAGCACGCCATGCACGTCGCCGAACGCCCCGCCCTCGATCGCATCGACCAGCGACCGCATCCGCTGGTGCAGCGCGGTTGCCACCGCGACGTCCTCCGGCGCGCCCTGGCCCCGCTCGGCAACATGGGTCGCGGGGCGCCCTTCGCTGGCATTGACGATCAGCGCCCGAGAACAGCGCTTCGCGCTTGGCCGCGAAGCCCTGCGCCTCGGCCAGGGCGGCAAATTTGCCGATCAGGCCCGCGTCGAGGTGCGTTTTCGACCAGTCGAAATAGATCCCGGCGACGTCGAGTGACAAGCGCGACAGGCGGTCGGGCTCATCGGCGAATAAACGGTCTATCCGGGCCGAATCATGGCCGTCGATCGCGGCCCACTGGCCGTCTTTCTGGGTCGAAGTGGTCATCGCCGCCCTCTTAAGCCGACGACACGCAAAAACCATCCCCGCCTTGACCTGACAGCGACAGCCCGAAAGAAGGCGCCGATGCCCGACCCTGTCGTTTCTTCCGAGGCCAAGCCCGACAAGATGAGCCTTGGCGCGATGATTCGCTGGCTTGCGGGGCTGGCGATCTTCGCTTGGGTCCTGCGCAGCCTGATCGTCGCGCCGTTCAGCATCCCGACCGGCTCGATGTTGCCGACGATGGCGATCGGCGATTATCTGTTCGTCTCCAAATGGCCCTACGGCTTCTCGCGCTTCAGTTTCCCCGCGCAGTTCCCGTCCTTTTCCGGTCGCGTCTTCGCTTCGCTTCCCGCGCGTGGCGACGTGGTGATCTTCAAGCGCCCCGATGCGGAAGGGGCCGATTGGGTCAAACGGGTCATCGGCTTGCCCGGGGATACGGTCGCGATGCGCGGCGGGCGTACTGATCCTCAACGGACGGCCGGTGCACCGAAGACCAAAGCGTCGGCACCGTAGCCGCAGACGTCACCCCCAATAGCCCCTGCCGGTTCGATCCGGCCGCCAACCCTTGCACCTACCCCGCGTTCCGCGAGACGCTGCCCGGCGGCCGCTCCTATCTGATGCTTCGACCAGGTCGATGGCGGCCCGGCCGACGATTTCGGCCCGCAGTAGGGTGCCCGCAGGCCACTTGTTCCTGATGGGCGACAATCGCGACGACAGCCTCGACAGCCGCTTTTCGCTCGACGAGGGCGGGGTCGGGCTCGTACCGACCGAGCGACTGGTCGGCCGCGCCGCCATTCGCCTTCTGGTCGACCGACGGCAGCGCGTCGTACTGGAAACCCGTGGACCTGGTTCAGCGCGCTGCGCTGGGACCGCATCGGAACGAGCTACCAGCCATGAGCGATCTCGCCGCCTTCCGTCGACGCGACGCGCTCGGCAAGCGCGCCCGGCGATCTCGCTCTTTACGAGCAGGCGCTGACCCACGGCAGCGCGGGCAAGAAGACCTACGAACGGCTCGAATTCCTCGGCGACCGGGTGCTCGGCCTCGTCGTCGCAGAACTGGCTCTACGAGCGCTTTCCCGACGAGCCCGAGGGCAAGATGAGCCGCCGCTACAACGCCCTGGTGGCTCGCGAGACCTGTGCCGAGGTCGGCCGCGCGATCGCCGTGCCAGCCGCACATCCGCCTCGGCCGCCAGGCGCGCGAGGATCATGCCACCGACAGCGACAATGTCGTCGGCGACGTGGTCGAAGGCGCTGATCGGCGCGCTTTACCTCGACCATGGGCTCGACGCCGCCGCGACGGCCTTCGTCCGCACGCACTGGTCGCCCTATCTCGACAGCCAGCAAGGCGCGCCGGTCCATCCCAAGTCGGCGCTCCAGGAGCTGGCCGCGGCGCAGCAACTGGGGCGTCGCCGGTGTATGAAATCGTCAGCCGCTTCGGCCCCCACCACGCCCCGACCTTCCGCGTCAAGGTCTCGATCCGCGGCGCCGGCGAGGCCGAAGCCGAGGGCTCGTCCAAGCAGGACGCCGAAACCGCCGCCGCCATCGCCTTACTGGAAAAAATGACAATGACCAAACGCTGCGGCCTCGTCGCCGTCCTCGGCGCGCCCAATGCCGGCAAGTCGACCCTCGTCAATGCGCTCGTCGGGCAGAAGGTCGCGATCGTCAGCCCCAAGGCGCAGACCACGCGCGCGCGGCTGATGGGCATCGCGATCGACGGCGACACGCAGATGCTGCTGGTCGACACGCCGGGCATCTTCACCCCCAACCGCCGGCTCGACCGGGCGATGGTCAAGGCCGCGTGGGAAGGCGCCGAGGATGCCGACCGGGTGGTGCTGGTGATCGACGCCGCGGCCAAGGTCGGCCCGCGGGTCGAGCAGGTGATCGAAGGCGTCGAGCAGCGCACCGAGCCCAAGATCCTCGTCCTCAACAAGGTCGACATCGCCGACAAGGGACAACTTGCTGACCATCGCCCAGCGCCTCGCCGAGCGGCTCAAGCCCGAGCAGATCTTCATGGTCTCTGCGACCACCGGCGACGGCGTCGCCGACCTCAAGGCGCACCTTGTCCGCCGCGATGCCCGACAGCCCGTGGCACTTCCCCGACGACCAGTTGACCGACGCCACCGACCGCATGGTCGCGGCCGAGCTGACCCGCGAGCAGCTCTACCTCCAGCTTCACGCCGAAGTGCCTTATTCGGCCGCGGTCGAGACCGAGAAATGGGAGGATCGCAAGGACGGCTCGACCGTCATCCACCAGCAGATCCTGATCGAGCGCGACAGCCAGAAGGCGATCGTCGTCGGCAAGGGCGGCGCGCGCCTCAAGGCGATCGGCCAGCCGCCGCGCGAAGCCATCGCCGAGCACCTCGGCCGCAAGGTCCACCTGTTCCTCCACGTCAAGGTCAACCCCAAGTGGGACGAGGATCGCGGGCTCTACGAGGATATCGGGCTGGACTGGTCGGAGTGAGGATGCCCATCCGGCGAAGTCGTCGCGTCGCGGCCGACTGGCATGAGGCCGGCGGCGAGGCTCAGCAAGCTCGGCGGACTGACTGCGCGCCGGCCATGGCCTCGACGCTCGGATCGATTGCGCGACGGTTCGGCCGAGATAACTCTCCACCCACTTCGGCACCTCGACCCCGGCCAGCCCAAACCGCCGCTCGTCGAAGAAGATGCTCCCCTGGCTCGGCTCGAGATTGATCTCCAGCGTCCGCGCGCCGCGATAGTTCGCCGTCTGGACGAACCCCGCCGCCGGATAGACCGCGCCCGACGTGCCGATCGACACGAACAGGTCGCATTCGCTCAGCGCCGCTTCGATCCGCTCCATCTCGTACGGCATTTCGCCGAACCAGACGATGTCGGGCCGGATCATGCCGCGGCGACCTCGCACGTCGGGCAGCGCGCGCAGCTCGTCCATCGGCCCGTCCCACGGGAAGCGCTCATCGCAAGCCAGGCACCAGCCGCTGGTCAGCTCGCCATGCATGTGGAGCAGCCGCTTCGCCCCCGCGCGCTCGTGCAGGTCGTCGACATTCTGGGTGACGATCAGCAATTCGCCCGGCCACTCCGCGTCGAGCCGCGCCAGCGCGACATGCGCCGCATTGGGCTCGACCTCGCCCAGCCGCGCCCGCCGCGCATCGTAGAATTGCTGCACCAGCGCCGGGTCGCGCGCGAACGCCTCGGGCGTCGCGACATCCTCGACCCGATGCCCCTCCCACAGCCCGTCCGGCCGCGCGAAACGTCTCCAGGCCGCTTTCCGCGCTGATCCCCGCGCCGGTCAGGATGACGATGTTGCCGTGCGGATCCATCGCCCGCCTTTGTCATTGAATCGGAACGCATTTGACAATGTTAACGATATTGACATTCATGTCAGCGATCACCACCTAAAGACATGGCCGCGCTCACTTTTCATCACCCGATCGGCATCCTGCCCGCCGACATCGACCATATGGGTCATGTCAACAACAGCGTGTATCTCAAATGGGTGCAGGAAGCGGTGGTCCGTTACTGGGAAAGCCTCGCCCCGCCCGAGGCGGTCGCGCGCCACCTGTGGGTCGCGCTCAGCCACGAGATCAATTATCGCCGCCCGACCTTCCTCGACGATATCGTCGTCGCCGATGTGATCGCGGAAAAGGTCGAGGGCGCGAAGGCCTTGTTCACCACCGTGATCAAGCGCGGCGAGACCGTGCTGGCCGAGGTCAAGTCGAGCTGGTGCTGCCTCGACGCGGTCACCCACCGCCCGGCCCGCCTCGCCCGCGACATCGCCGCCCGGTTCCTGCCCGAGGCTGACTGTGGTAGGAGGTGACGGTGCGAAGTCGCTGCCGCCTCACTCGACGACATCTGGATCGTGCCCATGCGGAGCGATCCGTGCCTCCGCATCGATCGGCCGGCGGGCTCAGGCGCAGCCGGCATTCGACGCCCGGCGGCGATACGCCCGCCGATCCCAATCGCCCAAACACGCTGACCGGCGGCGCCGCGGCACAGCTCGAGCTTCGACGACTGAAGGTGACCGTCCGCGATCGGCATCGGCGGCTGGACCTACCCGCCGTGGCGCGGCAGCTTCTACCCGCCCGGCCTCGCCCAGGCGAAGGAGCTGGCATTTGCCGCGGCCACCTTCGGCGCGATCGAGATCAACGCGACCTTCTACGGCCGCCAGCGCCCGCGAGCTGGGCCAAATGGGCCGAAGCCGCCCCGGACGGCTTCGAGTTTGCGATCAAGGCGTCGCGCTTCTGCGTGACCCGCCCGAAGCTCGCCGATGCCGGCGAAGGAATCGGCAATTTCCTACGCGCAGGGGCTGACCGAGCTCGGCGACCGAGCTCGGCCCGATGCTGTGGATGCTGTCGCGGCACCGCGCAGTTCGACCGCGACGACATCGCCGCCTTCTTCGACCTGCTTCCCGCGCGAGCTCGACGGGCTCCCGCTGCGCCACGTCATCGAGCCGCGCCACGAAAGTTTTCGCGACGAGCGCTTTCTTCGACCTCGCGCCGCGGCCCGAACGTCGCAGTCGTGTTCGGCGACGACGACGAATTCCCGTGCATCGACGCCGACACCGCCGAGTTTCGCCTACGCCCGCCTCCAGCGCATGCGCGAGGACGGTGCCGACGGGCTATGACGACGCCGCGCTCGACGCGTTCGCAGCAGCGCGCGCGGCGCTGGTCCGAGCGACGGCCGCGACAGCTACCTGTTCATGATCAACGGCGCCAAGCTGCGCGCCCCCGCCGCGGCGCTGGCGCTGCAGCAGCGGCTCGGCATTGCGCCGCGCTGAGCGCTGCGCCATCACGCGCGCCCATGCGCACCGACCAGCAGCCGCTCCGCCTCACCCTCTTCGCCCCGAAGGGCCGCATGGGCCGCGCCATCGCCGCCGCGGTCGAACCCGACGGACGATGTCACGATCGACCCCGACCATGGCGACGTGCTGGTCGATTTCTCCTCCCCCGACGGGCTTCGGTCGAGCCTCGACCGCGCGATGGGCGCCGGCATCCCGATCCTGGTCGGGACCACCGGGCTGACCGACGGCCATGACGACCTGATCGCCGACGCGGCCGAGAGTCGTCCCGGTGCTGCGCGCCCCCAACACGTCGCTCGGCGTCGCCGTGCTCGCCGACCTGGTCGAGCGCGCCGCGCGGCGCTCGGCCCCGACGATTGGGATGTCGAGATCGTCGAGGCCCACCACAACAAGAAGAAGGACGCGCCGAGCGGGACCGCGCTCTACCTCGGCAAGGCGGTCGAGGAAGGGCGCGGCTTCAACGCCGAGGAGGAAATCGGCCGCTGCGGCACCGGTCCCGTTCGCGAGGCCGGCGCGATCGGCTATGCCGCGGTGCGCGGCGGTACCGTGGCCGGCGATCATGACGTGCTGTTCCTCGGCCGGACGAGCGGATGATCCTGTCGCACCGCGCCGAAAATCGCGCCATCTTCGCCGCGCGGCGCGCTCGCCGCCGCGCGCTTCCTCGTCGGCAAGCCGCGCCGGCCTCTACACGATGCGGGACGTGATCGAGGCGCGTGAAAAAGGCCGACGTGTTCGAATTCTACCGCCGGCTGGCGGAGGCCAATCCCGCGCCCCAGACCGAGCTCGAATATGTCAACCCCTACACGTTGCTGGTCGCGGTCGCCTTGTCGGCGCAATCGACCGATGTCGGGGTCAACAAGGCGACGCGCGCGCTGTTCGCGAAGGTCACGACGCCGCAAGCAGATGCTCGACCTCGGCGAGGACGCGCTTAGCGCGAGCACATCAAGACGATCGGCCTGTTCAACACCAAGGCGAAGAATGTCATCGCCGCCGCGCGGATCCTGGTCGACCAGCATGGCGGCGAAGTGCCGCACGACCGCGACGCGCTCGAAACGCTGCCCGGGGTCGGGCGCAAGACCGCCAACGTCGTCCTCAACGCCGCGTTCGGCGAGCCGCTGATCGCGGTCGACACGCACATCTTTCGCGTCGCCAACCGCACCGGCCTCGCCAAGGGCAAGACGTCGCTCGAGGTCGAACTCAAGCTCGAAAAGATCACGCCGCGAGCCGTTCCTGGTCGACGCGCACCACTGGCTGATCCTGCACGGCCGCTACATCTGCAAGGCGCGCACGCCCGAATGCTGGCGCTGCCCGGTGATCGACCTGTGCGCCTACAAGCCGAAGACGCCGCCGCCGCGGAAACCCAGACCAGACCCGCTCCAGCCGCTCGCTGAGCCCGGTCAGCAATTCATATTGCGACAGGCCGGTCGCTCCGCCGCGGCCGGCAGGTCGTAATCGAGTCTCGACCCAATCGCCCTCCGCCAGGTCCGGCGCGACGGCCACATCGACCGCGACCAGGTCCATCGACACCCGCCCGATCAGCGGCAGCCATAGCTTCGCCGAACCTCGCGCAGCCCGACCCGGCGAAAGCAGCGCAAATAGCCGTCGGCATAACCGATGTTGACGATCGCGACCTCGGTGTCGCCGATCTGCCGTCCAAGGTCGCGCCATAGCCGATGCTTTCGCCCGCCCTCACCGTGCGTCGCTGGACCACTTCGGCTTCGGGAAACGCGACCTGCGCGATGTGGCCCATCGCCTCGCGCGCGCGGCATCCCGCCGTAGAGCGCGAGCCCGGGCCGCACGAGGTCGAAGCCATAGTCCGGCCCGAGGCAGATCCCGGCGCTATTGGCGAGGCTCCGCCGTCGCGCGGCACCGCTCGCCGACGGCGCGAAACCGCTCGAGCTGCACCCCGTTCATCGCTGGTCCTCGTCGCCGCAGGCCAGGTGGCTCATCAGCGTGTCGATCGCCAGCCCGTCGGCCAGATGGATCTCGTCCGTCCCGCAGGCCGAGCCGGTTCATCCCGGTGTCGACCATCACGTCGCACGGCCGATCCGGCGCGATCTCCTTCCACCGCGCGACCTGCGCCGGGGTGTTGAGCACCGGCCGCGCGCCGCTCGCCAAGCGCCGCCTCGACGTCCGCCGGGCCCACGCCGTGCAGCACGCTCAGGCTCGCGCCGTCGGGCAGAATCGCCCAGCGCCTCGGCCTCGGCCCAGCGTCGAAACGAAGAAGTCGCGGCACCCCGCCTCGCCCAGCCGCGCGACCACCGCCCTCGCGCCGAGCCCATAGCCGTCGGCCTTGACCGCCGCGCCGGCGCGCGTCCCGCTGACGCGTTCAAGCCAGCGCCAGTTGGCGACGAGCGCGGCGGAGATCGAGGCGAAGGCGAAGCGCGTGGTGCATCATGCCGCGCCGATAGCCAGCGGCGTCGAGTTCACCGTCGAGGGCAGCGCCTGGCTTTTTCCCATTCGCGCCCGTCGAACGGCTCGATCGCCAGTTCGGGCCGCTCGTCGAGGCAGTGCGCGTTGACGCTCCACGCGTCGGGGTGGCTGCGCGGCTGGTAGAAGCTCTTGACCCCGCAGACCGAGCAGAACAGATGCTCCGCCGCGCCCGTTCCGAAGCGGTAGGCTGGTCAGCTCGTCTGCGCCGCTTTCCAGCGTGAACTCGCCATGCGGCACGATGATGTGGATGAAGCCGGTCATCGAGCAGATCGAGCAATTGCATTCCAGCGCCGGCACCGGCTCGGCCGGCAGCCGCGCGGAAAACCGCACCGCCTTGCAATGACATCCGCCTTTGGCCTCGATCATCGCGCCAGCCTAGCGCCAACGCGGCACGCAAAAAAGGGGCGGCGCCCTTTGGCACCGCCCCCAAGTGCATCGCCTCAATGGGCAGAGGCGAATTTGGTCGTGCTGCTCCGCGCCGCGAGCTGGACCAGCCGGTCGCGTGTCGCATTGACCTTGGCGCGGGCGTCGACGCGGCAGGCACGGACCAGGTTGCGGCCTTCGAGGTCGACGTTGGATGCCTCGCCGCACGCCTCGACGATGGCGATGGTCAGGCGCCGGTCGAGCGTCCGCACGTCGCGGGCATTGCCGAGGTCGAGGTCGGCGGTGCTGACGACGGCGATTCCCGCGGCGGGTTCGGCGGCGATGGCCGGGCTAAGGGTGACCGCGGAGGCCAGCAGGGCGGCAAGGAAGATGGATAGCTGCTTCATGGTCGCTTCCTCTGTTTCGAGTGCCGGAAATCCGGCGCGACCCATCAACTACGCCCAATGATAGGTTTTCATAAGCAACGAGTTCGTGTTATTGTTCTGCAATAATGCAGAATGTCTGATGTCCCTGCCACGGGTAGACCGCGCAAATGCTCGACTGGAACGACCTGCGTTACTTCTTGGCCGTGGCCGACCATGGCAGCACCCTCGCCGCGGGTCGCGCCCTGCGGGTCAGCCAGACGACCGTCGCCCGCCGCATTGCCGCGCTTGAAGAGGCGCTGGGACATCCCTTGTTCGAAAAACGCCAGGCCGGCTACGCGCTGACACCTGACGGCACTGCCCTGCTCGACCGCGCCCGACAGGTCGAGGCAGCCGCCGACGACTTCACCGAAGCTTCCGCCGCGCTTGCCCGCGATTCGACCGGCACGGTGCGCATCACCACCCAGGAGATTTTCGCCAACACTCTGCTCGCGCCGATGCTCCGCGATCTCCACGAGCGTCACCCCGAGATCGTGATCGAGCTCGATACGCAGCAGGAATTGCTCGATCTCGGCGACGGCCAGGCCGACATCGCCATCCGCAGCACTGGTCAGAAACCGCCAGCAGGGACCGTCGGCCGCCGCCTGTGCATCGACGACTGGACGCTCTATTGCAGCCGCGACTATGCCGCGCTTCACGGCGTCCCCCGCACCCGCGACGATCTTACAAAGCACGCCATCATCGGCGGCGGCGGCGGCAAATTATGGCTTCATTACGAGGCCTGGCTCCGCTCGCTCGGGCTGGAAAAGCAGGTCGCGATGCACCATTCGACCTCGACCGGACTGCTGTCCGGAGTGCGCTCGGGTTTCGGTCTCGCGGTCCTGCCGTGCGTCGTCGCCGACGCCGATCCAGACCTGATCCGCTGCCTGCCCCCGCGCGACGGCCATGGCCGCGACATGTGGCTTCTTACCCATGAGCGCGTCCGCCACACTCCCCGCGTCCGCCTGACCATCGATTTCCTCTACGAACGGCTGAGCGCGCATGTCCGGATGCTGGAGAAGCGTCGCGCGGCGGCGTAGTCGCTCACTCCACCGTCACCGACTTCGCCAGGTTGCGCGGCTGGTCGACGTCGGTGCCCTTCAGCACCGCCACATGATACGCCAGCAATTGCACCGGCACGGCATAGACCAACGGCGCGATCAGCGGGTGGACCTCGGGCATTTCGATCGTCGCCATGCAGCCCTCGCCCGCCTCGGCGATCCCCTTGGCATCGCTGATCAGCACGATCTGCCCGCCGCGCGCGCGCACTTCCTGCATGTTGCTGACGGTCTTCTCGAACAACGGCCCAGACGGCGCCAGCACGATCACCGGCACCTGGTCGTCGATCAGCGCGATCGGCCCATGCTTCATCTCGCCCGCGGCATAGCCTTCGGCGTGGATGTAGCTGATTTCCTTGAGCTTCAGCGCGCCTTCCAGCGCCATCGGATAATCCGGCCCGCGACCGAGATAGAGCACGTCGCGCGCCGGCACGATGAGATGCGCCATCGCCGCGATTTCCTCGTCATGGGCCAGCGCCGCATTGAGCGCCTCGGGCGCTTCCTGCAGATGCGCGACGATCTCGCGCTCCTCTTCCGCGCTCAAGCTTGCCCCTTGGCCCGCGCCAGGTTGGCGGCCAGCGCGGCCAGCACCGCCAGTTGGCAGGTGAACGCCTTGGTCGACGCGACCCCGATTTCGGGCCCGGCGTGGGTCGGCAGCAGCAGGTCGGCCTCGCGCGCCATCGAGCTGGTCGGCACGTTGACCACCACCGCGATGATCTGCCCTTCGGCCTTGGCGTGGCGCAGCGCGGCGAGCGTGTCGGCGGTCTCGCCGCTTTGCGAAATGAACAGCGCCAGCCCGCCCTTCTCGAGCACCGGCTCGCGGTAGCGAAACTCGCTCGCCACATCGATGTCGACCGGGACCCGTGCGAATTGCTCGAACCAATATTTGGCGACCATCCCGGCGTAATAGGACGTGCCGCAGGCGACGATCGTCACCCGCTCGATGCTGCCCAGGTCGAACCCGAAATCGGGCAGCGCGACCTCGCCCTCGAACGGCCGGACATAAGATTGCAGCGTCTGCGCGACGACGATCGGCTGCTCGAAGATCTCCTTGCGCATGAAGTGCGCGTGATTGCCCTTGTCGACCTTGTCGGCGCTCGCCGCCCGACGCGACGATCTCGCGCGTCACCGGCTGGTTGTCGCGGTCGAAAATCTCGACACTGTCGCGCTCGCACCACCGCCCAGTCGCCCTCGTCGAGATAGGCGATCTTCTGCGTCAGCGCGGCCAGCGCCAGCGCGTCGGAGCCGAGGTAATTCTCGCTCGTCCCATAGCCGACCGTCAGCGGCGCCCCCATCCGCGCCCCGATCACCAGCTCGGGGTGATCGCGGAACAGGAAGGCGATCGCGAAGGCGCCGTGCAGCCGCGGCAGTACCGTCGCCACCGCATCCTGCGGGCTCGCCCCATGCTCGACCTCGCGCGCGACCAGATGCGCCACCACCTCGCTGTCGGTTTCGCTCAGGAAGGTCCGCCCGTCGGCGATCAGTTCGTCGCGCAGCGGCTTGAAATTCTCGATGATGCCGTTGTGCACCAGCGCCACCGGCCCGACGATGTGCGGGTGCGCATTGCCGAGCGTCGGCGCGCCGTGCGTCGCCCAGCGGGTATGCGCGATCCCGACCTCGCCGCCGAGCGGCGCCGCGTCGAGCTCGCGCTTGAGATTGTCGAGCTTCCCCTCGGCCCGACGCCGGTCGAAATCGCCGCCCTGCACGGTGACGATCCCGGCCGAATCATAGCCGCGATATTCCAGCCGCCGAAGCCCGTCGAACAAGCGCTGCGCCACGGCGACCGACCGACAATCCCGACAATTCCGCACATTATTGTTTGTCCTTCTTGGCCTGCTGGCTGGCCCGGAAGCGCGCCGCCCAGTCCTTCATCCCGCGCTGCTCGGCCCGCGCGACCGCCAGCTCGTCGGCCGCGACGTCCTTGGTCACGACCGATCCGGCGCCGACGATCGCGCCGTCGCCGATCGTCACCGGCGCCACCAGCGCGCTGTTCGATCCGATGAACGCGCCCGCGCCAATCGTCGGTCGGATATTTGCCGAAGCCGTCATAATTGCAGGTGATCGTGCCCGCGCCGATATTGGCCTTCTCGCCAATCTCGGCGTCGCCGAGATAGGTCAGATGATTGACCTTGGCGCCGCGCGCCCAGCCGGGCCTTCTTGATTTCGACGAAATTGCCGACCTTGGCGCCCTGCTCCAGCACCGCTCCCGGCCGCAGCCGCGCGAACGGGCCGACCTCGCAGCCGCCGGCGATGGTCGCGCCCTCGATATGGCTGAACGCGCGGATCACCGCGCCGTCGGCGATCCTGACCCCGGGGCCGAACACCACATGCGGCTCGATCGTGCAGTCGCGCCCCAGTTCTGTGTCGGCCGAGAACCACACGCTTTCCGGATCGATCAGCGTCGCCCCCTGCTCCAGCGCTTCCTCGCGCCGCCGCCGCTGCCAGTCGAGCTCGAGGTGCGCCAGTTCGGCGCGGCTGTTGACCCCCGCGGTTTCGAACGCCTCGCCCTCGATCGCGACCGGATGCCGCCCCGATCGCCGCCGCGACATTGACCACGTCGGGCAGATAATATTCGTGCGCCGCATTGTCGTTGCCGACCGCGTCGAGCCAGCCGAACAGATCGCCAGCGCCGACCGCCATCATTCCCGAATTGCACAATCTGACCGCGCGTTCCTCCGCGCTGGCGTCCTTATATTCGACCATCTTCGCGATGCGGTCGCCGTCTTCCAGGATCACCCGGCCATACGCCTTCCCGTCCTCGGGCGAGCTGGCCATCACCACCACGCCGGGGTCGTCGGCCTGCGCCAGGCGATCGAGCATCCGCCGCAGCGTCACGTCGGTCACGAACGGCGTGTCGCCGTAGAGGATCAGCACCGGCCCCGCGAACCCCGCCAGCGCATCGCGCGCCATGCCGACCGCATGCGCCGTGCCCTTCTGCTCGGCCTGCAGTGCGGTCGTGACCCCGCGTCCGGCCAGCGCCGCCTCGAGTTGCTCGCGGCCCTTGCCGACCACCACCACCTGTCGCGCCGCGCCCATCGATGCGACCGTGTCGAGCAAATGCAGCAGCATCGGCTTGCCGGCGATCGGGTGAAGTACCTTGTGCGTGTCGGAGCGCATCCGCGTCCCCTGCCCTGCGGCAAGCACGATGACGGCGAAGGGCGAAGCAGGGGCGGTGGGCGGCGAGGTCATCGCCGCCCAATGGCATGAGCCATGCGGTTATTCCAGTGGGCGAAAAGCGCCGCCGATTAACTCTTCGGCGCGGTCGGCTTGGCCGCCGAGCGGGTCGCGCGCCGGGGCGCGGGCTTGCGCTTGGGCGCAGTCCGCGGCTTGGCCTTGGCGGCGGCCGGCTTGGCGCTTGCCGCCTTGGCAGCCGCCGGCTTACGCGCCGCCGTCTTGCGCTTGGCGGGTGCGCGCTTGGCGGGCTTGCGTTTCGCCGGGGTCGATTTCAGCCCGACCGCTTTCTTGGCGCTGGTCGCGGCCTTGCTGACCGCATCCTCGGCGCTGTCGACCCATTTGCCCGACAGGACGCGCTGGGCGGCGTCGGCTACCGCTTCGGCGATCAGCGAGCCGAGCTTGGAGGCGCTGCTCATCATCTGGTTGGCGGCGCTGCTGGCGCTGTCGGCGGCATCGAGTCCGGCATCGCGGATCGCGCGGCGCGCCTTGGGGCTGGCGGCGATCGTCGCCGCGGCGGCGGTCAGTCCGGCGGCGAGCATTTCGCGGCTCATTGCCGCCTTGGTCAATTTGTCGATCGTCGACTTGCCCGACCCGCTCTTGCTCTTCGCTGATGTCTTGCTGCTGCTCGCCTTGGCCATGAACATGTCCCTCCTGTTGACCTACTCCACCGCAAGACGGTCCAGCGGCGGAACGGTTCCGCAACGCCCCGCTCGGACGCGCCGGAATCGTCACGGCTGCGTAGCGTAAATCGGGGGCCGACGCCAAGCGTCGACCCCCGAAACATGGTCAGCGGCCGGAAGCTCCAGCCCGGGAGACCACGGCGCTCCGCTAGAAGCGCATCCCCCGAACGAACTTCTCCGACCCCTTAGCTGAACCATGAGACATCGGATCACCTCCTTTCGCTGTGCTGAGTTGCAGTCACAACATGTGGTGGTTTCGACACGCAAACAAGACTTGTAATGGACAATCTTGGCGTTATTCTCTCCGCCTTCGCGTTCGAAATCCGACGCTCATTTCCCCAATTTGTCGACCTTGGCCTGCAGCGCGGCCAGTTCGGCGCGCAACTTGTCTACCTCGCTCTGCGGCTCGGCTCCCTCGGCCGCGGTCTTCTTTGCCGCCGCCGCGCCGGGCACGAAAGCGCGGCCAGCTTCCTCGAACATCGCCATGTTGCGCTTGGCCAGGTCGGCGAACATGGTGGCCCCGCCGAACGGTCCGCCTCCGACAGCACCGCCGACCGCGTCGCGCATCGCCGCTTGGTTTTTCTGGAACATGTCCATCGCCGCCTCCAGATATTGCGGCACCGCACCCTGCATCTGGCCGCCGTACAGCCCGATCAGCTGGCGCAGGAAGTTGACCGGCAGCATAGTCGCCCCCTCGCCGCGCGATTCCTCCTCGACGATGATCTGGGTCAGCACCTGGTGGGTGATGTCGTCGCCCGACTTGGCGTCGATCACTTCGAAGTCGCGGCCTTCGCGAATCATCGCCCCCAGGCGGTCCAGCGTGATGTAGCTCGAACTTTCGGTGTCATAGAGACGCCGGTTGGCGTATTTCTTGATCGTGACCTTGCCCGACGATTTACCCATGAACAGCGCTCCTGATGCGAACCGCGTCGTAGCACCGCCGCATGACGCACTGCAACACGGGGTGCAGCATGAGCGCAGCATTCCGCATTCTCCGCGGCCGCTGCCCCTGTTCCTTGAGCTGGTCCGGCAGGAGAGTGCGCGCGATCCCGCACTTGCCCGCCGGGCCCTTGCCGGGCTCCACGCCTATGCCGATGCGCCGCGGACCATGCGGCCGGCCCAGCCTGCGCCGGTCGCGACCGTGGGCGGCGCGTGCCTGCGCGACCATGGCGGTGTCGGCCCCCCGCTGGTGCTGATCCCATCCCTGATCAACCCGCCGCATATCCTCGACCTCGATCCGGAAAGCTCGCTCGCGGCCGCGCTCACCGCCCACCGCCGGGTCCTGTTGCTCGACTGGGGCAAGGCCCGCGACCGCACCGACCAGAGCGTCGCCGGCCATATCGAAACCATCCTCGTTCCGCTGATTGAGCAGCTCGGCGAGCGGCCGGCCTTGCTCGGCTATTGCCTGGGCGGCACCATGGCGATCGCCGCCGCCGGCCTTACCCCGATCGACCGTCTCGCGACCCTCGCCGCGCCGTGGCATTTCACCGCTTACCCCGCCGCCAGCCGCGCGGCGTTGGCCCGCATCTGGGACAGCGCGCGCGGTCCTTCGGCAAGCCTTGGCGCGCTGCCGATGGAGGTGCTGCAGGCCGCCTTCTGGGCGCTCGACCCGGCGCGCACCGTGGCCAAATTCGCCGCCTTCGCCGACCTCGATCCGGCCAAGAATCCCGATGACGCCGACGAGGCCCGGCGCTTCGTCATGCTCGAGGATTGGGCCAACGAGGGCGAGCCGCTTCCGCTCCCGGCCGCGCGCGAGATGGTCGAGGATCTGTTCGGCGCCGACCTTCCCGGCAAAGGTCGGTGGATGGTCGGTGGCCGACCCGCGAGCGACGGCATCGGCCTCCACCTCCTTGCGCGACGCGACCACATCGTCCCCGCCGCGACGGCCGCCGCGGGCGAGACCGTGGCGATCGACGCCGGCCATGTCGGCATGATCGTCGGCCGCTCGCGCCTCGAGCTGCATGACCGGCTCAACGCATTCTTCGAGAATTGACCCTGTTGCCCCGACGCGCCCGCGCGGTTAGATGGGCGCCACGCATCCGTAGCTCAGCTGGATAGAGTACTGCCCTCCGAAGGCAGGGGTCACAGGTTCGAATCCTGTCGGGTGCGCCACTTCCTCAATCAGTCTTCGGAACGCAATCGTCGCGGGTCAGCGGCGGCGGGGCGTCGGCGCGCAGTTTGAGTCGCGGTGTCTGCGCGGCCAGTGCGCGGACATAGGCATCGGTAAACACTCTCGCGCAGGCACGGTTGAGGTGCGACCATTCGGGTAGCGTCAGACCCTGCACCGCGGCGGGCAGATCGTCCACGTGCACTCCGACCGCTTTGGTGTTGCGGATCAGCGCGTCCCAGCCCTTGGCCTTGGGCAGTTGCGCTTCCTCATTGACCCGAAGCTCGGGCGCCGACGGCGGGCGCACGAATGCCACCTCTCCGCCCCGTGCGCGGATGGCGTTCACGGCCTTCACCGCCCTCGCCTGCCCCTTGGCGATCAGCTCCGGTGTGAAGGGGAATTTCTCCTTGAACCCCTTCCACGCCCAGCGGGTGCGGGCGCGATAGGCAAGGTCATGCTCGACCCGCGGCCACATCCACGTTGCGCGATCCTCGCCCACCTCCTGCACCTTCCAGATATCGTGCTTCGGGCCTTCCACTCCGGGCCGATAATCGGGGTCGAGGCGGTGCGCCACGACGCTCAGCCGATAGTTGGAATCAAGAAACGCCAGCCGCCGCTGCAGCATATGATCGATCTCGATCCCGATCCGGCCTGAAGGCGACGTGAAGTCTCCGCGCCGTTTTACATAGCCGCCATATCCGTCGAACGGCTGGAAGAACATCGTGTCCGCCAGACCGACGATCAGCAGGCCGCGAAAATTGGGATTGCCCGCGGCATCCTCGAGCAGGGTCAGCGCGCTTGTGCCGTGAATTGCCAGCTGCACCGGTCGGGTGCCGGTCAGCGCCTCGAACCGGTCGAGGTCGGTGTCGAACAGGATGCGCGAATCACCGACGATGGCGACGTCCGCACTTTCGGACCGCACGCGCTGCTTGACCCATGCCACTTCGCTATTGTCGAGGTCGCCGGCGTGCAGCCCGATGCGCCGCGCATTGACCTCCAGGCCCGCCGTGCCGAGCACCAGCGCGAGCGCCACGAAGCCCATGATCCGCCCCCACTTATGCTGCGGGATGTCGCGTACGGGGACCGGTTGCGCCTCGCCCGGACGGTCGGACGCGGTCAGCCGCAGACCTGCGGGCAGCGCACCCTTCTCGGACATCACACCATGAGGCTCAGAACTGGAAGTAGATGAAGGCACTGCCCTTCCCCTGTTCGGCGACGATCGCGATCGCCATGATCGACCAGATTGCGCTGATCAGCCACGCCGGCGTGCGCTCGATCGCGATTTCGAGCGTTTTGTCGCGCATCGCCCAGTGCGTGCCGACGATCCCGGCGACGATTACCATGGCGTAGATCATCGGCAGCGCGGCAATCATCGGGATCGGTTTCGCCGCCATTCCCGCCATCGAGGTCAGCATCGTGGCCGCGACGCCGAAATCCTTGGCGCGGAAGAAGACCCAGGTGATGTTGATCAAAACGAAGGTCAGCACGCCCAGCGCGACCAGCATCGCCTTGCCGGGCCGATAGCCGGAAAACCGCGCCCTGAGCCAGCGCTCAACCGACAGGTAGAGGCCGTGAAGCCCGCCCCAGGCGACGAACGTCCAGCTGGCTCCGTGCCACAGGCCACCCAGCAGCATCGTCCCCATCAGCGCCGCATAGGTTCGTGCCTCGCCATGCCGATTGCCACCCAGCGGGATGTAAAGATAGTCGCGCAGCCAGCTCGACAAGGTGATGTGCCAGCGCCGCCAGAAATCGGAGAAGCCGATCGCAGCATATGGAAAACGGAAATTGTCGGGCATCGCGAAGCCGAGGCATAGAGCGACCCCGATCGCGGTCGTCGAATAGCCCGCGAAATCGCAAAAGATCTGCCCGCTGAATGCCAGCGTCGCGACCCAGGCGTCGAGCATCATCGGCACGCCTTCGCGGGCGTCGTAGACCTTCTCCACCACCGGCCCGAGGAACCCGTCGGCCAGCACCACTTTCTGGAACAGGCCGAGCGTGATCAGCGCCAGTCCGAACATCAGCAGCGGCCGCGTCGTGTGCTTCGGTTCGGCGAACTGCGGCACCAGTTCGGTCGGCCGCATGATCGGTCCCGCCACGAGGTGCGGGAAGAAGGTCACGAACAGCGCATAATCGAGGAAGTTGGAGGCCGGCTTGGCGCGGCGCAGGTAGACGTCCAGCGTGTAACTGAGCGTCGCGAAGGTGTAGAAACTGATCCCGACCGGAAGCACGATCGAATATTCCGCGGGTCGATACTCGATCCCGATCGCAGCCGCGACGGCGATGAAATTGTCGAGCAGGAACTGGCCATATTTGAAGAAGGCCAGCATGCCGAGGTTGACCACGACCGACGCCAGCATCCACAATTTGCGGGTCAGCGGCTTCTCCGACTTGACCATCGCCTGCGCCGCCCACCAGTCGACCACGGTCGAGACCCACAGCAGGATCACGAACGGCGGATTCCAGGCGGCGTAGAACAGGTAACTGGCGAGCAGCAAGAAGACCTTGCGCCCGGTCCACGGCAGCCTGAGCTGCCACACCGCCAGCACGATCGCGAAAAAGACTACAAACGTCAGCGAATTGAAAATCATCGCGCGCGCTGCCCCCCGGTTGCGCCAATTGCGACTTATCCGGGCGAAACGCAGCACGGACCGTGCTTGTTTAACCTAAATCAATTGGGTGTCGAGAGATTCAGGCGGTGGGCCAGCTTTCGATAATCTCGACGAAACGGCTCAGCCAGGCATTGGTCTGGTGGCCGTCGACGACGCGATGGTCGATGGTCAGCGTGACATAGGCCATCGGCCGGATCAGGATCGCATCGGCACCGTCGACTTCGCGCACCACCACGCGCTTCTCGAGCTTGCCGACGCCAAGGATCGCGGCCTGCCCGGCATGGAGGATGATCGGGCTGGCGAGCAGGCTGCCCGACACGCCGTGGTTGGAAATGGTGAAGCTTCCGCCCGACACGTCGCCACCGGTCAGTTTCCCGCCCCGTGCCCGCGCGGTGAGGTCGTCGAGCTTCGCACCGATCGCTTCGAGCGAAAGCGCACCGGCATCTTTGACCACCGGCACCACCAGTCCCTTGTCGCCAAGCGCGGTGCCGACCCCGATGTCGATCGTCGGTGAGACCGCGATTCGGTCGCTTTCCCACCGCCCGTTGATCGCCGGCGCGACCGCCATCGCTTCCGCCGCCGCCTTGACGATATAGGCGGTGTAACTGAGTTTCACGCCCCGCTCGGCAAGCGCCTTCTTGTGCGCTGCGATCGCGGAGAAATCAGCCTCGAACAAGGCGGTGACATGCGGCGCTTCGGACGTCGCGCGAACCATATTCTCGGCAATCTTGAGGCGCATCCGGTCGTGCGGAATATCGCCGCGCGTCGGCCGTGCAATCGCTCCGCCCGCCACCACCGCATCGACATCGTCGCGCGTAATCCGCCCGTCGCGTCCGCTGCCCCTGATCTGCGCGGGATCGATCCCGTGCTGCAGGATCGCACGCTTGACCGAGGGAGAGAGGCGCATCTCCCCAACCCCGTTTGTCCTGAGAGTCGTCGAGGGACGTTCCTGGCGCACGGCAGGTGTCTCGACTTCTCTCGACACCAACGGTCTGGGAGAGGCGCTCGCGTCAATCCGCCCCAGCACCGCCCCCGGCACCGCCTCGGCATCGCTGTCGAGCAATATCTCGCTCAGCACCCCCGCCACAGGCGACGGCACTTCCTGCGTCACCTTGTCGGTCTCCAGTTCGACCAGAGGATCGTTGACCGCGACCGCATCACCGACGCGTTTGAGCCACGCACGCACCACCGCCTTGGTGCCTTCCTGCTCGTCGGGAACGCGAACGTCGGTCGCCATCAGAACCCCACCAGCCGGTCGATTTCGGCGCGAATGCCCTCGACCGACGGCAGCGCATATTCGAGCAAAGACGGATGATGCGGGCTCGGGATATCGGGCATCGTCACCCGCGCCACCGGCGCGTCGAGGTCGAGGAACGCCTCGTCCGCCACGACCGCGGCGATCTCCGCGCCGAAGCCGCCGGTGCGCAGATCCTCATGCACGATCAGGCAGCGCCGCGTCCGCCGCACGCTCTCCAGCACCATGTCCGCGATCCCACGGACTGAGCGTGCGCAAATCGATCACGTCGGCGCTGATCCCCTCGGCCGCCGCCTCGCAGCGCGGCACCATCGCGCCCCAGGTGACGATCGTGATCTTGTCGCCCTCGCGGGTCTTTCGTGCGACCCCGAACGGCAGCACGAACGCATCCCCCGGCCACGGCCGCCGCGCCCAGCTGTCGTCGAGCATCGCGCGATGCTCGAAGAACAATACCGGGTCGTGCCCGCGCAAACTCGCGCGCAGCAAGCCGACCGCATCCTCGGCATTGCTCGGCACCGCCACCCGCCAGCCGGGATTATGGACGAACTGAACTTCGTTGGTCTGGCTGTGCCAGGGGTCGCCGCATTTGAAGAACCCGCCCGGCACGCGCAGCACCATCGGCGCGCAGAAGCGGTTGGCGGTGCGCCAGCGCATCGTCCCGCAATCGTTGATCTGCTCGGTCGCCGGCTCGGCATATTTGCGGAACTGGATTTCGGGCACCGGCATCAGTCCGGCCAGCGCCATCCCCACCGCGCGCCCGACGATCCCTTCCTCGTTGAGCGACGTATCGAACACCCGGTCATGCCCATATTTGTCCTGCAGGCCGAGCGTCACCGCATGGACCCCGCCCTTGGGACCGACGTCCTCGCCGAACACCAGTACCTTGGGATTGGCCGCCATCTCCTGGTCGAGCACGCGGCGGATCGCGGTCACCATGTTGATCCGCTGGCCTTCGGGCGCGGCGACATCGGTGGTGCCGTCGAGGCTCAATCCCGCGCCGCCGCCGACCCGCGCCGGCTCGCCTTCGAAAAAGACGTTGCTCGTCACCCGCTCGGGCGGCGACGGATCGCGCGCCTCGGCTTCGGCCCGCGCCGCCTCGACCTCATGCGCCACGCCGGCCTCGATTCGCTCCCAGTCCAGCTCGGGCGCGAAGGCCTTCAGCTTGGGCAGCGGATCGCGCGCCCATTCGGCGTCGATCTCCGCTTCGCTCTTGTAGGTCTGCGTATCCTGGAAGCTATGCCCTTCCAGCCGCGGCACCGTCAGCCGGATCAGCGCCGGCCCTTGGCCGCCCCGAACATGCGCCATCGCCTCGCCGATCAGCGCCGCGGCCTGCGCCGGTTCGGTGCCGTCGCCGTTGAAGATCTGCAGATTGCGGAAGCTTGCCAGGTTGGCGGCAATGTCGCGCCCCGGGGTCTGGTAATCCGACGGCACCGAGATGCCGTAACCATTGTCCTCGATGTAAAAAAGCATCGGCAACGATTGCGTCGTCGCAATGTTTAGGGCCGCCCAAAATCCGCCCGTCGCGCAGCTCGCATCGCCGCCCAGCACCACGCCGATCGACCCCTTCGCCGGTCTCGCCAAGCACCCGCTCGCTTGTAGGTCACCGCCTGCGCCCAGCCCGCCGCCGGCGCATATTGCGCCCCGACCCCGCCGCACATCGGCAAGGCATGCGCACCGCCCGGATTGGGGTAATTGAACACCACGCCGATATCGCGTCCGTCGGAATATCCGCCTTCGCGGCCCATCCCGGACCCAAGCGCATCGGCCAGGTCGACGCCCAGCGCGAGCAGCATCGGCCGCGATCGATAATAGCCGCAGGCCGCATCGCCATCGCGCAGCTGCATCCCCAGCAGCACCTGCGCCAGGTCATGCCCGCGCGCGCTAAATTGGTAGAGCACCTTCTTTTCAGGGACGAGCCGCGTTTCCTCCAGCTCGTCGAGCGCCCGGCTGGTCAGCACCAGGCGCGCGACTTCGCCCCAGTCGATCGCGTCGCCGACCTGCGGCTTCAGCTGCGGCTCGCGCTCGGCCACGTCACTCACCCATCACACCGAGTACCGCCGCGACGAAGCGGTCGACGTCGTCGTCGGCCAGGCCGAGGATGTTGAACCGCCCGCTGTCGGCCATGTAGATCGCATGATCGTCGCGCAGCTTGAGCACCTGCTCCTTGGTCAGCGGCAGCATCGAGAACATGCCGTTCTGGGTCGCGATGTAGGCGAGACTGGGATGCGCCCCAGCCAGCCGCTGCGCGAAGCGACGTGATCCGCCCCCGCATGTCGTCCAGCTCGATCGCGCCAGTCGGCGCTCAGCGCCTCGTCCTCGAGCACGGTCCGCACCACCGCCGCGCCATGATCGGGCGGCATCGACCATAGTTCGCGCGCGATCTGCAGCACATGCGCCATCGCCTTGGCGGCTCGCCTCGACCGATCCGGTCTTGATGAACAGGCAGCCGACGCGGTCGCGATAGACGCCGAAATTCTTGTCGCAGCTTTGCGCGACGATCACTTCGTCGCACGCGTCGATCACGCCGCGCAGTCCGGCCGCATCTTCCTCCAGCCCGCGCCCAAGTCCCTGATAGGCAATATCGACCACCGGCAGCAGTTGCCGCTCGACGATCGCCGCCGTCACCTCCGCCCATTGGCCCGCGTCGAGGTCGGCACCGGTCGGATTGTGGCACCCGCCGTGCAGCAGAACGACATCGCCCGGCCGCGCCTCGGCCACCGCCGCCATCATCACGTCGAACTGTACCGCGCGCGCGTCGCGGTCGTAATAATCGATAGGTCACCGGCTCGAGCCCGGCGCCGACGACCAGCGGCACGTGGTTGGGCCAGGTCGGCAGCCCGACCAGGACGCGCGCTTCGGGATTGGCCACCGCCACCAGCTTGATCGCCAGCGCCAGCGCGCCGCACCCGCCCGGCGTCTGAAGGCCCGACGATCCGCTCGTCGTCGGCATGCGGCCCCAGCAGGATCGGCGCGATCAGCTTGGGAAAGCATCGTGTCGCCGGCCCCGCCGAGATAGGCCTTGCTGTCCTGCCGCTCCCACAGCAATTTCTCGGCCGCCTTGACGCTGCGCATCACCGGGGTCGGCCGCTGCCGTCCTTGTAGACGCCGACCCCGACATCGATCTTGTGCGCGCGCGTGTCGGCATTGGCCATGGCGATCAGCGCGAGCAGGCTGTCGCTCTTCGACCGGGTCGAGGGTCGGCCAGCCGGCGGTGGCTTGTGGCGGTCAGCATGGCGCCCTCTAGCGCAGCATGCGGGCACGCGTCATGCATCATAATCCACCGCGACACCGTCCCCCACCGGGACCGACTGGCAGGTCAGCACATAGCCGTCGGCAACTTCCTCGTCGGTCAGGCCGTAATGGACCGCCATCTCGACCTTGCCCGAGGTGCATTTGGCGCGGCACGTCGCGCACACCCCGGCCTTGCACGCGAACGGCGCCGGCAGGCCCGCCGCGCGCGCCGAATTGAGGATCGATTCGCCCGCGAATTCGATCTTCCGCGTCCGCCCGTCGAGCGTGACCGCAATCTGCTGGCCCGCCGCTTCCTCCTGCAGCGCCGCCAGTCCGCCGGCTTGCGCGCCCGATGGCCGCCCCGCGGTGAAGCGCTCGATGTGGATCCGGTCATGGGCGATGCCGCGCTCGATCAGCACGCTTTCGGCGGCGTCCATCATCGGTCCCGGCCCGCAGATGAACCAGCGCGTCGACTCCGTCCGGATCGACCACCAGCCGATCGATCGCCTCGCCGCAGCGCGCCGCGTCGAGCATGCCGTTGAACAGGTCGACCTCGCCTTCCTCCTCGGCGAGGAAATGGAACAGTTCGAGCCGCCCCATGTAGCGGTCCTTGAGGTCCGCCAGCGCCTCGAGGAAGATCACCGACTGGCTGTCGCGATTGCCGTAGAACAGGGTGAAGCGGCTGCGCCGGCTCCTCGGCCAGCGCGGTGCGGATCAGCGACATGATCGGCGTGATCCCCGACCCGCCGGCAATGCCGACATAGCGCCGCGCCGCGCTGGCCATCGAACGGCACGGTGAACGAGCCGTGCGGCGTCATGACGTCGATCGTGTCGCCGGCGCTTCAGCGTCGTCGCCGACCCAGTTGGAGAACACGCCGCCCGCGATCCGCTTGACGGTGACCTTGACCAGCCCCTCGTCGGGCGCGACGCACAGCGAATAATTGCGCCGCACTTCCTCGCCGTCGATGTCGGCCTTGAGCGTCAGATGCTGCCCGGCCTTGAACGCGAAACGCGTCCTCCAGCTCGTCCGGCACATCGAAGCGGATCGACATCGCCTCGTCGGTCTCGGGCACGATCTCGGCGACCCGCAAGCGCGTGAAAATGTTCGGCCATCGGTTACCAGCTCGCGTCGGGGTAGGTGCGCGGCAATATGCTGCATCACCGCCAGCAGATGGCCGAGATGCTCGCTATGATGCCCGCGCCGCCCGCCGAGGATCGGTCGCTGGTCGGCCGGCACCTCGAGTTTCGCCTCGGCCAGCACCGCGCGCCAGCGCGCCGCGATATTCGCCCTCGAAGCGTCCGCGGATCGGGGACCATTCCGCCGGCGATCAATGCCTCGAGCCTCTCGTCGACCTCGAACAATTCGGGGATGAAGCGCCAGCACCAGTCGAGCCCCTCGGCCATCCGCGCGCGCGCTCTCGTCGGTCCCGTCGCCCAGCCGGATCATCCAGTCGCGCGGCCAGTTCGCGGTGGTAGGCCACTTCCTTGACCGCCTTGGCCGCCAGCCCGGACAGGAACGGCGTCCGGGACTCTCGGCAGTTCGCGGTAAGGATGTGCTGCTAGGTCGAGAACAGAGCAGTTGCCGCGCCATCGTCCGCCCGAAATCGCCATTGGGCTGCTCGACCAGCCAGGCAATTCCTGTAGTCGAGCACGTCGCGGTGGAAGGCGAGTTCGTCACCATCGCCATTATTCGCCTCGCCGAGCAAATGCGTCGCCTGCCCGATCAGGTCGAGCGCGATATTGGCGAGGCTGAGGTCGACCTCCAGCCCCGGCGCATGCCCGCACCATTCGCTGCAGCCGCTGCCCGAGCACCAGCGCAGTCGTCGCCCAAGCCGCAGCAGATAATCGTAATAGCCGTCGTCGCGCGATCAGCGCCGGCGCGTCGAACGCCCCGCCATCGGGCGCGTTCTTCGCGTGCGCGCACCTGGTCTGTCTCGATCATCGGCAGGCTGGGCATCAGATATGCTTCACCACGTCGGGAATGTCGTAGAAGGTCGGGTGGCGGTACACCTTGTCCTCGGCCGGCTCGAACAACGGGCCGCTATCGGCCGGGTCGCTGGCGACGATATCGTCCGACTTCACCACCCACAGGCTCACCCCTTCCTGCCGCCGCGTGTAGGTGTCGCGGGCGTGGGCGCAGCGCGAGCTTCGGGTCAGGAGCATGAACGCTGCCAACGTGGCGATGCGCCATCCCGCCCTTCGATCGAATGAACACTTCCCACAGCGGCCAGTCATGTCCGCCGCTCTGGGTCACGCCGCCGCCCGCGCCGCGCGCTTGGCCTCATACGCCGCCGCCGCGTCGCGCACCCAGGCGCCGTCGTTCCACGCGTCGCGGCGGTCCTTCATCCGCTCCTTGGCGACCGGGCCTTCGCCGCGCACCACCGCGTAAAATTCCTCCCAGTCGATCTCGCCATAGTCGTAACCGCTCTTGTCGACGTTCCACTCGAGCGCGGCGTCGGGCACCGTCAGCCCGAGATATTCCGCCTGCGGCACCGTGATATCGACGAATTTCTGGCGCAGCTCGTCATTGGTCTCGCGCTTGATCCGCCAGCGCATCGACCGCTCGGTGTTGGGGCTATTGTCGTCGGGCGGGCCGAACATCATCAGGCTCGGCCACCACCAGCGGTTGAGCGCGTCCTGCGCCATGCGCTTCTGCGCCGCGGTGCCATTGGCCAGCGCGATCATGATCTCATAGCCCTGGCGCTGGTGGAAACTTTCTTCCTTGCACACCCGCACCATCGCGCGGGCATAAGGGCCATAGGACGTCCGCTGCAGCGGCACCTGGTTCATGATCGCCGCGCCGTCGACCAGCCAGCCGATCGCGCCGATATCGGCCCAGGTGAGCGTCGGATAATTGAAGATCGTCGAATATTTGGCTTTGCCCGAGTGCAGCGCGTCGATCATCTGCTCGCGGCTCGTGCCCAGCGTCTCGGCCGCGCAGTACAGATACAGTCCATGCCCCGCCTCGTCCTGCACCTTGGCGAGCAGGATCGCCTTGCGCCGCAAGCGACGGCGCCCGCGTGATCCAGTTGCCCTCGGGCAGCATGCCGACGATCTCGCTATGCGCATGCTGCGAAATCTGCCGCACCAGCGTCTTGCGATACGCCTCGGGCATCCAGTCCTTGGGCTCGATGAATTCGTCCGCCGCGACCCGCGCCTCGAACGCCGCGACCAGCGCCGGATCTTCGGGGGCCTCGATCGAGGCGACGTTCTTGGAGAGTTCGGTGGTGTACATGAGGCCCTACCTAGCCGTTGCGGCTCGAGCGTTCAAATCATCCGCCAAAAAAGTACGCGCGCGCCGGGGGGCCGGCACGCGCGCACACCGGTTTGGCGACCGGGTCAACAAGGGAGGAAACCCCGGCCGCCGCCGGTTAGGGCAACAGCACCGAATCGATGACGTGGACGACGCCGTTTGACTGGTTGACGTTGGCGGTCGTGACCATCGCGGTTCCGCCCTTGCCATCGGTAATCATGATGCCATTGCCGTGCCTGGTGAACTTCAGCCGATCACCCTGGACGGTCTTCAGCGTCGCGGTGCCGCGATGCTTGGCGATCAGCGCGGTCAATTGGCCAGCGGTCACCTTGCCCGGCAGCACGTGGTAGGTCAGGATGCTGGTCAGCGTCGCCTTGTTCTCGGGCTTGACCAGACTTTCGACCGTTCCCGCCGGCAGCTTCGCGAACGCATCGTTGGTCGGCGCGAAGACCGTGAAAGGCCCCTTGCTCGACAGCGTCTCGACCAGCCCGGCCGCTTTGACCGCGGCGACGAGGGTCGTGTGATTCTTGGCCTGACTGGCATTCTGGACGATGGTTCTTGGTCGGATACATCGCCGCGCCGCCGACGATCGGGTTCTTGGCGGAGGCAGGAACGGCCGTGATCGCGAGCGCGGCGGCCATCAGCAGGAAAGGCTTGTTGGACAACATGAAAAGGCTCCTCTTTCGCCACCCAGGGGAGGTGACTGGGAGGAGATACGGCGACGCTTCGCCGCCGGATGCGCTACACCTTGCTAAGCAATCCCGACGCGATCACGGGGCCGGTCGGCTTGCCGGTCGGCGATCCGCCCAGCGGCTCCAGCGTGATCGCCAGCTTCGTGCCCGGCGCAATCACCGCGCCCATCTTCGCCTCGGCCTCGTACGTGCCCGGCGCGGTCGAATGAAAGGTGCCCAGCGGTTGCGGCGGTCCGTCGCCGACGATGACCCACAATTGCGCCGATTTTCCAGCCGGGATCGGCATCGGCCCGGGCATCTTCACCATCCCGGTCGCGGCATCATACATTGCGGGTTGTGATCCGCTGGCATCGCTCAGCGCCATCGCCGCGATCATTGGTGCGGTTGCCTGGGGAAGCCCGGGCGCCGGCGTCACGGTGACGGGCGGTGCCTCGACCGGGCGGAGCGCCACCGCGGTCATCGCCAATGCCGCCAGGCTCGCGGCAATCGCGGTCGGCTTCCACGGGTTTGCGGCGCGCCTTGGCGGGTCGATCCGCGCCTCGATCCTGTCGAACAGTCCGGCCGGGGGCGCCACTTCGGCCATGCCGTCGAACAGCAAGCCAAAATGTGCCCGCCATCGCTCGACATCGCGCGCGAACTCGGGCTCCGCCAGCATGCGGCGCAGCGCCGCCGCCTTTTCGTCGCCGTCGAGCACGCCCAGCGCCAGCTCGGCGGCGGCCACGTCGGCCTCGCTTCTTGCTGGCTCAGTCGTCACGCAGGCAATCCCTCAATCGTTGCAGGCCGCGCCGGACCCAGCTTTTCATCGTTCCCAGCGGCACCCCGTCGCGCATGGCCAGCTCGGCATAGGTCAGCCCCCCGAAGAACGCCGTGCGGATCGCGCCGCGCTGTTTGTCTTCCAACTGGTCGAGGCACAGATGCAGCCGCTGCTTCTCCTCGCCGAAAATCAGCCGTTGTTCGGCGCTCGGATCGTCGTCCGCCACGTCGGGTGCCGAGTCGAGCGCTACGGACGGCCGCCGCCCGGCCGAACGGCGCCAGTCGATCGCCCGGTTACGCGCGATCGTCGCCAGCCAGCTGATCGGGCTCGCGCGCCCGGGCTCATAGGCCCCAGCGCGCCGCCACACCGTCAGGTACACATCGCTCAACACATCCTCCGCAGCGCCCCTGTCTCCACAGATACGCAGGCAGATCCCGAAAAGCTTCGCGCTGGTCAGCTTGTACAATTTGGCGAAGGCGGCGCGATCCTCCGCCCCGGTCGCCACCAACGCCTCGACCAGCGCCGCGCGCGCCGCATCGGTAGACGGTTGGGGGGAAGCGGCGCGGTCACCTGCCGACGCTTATGGCGACCGTCGCCGCAAGGCAATGGCGTCCCGCTGGTCGCCACCCCGGACTTGATCCGGGGCCTGCCTTCCTCAACACTGCGCGCATGACCGAACAAACCATCATCTTCGATGTGGCCAACCACGTCGCCCGCATCACCCTCAACCGCCCCGACCGGCTCAACAGCTTCACCCGCCAGATGCATGCCGAGCTCGCCGATGCTCTCGACGGAGCCGCCGACGCCCGCGTGATCGTCCTGACCGGCGCCGGGCGGGGGTTCTGCGCCGGGCAGGATCTCAACGACCGCATGGTCGCGCCCGGGGAACCCGTGGACCTGGGCGAAACGGTCGACGAATGCTGGAACCCGCTGATCCGCCGCCTCGCAACCATGCCGCAGCCGGTCATCGCCCGGGTCAACGGGGTCGCCGCCGGCGCGGGCGCCAACATCGCCCTTGCCTGCGACCTCGTTGTCGCCGCCAAGTCGGCCAAATTCATCCAGAGCTTCGCCGCGCTCGGGCTGATCCCCGATTCGGGCGGCAGCTGGCACTTGCCGCGCCTGGTCGGCCAGGCCCGCGCGCTCGGCCTCGCGCTGACCGGCGAGCCGTTGCCCGCCGCCACCGCCGCCGACTGGGGCCTGATCTGGAAATGCGTCGACGACGATGCGCTCGATACCGAGGTCGACGCTTTGGCCGACCAAACTTGCCACCCTCCCCCCGCTCGGCCTCGCCGCGATCAAGTCGATCGTCCGCACCACCGGATCGCGCACCCTCGACGAGGAACTCGACCTCCAGCGCGACGAAATGCGCCGCTTGGGCTTCACCCGCGACTATCGCGAAGGAGTCGCCGCCTTCCTCGAGAAACGCCCCGCGATTTTCGAAGGGCGCTGATTTCTTGCGACGCGCCTCTCGATTCGGTTGACGCCGTCCCGGACGATGTGATCATTCGCGCCCAGGGGAGAATTCGTATGCGTAATAACATGCTATTGGCGCCGGTCGTGGCGCTCGTGACCGCGCCAGCTGTTGCGGCCTTGCCGCGTGCCGACCGCGATCACACGGTCCATATGAGTTGTGTCGCCGAATACCGGTCGGGCACGAAGCCCACCGAAGTAACTCCGATCATGAAGCTGACGGTGCCGTGGATGCCCGCCGGATCGAGCGAGGCCAGCACCCGCACCTTCGTCGAGGCGCAGTTTCGCGAACTGATGCTCCGGCGCGATTCCAGCCTCTACAAAAGCTTCTGCATCACCGGTGAGACACTCTTCGACGTGAAATCGGGGATCGCCAGCTGGAACGGACGCAGCGGTGCCGGCCGTTCGAAAGTCGCGCTCGACCCAAATGATGTCTTCCCGCCCTTGTTCGACCGCATGTATAACGGCCAACGCATCGGCAAACCCGAAATCACCCGCGCCCGTTACAACGCCGTCCTCATCGCGCCGCACGGAAAATAGAGACTGCGACTTTGCATCGCGAGGACGCTGATCGATCACCGCGCAGCCGTCCGGTCGCCCGACCCACGGAGCCTGTCCGATGAAAACCGCAATGCTGATCCTCGGAATCGCTGCCGTCCTGATGGGCCTGTTGTGGATCGGCCAGGGCACCGGCCTGATCATGTGGCCCGCCTCCAGCTTCATGCTTGACCAGCGACCGTGGGCGACCCGCGGCGCCTTGCTCGCGGTCGCCGGCATCGTCCTCATCATCCTCGCCCGGCGGCGCTGAAAAAACCGCTTCCAATGTAGGATTTCGCCTGCCACGCTCGGTCCATGGCGAATGTCCGCCTCGACTCGACCCTCACAATTTCGCGAAACCGCCGGGGACCCGAAAGGTCGCACAACGTAGCGCGACTTTTGCGACTTTCCGATGCCGAAGCTCGGGAAATCGGCATTGCGGGCGCTGCGTCCACGCGGCAGGAGGCGGGGATGAAAACCACCGACCTGCTCAACTATTCGATCGACCAGTGGACCCTCGGCACCGGCCAGCGCGCTACCATCGCCTCGGCCATCGACGGCAGCCCCGTCGCCACCGCCGGATCGGGCGGGATCGATTTTGCCGCCATGCTGGCCCATGCCCGTACCGTCGGCGGTCCGGCCCTGCGCGCCCTCACCTTCCACCAGCGCGCGCGGATCATCAAAGGCCTCGGCCTCGCCATCCTCGCCCGCAAGGAAGAGCTGTACGCGCTCAACACCGCCACCGGCGCGACCCGCAAGGACGGCTGGATCGATATCGAGGGCGGCGCCGGCACTTTGCTCTCCTTCTCGTCGAAGGGTCGCCGCGAGCTGCCCGACGCCCACGTCCTGCTCGACGGCGATCTCGAACCGCTGTCCAAGGGCGGCAGCTTCGTCGGCCAGCATATCTACACCCCGCTGCAGGGCGCCGCGGTGCACATCAACGCCTTCAACTTCCCGGTCTGGGGGATGCTCGAAAAGCTCGCCCCGACATTGCTCGCCGGCATGCCCGCGATCGTCAAACCGGCGAGCGTCGACCGCCTATCTGTGCGAAGCCGCGTTCCGGATCATGATCGACACCGGGCTGCTGCCCGATGGCGCGGTCCAGCTTATCGTCGGCGGAGTCGGCGATTTGTTCGACCACCTCGGCGGGCAGGACGTGGTCAGCTTCACCGGCTCGGCCACCACCGCGCTCAAATTGAAGTCGCATCCCGTGGTGCTCCGCGAATCGGTCAAGTTCGTCGCCGAGCAGGACAGCCTCAACGCGTCGCTACTCGGACCTGACGCCGCCCCCGGCACGCCCGAATTCGACCTGTTCGTCACCGAAGTCGTCAACGAGATGACCGTGAAAGCGGGTCAGAAGTGCACCGCGATCCGCCGCGCGATGGCCCCCGCCGCGTACCTCGACGCACTGGAAGTGAAGATTGCCCAGCGACTGGCCCAGGTCGCTCCCGACATGGGCGCGCTTGTCTCGACCAGCCAGCGCGACGACGTCCGCGCCCAGGTCGCCAGACTTACCGCCGCGGGCGCGCGCATCGTCTCGGGCAATCTCGAGGCGCAGGTCGGGCCCGATGGCGGCGCTTACATGGAGCCGATCCTGCTCCGTGCCGACGACCCGTGGAAGGCCGACGCAGTTCACGATGTCGAGGCGTTCGGCCCGGTCTCCACCATCATGCCCTATCGCGACCTCGCCGACGCCATCGCGTTGGCAAATCGCGGCATGGGCAGCCTAGCTTTGTCGTTGTTCACTTACGATCCCGCCGCCGCGCGCGACTTCATCCAGGGTGCCGCCGCCTTCCACGGCCGGATGCTGGTGATCAACCGCGACAATGCCGCCGAAAGCACCGGCCATGGCTCACCGTTGCCCGTGCTGGTCCACGGCGGCCCCGGCCGCGCCGGCGGGTCGGAGGAGATGGGCGGGGTGCGCGGGGTCAAGCATTACATGCAGCGCACCGCGATCCAGTCGACCCCGGCAATGATCGCTGCGATCAGCGCGCAATATATCCCGGCCGGTCCCAAGCGCTTCGTCGACGCGCATCCCTTCACCAAACGGATGAGCGAGCTTCGGATCGGCGACACGCTGCGCACCGACAGCCGCACCGTGTCGATCGCCGACATCGAGCATTTCGCCGAGTTCACCGGCGACAAATTCTACGCTCACATGGACGAGGAGGCAGCCAAGGCGTCGCCGATCTTCGAAGGCCGCGTCGCCCACGGCTATCTGATCCTCAGCTTCGCCGCCGGCCTGTTCGTGTGGCCCGATCCCGGCCCCGTGCTCGCCAACACCGGGCTCGAGAACCTCAAGTTTCTAACCCCGCTCTACCCCGGCGATTCGATGCGGGTCGAACTGACCGTGCGATCGAAGTCCCTCAAAAGCGAGGAGACTGGCGTGGTCCGCTGGGCGGTCGAAATCTTCAACCAGAAGGACGAGCTCGTCGCGACCTACGACTTGCTGACCGAGAATCTGCCGTAAGCAGAAAAAGGCCGGAAGGATCACTCCTTCCGGCCTCAGTGGCTCTTTGACATTGTCGGATCAGAGCGAGGCAATCGCCTCGTCGACCAGTGCTTTGTCGGCCTTGGCGTCACCACGCTCGGCGATCAGCCGGGTCGCGGCTGCCGTCGCGGCCTTGGCGGCCACGCTACGGACCTCGTCGATTGCGGCGCGCTCCTCGGCAGCGATCTTTGATTCGGCCATCGCGGTCCGGCGCTCGACCAAAGCCTCGGCATCCTTCTTGGCCTTGGTCACGATCGCCTTGGATTCGGCCTTGGCACGTTCGACCATCGCTTTGGCCTCATCGTCGGCTGCGGCGGACTTGGCCTGATACTCGGCCTTGAGCGCTTCGGCTTCGGCGCGGAGCGACTTGGCCTCGTCCAGCTGGGCGCGGATTTCGGCGATCTTGCCGTCCAGCGCCTTGCCCACCGCGGCGGGCACTTTTTTCCACAAGAACAGGGCCAGCACCGCGACCATCGCCATCCCGACCCAGACGGTCGGGGTCATGAACCCGAGCACGACGGGCTCGACGAATTCGGCGTGTTCGCCCTCGGCTTCGGCGGCGGCCAGCATCAGCTTAAGCATTGATCATCACCATCTTCACCGCCTTGGCGCTGTCGGCCAGGCTGACATCCAGCTTGGCGACCTTGGCGGCGATATCCTTCGCCAGGTCGGCCGCCACGCCTTCGATATCCTTGACCGCGGCGCCGCGGGCATCGCGGATGCGGCCTTGCGCCTCGCCGAGTTTTGCGTCGAGCGATGCATCGATCTCGGCCAGCTTCTTCTCGGTCGCGGCCTGACTGTCGGCCTTGGCCTTGGCGGTCAGCTTGGCCGCTTCGGCCCGGCTGGAATCCATTGCCAGGCGATAGGCTTCCTCGACCGCGTCGGCCTCGGTCCGGGCCGCTTCGGCCGCCGCCAGATCGTCGGCGATCGACTTTTCACGGGCGTCGACGGTCGACTGGATCTTGGGCAGCATGCCCTTGCCGATGACGAAATAGATCAGGCCCAGCACGACGGCGAGCCAGAACAATTGCGATGCAGCGACGAGCGCGAGCTGGTTCAGCTGAGGCATGGCGTTCCTCGAAGCACGGCGGAGCGACTAGCGCCCCGCCGCGATCATCAGTGATTTAGACGGCGTAGAGAATGATCATCGCCACGGCGAAGGCGATCAGGCCCAACAGTTCGGCGGCGGCGAAGCCGATGAACAGACGGCCCTGCTGGCCGTCGGCGGCCGCCGGGTTGCGAAGCGCGCCCTGGAGGAACGAGCCGAAGACGTTGCCGACGCCGGCAGCGGCGGCGCCGACGCCAATCGCGGCGAGACCGGCACCAATGACTTTTGCGGAAGCGAGATCCATGAGATTACTCCTTGAGTGAAACGAGATTAGACTAGTGAAGGTTGACCGCGTCGTTGATGTACAGCGACGTGAGCAGGGCGAAGACATAAGCCTGGATGGCGCACACCAGCAGCTCCAATGCGCTGACGCCGGCGATGAACAGGAACGACAGGGCACTGATGCCGAGCGACATGGCGGTCCCGGCGGTGAGCCCCTGGACGATGAAGTAAGCGAACACCTTGATCAGGATGTGACCCGCGATCATCGCCACGAACAGTCGCAGCGCCAGGCTGAAGGGCCGGACCAGGAAGCTCAGCAGTTCGACCAGGAAGATGAACGGGATCATCGGCTTGCGGCGTACCGTGCGGAATGAACAGGCTGAAGAAATGGAAGCCATGCTTCCAGAAGCCTACGATCAGCACGATCCCGAAGCTGATGATCGCCAGCACGCCGGTGACGGTGAACTGGCTGGTGACGGTGAAGGGATGGACGCCGGGGATGATCCCGAACGGCATCATGCCCATCAGATTGGCGAACAGGACGAAGATGAAAACGGTAAACACCCAGGGCACATATTTGCGCCCTTCGGGCCCGACATTGGTGTCGAGCATGTTGGTGATGAAGCCGGTGATCCCCTCGACCGCCATCTGCCAGCGACCGGGGACCAGCTCGCGCTTCATGCCGCCGATCATGAACGCGTAGATCGCGCCAAGCACGATCAGCATCCACAGCGCGCTGTTGGTGAACGCAAACGGGCCTCCCAGATCGCCGAAGATCGGCGCAATCTGGAACTGGTGCATCGGGTCGATCTTGCTCTCGGCCGCCACTCAATCCACTCCCTGACCCGGCTTGGGGTCGCGTTTTACAGGCTTCAATATTTCCCGGAATCCCAAACCGAATCCGACAAACATCAATCCCAGCGTGATCCATGGCAGCGTTTCCAGCCACAGATCCAAGGTCCAGCCGATCAGCCCGCCGCCAAGCGGATAGCCGATCAGCACCGAAATGATCCGCGTGCTTGCCGAGCGAATGACGCGCTGCGATTCCGCCGACGCGCGTTCCTTGCTCTTTTCAGCCTCCGCCGCCTTGATCCGGTCGAGCCGCTGGTCGAGCGACGTCAGCCGGGCATCCTGCGGGGAATGCGGCACCTGCCCGGTCTCGTCTTCGGCCATGCTCGTGTCTCTCCGTGTGCGCGGCACCGTCCGCTAAGACAGGTGCGCGAAAGGCAAGGAACATGGCGGCATTCGAGCCCGCCAAGGCGCCGCCCCTTTATGAAGCGGCCCGCCGTTAGTCAACCGCCGAGTCGGTGTTTTCGGACGGTCAGCGGCGGCAATATTCGGGGACTGGCGCCGCTTCGCCCGCCCCGCGCCGGCGCCACACATTGTCGCCCAGCAGATAGGCCTGCCCGACCCCGACCGTGGCGAGGAGTTCGCAGCCTGCCGTAATCCCCACCTCGACCCGGCTCGCCCCGCGCTGTGACGCGAGGTTGCTGTACAGCGAGCGGCGGCGGATATTGATCGATTCGACCTGCGCCCGGAGCGCGCCACTGGGGGCGGTCGCGTACCCCAGAAACCCGTCGTAGCGCTCGCCGACCTGTCCCGCTGCCTTGGCCGCTACAATCACTGGCGACGACTGGGCGGATACCGGCGCCGCCATAGCGCCCCAAGCGGCTGCGATCAGCCAATATCGCATCACGGATTCCTCGGCGGCGGCGGGTTGGCCGGGAAGACGTCCGGGTTGGACCGGATCAATTGGTCGACGTCGCGCTGCAGCCGAACCAGCACTTCCTGCTCGATCTTGACGTTGAGATTAATCTCGATCGGCTTGTCGGGCGGCCGCACCGTCACGCAGCTTGCGGTCAGGGGCATCAGAATCAGCGCGCCGGCGGCGAGCTTGAGGCGGGGAGCATGGTTCATGGGCGTGACTCGCTGTTGCTCGGGTGATTGGGGGTGACGGGAACGGGCGGATTGGGTGTCTGCTGCATGTCCTCACGTTCTTCGCGCTTGCGCACTTCGGTGACGACGCCCGGGACTTGGTCGAGCGGCACCGGGAGCACGTCGCGGATCACATTGCGCGGATCCTGCATGCTCTTGGCGGTGGCGATCAGCGACCGGAATGGGCCGATGATCGTGACATTGAACTTGAACGGCACCTTCCGCACTGCCGATTTGAGCAGGCGCTGCACACCCGTCGCCTGACCGAGTGCAACCTGATCGATGGTCAGCCGGGTGGCAAATTCGCCGGCCAGGTCGCCGTCCAGCCGGACGATCATGTTGTTGAAGCGAAGTGATCGCAGCGCATCGAACGCCAGTCCGCCGAAGAAGCCGAGGTTGGCCTTGTTGATCGCGCCCTCATAGGCCAGCGTGCCCCCGCCCGCGCGGCTCTCCAGCCGCCCGCCGACGATCCGCCCGCCGCTGTCGTCGAAGATCATCGGCAGGACCCCGTCGAAGATTCCAGTCGCCTGCAAATCCTTGAAGCCGAGCCGCCCGACAAATTCGGCGGCATCCAGTCCCACCACCTCGAACGTCAGCCGCTTGGGGCTGTTGCGGGCAAGGTTGATGACCGTTTCCTGCAACACCAACCGCCCGCCCATGAATGGCCATTCGCCGCGCTCGATCCTGATCAGCTGGCCTGGGAGGATCTGGTAACGGATTTCCCCATTTTCGACCAAAATGCCGGGGTTGATGCTGCCAACCGTCAGAAGCTGGTTGGGCGCGGTTTCCAGCCCGAGCAAATTGGTGAAGCGGATCGTGCCCTTGAGGCCCGTCACCGGGCCGAACGAGGCGGCGAGATCGGTCCCATCGGTGGAAAATTCGCCGGTCGAGGTCACCGTCCCGTCGCCGCGCCAGTTGATCCGTCCCTGGCCGGTGACATTGCCGTTGACCAGGGCGATCACGCCCTCGGCCAAGCGAGTCAATTGGTCCGGCTGGATGGCACTGCCGAAACGGATCCCGGGCACGTCGAGCAACGCCTCGCCGTTGCCGGTCGACAGCCGGTGGGTGATCGATACCTCGGTGACCTTGGTCCCGCTCGCCGGATGCCGCAGCGTGCCTCCGGCGCGGATCATGTCGTTCGCCAGCCGGAAGGTCAGGTCGTCGCTCGACAGCGGGTAGAAACGCGGCAATTCGGCGAGGTCCGACACGGTCGACGATCCCTTGATCGCCAGCGCCCCACCACGGAAGTCGAAGCTGCCTTTCGCATCGCTCAGCCTAAGCGGGACCCTCCCGATCAGCGCGTTGGCATCGCCGAACCGCCCGGTCGCGCCGCCCTTGACCAGCCGGCCGTCGAGAGAGGCGGCTGTTATCCGGACTGGCGCGGTAGGTTTACCCAGCCGGAGCCCGAGGCCGCTTGCCGAAAAGCGATCTCTGCCCGTCAGCCGCGCCTGCGCCGCCGTAAGCGCGAACGGTGATTTGCCGAGCTGCCCGCCAAGCCGCAAATTGCGGGTCACGCCGCCGATCTGTACCGGTCCCTGCCCGTTCTTGAACACCAGCGCGCGGCCCGTGGCGCACAACGGCACCCGCGCAGCGCCAAGCCTCAGCGAGCCCGCGGTCAGCGATTGGAACCGCGCGTCGATGCAGCCGCGCCCGAAGGCGAAGCCGCCGCCCGGACCGCCGATCGTTCCTCTGATCGGGACCCGCAATCCGCGCACAAACCCGCCTGAGAAGGGGCCGTCGAGCAATGCGACGGTGTTGACCGCGGTCGACCCGTCGCGCGCGGCGCGGAAGGTCACCGGCGCCAGCGCCAGTCGGCTGTTTCCCGCCAGATAGGGCGCGATCCGCGCTTCGCCGCTCATTGGCCCGCCCTGTCGCGGCTGGCGCAGCGTGACATTGGCGCGCGGCAATCCGCCGCCGCCCATCGCGATGTCACCATCGACCCGCACCCGCGCGTCGGGCCAGTAATAGGTTACTCCATCGCCGCCCGAAACCATCACCCGTCCGCCGCCCGGCGCGCGGGCGTCGGCGGTCTCGATCCGCACCCCCCCGCCGCCGCGCATGTTGACCAGGCGCAAACTGCCGCTGGCGTTGAAATTGCTCGCGGTACGGCGGATCGCGGCGGCGATTTGCTGCCCGATGGGGCCCAGCGGCGTGCCCCTGGCCTGATCGAGCGGCGCCACCAGCGGCGCCACTATTGCCGGTGCAAGCGTCGCGCTGTCGGCCCCATAATCGGCCAGCAGCGCCAACTCGCCGCGCCCGGCCCACAGGCGATATTTTCCGTTCAATCGCGTCGCATCGGCGAAGATCGGTCCCAGCCGCCCGCGCTGGGCCGATAATTTGATTGTTCCGCGCGCATCGCTCGCGCTTCCTTCGAAGCCGATCAGCGCGTTCAGGTTGGCCAGTCCATTGTCACCCGCCGCGAACGAGGTAACGATCAGTCGTCCCTCGCCGTCGAAGCGCTCGAAGGCTTCGCTGAACCCGCTGTCGAGTTCGAGCCGCGGCGCGATCATCGTCATCCGGCTTTTGGGGCAGACGAACTGCGCCGCCGCGATTGGGCCACGCACATTCGGGCGCCGCGCCACCACGCCGAGCGCGACATTGCCGCGCAGCCCGTCGAGCTGGCACGCACCGGTCACCAGCTTCGGCCCTGCCAGCGCCAGCCGCCCCTTGAACCCGCCCGTCAGATTGCCCGCGCCGCGCACCGCGAAGCCGAGATTGCCATAGGGCGTCTTCAGCGCGATGACCGCATCGTCCAGATCGACCGCAATGTCCGGCAGTCGGAACGGCTTGCCGCTTGGCGGTGGCAGCAATTTGTCGATTTCGCCCCAGCTGACCTTGCCGTCGCGCCGCAATTCCCCGCGCAGCCGCACCCCGCGCGCCGCAATGCGATAGATTTCGACCCCGCCGGTCCACAATATGCGCATCTGGATCTTGGCGTAGCGCGCGGTCAGATCGGGGTTGGTCGGTTCGCCGATCGTGACGTTTCGAATGATCTGGTCGTGGAGCCCGATCGAGTCCAGCGTATAGCTTGCGCGCACCCCGCGCCGCTCCAGTTCCTGCTCGATAAAATGTTCCGCCAGGGGGCGGCGCGCGACCCACACCGTAATCAGGATCGCGGTCAGGACGCCCAGCACGATGAGCGAAATCCAGAACAACGGGCCACGACGTCGACTGACGGCCAGCCGCTCCCCGGCGGGCGCGTCTGTGCCTTCCCCAATATCGTGACGCCCGTCCACCATTCGGTCTCTAACCCATCGATGACGCTGCCGTTCCGAATCTGGCGGCGCGGCCCCCTGGTATGGCCCCCGTTGCACGCCGCGCCGCTTGTTCCTAGCCTGCGCCGCAATGGAGGACAAAGCACCCGACGCCAGCGGTCACCGCGCGCGCCTTCGCGAACGCATGTTCGACGGGGGCGACACCGCGCTGCTGGATCATGAATTGGTCGAATATCTGCTCGCCCTCGCCATTCCCCGCCGCGACACGAAGACATTGGCGAAGCAACTAGTGGCCCGCTTCGGCGGGATCGGTCCCCTGCTCGATGCAACGCCCCAGGCCCTTCGCGCCGAGGGGCTGAGTGAAGGCACTATCGGTGCCTTGAAGATCGCTGAGGCGACCGCGCTGCGGTTGCTCGAAACCCGGGTCGAGGGTCGTCCTATCCTGTCGAGCTGGGACGCGCTGGGCGACTATCTGCAGGCCGCAATGGGTCATTCGGCGGTCGAGGAAGTGCGCATCCTGTTCCTCAACGCCAAGAACATGCTGATCGCCAACGAGGCACTTTGGCGCGGCAGCGTCGACGAGGCCTCCGTCCACGTCCGCGAGGTCTTCGCCCGCGCCATCGCGCTTGGGGCGACCGCGATCATCATCGTCCACAATCACCCCAGCGGTGACCCGACCCCCAGCCAGCAGGACATCCGCCTGACCAGAGATTTGATCGATGCCGGGCGCCATATGAGGGTTACGGTCCACGACCATGTCATCGTCGGCGCGCAGGGACGGAGCAGCATGAAGGCGCTGGGGTTGATCTGACGGCCGGCGAGTTCCTTGGAGCCGTGAGATTTTGCAGTTCTAAAACCGCCAGCCCGTGCCGCTGTCCTGACAACTCTTTGGCATTGTCAATGTCCGATTCCGCGCTCGGGCGACGAACTAGGGAAACTTAGTACCCTCAAGGCCTGCCGTTCAGGCCGACATTTGCGCCCCGCCCCACCCCCTGCTAGCCGCGTGGATCATGGTCCCTCGTTATTCCCGCCCCGCCATGACCGCCATCTGGTCGTCCGAAAACCGCTATCGAATCTGGTGGGCGATCGAGGTGTTCGCGGCCGAGGCGATGGGGAAGATCGGCATGATCCCCGCCGACGACGCGCGCACCATCCGCACGGCCTATGACGACAATGCGCTGGGGGAGATCGACGTCCCCGCGATCGACAAGATCGAGGAAGTCACCAGGCACGACGTGATCGCCTTCCTCACCTGGGCGGGCGAGAAACTGGGGCCGGAACGGCGCTGGTTGCACCAGGGCATGACCAGCAGCGACGTGCTCGACACCAGCCTTGCGGTGCAATTGCAGCAATCGGCCGACCTTCTTATCGCCGACATCGAGGCGCTGCTGGCGGTCCTCAAGCGCCGCGCGATCGAGCATAAATTGACCCCGACCATCGGTCGCAGCCACGGAATTCACGCCGAGCCGGTGACCTTCGGATTGAAGCTCGCCCAGGCCTATGCCGAGTTCGACCGCAATCTTGCCCGCCTGCGCGCCGCGCGCGACGAAGTCGCGACCTGCGCCATCTCCGGCGCGGTCGGCACTTTCGCCAATATCGACCCGGCGATCGAGGCGCATGTTGCGAACGAACTCGGCCTGACCCCCGAGCCGACCTCGACCCAGGTCATCCCGCGCGACCGCCACGCTATGTTCTTCGCCGTGCTCGGGGTGATCGCCAGCTCGATCGAGCGGCTTGCGATCGAGATCCGCCACCTCCAGCGCACCGAAGTGCTCGAAGCCGAGGAGTATTTTGCGCCCGGCCAGAAGGGCTCGTCGGCAATGCCGCATAAGCGCAATCCCGTGCTGACCGAGAACCTGACCGGCCTCGCCCGCGTCGTCCGCGCTGCGGTGGTCCCGGCGATGGAGAATGTCGCTTTGTGGCATGAGCGCGACATCTCGCACTCCTCGGTCGAGCGGTTCATCGGCCCCGACGCCTGCATCACCCTCGACTTCGCGCTCGCCCGGCTCACCGGCGTGATTGACAAATTGCTGATCTATCCCGACCGGATGCAGGCCAACATGGACCGCATGGGCGGGCTGATCCACTCGCAGCGCGTGTTGCTCGCGCTCACCCAGGCCGGGCTGAGCCGTGAAGACAGCTATGCGCTGGTCCAGAAGAGCGCGATGCAGGTCTGGGGGTCGGACGGCAAGCTGCAGTTGCTCGACCTGCTCAAGGCTGACCCCGCGGTCACCGCTCGGCTGTCGAACGAAGAGCTCGAAGCCCTGTTCGACCTCGATTATCACTTCAAGCGGATCGATGTAATCTTCGAGCGCGTTTTCGGGGCGTGACCAAGCCGCAGTTGATCCAGCCGTCGGGCTTTCATCTCCGCCTGTCCAACGACTGGCTGGTAAGCGCGATCTCAAGCAATGTCGGCGATTTCCTGCCCATTCCGGCGGAACAGGCCTTGGGTCAGAAGGTCACCGTACTGTTGTCGGACGATATGGTGCACAATGTCCGGAATCGCATGGCGTTGCTGCGCAGCGATGATACAGTCGAGCACTTGCTTCACGTCCAGCTGGGAAGCGAGGGCAGAAACTTCGATCTGTCACTGTTTCGCGATGGCGATGGCTTCGGGATCGATGTCGAGCCGAGTGACAGCCATGCACTTGGCGACGCCACCGGGATTATCGAGGGGATGCTCGACCGGATTGACGCGGCCCAGACGTCGAATTCGATTGCCAGCGAAGCCGCAAGGCAGTTGCGCGCCTTGACCGGCTACGACCGCGTGGTGATCTGTGGTGGCGAGCGCCTGCTGGCCCATTCGACGCGTCGACTCGACCAGCCCGATCCAGGCGTGATCACGACGACATCGGGTGAATTTGCAGTCGCTGACAGCGCGTGCGAACCGGTGGCGGTCGTGACCCGCGACCACGGCCCCTCCTCTCGATCGACATTGCGCATGCCGGACGCGGACGAAGCAGCCGTTCTTGAATCCGTCGGCGCCCGCGCCGCGTTGATGGTTCCGCTGTCGCGAGCCGGCCAGCATTGGGGTTATGTCGCCTGCTACAACAGTGCGCCGCGACATCTCGGGGTTGAACGCCGCAGCGTTGCCGGACTGTTTGCCCAAATCGTCGCCCTGCGGCTGGAAATCGCGGAACTTCGCGCCGCCTAACCGTCGAGCATCGCCTTCAACCGGCCGAAGAAGCCCTTGCTTGCCGGGCATTCATCGCCGGTCTCGGTCCCGCGAAATTTTTCGAGCAACGCTTTTTGCTCGGACGACAATTTGGTCGGCGTTTCCACCAGGATGCGGATGATCATGTCGCCGCGGCCGCGCGTATTGAGCACGCTCATCCCAGCGCCGCGCTGGCGCAGCGTCTCGCCCGACTGGACCCCGGCCGGAACTTTACGATCAATCCGAGCGCCGTCGATGCCCGGGATGGTGACCGTCCCGCCCAGCGCCGCGGTGGTAAAGCTGATCGGGCAATCGGCGACCAGGCTGCTGCCGTCGCGCTGGAAGATGGCGTGGCGCTTCATATGGACGAACAGATAGAGATCGCCGCTGGTCGCGCCGCGAATCCCTGCTTCGCCTTCGCCCGCCACGCGAATGCGGGTGCCCTCATCGACCCCGGCTGGGATATCGACATTGAGCTTTCGACGCTTCAGCGCGCGACCATCGCCGTCGCAGGTGCGGCACGGATCGGCGATCACTTCGCCCGATCCGGCGCAGGTCGGACACATCCGCTCGACCACGAAGAACCCCTGGTTGGCGCGGACCTTGCCGGCACCCCCGCAGGAGCCGCAGCGCGCCGCGCGCGCTTCTCCGCGCGAGCCCTGTCCCGAACAGCTGTCGCACTTGGCCAGCGCTTCGATCTGGATATCCTTGGCTGCGCCCTGGAACGCTTCCTCGAGCGTCAGTTCGAGGTCGTAGCGCAGGTCGGCGCCGCGCGCGGCATTCTGGCGGGCGCCGCGCGGGTCCATGAATTCGCCGAAGATCGAAGAAAAGATATCGGAAAATCCCTCGAACCCCTGCCCGCCGCCGCCGCCAAATGGGCCACCCCCGCCGCCACCATTTTGAAAGGCGGCATGACCAAAGCGATCGTAAGCGGCGCGCTTCTGCGGATCCTTGAGCACGTCATAAGCCTCGCTGATGGCCTTGAACCGCGCCTCTTTTTCGGAGCATCCGCCGTGCCGATCGGGATGACATTCCATCGCCAGCCGGCGGTACGACGACTTGATCGCCGCCGCATCGGCAGAGCGCTCGACTTCGAGCAGTTCATAAAAATCCACGTCAGTCACTGATCAACAATCCCGCCCAACAGCCCGTCCGACCGAGCTTGTCGAAGTCCCGTCCTTCTTTTCCACAAGATAAAACGGAAAGTCCTTCGACAAGCTCTGACCAACGGCATTTGGTTTCGCCGTTACGCTTTCTTGTCGTCGTCGACTTCCGAGAATTCGGCATCGACCACATCCTCGTCGGCCGGGGCCGCTTCGGCGGTAGCTTCGTCACCTGAACCGGCATCGGTCGCACCTTCGGCCTGCTGCTGTTCGTACATCGCCTGGCCAAGCTTCATTGCCGCCTGCGCGAGCGCCTGCGTCTTGTCGTTGATCGTCTCGGTGTCGCCCCCCTCGACCGCCGTCTTGGCCTCGGCCAGCGCACCCTCGATCTCGGTCTTCACCTCGGCCGACACCTTGTCGCCATGCTCGGCGAGCTGCTTTTCGGTCGAGTGGATCAGGCTCTCGGCCTGGTTCTTGGCTTCGGCAGCGGCCTTACGACGCTCTTGTCCTCCTCGGCGAATTGCTCGGCTTCCTTGACCATCTTGTCGATGTCCGCGTCAGTAAGCCCGCCGGAGGCCTGGATTTTGATCTGCTGTTCCTTGCCGGTGCCCTTGTCCTTGGCGTGGACGTTGACGATGCCGTTGGCGTCGATGTCGAACGTGACCTCGATCTGCGGCACGCCGCGCGGCGCCGGGGGGATGCCGACCAGGTCGAACTGGCCGAGCACCTTGTTGTCCGCCGCCATTTCGCGCTCGCCCTGGAAAACCCGGATGGTGACCGCATTCTGATTGTCGTCGGCGGTCGAGAAGGTCTGGCTCTTCTTGGTCGGGATGGTCGTGTTGCGATCGATCATCCGGGTGAACACGCCGCCCAAGGTCTCGATGCCGAGGCTGAGCGGGGTCACGTCGAGCAGCAGCACGTCCTTGACGTCGCCCTGCAGCACGCCGGCCTGGATCGCGGCGCCCATGGCGACGACCTCATCGGGATTGACGCCGGTGTGCGGCTCCTTGCCGAAGAACTCCTTCACCACTTCGCGGACGCGGGGCATGCGGGTCATGCCGCCGACCAGCACCACCTCGTCGATCGCCTTTGGCGTCGATCCCGGCGTCCTTGATCGCCTTGCGGCACGGCTCGAGCGTGCGCTTGATCAGGTCGTCGACCAGCTTCTCGAGGTCGGCGCGGGTGATCGTCTCGACCAGATGCAGCGGGGTGGTCGCGCCGCCTTCCATGCGCGCCGTGATGAACGGCTGGTTGATCTCGGTCGACTGGGCCGACGACAGCTCGATCTTGGCCTTTTCGGCGGCTTCCTTGAGCCGCTGCAGCGCCAGGCGATCGGTCTTGAGGTCGATTCCTTCCTTCGCTTTGAACTTGTCAGCCAGATATTCGACGATCTTGGCGTCGAAATCCTCGCCGCCGAGGAAGGTGTCGCCGTTGGTCGACTTCACCTCGAACACGCCGTCGCCGATCTCCAGGATCGAGACGTCGAACGTGCCGCCGCCCAGATCGTAGACCGCGATCGTCTTGCCGTCGTTCTTCTCAAGCCCGTAGGCGAGCGCCGCGGCGGTCGGCTCGTTGATGATGCGCAGCACTTCGAGGCCGGCGATCTGGCCGGCGTCCTTGGTCGCCTGGCGCTGGGCGTCGTTGAAGTAGGCCGGAACGGTGATCACCGCCTGGGTGACCGTCTCGCCGAGATAAGCCTCGGCGGTTTCCTTCATCTTCTGGAGCATGAAGGCGCTGAACCTGCGACGGGCTATAATCCTTGCCGCCGGCCTGGACCCACGCGTCGCCGTTCGCTCCCTTGACGATCTTGTAGGGCACCAGTTCGGTGTCCTTCTTGGTGATCGGATCGTCGAACCGGCGACCGATCAGCCGCTTGACCGCGAAGATCGTGTTGTCGGGGTTGGTGACCGCCTGGCGCTTCGCCGGCTGGCCGATCAGGCGCTCGCCGTCCTTGGTGAAGGCAACCACCGACGGGGTGGTGCGCGCGCCTTCGAATTTTCGATCACCTTGGGCTTGCCGCCTTCCATGACCGCGACGCAGCTGTTGGTCGTCCCCAGATCGATGCCGATGACTTTGGCCATTACGATTCCTCTTCTTCGATAGCCCCCGGACCGCGCATCGGACGCATCCGCAAAATTGAATGTGTTTCGGCGCGATATAGGTGTGGCGTTGCCGAGCGACAAGGGTTTGTGACAGAGCGCCAACGGCGGGACAATTTGCACAATCTTAACCGCGAATTCGCTAACACCGGCGGATCGTGACCACCGCCCCCGTCCCTCGCTGCGCAACGCAGCGACTACGCCGCGCTGGGCACGCGATCGCGTTGCTCGCGCCTCGGGGTGGCCGTGCGCAATGGCCGCGCCAATTCCGATTGATGCTGGCAGCATGCAGACCTTGGCGATCGCTTGCGGGACGCTGGGCGGTCGCGGCCTGGTTCTACCGTACAGATCCGCCCCGCGAAAATTTCGCGGTCATGTGCGTCGCCCTGATGCAGGTCCTGCTGTTCAGCGCGCTCGGAATCGTCTTGTCGTACCTGCTCGCGCGCGACGGCGGCGCATTGTGGGATCAGCCCCTGACCGCGCTGGGACCGCGCCTAGGTTTCGACTGGCTGCGGCTTCGTCCGCACCGTCGACCAGCACGGCTCGCTGGTGACCGCGCTCCACCTCGCTTACGCCTCGCTCATTCCGCAGATCATCGTGCTGGTGCTGCGTGCTCGGCTTCACCGGGCGGCTCGCCAAATTGCGCGGCGTGATGCTTGGCCGCGATCCTGTGTGGGACCGTCTGCGTATTCTCGCCTCGCCCTTCTTTCCGGCGGTCAGCAACTATGTCGCACCTTGGCCTCACCGCGCGCCGATTTCCAGCACGTCGATCCGTGGGCAGGCTATATCCACCTCGCCGACTTCGACGGCGCTTCGCGACGGCACGATGAGCGCGCTCGACCTGACCAAGATGGAGGGGATCATCACCTTCCCGAGCTATCACGCCGGCTTGTCGGCGGTGACCTTGTGGGGCTTCTGGGCTGAGCGGCGTCGCTGGCTGAAGTTGACCGGGCATCGTCTGCGCCGGGGACGATCGTCGCCACCCCGGTCGACGGCGGCCATTATCTCGTCGATGTACTGGCCGGAATCGCGATCGCGCTCGTCAGCATCTGGTCGCACGCCGGGCGATCGCTGGGTGCCCGCCTGGCCGCGCTCACGGCATTGCCATTCCGCCGTTCACGTGCAGCGTCTGCCCAGTGACATATCCGGCTTCCTTCGACGCCAGATAAGACGACCGCCGCACCGATATCGTCACCCGTTCCCATCGCGCCCGTCGGAATGCGACCGAGGATCGCTTCCTTCTGCGCGTCGGTGCAGCGCCTCGGTCATCGCCGAGGTCATGAACCCGGGCGCGACGCAATTGACGGTGATGCCGCGGCTCGCGACTTCCTGCGCAAACGCTTTCGACATGCCGATCAGCCCGGCCTTCGACGCGACGTAATTGGCCTGTCCCGGATTGCCCGTCACACCCGACCACCGAGGTGATCGAAACGATCCGGCCAAAGCGCGCACGCATCATTGGCTTCATCGCGGCGCGCATCAGGCGGAAGGCAGCCTCCAGGTTGACCGGGATGACGTCGGCCCACTCCTCGTCCTTCATCCGCATCGTCAGATTGTCGCGGGTGATCCCGGCATTGTTGACGAGAATGTCGAGCTTGCCCAGCGCGTCGACCGCGGCGGGCACGAGCGGTCGACCGACGCGGCGTCGCAAGATTGCAGGGCGAGCGTGAATGATCGCCGCCAAACCTGGCGCGAACGCGTCGAGCTTGTCTTCATTCGAGCCCGACAGCGCGACCGCGCACCTGCGCGCCAAGCGCCTTGACGATGGCGCTGCCCAATCCGCCACTTGCACCGGTCACCAGCGCGGTCATTCCCGTCAAGTCGAACATCATGCGATCTCCTTCGCCAGCGCTTCGATATCGTCGATCGTGACGCACGCTGGTCACCTTGGCGTCGGGGGCGATCCGCTTGACCATCGGGCCGAGCACCTTGCCGCCAAGTTCGACGAATTCCTCGACGCCCTCGGCCGCCATGTTGGCGATGCTTTCACGCCAGCGGACCATGCCCGTCACCTGCTCGACCAATTGGTCGCGGATTGACGTCGGGATCGGCGACCGGCGCTGCGGTGACGTTGGCGTAAAGCGGCGACCGGGCGCGGCGATGCTCGGTCTTGCCCAGCGCCTCGGCCATTGCATCGGCGGCGGGCTGCATCAGCGGGCAATGGAACGGCGCCGACACCGGCAGCAACAACGCGCGCTTGGCGCCCATCTCCTTGGCCAGCGCGATCGCCCGCTCGATCGCGCCCATGTGGCCCGAAATCACGACCTGGTCGGATCATTGTCGTTGGCGACGTTGCAAACCTCGCCCTCGGCGGCGGCGGCGGCGATCGTCTGCGCAAGTTCGACATCGGCGCCGAGCAATGCCGCCATCGCCGCCGACGCCGACCGGCACCGCGGCCTGCATCGCCTGCCCGCGCAGCTTGAGCAATTTCGCGGTGGTCGCGAGGTCGAACGATCCCGCCGCGCACAGGCGCCGAATATTCGCCAAGGCTGTGCCCGGCGACGAACTGCGCGGCCTTCTTCAGGCTCACCCCGCCCTCGCGAGTCAGCGCGGCGAACACCGCCAGGGCATGCGCCATGATCGCCGGCTGCGCATTTTCGGTCAGCTTGAGCTCGTCCTCCGGCCCCTCGCACATCATCCGGAACAGATTCTGCCCAAGCGCCTCGTCGACCTGCTCAAACACATCGCGCGCCGCGCGGCTCGCTTCGCTAAGCACCGCACCCATGCCGACCGACTGGCTGCCCTGCCCCGGAAAAATGAACGCGCGCATCCCACTCCCTTTTCTTTGTTGCCGCGCCGGTTAAGCCGGTGCGGCAAGATTGCCAAGGGCGCGATCCGGTGCAAAGCCCGTCGCCATGACCGAACCATCCTCAGCGCCACTCGCCGTCCCACCCCCGTCCAGGCGCCTCGGTAGCTGGATGAGCATGGCGATGGTCGTGGGCACCATGATCGGCTCGGGCATCTACCTGCTCCCCGCCACGCTCGCGCCTTACGGCCCCAACATCATCCTCGCCTTTGCGGTGACGATTGCGGGGACAATGTGCCTCGCGGTTGCCTTCGCCAGATTGTCGGCGCGCATTCCCGGCGGGCCGTTCGCCTATGTCCAGTCGGCATTCGGCGAAACCCCGGCCTTCCTCACCCTGTGGAGCTACCTCATCTCGCAATGGACGGGGGTCGCCGCGGTTTCGGTCGCGGTGGCGGGCGCGATCGGGTTCGTCATTCCGGCCGCGGGATCGGGCGTCGGGTTGACCATCACCGCGCTGGGCACGATCCTCATCCTGACCCTAGTCAATCTGACCGGCGCGCGCTCCGCTGGCTGGGTGCAATTGGTCGCGACGCTGATCAAGATCATTCCCTTGTTCGCGGTAGTCGTCCTGGTCGCGGTCCGGTTCGGCGATGGCCAGCCGGTGGAACCGCTCTCTGCAATGCCTATCGGTCTCGCGGGGATCACTGCGGCAGCGGCGCTGATGCTGTTTTCACTGACCGGCTTCGAGTCCGCCACGGTCGTCGCCAACGTCACCGACGATTTGACTCATACGGTACCGCGCGCCACCATCCTCGGCACCGGCTTCACCGGCCTGATCTACCTCACCGCCACGGTTGCCACCTTGCTTCTCCTGCCCAGCGCGATCGCCGCCAAGAGCGGCGCACCATTCGCCGATGCGATCGCGCCGATTCTCGGCAACGGTGCCGGCGCATTGGTCGCGGTGATCGCGGCGATCAGCGCCTTCGGCACCTGCAATGCCCTCCTCCTGCTGTCCGCAGAAGTCGGCCGCTCGATCGCCGGGGCCAACGACCTCCCGCCCTTATTCAGGCGGAGCAACGCCGCCGGCGCGCCGGTGGGGTCCTTGCTGGTCGGCGCCAGTGTCGCGTCGCTGCTGGTCCTTGCCAGTTCGACCGAGGGGTTCGTCCAGGTCTATGTATTCATCGCCCTGGTCTCGACCGTCGCCAGCCTCGTCCTCTACGCGGTCTGTGCGGCTGCCGCGCTCAAGCTCAAGGCGATGGGCGGCGCGACAGCGGTTGCGATCCTCGCGCTGGTGTACGCGCTGGCGATGTTTGTCGGCGCCGGGTTGGAAGCGACCCTGTGGGGCCTCGGGCTGGCCGTTGCCGGACTACCCATTCGCTATTTCTCGCGGCGCTTCAGTTCCGCTGCGACCATCCCGGCGGCGGGGGACGCTCCAGCCGCGCCTCGGGAATGAACCGTCGCAATTTCTGGGCGAAGCTGCGCAGGCATACCTCGCTCGTCCCGAATGGCCCGGCGATGTAATTGGGTGACCCCATCCCCGCCTGCACCCGGGCGATCAGTTCGGTATCTTCTTCGTTGACCCGCCGATTGATCCGCCAGTTGAGATAGCGCGCGGCTTTCATTTCGCGCCGGTTGTCGGGAAGAGCATAGCTGATCTCGCGGATCACCGTCTCGGTCGCCGACACCGGCAGGAATTGCATGAAGTCGACCTGGTCGGGATAAATGTCGAAGGCAACATTCGGGAACAGCTTGTAATAGAGCCATTTCTTGCGGTGCGAGGCCGGCAGGTGCACCGTCTCGGCAGGAAATGCTGATAAGCGCGTTCGGACGGATTGTCCGACACATCGTCGCGAAGCTCGCCCTCCATCCGGTCGACCCATTCGCGCGCCTCGATCTTGTACGACCGGCCGAAAGAGCCGGCTGAGCCCGGGATGACCGACCGGGATATGCAGCCCGTCTGAATAATTATCGGCGATGGTCTTCCAGTTGAGCGCCCGGCTGCGCAGCGTAACCCGCCCGATCGCCCGCAATTCCTCAAAGCGGTACGTCGCGACTTCGGCTTCGTAAGGCGCCATTATGTCCGCCACCGACGGCGCGCCCGGCTCCAGCGTGACGAACAGGAATCCGTGCCAGCGCTCCAGCGCCATTGGCACCAACCCGAGTTGATCGGGATCGAGCCCCGGATACTCCGCGCGGTGCGGCACGCCGATTAGTCGGCCGTCGCGAGCATAGGACCAGGCGTGATACGGACAGGTCAGTACTTTCGCACAGCCACCCTCGCCGTCTACCAGCCGCGACCCGCGATGGCGGCAAACATTGGCGAAGGCACGTATCATCCCATCGTCGCCGCGGATGACGATCACGCTCTCGCCGAGATAGTCCAGCCGGCGCCATTCTCCGGCCAACGCAATCTCGCTTTCGTGGCACACCACCTGCGGCGCGGCGCGGAGGAAGGCGTGTTTCTCCGCTTCGAGGAATTCGGACTCGTGATAGAGCCAACCGGGAAGGCTCATGCCGTCGAGCGGGTCGGCGTCGGCGGCGGGTTTCAATCGAGTTGCCATCCAACAAGGATGCCACTCCTTCCTCTGCCGGGCAATTGGCCACCAATTCAATTCCATGTATGAAATCGCCAGCAACGGGGAAGGCGCGTCGATGCCGCTCTACATGGACATTCACACAATCGATCCCACCACACCTTGGGAGAATATCGCCAAGGCGCATTCGGCCGACGTGCGTATCCAGAATGAGCATGACGTCGACTATCTGAAATATTGGTTCAACCAGGATTGCGGGAAGCTGTTTTGCCTGGTCGATGCCCCGTCGCCGGAGGCGGCCCGCTGCGTTCATCAGGAAGCGCACGGGCTGGTCGCCGAGAAACTGATTGAGGTCGATCCCGACCTCATCGACAGCTTCATGGGCCATTCGCCGGTCAACGCGGGCGGCGCGGCGATGATCCCTGGCGCCAGCGACGAAACCCAGCGCGACAGCGGGGTTCGCACCGTATTGTTCACCGACATCGTCGATTCGACCGCGATCTGCTCGCGCCACGGCGACGATGCGGCGATCGCCATGCTGCAAGTCCATGACCGCATCGTCCGTGACGCGCTCGGCTCCAATGGCGGTCGCGAGGTCAAGCATACTGGCGACGGGATCATGGCCGCCTTCCATTCGGCGGTGCGGGCGGTGCGATGCGCTTGTACGGTGCAGGAAAGCCTCAGGCAGCATAATGACGCCGGCCCCGACCTCCCGGTGGTGGTCCGCGTCGGAATCGCCGCCGGCGAGCCCGTCGAGCAAGCCAGCGACTTGTTCGGATCGACGGTCCAGCTGGCCGCGCGACTGTGCGGCCAAGCCGAGCCGGGACAGGTACTGGTATCTCAACGTCATCGCCGATTTGTGCATCGGCAAGAACCTCAAGTTCGTCGATGCCGGCCATTGCCAGTTTGAAAGGTTTCGACGGCCGATCCCGACTCGTGCGGTCACCCTCGACTGCTAACCTTGCTTTTCGCCGCCTCCTGCGCCATAGGCCGCCTCGCTTGGGGCGAGCCGCGTGGTTCGCCCTTCGTATTTGAACGATAGCCGGAGGGGCGTTCGCATCGTGCGACGTCAACGATCGGCCAACAGATTGAGAAACACATGCCGCTTTACGAGCATGTTTTCCTCGCGCGTCAGGACCTGGCCCAGGCACAGGTCGATGCGCTCGCGGAAAACGCGACCAAGATTCTCACCGACAATGGTGGAACGGTCGTCAAGACCGAGACGTGGGGCCTCAAGAGCCTCGCCTATCGCATCGCCAAGAATCGCAAGGCGCATTACGTGATGCTCGAAGTCGATGCCCCGGCGGCGGCCGTGGCCGAGCTCGAGCGCCAGACCGGGATCAACGAAGACGTCATCCGCTACATGACCATCCGCGTAGATGGGCATGAAGATGGTCCGTCGGCAATGATGCGCCGGTCCGAGCGCAGCGATCGTGATCGCGGCGAGCGTGGCGACCGCGGTGATCGCGGTCCGCGGGGCGACCGCCCCGAGCGCGGCCCGCGCCGCGACGAAGAATTGGAGGCCTAGATCATGGCACGTGCATTTTTCCGCCGCCGCAAGAGCTGCCCCTTTTCGGGCAAGGATGCTCCGGTCATCGACTATAAGGACGTCCGCCTGCTCCAGGGGTTCGTTTCCGAGCGGGGCAAGATCGTCCCCAGCCGCATCACGGCGGTGTCCACCAAGAAGCAGCGCGAGCTGGCCAAGGCGATCAAGCGCGCCCGCCACATCGGCCTGCTTCCCTACATCGTGAAGTAAGGAGGACGGACCGATGGAAGTTATCCTGCTCGAACGCGTCGAGAAGCTCGGCCAGATCGGTGACGTCGTCACCGTCAAGAACGGCTTCGCGCGCAATTTCCTGCTGCCGAACAAGAAGGCGCTGCGCGCCAACGAATCGAACCGCAAGCTGTTCGAAGCCAACCGCAGCCAAGATCGAAGCCGACAATGCCGATCGCGCCGCACCGACGCCGAGGCTTCGGCCAAGGATGTCGACGGCAAGACCGTCAAGCTGATCCGTCAGGCGTCGAATACCGGCCAGCTCTATGGTTCGGTTTCGGCCCGCGACATCGTCGAGGCACTGGATGCCGATGGCGCCAAGGTGACCAAGAGCCAGATCGTGCTCGACCGCCCGATCAAGGCGATCGGGATGCACGAAGTGCGCGTCGTGCTCCACCCCGAGGTGACCGCAAGCGTCAAGGTCAACGTCGCCCGCAGCCCCGAGGAAGCTGACCTCCAGGCGCAGGGCATCGACGTCATGGCGCAGATGTTCGAACGCGACACGGCGAGCTTCACCGAGGAATTCGATCCCAATGCCGAGCCGGGCACGATCCCCGACGACGCGGTGGAAGCGAAAGCCGAGGGCGATGCGCCGGTGGAGGCGAATGAGGATCCGGTCGAAGCCGAAGCCACCGACGAAGGCACTCCTGACGCGCAGGGCTAACGCTCTTTCTTTATTTCAACAGAAGGCCGCTGGATCCTCGGATCCGGCGGCCTTTTGCGTTGCGCTTCAATCGTTTCGTCGCATTACCCGTCATTCGTCGAATCCCGGCGCACCGCGTGGGAACGAGCCCGAAGCACGCCGGTTTAACAGTCATTGAGCATGGGGCTGATGAGGAGCGCGTGATGAACGACCAGACGAACCCGACCAACACCGAAGGCCAGAGCGGAATCGACCAGGAGACCCAGCGCCGCAATCAGGAAAACGAAACCGGCCAGCAGGCCGATCAGCAATTTGGCCAGCAGACCGGTCAGCAATCGCAGACGCCGTCCGAATTGACCGCCAGCGAACCCGAAAGCGGCTTTGTCGGTTCCACCGGCGACCAGTCGAGCGACTATTTGACCGAGGGCGAAAACCAGGACTTCCAGCCGGAAGGTCAGGGTGCGTCCGACAGCAATTCCGCGGATGCTGACATGACGACCGGTCAGCCGACCAGCAGCGATTCCACCCTCGACGACGGGGCGGATACCGGCCGCTAATCGGCCAAGCTTCTGAAATCGCGCCGCGTCCCCCGGGGGCGCGGCGCTTTTTTATGCCCAACATCCTGACACGCGCGCTGGGATCGTCAGCGGATCCGATAATGGTCGGCAACCCGGTCGAGCGCGAGAGTCAGCACCAGCTTGCCCGCCCTCGCCGGCCAGCCCAGGGCGGTCTCGGCGTCGCGCATCCCCTCCCCCGCGCAGACCACCCGCCACAAGATGTCTGCCAGCCCCGGCCCGGCACGGCCGATCGCCACCTCGAAACGCGCCTTGGCGTCGAGCTGCGATCCGCTGGGATCGGACACCGACGCCGATCCGCCGCGGCCCCGCGCGACCGGCGCCGCGTCCCACGCCATGGTCACCCGCTGCGACAGCAATCCGCGTTCGTAATCGAACCGCAGACGTTCGCCGGCGTCGAATTGCCGCTGACTGAGATGGCCGCGCGCGAACAGCCATCCGAGTGGAGACTCGGCCAGGTTGACGGTCACCGATCGCGCCGGCCGGCCTCGCCGACTGGACTGGGGCTTCGTGTCGCGCCCCGCGGGGTCAAGCGACCTCTCCGCAAGCAACCGATTTTGCCCCGTCATGCATCTCTCCCGCTGTCCCGAGTCGCGAAAGGGCTTGCCACGAACCGCAATCTGTAGGACAGCAGAAAACACCGTATTGGTTAACTGGAGAGCGTATGATTACCCGCATCCGTGAAGTCCGCCGCGCCAAGGGGATGACGCTTGACGATGTCGCGAGGGCCTGCATACCGCCGACCACCCCGCAGACCGTCGGTCGGCTCGAAACAGGGACGCGTACGGTCTCGGTCGGCTGGCTCAATCGCATCGCCGCCGCGCTTGGGGGTCGATGCGGCCGATCTGGTGACCGGCGGCGACCGCAGCGAGTTGAAGGTGGTGGCGATCCTCGGCGCCAACGGCCACGCCAAGGCGCCTCGCAAAGCGACCTGGTGGTGCCGCCCAAGCCAGCGCCGGGACTGGTCGCGCTGACCGTGGCGGCGAGCGTCGGCGATTATCGCGCCGGCGACGAAATCTGGTGCGCGCCGATCGAGCCCGAGGATTATGGCCGCGCCCTCAATCGCGACGTCCTCGTCCCTCGCCCCGCCGGGCGCTTCCTGTTCGGCCGGCTGATCGGGCGCGAAGGCGGCAAGCTGCACCTCCTCCCGCCGGGCGCGGGCGGGCGGCAGCAAGTCGTGACCGATCCGCCATGGGCAGCGATGGCGGTGAAGCTGGTGCGGTCGCTTTAGGGCTGCACGTCCCGGCCAACTTCGGCCCGGTTTATCGTCGCGCGAGCCGTATCGCGCCAGCGCACCCGGCGGCAAACAGCGCGGCTTCGGCTGTGGTGGTGATGAAGCGAGTGATCGGGCCGAACAGAGGTTCGCCGAACAAAGCGGCGATGCGGTCCATGGTGAGGCGCGAATCGGGGAAACCGTTGGCCAGGGCGTCGAGGCTTCCGGCCATCAGCGTGCCGCCGGTCATTGCGACAGTCGCTCCGGCTAGCGCGCCAAGCAATGCGGCGATCGCCACGACGACGCGCAACGACCGATCGGATCGCATGGCAATCCACGCTGCCCCGCCGGTCGCGGCTCCCAACAGCACCGCCTCCGTGCCACCGGTAATGTCGCCGGGCGCGCGGCCAATCAATAGGCTGAAAGCGTCGAGTCCGAGCAACTTCGCCCCCGCGCCGATCATCAGGCCGCCAACCGCGCCGCCGATGACCGTTCGCCAGGCGCGCTGCTCCGACCCGCGCATCCCTAGGGCAATTCCGCCAGCGACGCCCGCGCCTCCAATCAATCCGGCGAGAATGCACAGGCACACCACCACCAAAACGATCGACACTTCGCCACCACCCAAGCTCCCCTGTCGCGACACACCCGCCATTCCATAGATCAGCCCGCCGACGAGACCGGCCATGCCGCCGCCGATCGTTCCAGCCCCCGCCAGCGCCAGGCTCGATTGCCAGTCGGCGGACGGCATAACCTGGACTTCGGCAGGTGCCTCCTCGTTGACCGCCGCGACAAAGCGATAGCCGTGCTTGGGTACCGTCTCGATGAAGCGCGGGGCGCTGGCATTGTCGCCCAGCAGGCGGCGCAATGTCTTGACGCACTGGGTTAGTGCCTCGTCAGTTACCGGCACGCCGCGCCAAACCTCGGCCATGAAGCGATCCTTGGAGATCATTTGGCCCGGGTTCGCGGCGAGGAGGGCAAGCGCGTCAAAATAGCGAGCGTTGATTTCCACCGGCGCACCACCACGCGTTAGCCGCCGGTCGGAGCGGTCAAGGCAGAAGGCACCAAAGCAAATCGCAGCCGGCATGATCTTTTCAGGAATTGCTCACCTCCGCCTCATGCCGCTCACCTGCCGCCTGAGGCAAGGAATGACCTCCATTATTCAGGGAAGCAAAGATCATGGCAATGAATTCGGATGTTACGGGCAAGCCCGGCCAGGGGTGGCGGATCGCGGGTTGGGGTTCGGCAGCGGCGCTACTGGCGGTGCCGTTCGTGGCGATGCGCTTTACCGACGAGGTCAAGTGGACGGCGAGCGATTTCGTTTTCGCGGGGTTGTTGTTCGGCACCGTCGGCTTGCTTATCGAGCTGGCAGTACGGCGGTCGAGCGACTGGGCGTTCCGCTTCGGAGTTGCGGCGGCGGCGTTTGCGGGGCTGCTCATCGTCTGGGCCAACGGGGCGGTCGGAATGATCGGAAACGAGGATAACGGCTACAATCTGCTGTTCGGCCTACCGATCTTGATCGCGCTGTGCGGATCAGCGGTGACGCGGTTTCGGGCGAGCGGGATGAGCTGGGCAATGCTCGCCGCTTGGGCGGTGCATGTCGCGGTGGCGCTCGGCGGTGGCAGCCAGGATTCGCGTGGCATGGTGTTCAGCCTGCTGCTGTCGTCTTTCTGGCTAGTCTCGGCGGCGCTGCTGAGGGGCGCGGCGCGGGCGCCCTAGGCTTGTCTTGCGCTGGTCGGCATGGCATCGGCCCCGCACCGCTCAGGCGGGCGCTTAGCTCAGTTGGTAGAGCGCTTCCTTTACACGGAAGATGTCGGCGGTTCGAGCCCGTCAGCGCCCACCAGCATCATTCGCCGCCATGCCGGGGGCATGGCGAGCGTGATGCTCCCGAAGCGAGGCGGAGGGCCTTTGGCTACGGCTGGCAAGCTATGACACAACGAAGGGGCCGCGCGATCGTTACGCCGCCTTTCCGAGCTCGGCGAAATAAGCGCGCAGTGCGGCGCTGGCCTGCGGCGACAGCTCCACGAACACGCGGCGGCCGTCATGCGGGTCCGCACGGCGGACGAACAGCCCGCTGTCGGTCATCGACTTGATCCACCTGAGCGCCGTGGTTGCCGGGACCGCGGCGGCGATGCACAGCGAGCTGACCGGGACACGGTGCTGGGCCAGCTCGGCCTGGAGCAGGTCGAGCAGCATGTCCCACGCCGGATCGGCGAACAATTCCTCAGTGAAATAACGGGTGCGCAGCCGCCGCGCGCGGATCACCGAACGGACCGTATCGACACTGAGCGGCGGCGCGTCCTGGAGCGGCTCGACCAGGCGAAGCACCGCAGGGCCGGTTTCTTCGGGGGTCGACGAGAGCCGCGCAAGCGTCGCCGCAATACGCCCCATTTCGTCGGACAACTGACGCAGCCGAACAGCATTGTCGCGCCCCAAATCGCTGACCCGCCCGACGCGATTGCTGCTCGACAGCGCAAGTGCGAGTGCGGCGGCGCGCGACGCGTCGTCGGGGTCGATCAGGATCTGCGCCCGGTCCCCGTCGAGCCGCGCGAACAGCAGGTCGATCATCGGGGCCGGGGCGCTGACCACGACCGCCGCCTCGCCGGTTTCGGCCAGTGTCGCCAAACGATCGAGCAGGGCTTCGGACAGGACGGCATCGTCGGCGCATTCCAGCCACACGAGCCCGACCGCAAGCTGCGGTCGACGCGCGCGGCGGCGGCCGCGAGCGGCCCCTGGTCGGCAATTCGCACTTCGGCGGATTTAAACAGTGCAGTGATACGGCCAAGGACCAGGGAGTTGTCACCGAACAACAAGGCGGGTTTGGCCAGACTGTAGGCAACAGGTGACGGGGTGTTCGAGGTGGGGTCAACTCGGGTCATGCGGTGCAACCTAGCCAACAATTGAACCGAGCAGGTGCTTATTGGCACCGAAGCGGCGCCAAGTCAGGGGAAATCTGCTCCGTTTCGGCGGTCTTTGAAGTTCTTCTTAACCGGCTTGGGATCAAAGGCAGGTCAACTCCTCCAGTGAAAGCGTCGACCCGATTATGACCGATTTTGAGCCCTGCCTTTCGGGATGCGACCAAGCGCTTGCCGAAGCGCAGCTCTTGCTCGCCAGCATGGCTGAATTCCCGGACTCGCTCGAGCCGGAACTGGCCGCGCTGCGCGCCCGAATCTCCACGCTCCGACATGAGGTCGAGCGGCTCCGCGGAATGACAACGGTTCGGGTGCGGAGAAAAATACATCCGGATTGGATCGAACTTACCCGGGGGCCGACGCCGTGGCCCGCCGCGACGAACGAAGCGCCCGAAGGCTAGTCGACGAAGGTGTTAAGATAGGGCGCGATCGGCGGCGCGGGCCAGCCGGCGGTGGCGCAAAACCCGCGATTGAGGAAGGCTCTCTTGCCATAGGCCAAGGCCAAGCCGTCGGGTCCATCGACCCGGCCCCCGGCGGCGAGCAGGATGGCGTGGCCGGCGGCGGTGTCCCACTCGCTGGTTGGCGATAGTCGCGGATAGATGTCGGCGCGTCCTTCAGCGACGAGACAGAATTTGAGGCTCGACCCGACCGACACATAATCGCATTCGCCGACCGCTTCGCACAGATAGTCGACGGTGGCCTGGTTGAGGTGCGATTTGGACGCCACCGCTTCCAGCCGGTTGCCCCGCGGGCGAGTTTGCGTCGCACTGCGAGCATCATGTGCCTCGACGAAGGCGCCTTCCCCGACCAGGCCGCCCCAGAGGCGGTCGATGGCCGGTTGGTAGACCACGCCAAGGCGGGGTAACCCATTGACAATCAAGCCGATATTGACGGTGTAATCGTCGCCTCCGCGGACGAATTCCTTGGTCCCGTCGAGCGGATCGACGAGGAAATACGTGTCGCCGTGAACGGGGATGCGCCCCTCGGCGACTTCCTCCTCGGCGATCACCGGAACACCCGGCGCGGCCGCCGCAAGCGCGGCGAGAATGATCGCTTCGGCAGCCCGGTCGCAAATGGTGACGGGCGACAGGTCGGTCTTGTGCTCGACCTCATAGCCCGCCGCGACCAGCTTCAGTATTTCCGCCCCCGCGGCCCGCGCGGCGATCACGCAGGCTTCGAGGAGGGCAGCTTCGTCTGCGATCAACGCGGCGCCATGCGGATGCCGCCATCCAGCCGGATGCTCTCGGCGTTAAGGTAGGCATTCTCGACGATGAAGACTGCCAGCCGGGCATATTCCGCCGCGGTGCCGAGGCGCTTGGGGAACGGCACTTGCGCGGCCAATGCGTCGCGCACCTGTTGCGGCATCATCGCCATCATCGGGGTTTCGAAAATGCCCGGCAGGATGGTGTTGACCCGCACCCCGTCGTTCATCAGGTCGCGCGCGATCGGCAGCGCCATGGCGAGCACCCCGCCCTTCGACGCGGAATAAGCCGCCTGCCCGATCTGGCCGTCCTCGGCCGCGACCGACGCGGTGTTGATGATCACCCCGCGCTCGCCATCCTCGAGCGGCGCTTCCTCGACCATGCCGAAGGCCGAATACGCAATGCAGCGGAAGCTGCCGACCAGATTGATGCCGATGGCGAGCTCGAACTGGTTCATCGGGTAGCGCTTGGGCGCCTTGGTTCCTTGTCGCGGCCGACCGTCTTGGCGGCGTTGGCGACCCCGGCGCAATTGACCAGGATGCGCTCCTGCCCATGCGCTGCGCGGGCCTTCTCGAACGCCGCGGCGACTTTCTCGTCGCTGGTCACATCGACCTCGCAGAACACTCCGCCAATCTCGGCCGCGACCTTCTCCCCCTTGTCGGCATCGCGATCGAACACCGCGACCTTGGCGCCCTTGGCGGCGAGTGCGCGCGCGGTGGCCTCACCGAGCCCCGAGGCGCCGCCAGTCACGACTGCTGCTGTTCCGTCGATTTTCATGCTTCGTCCTTCTTCTGAATTTTTGCCAGCACCGCGTCGACCTGCACCTGCGCGCCGGCGACCGCGTTCAGTTCCGCCACCACTCCGTCGAACGGCGCGGTCAGGCCATGTTCCATCTTCATCGCCTCGAGCGTGAGCAGCCGCTGGCCCTTGGTGACGGTGTCGCCGGCGGCGACCTCGACCGAGGTCACCTTGCCCGGCATCGGCGCGAGGATCGCGCCGTCGCCAGCGGCCGCGCCGACCGAGCCGCGTGCGTTGCGCGCGAATTCAAAGGCCTGGCCTTCGAGAAACACGACCACCCGTTCGTCGTCGCGGAAGCCCGAAACTGCTGCCATCTCGGCTTCGTCATCGAGCAGGATTGAATGGAATTTTCCGCCATGGCCGAGCACAACGCTGGCCGAAGTCGGAGCATTGAGCCGGAAACCAGCGAGCAAAGTCGGCTCGTCTTCCTCCTCGGCCAAAGCGACCGCCGCCGCACCACGCCAGAGCGCGTCGTCGGGTTCCGGATCTGGGACGAGATCGTCGAGCTTCGCGGGCGATGAAGCCGGTGTCGAGATTGGCGGTCTTCGAAACGCCGGGTGGAGCAAGCGCGTTGAACAGGAAGCCGGCGTTGGTCCTCACCGGCCAGACCTCGACGCTCGTCGAGCATGTCGGCAAGTTCGGCGATCGCCTCGTCGCGGTCGTCGCCGCATGGCGATCAGCTTGGCGATCATCGGATCATAGAAGGGCGAGATCGCGTCGCCTTCCTCGACCCCGGTCTCGATGCGGCCGTCGTCGGCCAAGGTCGAAATGCTCGAGCCGGCCCGATCGCTCGGCAGGAATCCCTTCGCCGGATCCTCGGCATAGAGCCGCGCTTCCATCGCCCAGCCGTTGATCGACAGTTCGTCCTGCCGTCAGCGGCAGCGTCTCCCCGCTCGCCACGCGCAGCTGCCATTCGACCAGATCGACGCCGGTGATTTCCTCGGTCACCGGATGCTCGACCTGCAGCCGCGTGTTCATTTCCATGAACCAGATGCGGTCGGCGCGCAGGCCTTCGCTGGCGTCGGCGATGAACTCGATCGTGCCGGCGCCGACATAATCGACCGCCTTCGCCGCCTTGACCGCCGCGCGCGCAGACCGCTTCGCGCGTCGCCTCGTCCATGCCCGGCGCGGGGGCTTCCTCGATCACCTTCTGGTGGCGGCGCTGCAGCGAGCAGTCGCGCTCGAACAGGTGGACGACGTTGCCGTGGGTGTCGCCGAACACCTGCACCTCGATATGGCGCGGGCGCTGGATGTATTTTTCGATCAGCACGCGGTCGTTGCCGAACGACGACGCCGCCTCGCGCTGGCAGCTATGCGAGCGCGTCGGCGAAATCCGCCGCCGCATCGACCTTGCGCATCCCCTTGCCGCCGCCGCCCGCGACCGCCTTGATCAGCACCGGATAGCCGATCGCGTCGGCCTCGCTCGGCGAGGAACGCTCGGGCTCCTGATCTTCGCCCAGATAGCCGGGCGTCACCGGCACGCCCGGCCTCGGCCATCAGCTTCTTGGCGGCATCCTTCAGGCCCATCGCGCGGATGCGAGTCCGGCTTCGGGCCCGACCCAGACCAGCCCGGCATCGATCACCGCCTGCGCGAAGTCGGCATTTTCGGACAGGAAGCCATAGCCGGGATGGATCGCCTCCGCGCCGGTGGCCTTGGCGGCGGCGATGATCTTCTCGCCGACCAGATAGCTTTCGCGCGCCGGCGACGGCCCGATATGCACCGCCTCGTCCGCCTCGCGCACGTGCAGCGCCTTGGCGTCGGCATCCGAATAGACCGCGACCGTGCGGATGCCCATCGCGCGCGCGGTGCGGATGATGCGGCAGGCGATTTCGCCGCGATTGGCGATGAGGAGGGATTTGATCATGTGGCGTTCGTCCGGGCAGCCAGCGTCGTGCGCAATTGGCAACGCCTCGATCGTATGGCGCAGCTGAGCCACTTCCACGTCGCCGTCGGCGCCGATCTCACATCGAGAATGGTCGATCCCGCAATGGCTGCGCTTGCCGCTCGATCCAGAAATGACATAAGCGCGCCCAGACCGTCGGCCATCGGCGCCGTCGATTGCTGGACGGTCGGAATTCGCGATCCGCTCGACATATCCGTCGAGCCGACTGCTTGGCGGCTTGTCGACGAACTCGGTCCAGCGGTCGATACGCGCCGACCTGCCGTCGCGGCAAGATCGATCCGTAGCGATCGACCGTCGCGGTCGAGGCAGCTGCGCACATGCGGCCGGCGTCGTTACCGTCAAGCGCGCCAAGACAGCGATCTGACGCTGCGATCAGGACGGCCGTTCGGTCGATCGCGCCATCGGCGGTCGGCGCGAACCAGCATCAGCGGCGGCGAGAAGGCGTCAGCATCATGCTCATCCTCACATCCGGAACACGCCGAACGCGGGCGTCTCCGCGATCGGCGCGTTCAGCGCGGCGGCGAAGGCCAGGCCCAGCACGTCGCGGGTCTGCGCCGGGTCGATGATGCCGTCGTCCCACAGCCGCGCGGTGGCGTGATAGGGATTGCCTTCGTCTTCGTATCTTCTGGCGGATCGGGGCCTTGAAGGCTTCGGCTTCCTCCGGCGTCCATTTGTCGGCGTCGCGGTGGACGGTCGCCAGCACGCTCGCCGCCTGCTCGCCGCCCATCACGCTGATCCGGCGTTGGGCCAGGTGAACAGGAAGCGCGGGCGAGTAGGCGCGGCCGCACATGCCGTAATTGCCCGCGCCGAAGCTGCCGCCGATCAGCACGGTGATCTTGGGCACGCTCGCGGTGGCGACGGCGGTGACCAGCTTGGCGCCATGCTTGGCGATGCCCTCGGCCTCATATTTGCCGCCGACCATGAAGCCGCGAGATGTTCTGCAGGAACAGCAGCGGGATGCGGCGCTGGCAGGCGAGCTCGATGAAGTGCGCGCCCTTGACCGCGCTTTCGCTGAACAGCACGCCGTTGTTGGCGAGGATCGCGACCGGCATGCCCCAGATATGCGCGAAGCCGCAGACCAGGGTGGTGCCGTAGAGCGCCTTGAATTCGTGGAACTCGCTGCCGTCGACGATGCCGCGCGATCACTTCGTGCACGTCGTAGGGCGCGCGGACGTCGTCGGGGATGATGCCGTAGAGTTCCTCGGCGTCGTATTTCGGCGGGCGCGGTTCGCGTCAGGTCGATGTCCGACCTGCTTCACGCGCCAAGATGCGACGACGATGTCGCGGACGATGGTCAGCGCATGTTCGTCATTCTCGGCGAGATGATCGACCACGCCCGACTTGCGCGCGTGCAGGTCGCCGCCGCCCAGATCCTCGGCGCTGATTTCCTCGCCCGTCGCGGCCTTCACCAGCGGCGGGCCGGCGAGGAAGATCGTGCCCTGATTGCGGACGATGACGCTCTCGTCGCGACATCGCCGGGACATAGGCGCCGCCCGCGGTGCAGCTGCCCATCACGCAGGCGATCTGCGGGATGCCCTTGCGCCGACATGTTGCGCCTGGTTGAAGAAGATGCGGCCGAAATGGTCGCGGTCGGGGAAGACCTCGGCCTGGTGCGGCAGGTTCGCGCCGCCGCTGTCGACGAGATAGATGCACGGCAGGCGGTTGGCCTCGGCGATCTCCTGCGCGCGCAGATGCTTCTTGACCGTCATCGGGTAATAGGTGCCGCCCTTCACCGTCGCGTCGTTGCAGACGATCATGCACTGCGCGCCCCGACACGCGGCCGATGCCGGCGATCAGGCCCGCGCCGGGCACTTCGCCGTCGTACAGGTCGCACGCGGCGAGCTGGCCGATCTCGAGGAACGGCGAGCCCGGATCGAGCAGCCGCTCGACGCGCTCGCGCGGCAGCAGTTTGCCGCGCGACGGTGTGGCGCTCGCGCGCTTTTCTCGGTCCCGCCGAGCGCGGCCTTGGCGACATCGGCGCGAAGCTGCTCGGCCAGCGCGCGATTGTGCGCCGCGCGGGCCTTCGGCCTCGTCGCTGTCGAAGTCGATCTTGCTGTCCAGCCGGCCTGCGCTCATGGCGTCTGGCCTAGCGCCAAGCAGCGCGGCTTGCCAAGCGGCTCGCTCGGTCCTTGCTCAAAATTGTTGGATTTTAGGGATCGTTCTCAATACGGAACAACCTAATCTCCGTTAAGAAGTAATTTTAGTTTTGTAGATGTTAAAAAACTGTTAACGATCGGCCGATGCCGAGTTCGCATATGTGGCCATGTGCGGGTGGCGCGAGCGTAAACGGGGGTGCGGTATATGTGGCGTTATGTTCTGGCGGCGGTCGCCGCACTGGTGGTTCCCGCGCAAGCGACGGCCCAACTTAATCTCATCGATAATGGTGGGTTCGAGTCGACCCCTGTGCCTGCCACTGGAAGTTATTCAACCTTCCCGCCAGGCTCACCCACCGACTGGACCGCGACGCCGACGGTCAATCTGGTCAACGGCTTCTTCGGAAGCGCAGGCCCCAATCTGGCGTTCGAGGGTACGACCTATCTCGACCTGATCGGAGAGGGCACGACCGGCTCCATCTCGCAACAATTCGATACGATCGTCGGCCAGGCGTATTTCGTGTCGTTCGCTTATGCGCACAACCTATTTGGCGGCACGCCGTCGGCGAGCGCATCCTACGCCATTACCAATAGCGGTGGTTTTGCAGGAACCATTTCGCATACCGGCGGCTCGAACAGCAACCTTAACTGGCTCAACTTCACCGGATCCTTTGTCGCTTTGGGCACTAGTTCAACTCTGACCTTCACCAACCTGACGGGCGGGCAAAACGCCGGCATCCTGCTCGACGCCATTTCGATCAGCGCGGTTCCCGAGCCCGAGGTCTGGGCGATGATGCTGTTCGGCTTGGGCGCGATCGGCTTCCAGATGCGCCGCCGGCGTGGCCTGCGGACGGTGACCGCCTGAGACGCTTCGTCGAACACTCGCTTCAAGTTTAGCGCCGTCGGACAGTAGGTCCGGCGGCGTTATCATTTTGAACGGGTCCGCCCTGAACCGGGCCGCTACGCGCCGATGATCTCGCGCCCGATCAGCATCCGGCGGATCTCATTGGTGCCCGCGCCGATGTCGAGCAGTTTCGCGTCGCGCATGAAGCGTTCGACCGGCCAGTCCTTCGTATAGCCCGCACCGCCCAGCGCCTGGACCGCCTCGCCCGCGACCTTGAACGCGCTTTCGCTCGCCAGCAGGATCGCCCCCGCCGCGTCGAACCGCGTGGTCTTGCCGGCATCGCAATTCTTGGCGACGGTATAGACGTAGGCGCGGGCCGAATTGAGCGCGACATACATGTCGGCGACCTTGGCCTGGATCAGCTGGAAGCTGCCGATCGCCTGGCCGAACTGCTTGCGCTCGCGGACGTAGGGCACGACCACGTCGAGGCACGCCTGCATGATGCCGAGCTGGATCCCGGCGAGGACGGTGCGCTCATAATCGAGCCCGCTCATCAGCACCCCGACCCCGCCATTTTCGGGGCCCATCACCTGCTCGGCCGGAACGAAGCAATCGTCGAACACCAGCTCGCTGGTGGGCGAGCCGCGCATCCCGCATTTGTCGATCTTCTGCCCGATCGAGAAACCCTCCATGCCCTTCTCGATCAGAAAGGTGGTGATCCCCCGCGACCCTTCGCCGGTCTTGGCATAGACCACCAATGTGTCGGCATATTCGGCGTTGGTGATCCAGAATTTGGTGCCGTTGAGGCGATAGCCGTTGCCCGATTTCTCGGCCTTCAGCTTCATCGAGACGACGTCGCTGCCCGCCCCGGCCTCCGACATCGCCAGCGCGCCGACATGGTCGCCGCTGATCAATTTGGGCAGATAGCGCGCCTTCTGCTCGTCATTGGCCCAGCGGCGGATCTGGTTGACGCACAGGTTGGAATGCGCGCCGTAGGAGAGGCCGACCGAGGCGGATGCGCGCGCCACTTCCTCCTGCGCCACGACATGCTCGAGATAGCCGAGGCCAAGCCCGCCCCATTGCTCCTCGACCGTGATCCCGTGCAGGCCCAATTCGCCCATTTGCGGCCACAGCTCGATCGGGAAGCGGTCGGCCTCGTCGATCTCGGCGGCGAGCGGCATGATCTTGTCGGTCGCGAAGCGCTGGGTCGTGTCGCGGATCGTATCGGCCATTTCGCCAAGGTCGAAATCAAGGCCGGGCATATCGGTCATCAAGGTCTCCTGAATCGCCCCCGCGCCTAGCATCGCGCGCGGTCGGGCGACAAGGAGTGGATCAGTGATGCGGCTTCGTCGCCGGTGCGTTGGGATCGGCCGCCGCGGTCAGCGGATGTGGCGATCCGCGATGGCAGGTGTAGCAGCTTACCTTCAACTGGCTGAAATCCTTCACGCCAAAATCCTGCTCATTGATCCGGCGGGTCATCAGCATCATTCGCCGCGCAATGTCTTTATGCGGATTGGTGTCGCTCGCGAAATCCATCGTCTCGCGCTTGCCGTCCTGACCAACGTGGCAAAAGGTGCATTTGACTCCGAGCGCAGCGGTATATGTACGCATGATCGAAAGCAGCCGCTCCTGCGGAATCTCGGTCGGCAGCACCTTCAGATTCCTGGGCTGCGTTGGCTTGGGCGTCGGCGCGGGCACCTGCGCGTAAGCCGCCGCCCCGAGGAACAGCACCGCCGCGCCGGCGAGGATCAAACTCGATCGTTTGCTCTGTGTCATGACGGCGAGACTATGCAGGTCGGTGCACGTTCGCAATCGGGCGAATTGAACCCGGGGCTATGCACGCCTATGTCGCCACCAACCCCTTTTGGAGATTCCCCATGGCCACCGACCCGATCGTCATCCTTTCGACCGCCCGCACCCCGATGGGTTCGATGCAGGGCAGCCTGTCCGACGCGTCCGCCACCGATCTCGGCGCGACCGCGGTCAAGGCGGCGGTCGAGCGGTCGGGGGTCGACGGCGCGGACATCGACCGGATCTACATGGGCTGCGTGCTGCCCGCCGGCCTCGGCCAGGCCCCGGCGCGGCAAGCGGCAATCAAGGCCGGCCTGCCCAAATCGGTCCAGGCGACGACCGTCAACAAGGTCTGCGGATCGGGCATGCAGACGGTGATCATGGGCGCCGAAGCACTCGCCTCCGGCAATGCCGATTTCATCGTCGCCGGCGGCATGGAGAGCATGACCAACGCGCCCTATCTGCTCAAGAAGCATCGCGGCGGGCGCGCGGATCGGCCATGACACCGCCTACGACCATATGTTCCTCGACGGACTGGAAGATGCCTATGACGCAGGCCGCGCGATGGGCACCTTCGCGCAGGACACCGCCGACGAGTATCAGCTGACCCGCGAGGACATGGACGATTTCGCGATCGAGAGCCTGAGCCGCGCCAAGGGCGCGATCGACAGCGGCGCGTTCAAGGACGAAATCGTCGCCGGTGACCATCAAGGGCCGCAAGGGCGATACCATCGTCGACACCGACGAAGCGCCCGGTCGCGGCATGCCCGACAAGATCCCGACCCTTAAACCCGCCTTCGCCAAGGACGGCACGATCACCGCCGCGACCAGCAGTTCGATCAGCGACGGCGCCGCCGCCATGGTGCTCGGCGCGCAAGTCCGACGCCGACGCGAAGGGGCTCAACGCGGTCGCGACCGATCGTCGCCACTGCCGCCCATGCGCGCGAGCCGTCGGACTTCACCATCGCGCCCGGTCGGGGCGATCGAGAAAGTGCTGAAGAAGGCCGGCTGGTCGGTCGGCGACGTCGATCTGTGGGAGGTCAACGAAGCCTTCGCCTGCGTCGCGATGTTCGCGATGAAGGACCTCGGCATCCCGCACGACAAGATCAACGTCCACGGCGGCGCGACCGCGCTCGGCCACCCGATCGGCGCCAGCGGAACGCGCATCCTGGTGACGCTGGTCAACGCGCTCAAGACCAAGGGCCTCAAGCGCGGCGTCGCGAGCCTGTGCATCGGCGGTGGCGAGGCAACGGCGGTGGCGGTGGAGCTCGCCTGAGCATCGATTCGCCTGCGTCACGATTCCCTGTTAACCATGCGCTCCTCAACAGGGGAGAAGATGATGCGCAAATTGATGCTGATCGCGGCAGTGGCCGCTATGTCCGCGTGCAACAGGGAAGATGCCGCGCCCGCCGAGGACGACCAATGTCGCGGTCGCCGAGGAAGCCACCAATGCCGCGGTCCCCGCCGCGTTCACGATCAAGGAAACCAGCTGGGAATTCATCGATCCGACGGCCAAGAAGCCGGTCACGGAATTGATCGACGCCAGCGGCAATTACGTCACCTGGGCGGGGGCCGAGCATGTCGATCATGGCACCGCGATCGACAAGGACGGCAAGGCTTGTTTCACCAGCGCCATGAACAAGGATGGCGAGATGTGCTGGACCGACCCGAAGCTGGAACCCGGCGCAAGCGGCGAAACCGTCAACGACAAGGGCGAAAAACTGGTGGTCAAACGCATCGCCTATGTGCCCGCGCCCGCCAATGTACTCCCGCCGGCGCAATAAGCCGGCCCCGAACGCAAGCCTAATGAAAAAGCGGCGGGATTGCTCCCGCCGCTTTTTTCACGCCGTGTCGAGCAGGGGCCGCTCAATCGAGCCGTTCACGCTCCGCAACGCCATAAATATCGCGCTGCCCGATCCAGCCGACACGCTTGCCCACCGCGAACTTGCACCACTGCGTGTCGCACTCCTCGATCCGCCCGACTACGCCCGGCTCGGCAAGATAGGCCACTCGACTGGCGGCATCGCGCTTCTCGTGAATCGGGCGCGGCTGGCCCGACTTGATCAGGGCGGTGCGGCGGTCGCTCAGCAACGTGACCAGCATCCAGCCGCGGGTGCCGTCCGGATCCTCGATCAGCCGCCAGCTCTGATAGATTTTCAGCACCCGCACCGGCAGGTCGCGGCGCTTGTACAGCCACATGCCGGGGTAATTGCGCCCTGGCCCGGTGCGCATCATCGCCTCGCCGCTGGCGATCGACGCCCAGTATGGCGGCACCTTGTCCTGCGCGGAGGCAGGCGCCGCCATTAGCAACAGCGCGATCAGCGACAGCCAGCGCATCACGCCCCCGTCAGAATCCGGTCGACCAGTTGCTTGACCGTCGGAACGAACCCGTTCGAGTAGAACGGGTCCTGCTTGAAGCGGAACGCGGCGTGGCCGGCGAACATCAGATTCTCGATCGACTGGCCCGCCGTGGGCGATGTCCTGCAGCGTTTTCTGGATGCAGAAGCTGCGCGGATCGGCGAGGCGACCGGTCGAATTCTTCTCATTCTCCGCCCAGCTCGAAAAAGCGCATTGGCTGAGGCAACCCATGCAGTCGGCCTGGTCCTTGCGGATGATCTTTTCATCTTCGGGAGTCACGAACACCAACGTGTCGTCAGGGGTCTTCATCGCATCGGTGAAGCCCGCGCCATACCATTCGCGCGCGTGCTGCAGATCGCCCTTGGTGACCCAGTAATTCTTGCTGCGTGCCGATGCCGACATCGAGCTCGAACGCGTGGTCGCCGATCGCTTCCTTGGTGAAGGCGATCTGCCGTTCGATGCGCGCTTCGAGCCTGCGCAGGAAAGGGATTGCGCACGGCCGAGGAATAGAAACCGGTCGGCGAGAATTTGTGCAGCAGGATGTCGCCTTCCTCGAGCGTCATCAGCCGCTCCTTCCAGCCCACCGGGATCGGGCTTTCCTGGGTCAGCAACGGCCGCGTTCCGAACTGGAACATGATGCTTCCAAGCTCGGGATTGTCGATCCAGTTGTCCCATTCGTCGAGCCGCCACACGCCGCCCGCCATGACGATCGGCACGGTGTCGGCGATGCCGCCCTCGCGCATCACCGCGCGAAGCTCGGCGACGCGCGGATAGGGATCCTGCGGCGCACGCGGATCTTCGGCGTTGCTCAGACCATTGTGCCCGCCGGCCAGCCACGGATCTTCATAGACCACCGCGCCGAGCCATTCGGGCACCTTTGAATAGGCGCGCTTCCAGAGCGCGCGGAATGCGCGGCCGGACGATGATGATCGGCAGATAATAGACGCCGTAGGACGCGGCGATCTCGGACAATTTGTAGGGCATGCCAGCGCCGCAGGTCACGCCGGCTACCTTGCCGCGCGTGCGTTCCAGCACGCCATGGAGGATCGGCTGCGCGCCGCCCATTTCCCACAGCACGTTGATGTTGATCGCGCCATTGCCGTTGGCCAGCTCGTGCGCCCGCTCGACCTGCGCGACCGCGCCCTCGATGCCGTACTGGATCAGTTCTTCGTGGCGTTCGCGGCGGGTCAGCGACTGATAGACCTGCGGAATGATGCGGCCTTCGGGGTCATAGCTGTCGGCGTTGACCGCACTGACCGTGCCGATGCCGCCCGCCGCCGCCCAGGCGCCCGAGCTCATGTGATTGGTCGCGCTGACGCCCTTGCCGCCTTCGACCAATGGCCACACTTCGCGGCCGCCGTAAAGGATCGGCTTCAAGCCCTTGAACAATGTTCTACTCCGTCAAAATCTTAGACGTCCTATAAACCCGCTGTTGCCGCATGGCGAGCGATCAGGACAGTTCGTAGTCCAACCCGATATCAACCGCCGGGGCCGACTGCGTGATCCGGCCGACCGAAATATAATCGACCCCGGTTTCGGCGATCCCGCGGATGGTGTCGAGCCGCACCCCGCCCGACGCCTCGAGCGTCACCCGCCCGGCAACCAGCGCCACCGCTTCGCGCAATTCGTCATTGCGTCATATTGTCGAGCAGCAGGCGGTTCGCGCCAGCGGCGAGCGCGGGCTCGATCTGCGCGATGCGGTCCACCTCGACCTGGATCTGCAGCCCCGTGTTCGCGGCGACCGCGGCGGCCACGGCCGCCTCGACCGATCCCGCGACCCCGACATGATTGTCCTTGATCAGCACGCCATCGTCGAGCCGCAGCCGGTGGTTCTGCGCACCCCCCATCCGCGCCGCATATTTTTCAAGGCTGCGAAGGCCCGGGATGGTCTTGCGCGTGTCGAGCAGGATCGCGCCGGTGCCTTCAATTGCGTCGACATAGGTCCGGGTCAGCGTAGCGATCCCCGACAGATGCTGAAGCGTATTCAGCGCCGACCGCTCGGCCGCGAGCATCGCCCGGGCATTGCCGCGCAAGGTAACCAGTACCGTTCCTGCATCGACCCGCTTGCCGTCGGTCACCGCCGCCTCGACCCGCACCTCGCGGTCGAGCGTTTTGAAGAAGGCGAGCGCAATATCGAGCCCCGCGACGACGATCGGCTCGCGGCAGTTCATAGTCGCGGTGAAGCGCGCGTCAGCGTCGATCGTCGCAAGGCTGGTGACGTCGCCCCCCGACCCCAGATCCTCGGCCAGCACGCGATCGACGAAATCGGCCAGATCGAAGTGCGCCAGCGCGGTTTGCTCGTCGGTCTCGCTCATGACGGTGCCCCTACGCCGCGTTTCGCATCTCGGGCAAGCTCAAGCGGTCGGCGCGGCAGCGACTTTCTGCCCGCTGGCGAATTCCCATCGCTCGTCGTGCCGTTCGAAGAATTGGCTGTCGCCCGACACGAAGCCCGCGCCGTCCCAGCGCTGGATGGTGACTCGCACGCCCGACCCGTCGATCTCGATCCGGTTGAAGCTCTGCAATTCATCGCGGGTCCGGGTCGAGGTCGCGGTCCCGGCCTGGATCACCAGCGCCTTGCCCGCGCCCTTCACCAGGCTGCCCGCGTCATTGACCGAGGCGCGATGGTTATGCCCGGCGAGCAGCAGATCGACCCCGGCATCGGCGATCGCGTCGAGCGCCAGCTCGTGATCGTCCATCAGCTCGCCAAGTTCAGGTCCGTCGCCGACTGGAAGCGCAAACAAGGGATGATGCGTGACCAGGATTCGCGGCTGGCTCTTGCTGGTCTTCGCGAAGGTCTCACGGATCAGCTGCATCTGCTCCTCGCTGACGTGGCCGTTCTTGAAGGTCAGCGAGCGCGCGGTGTTGATCCCCAGCACCGCCGCGCCGTCAATCTCGACGAACGGGCACAGGCTGTCGTCGATATGGCGCTTGTAGCGGGTCAGCGGCGACAGGAAGCGGCGGAAGACATCGTAGAGCGGGACGTCGTGATTGCCCGGCACCGCCAGCACTTCGTGCCCGGCATCGCGGACCCGCATCAGGAAGGCACCGGCTTCCTCGAACTGCTCGGTCCGCGCGCGCTGGGTGAAGTCTCCCGAGACGACCACCAGGTCGGGTGCTTCTTCGTCGAGGCGGCGTTCGACGGCTTCGACCAGCACCGGGTCATGGGCGCCGAAATGAAGGTCGGACAGGTGGATCAGGCGGGGCATACCGACACAACAAAGTCGCCCCGAACTTGTTTCAGCGGCCATCCTGCGCAAGTGATGGGCGATGGACCGGACACAGGCCAATAGCGGCACCCGCGCCGTCGATGCGCGACTGGCATTCGACAGCGACGCGCTGGCCGCCTGGATGACCGCCCATGTCGCGGACTTTGCCGGGCCGCTCACGATCAGCCAGTTCAGGGGTGGCCAGTCCAACCCGACCTATCGCCTCGACACCCCTACCCGTTCCTACGTCCTGCGCCGCAAGCCGCCGGGGCCGCTGCTCCCGGGCGCGCATGCGGTCGAGCGCGAGGCGCGAGTCATGGCCGCGCTTGGCGGCACCGGCTTCCCCGTGCCGCGCATTCACGGCCTGTGCGAGGACGAGAGCGTCATCGGCACGCCGTTCTTCGTGATGGACATGGTCGAAGGGCGGATCGTCTGGGAGGCTACTTTCCCCGGCCTTACCCCGACCGACCGCGCCGCCCACTTCGATGCGATGAACGCGACCATCGCCCGGTTGCACAGCGTCGATCCCGACGCCGTCGGGCTGGCGGATTACGGTCGGCCAAGCGGTTTCGTCGAACGTCAGGTGACGCGCTGGTCGAAACAATATGAGGACGATGTCGAGGCGGGTCGCGTGCCGGCGATGGATCGGCTGGTCGACTGGCTTCGCGAACATCTGCCCGCCGATCCCGGTGAGCGCGTATCGTTCACGGCGACTTTCGCTGCGACAACATGATCTTTCGCCGTCGATCGAGCCGCACGTCGCCGCGGTGCTCGACTGGGAATTGTCGACGCTTGGCGATCCGGCTGCAGACTTCGTCTATCATCTGATGATGTACCGCATGCCGGCCGGCATGTTCACCGGGCTTGACGGGCTCGATCTCGCCGCGCTCGGGATTCCCAGCGGAGGAGGATTATGTCGCCTCTTATTGTCGCGCACGGGGCGTGAAGTCCTTGCCCGACATCGATTATCTGATGGTCTTCGTGATGTTTCGCCTCGCCGCGATCCTGCACGGCATCAGGGCCGGGTGGCGCGCGGCAATGCGTCGTCGCGATCATGCCGCCGCCGATCGCCGCCTCAACCGAGCCGCTGGCCGATCTGGCGTGGAAACAGGCCGAAGCCGCCGCGCTGTAACTGTCGGGCGGCGTCACAGGCGACCGCGGCGCTCGCGCTTACGCACTATCCCAAGTTAAGCAGGTCGTGGATAACGACGGTGAGGAGGACACGCGTCGCGGGAAATCGGCATCGCGGGGACAAGCCGGTGACAGGGACGAAGGCCGGATGCGCGGCGCGCCGACGCGCGCTGCCCTTGCTTGCGTCCGATCTCCAAGGATCTGGGCCAGGTTCAGCTTGCCGGCGGATCGCGACCATCCTGTTCATCACGTTGCGGCCCTATCGCGCGCTTCAGCTCGTCGCAGACCGGCGATCAGGCCCTTCGACGCCGGGCGAACGTTGTTCCGATCCCGCCGACGTCGAACGCGCGCTTTACGACATGCGCTTCGGTCTAGCCGCCCTCGCCGCCCGCCAGGCGCCACAGGACCCGCGCATCCTGCTGGTCACGCTTCACGCCCGAAACCCAGGCGCGACGGGCGAACGATCGCCGCTCGATCGAACCACGCTGGCCGACGCGTTGACCAACTTGGACACGATGGATGCCAAGGCGATCGGCATCGATATCTTGATCGACCAGGCCGAGCCCGACGCACCAAGTTGATCGACGCACTCACGCAATGAAGACTCCGGTGTGGATCGGCTATGCGACCAACCGCCACAATGCGCAGGATATCGAGACGTGGCAGCAGGAGTTCTGGATGCATTCCTGGCCAGGATCACCAACCCAATCGTCCGAGGCATCGATCCGGCTGGAGGACGACGACAATGTGATGCGTAAATGGCCGGTCCAGCCGCGCGATCTGCCGCCATTCATGCCGGCTGCGATGAGCGGCCGTGAAAGCGCGTCAGGCCTATCGCGGAAGCATTCAGTATAGCGCACCGTCGAACGACGAATATGCGGTCTTCAACAACGCTGCCGATCGATCTGTTCGTCGTCCCCGGAAGCACCGTTCCTGGCAGACCAGGCCAAAGGACGGATCGTCATGATCGGGGGCGATTTACCCGATAACGACCTGTTCGAGAATCCGCTGACCAAGGCCACTCGACAAATCAATGGCCGGGATGAAGGTCCATGCGACGATGCTTGCGCAGGCGCTCGATCGCCGGATGCCCGGCCGGATTACGGCCCTCGCTCTGTGGTTGCTCGCAATCTTTGCGGTGCTGGCGGGAAGCTTCACATCGATGGTCGAGGTTCGCCCGGTGTGCTCAGCTCATGATGGGGGGCACAATTGCTGTTTTTCGGCGCAGCACCCTTCTTGCTCGAAGGCGCGGGATCGACACGCTCGGCCTCCCCGCATTCGGCTGGATCGTCGGCTGGCTACTCGCCTACTCGCCACCGAAGCGATCGTGAAGGCGATGGGTAGCGAGCAGAAGCGATATGCCCACAGCGCGCTTGGCAAATATCTGCCCAAGGATATCGCCAGTATGATCCTGAAAGATCCCGAACGCATGTCGCTGACCGGCGAGCGACTTCCGATCTATACGATGTTCACCGACATCCAGGGTTTCACCAGCCTCAGCCATACCATCCCCCCTGAGAACGACGGCCTCGATCCTCAACGCCTATCTCGACGGGATGAGCGAGATTGTCCTCCAGCATGGCGGAACGATCGACAAGTTCGTCGGCGATGCGGTCGTCGCGTTCTGGGGTGCGCCGATCAGCCGCGACGACGATGCCGATCGCGCGCTTGCGGCCACGGTCGATATGATGAAGTTCACCGCCAATTTCGCGCCAGTCGGCGCCCGAACGTGCGCTGCTCGGCAGGACCCGCATCGGTCTTCATTTCGGTGAGGCGATCGTCGGCAATTTTGGGGGCAAGCGGCGGATTCAATATACCGCGCTTGGGGACGCAATGAACACCGCGGCGCGACTGGAAGGTGCTAACAAATATCTCAAGAGCACCGCGCTCGTCAGTGACGAGGCGCGCCTCGGCCATGACCAATCAGGACATCTTCCGTCCGATGGGCCGGATCACTTTGTCGGGTCGAGCAACCCCGATCGTGGTTTGGGAACCGGCGCCGCAAATGGAAAATGACGTCCGTGCCAGACTGGTACAATTATGGCGTCAGTTCGAGACAGGCAGCCGCGGAGCACTACAAGATATTGAAGCTTTGGGCGCAATGTATGATAATGATGTAGCTTTATCTGCTTTGGCATGTCGGCTGCGCGAAGCCGGACCTGGGGGCAGCTTCGTGCTAGGAGAAAAATGATGAGAGTTTGGGTATTTGGGCTTTGCGCCCTGACATTGACGACAGCGTCGGTCAGTGCGGCCGCATCGGTTCTAGTCGTTCGTTCGACCGGACCTTCGGCAAAAATCTACGCGATGGGCAAGGCGTTGCCGGACAACAGCAAGATTACGCTGAAGGCCAATGACAGCGTCACCTTGCTCGATTCGCGCGGCACCCGCACCTTGCGTGGGCCGGGAACGTTCGACGTTTCTGTCAGCAGCGGCGGATCGACATCGGCGCTTGCCGCTTTGTCGGGCTCGACCGCATCGCGGCGCCGGGTCGGTGCAACGCGGGGTGGCGACGCAACCCGCGGCGCGCCCACAGGCGCCACCGCCGGACGCAACATCTGGCAGGCCGATATCAGCCGGTCGGGCAACGTCTGCATGGTCGATCCGGCCGATGCCGGCCTGTACCGGTCAGATGCCGACACGGCTGCGGTCATCGCGATCCGCGACACGACATCGGGTCAGAGCGCGGAATGTCGAATTCGCCGCTGGACAGCGCAACGCATCGTGGCCGGACAGTCTGGCGATGGTTGCCGGGCACCAATATCAGATGGCGCCGGCAAGCAGAAGGTAACGCTTACAGCGAGGTCGATGGGGTCATCCCCGCCGGGATGGAGGGTCTTGCCCAGCGGCTGATCGTGAATGGCTGCGATGCACAGCTTGATGTGCTCGTCGACACACTGACGCCGCCTAGCTCAAGCTGAACGGCCTCACAGACCCAAAGAAAAGGCCCTTCCCGTTTCCGGGAGGGCTTTTTGCGTTTGCTAAGACCCCCGGCCTAGTTGGTCGGGAAGCCGCGCCGCTTGAGCAGTGCCTTCACGTCCGGGTCGCGGCCTCGGAACTGGCGATAGGCCTCGGCACGATCGGTTTCGTTACCGGTCGATAGCAGGATCGTACGGAAACGATCGGCGACAGCGCGATTAAACGGATCGCCGGTTTCCTCGAACGCCGCCCAAGTGTCTGCGTCCATCGTCTCCGACCAAAGATAGCTGTAATAACCCGCCGAATAAGCTGTCGGACGAGAATAGATGCCCGAATTGCGGCAAGCGGTGCCGCATCACGGTTTCCTTGGGCATTCCGATCTCGGAAAGCGCCTGCTTTTCGAACGCATCGGGATCGACGATTCCGTCCTTCTTGGTGTGCAGTTTCATGTCGACCAGCGCGGACGACAGGTATTGCACCGTGTCATATCCCTGGTTGAACGTTTCCGACGCCTCGATCTTCTTGAGCAGCGCTTCGGGCATCGGCTCGCCGGTTTTGTAGTGGCGCGCGAACTTTTCGAGCACCGGCCGGGTCATCAGCCAATTTTCGTTCACCTGGCTCGGATATTCGACGAAGTCGCGCTGGGATCCACCGAGCGAGGGATAATAGACGTTGGTGAGCAGCGCATGGATTGCGTGCCCGAATTCGTGAAACAGCGTCTCGGCATCGTCCGAGGTGATCAGGATCGGCTGGCCGGCAGCCGGGCTTGATGAAATTGTTGTTGTTCGAAACAAGCTTGGGACGACTGCCCAGCAGGCCCGACGACTGTCGCGATAGCCGGTCGCCCAGGCGCCGGACCGCTTGCCCTCGCGCGCATAGGTATCGAGATACAATAGGCCGATCAGCTTGCCGGTCTTGGCATTGGTCACCTCGAACGTGCGGACTTCCGGGTGCCAGACGGGAACCTTGCCGGTGTTTTCAGTGAATTTCAGATCGTACAATTGCTCGGCCGACCAGTGCATCCCGTTGACGAGGTTGGACAGCTCGAAATATGGTTTGATCTCGTCCTGGCTCAGGTCGTATTTCGCCTTGCGGACCTTCTCCATGTAATAACGATAGTCCCACGGCTCGATCGTGCGGACGCCGTCCTTCGCCGCGAACGGCTTCATGTCGGCAACTTCCTCGCCGACCCGCTTCACAGCCGCCGGCCATACGCGCATCATCAGGTCCATCGCCCGGCCGGGCGTCTTGGCCATCGTGTCCTGCATGCGAAGGTCGGCGTGGGTCTCGAAGCCGAGCAGGTGCGCGCGATCGGCGCGTAGCTTGACGATCTTAGCGATCATCGCGTTGGTGTCGCTCGCATTGCCGTTGTCGCCGCGATTGACGAACGCACGCCAGACCTTTTCACGAAGACCGCGATTGCTCGGCGAAGCTGAGCACCGGATCGACAGCCGAGCGGGTGTTGCGGATCGCGTATGGGGCGTTCACGCCCTTGTCCTTGGCCAAGGTCGCGGCAGCGTTGCCTGATGTCCGCAGGAACGCTCTTCATTTCGGCCTCGCTGGCGACCGTCCAGGTGCCTTCGTCCTTCAGCAGCGCGAGTTGAATTCGGTGAACAGCGACGACAAGTTGCTTGTTAATCGCCTAGAGCTTCGGTCTTCTTGGCCTCGTCGAGCTTCACGCCGCGGCGAACGAAGCCTGTCATAGGTCCGCGTCAGGATCCGCATCTGCTTGGCGTCGAGGCCGAGGCTGTCGCGCTGCGCGTAGAGCGTCTCGATGCGAGCGAAGTACTTGGGGTCGAGCGAGATCTCGTCAAATGCAGACGACAGCAATTGGGCGACCATTTTTTGTCGAGCGCCTGATATTCGGGGGTCGACATATTGTCGGTCATCACGCCGAACATCGGCTCGACACGTTGCCAGCCGCTCGCCCGTCTTTCGCTCGCCTCGATGGTGTTGGCGAAGGTCGGCGGTGCCGGATTGTTGGCGATCGCAGCGGATCTCGCGCTTCAACTCGTCGATCCCGAATGGAACGCCTCGTCGAACAGTTCGGGCTTGACCTGGTCCCACGGCGGAACCCCGCCATACGGGCCCGTCCAGTCCTGCGAGCAGGATATTGTCGGGAACCGGGACAGCCGCGGCATTGTCTGCACCGGTCGGCGGTTACGGCGCTGGACGTCCGCAACCGCAATTGCGTTCCGGCTTCGGCGAAACGCAGCCGGTCAAGCGCGAGACCGGCGACGCCGGCCATCATCAAATTCTTCATATCTCTCTCCATGCACGTAATTGTTGTCTCGCGAACTCTATACGTATGCGGCTGAATGGCGCGCAACCGCACGCTCGACGAACGACCTCTCTCGCCTCGACAGGCGCCGACGAGTTCATCCGAGAATCGATCCCCAGCCAGCAGCAATCAGCAGTTTGACGTCGATCGCCATCCCTTCGATCGCGCTTTGCCTCGACGAATGCGCCGATCTGTCGCGCTGCGACCAGATGTACGTCAATCGCGTCTTCGCTCTTGGTACCGCCTCTTGCGACGCCAGGTCTCCGGACCAGGGTGAAACTTTCTGCAACCATTCCCGGCGACGAGTAAAATTCGCCGATCCTCTCGACCCCGGTCGGCGGTAAAACCGGTTTCCTCTTCCAGCTCCTTGAGCGCGGTTTCCTCAATGTCGAAATCGCCTTCGTCGCCGACCAGCCCGCCGGAAGTTCGAGGCAACGGCGGCCGAGCGGCGCTCGGTCCTGTTCGACCAGGATGAGTTTGCCCTCATGTTCGGCAAGGATGACGACTGCGCTCATCCCGCCGACCCGTTCGACATATTCCCAGCTTCCCGCTCGGACCGATGCGGAGATACTTGCCCTCCCAGCGGGTTTGCGGCGTGTCGGCTCAAAGCTCGATCAGCTTGTCGGGGATTTCGTTGATGTCGGTGGCCGTCCTGCGGGAAATGCTCGCCAGCACGCGCGCCGATCAGCCCGATCGCGGCGACGATGCCGTCGGCCGGGCGTCCCGCCTTCACGTCGGTAAGCAGCGCCGCCATCGCCTCGCCCCAGGTCTCGGGCGTCGTAACGGCGGTAATTGCCTCGTCGCCGACAATCTCGGCGCGGTGTTCGCCCATCGACAGATAGATCAGGATCCCGGTGCGCCCGACGGTGCGCCGTTCCGCCGCGGCCTTGAACAGCATGATGGCGCGCCGCCGTACCCGGCGCGTCTTGGTCGCGCCCGGCGTCAGCGCCATCCGAAGCGGCATGTATTTCATGGTGAATAGCACGATCAGGAAGACCAGCAGTGCCGAGCCGAGCACCAGCAGCAGCAACTGATGCGGCCTCGGCGGTGCGGTCCAGCCGATCATCAGTCGCCAGCCATCGTCGAGCAAGCTTCGGCCACGCCGCCAGCGTCGCAAGCCACAGGAACATCAACGCCATCGCATAATGCAGCCCGACGTCGTGGTAGGTGTCCGATCGTTCGGTAATCATCGCGACCATCTCGCCGTCGTGCCGCTTTCCGCCGCCGCGATCGCCGCGCTGACCTTGGCATGATCGACCTCGTTCATCGTGTCACCAGCTGCCCCCCGCACCGCCGCCGCCGAACGAACCGCCACCGCCCGAAAACCGCCGCCACCGCCACATCCACCGCCGCCGCCAAAACCGCCAAAACCGCCGCCGCCCCAGCCACCGCGACCGCGCGAGGCCTGGCTCATTGCCTCGAGACCCCACAGCACGACCAGCGGGTCGATCCCGCCGCGCGAGCCGCGACCGCGATAGCGACGGCCACCCGCCGCCGCGCGACTGATCCCGCCGATGATCATGAAGAAGACGATGACGATGAAGATGACCGGGATGAAGCCCGCGCCATCGTTGCTGCGCCGCGCTTCTTCTCCGCCGCGGCGGTGGCCTCGCCTGGCGCGCGGCTTCCTCGGGCGGCAATTGCATCACCTCGATCACGCCGGTCGGCACCCGCAATGATCCCGCCGCCATAGTCGCCGGCCTTGAACCGCGGCAGGATCGCCTCGCGGATGATCGGCCCGGTCACCGAATCGGTCAGATAGGCGTCTGCACCATAGCCGGTCGCGATCCACACCTTGCGCTCGTTCGGCGCGACCAACGATCAGCGCGCCATCGTCGTGCTTCTCGTCGCCGATCTTCCAGTTGCGGCCACAGCCGAGTAGCGAATAATCGATCGTCCCGCCCATCGAGGCTCTTGACCGTCGCGACGACGAACTGCCGCCCCGACTGTGCTTCAAGCGCCGAAAGCTTGCGACTCGAGATCGACCTTCTGCTCCGGGCGCAGCAAATTCGCCTGATCGACCACGCGCCCGGTAAGCGGCGGGAAGGTTCTGCGCGATGGCGGGCCGCGAACAGCGACCAACATCGCCGCCACAACACCGTCACCGCGAACGCGGGATCGCGCTGGAGCCTGACCCGTGTACGCCACGGAATACCAGATCGGTCCCCGCGGTCGCGGGGATGACGAACGAACTATTCATTCGATGCCGCCTAGCTCGCGTTGCCGAAGTCGACCTTCGGCGCTTTCTGCGCGCCGGCCGAGGCGGCGAACGGCACCTTGGGCTTGGCACCGTAGAAGATCTTCGCGCCGATCGCGTCGGGGAAGGTGCGGATGCGGGTGTTATAGGCCTGCACCGCCGTGTTGTAATCGCCGCGCGAGGCACTAATGCGGTTCTCGGTGCCCTCCAGCTGGTCCTGCAGCGAGGCGAAATTCTGCAGCGACTTCAGTTCGGGATAGCGCTCCTGGATCATCGGCCCCATCAGCGGACGAACCGCGACCCCGACCTGCGCCTGCGCCTGGTCGAACGCCGCGACCTTGGCCGGATCGCTGAGGTCGGCGGGGCTCAAGCGTGGTCTGGGTGGCGCGGGCGCGCGCCTCGCTGATCCCGATCAGGACACTGCTTTCCTGCGCCGCGGCCGCCTTCACCGTCTCGACCAGATTGCCGATCAAGTCACTGCGCCGCTGGTAATCGGCCTGCACGTCGGCGAAGCGGGCGTTGACCTCTTCCTCCGCCGTCGGGACCGAGTTGAGGCCACATCCGGCCAGGCTGAGGGCAGCGAACGGCGCCACGAAGGCAAGACGACGAGCGGTCATGGACAAAGGCTCCCTGTTGTTACGATGACGAATGTAGGGATCTATGATAGCGCTTTCAATTGCCGCGCGTATGCATTGGTTCGGCCGGCGGGCATCAGAGCGGAGGGGAAATCATGCTTAGCGAATTCAAAGCCTTTATCGCCAAGGGCAATGTGCTCGATCTTGCCGTCGCGGTGATCATCGGCGCGGCTTTTGCAACGATCGTCGGCAGCCTGACCGACGACATCATCATGCCGGTGATCGGGGCGATCTTCGGCGGCGCCGATTTCTCCAGTTATTTCACCGTGCTCGGCGCGATTCCGGCTGATTTCAAGGGCGATCCGAACAGCTATGCGGCGCTCAAGGCGGCCGGCGTCGCGGTGCTCGGCTGGGGCCAGTTCCTGACCGTGCTGATCAACTTCCTGATCCTCGCCTTCGTCATCTTCCTGCTGGTCCGCCAGGCCACCAAGCTGATGAAGAAGCCCGACGAGGCCCCTGCCGGCCCGAGCGAAGTCGATCTGCTCACCCAGATCCGCGACGAACTGAAGAAGCGGCCCTAGGCTATCTCTGACCGCTGGTGTCGAGCCTTCGTCGAGACACGTCACTCGACGAAGGCTCGGGACCAACGGACTTCTACTTCGGGCGGCCGCTATACCCTGCCGCCTTCCGAAGCGCGTCTGCGTCCATGACATAGCCGTCGCTGACCACCGTTACCGTCCGGCGAAGCGCGCCCAGGTCCTTCGACACGTCGCCGTCGACCAGCACCATGTCGGCTTCCTTGCCGACCGCGATCGATCCGGTGCGCTTGTCCGCCTTGACCATCCGCGCCGGAACGATCGTCGCCGATTGCAGCGCTTCGGCGGGGGTGAAGCCGGCTTGCGCGTATAGTTCGATTTCGCGCACCAGCTCGATTCCCCAGCCATCGGTCCCCGCGACAATCGGGACCTTGGCCTGGTGAAGCACGGTTACCAATTGCATCATCTTGGCATAGCTTTTCCCGTAATCGGCCCGCGTATAGCCCTCGACCAGGGGATAGCCGCCCGCCCGGAACACGCGGTCGAGCACCGGCGAGATGATCCCCATATAGGGCGCATAGGCGGGCATCGGGGTCCCGCCCTCGGCCAGAAAACTGCCTTCGAAAATCACCAGGGTTGGGTCGATGATCGTGCCGCGCTGCTTCAGCTCCGCGACGAACGCCTTCACGTCGGCCGAGGACAGATCGACATCCTTGGCATATTTGGCCGGCCCCTCGAACCGCGCCGCGGTGTTCGATTTGTCGACCACGCTCCGCGGCATCATCTGCATCATGATGAAGTTGAGGTGGGTGATTTCGTCATAGCCCGCGCGCACCGCCTCGATCGGCCGCATCGTCGCCGGCACATGGCCATTGACGTGGAGGCCCAGCCTGTGCGCCTCGTCCGCGCCCGGCTTGATCCACGCCGGATTCATCGAGGTGTAGAATTTCACCCCCCACAGCCCCGCCGCCTTGATCTTGCGCACCGCGGCGATCGTCTCGGCCTCGCTGCTGACCGTCATCGACCCTTGCGCCGCCAGCGGATCCTTCTTGTCGACGATCGCCTGGATGAAGGGTTCGCCCATCAACAACTCGCCCGACTTGCGCCGCGGAACCACGTTGACCGCGCGATCCAGGTCGGTGCCCGGGCTGCGAAAGCTGGTGATGCCGTTGGCCATGTTGGCCAGCACGTCCCAATCGTCGCCGATATGCATGTGGGCGTCCCAGATGCCGGGAACCAATGTCTTGCCGCGGCCGTCGATCACCCGCGCGCCGGCGGGCGCCTTGACCGATCCCGCCGCGCCGATCGCGACGATCTTGCCGCCCGAGGCCAGCACCGCGCGGTCGGCCAGGAACAGGCCCTTGTCGGCATCGAACAGCCGGACGTTGTCGAACAATACGGGCGCCTTGGCCTCGGCGGTCAGAAATTGGCGCGCGATTCCCTTTACCGTCTCGGCTGTCACCGCGTCCTGGAAATCGCGCATCTTCTTGGTGTTGGCGGCGCTTTCATAGCCTGCGGGGACCGTCGAAATGCCACCGATGTCGGCGAAATGGCGGTTCTGCTCGTCGAGCCACACCGGGAAGGGCGAGGCGAGAATACCGCGCACGAACGCCAGCTTGACCGTCTTCGGCCCATTCGGCCCGTCGATCGTCAGCCCAGGCCCGACGCGAAAGCGTCGCCCGACCGCTCGGCAGCAGCTCGACCCCTTTGTCCCCCGCCGCGACCAGCCGCTCGATCAGCACCGCATTCGACAGGCCGATTCCGCCTGCGGGCAGATAATAGCCGGTCTTGCCCGCGACACTCCCCTTGTCCGACAGGCTTGTCCAGCTGGCCCTGTCACCATCAATCGCGAATGTCTCGGCGGCGTCGCCGTTGGGGGTGATCCCGCGTACCTCGACCTTCACGGGCAGGCCGTCCGCGCTCAGTGTCGTCACCTGGTCGGTCTCGGTGATCCAGCCACGGAGTGACTGCGAATGGCGATAGGCGATGCGCCCGTCGGGCAGCTGCCAGCGCCACATCTGCGCCATGCTGGCCGGCATCGGAAACGACCAGATAACGGGCCGCATCGGCCGGCGGTTTGAGCAGTTGGTCCTTCGGCATCGGCGCGGCGGCAAGTGCCGCCGGCAGCGCGGAAACCAGCAATCCGATGCGTAAGCCGAGTAACTTTGCCATCATTCGCCCCCATTATCGATGAGGCGAAGCATAACCGTGTCGGGCGGGAATAGTAGGAAAAAGGTGGGGAGCTTCTGTTGCCCGGTGCTCCCCGTACCGCTGGAATCCCATTCTGTTGCCCGGTTGGGTCCGACCGCGCTTTTGTCCTAGTAACTTATGACCGTTAGGCCGTCAGTTACGCGGCAATCGCAAGAGCCTCGTTATCGTTGGCACTTGTGTGAACGAGCCTTTGCGGTGGTCTCCTACCGATCGGCAACCTGGCCTTTACTGCACTCGTCGATCCTGTTTCGCCCCCATCAGCAACGGCGGGAAATAGCTCCCGCTCACGCGCGTTCCCGCCGCTGCTGGTGGAGGCGCCGGGGTACTGCCCCCCGGGTCCGAAATGCCTATTCCACCAAATACTCTACCGACATAGCCAGTTGCCTGGCCCGCCAAACATAGGGAATTGGGCCGGAATCTTCAAGCAATTGACAAATGCGCGTGCAGCGGGGAACCGTTTCGGAGCCGATGGCGTTGAAACCGTTCTTGGTAAGACGCGACACCGCCGTCGCGATCAACAAGGGGATTAAGATGAAGAAGATTTCGTTCGCGCTGGTTGGCGCTGCCTCGCTCGCTCTCGCCGCCTGTGGCGGTCAAGGCGACGATGCCCTGGCTGAAAACGTCCAGGAAAACCTCGAAAATGGTGCCGAAAACCTCGATGCGATGGCCGCCAATGCGACCGGCGCCGAAGCCGCGACCCTGAGCAACCAGGCCGATGCCCTGGAAGCCGAAGGCGAGCGCAAGGAAGAAGCGATCGACGAAGCCGACGTGAACTCGGCCAACGCCGTCAACGCGATGTAATCGCTTCGGGCCATCCTCGGATGGTTCGACCGAGAAAGACCGGTGCCCCGTGGGGCGCCGGTCTTTTTTGTTGCATCCGCCTCCCGTGCTAATTCTTGTTCTTGCTGACTCTCGATTCGCATGTCAGCTTTGCTGCAAATATTTGGAGTGCAATATGATCGCGTTCGTCGTTGTTGAGTTGCTTGCCGGTGCAACACTTTCCCCAATCGTCATGGTTCAGGCACAGGCCGCGGTAGAGGCCGTCGCTCCCAAGACTCGCCGCGTGTGCCGCGATATCCAGGGCGCCTACACCCGCACGCCGCGGCGGGTCTGCACGACCGAAGTCGTCAAGCAGCCCATGACGGTTGAGGCGCCGGCACCCCCGCCGCCGCCAGTCGCGACGACCTTCGAGGTCGGCATGGCGGTGGTGGACAGCCAGGGCGGCGCGGTCGGGACGATCACGGCCGTCTCCGCCGACACGCTCACCGTCAAAACCACCAGGCACCAGGCCGAGCTGCCCAAGTCGAGCCTCACCATCAGCGAGGGCAAGGCCCTCTTCGGCATGACCCAGGCCGAGCTTGAGGCGTCGATCGAACGGACCCTCGCGGCGAAAGCGGAAGCCGCCCTTAAGGTCGGGGCGACCGTCAAGGGCAAGGACGGGGCGAGTGTCGGGACGATCGACGCGCTCGACGCGGGAAATGTGACGATCCGCCTCGCCAGCGGTCCGCGAATCAGCATCCCGCGCTCCGGCATTGCCGTCGATGCCGAAGGGAATGGCGCCATCGGCCTCACCGCGGCCGAGCTGGAGGCCCAGATCAGGGCAGCCCAACCGGCGCGCTGATTGCCTTCCCAGGTTCGCTGGAATGGGCGGAAAGCGGACATGACAATGTTCGGGCTCTTGGCGATATATTCTCGCTCGATTGATGGTCGGTCCCACCTCTAGGAACCTCACAAGTCGCGGCTGGTTGAGCAACCTGCGGTGCGATGGTTCAAAGGTAGGGACAGTGAAAACGACATGACGCGCCAGGGCAACTTCGAGCACGATTACTGGCGCTCTGCCCCGGTCCTGGGCGGGGAACGTCCGGCGCTCTCTTCCGCCACGATTATGGATGCCGAGTATCGCCTGCTCGCGGAGAACATCCCGACGCCTTGCTGGATTGCAAACGGAGACGGTTACATCGTTTGGTATAACAGGCGGTGGCACGAATATACCGGGACGACGCCCGATGAGATGGAAGGCTGGGGCTGGCAGTCGGTGCACGACGCCGAGCGCTTGCCCACCGTGATGGAGCGATGGACCAAGTCGATTTCGACCGGCGAGCCGTTCGAAATGACCTTCCCGTTGCGAGGGGCCGATGGCGTCCTCCGGCCCTTCCTCACGCGGGTCCAGCCAGTTCGAGACTCAAGCGGCGCCCTGGCGCGTTGGTTTGGCGTCAACACCGAAATCGGCGCGCTTCAGAGGAGCGAGGATCGATATCGACAGGTGTTCGAAAATGCCGCCGTGGGGATGGTCGAGATCGACGCGGCTTGGAATATCCTCCGGGCGAATGACGTCTATCGCGATATCACCGGCCGCTCTGAGAACGAGCTTCGGGGGGCGAACTGTCTGTCCTTCACCCATCCCGAGGATGTCGCTGTCGGCGAGGAGGCGCTTCGCGAACTGGCATCGAGCGCAACAGGGCAGCTGGCATTCGAGAAACGGTATATGCGCCCGGGGGGCGATATTGTCTGGGTCCGCAGTAGCGTGTCGCGGATCAGCGAAAATGACAGCGAAAACCGGTTCCTCAAGGTTGTCGAAGACATCACCGAGGTGCGCAACGCACGCGAAGCCCTGCGTGAAGAGAGTGAGAACCTGGAGATCCTCAACGAGACCGCGGCGCAGGTAGCCGCGCAACTCGACTTGTCGAACGTCGTCCAGCTCGTCACGGACGCAGGGGTCAAGCTGACCGGGGCGCAGTTTGGCGCCTTTTTTTATAACAACATTGACGAAGCGGGTGCGAGCTTCATGCTCTACACGCTCTCCGGCGCGGACCGATCCGACTTCGAAAAGTTCGGCCACCCCCGAGCGACACAGGTGTTCGCGCCCACCTTCAAGGGTGAAGCGGTGGTTCGTTCGGACGATATCACCGCCGATCCTCGCTACGGCAAGAACGCGCCAAATCACGGGATGCCCGAAGGCCATCTACCCGTGCGCAGCTATCTAGCGGTGCCCGTCGCATCGCGCTCCGGCGAGGTCATCGGCGGGCTGTTTTTTGGTCACCCCGAGGTAGGCGTATTCACCGAAGCTTCGGAGCGACTGATGCTCGGTCTCGCTGGCCAAGCGGCAATCGCCATCGACAATGCGCGGCTGTTCGAGGCAACGCAACGCGCGAACCAGACCCTCGAGCAGCGGGTAGAGGAACGGACCAGGGATCTCCAGGCCGCCCATGAAGCGTTGCGCCAGTCCCAGAAGATGGAAACGGTTGGCCAACTTACCGGCGGCATCGCGCACGACTTCAACAATCTCCTGCAGATCGTGAGCGGGAACCTCGATCTGCTGCGCCAAAAGCTTCCTGCCGATTCGACGCACTTGAAACGGTACGCGGATCGAGCGTTCACCGGCGCCGACCGTGCCGCGACCTTGACTCAGCGCCTGCTCGCATTCTCGCGGCGGCAGCCTCTCGCCCCCAAGGCTGTCGACATTAACCGCCTAGTGCCCGGCATGTCGGAGCTGCTCCATCGCACCCTTGGCGAGATGATCGAAATCGAGGCCGTGCTCGCGCCGCGCCTGTGGACTGTCGAAGCCGACCCCAACCAACTCGAAAACGCGATCCTTAATCTTGCGATCAACGCACGCGACGCGATGCCCGACGGCGGCAAGCTAACGATTGAAGCACAAAATACGCACCTCGATCACTCCTATGCGACCCACAATCCGGAAGTGGCCGCCGGACAATATGCAGTGATCTGCATCTCCGACACCGGCATCGGCATGGACCAGGACACCGCTACTAAGGCGTTTGAGCCCTTCTTCACCACCAAGGAAGTGGGGCGAGGCACGGGCCTCGGCTTATCAATGGTCTACGGATTCGTGAAACAGTCCGGCGGCCATATCAAGATCTACTCGGAGCCGGGCGAAGGTACCACCATCAAGATGTATCTCCCGCGCCTCCACGGGAAGTCGGACGAGCACATTGAGGAGGCCGGCGCCGGCTCGATCGAGGCGCAGGGGCAGGAAGTGATCCTCGTGTGCGAAGATGACGATGACGTGCGCGCCTATTCCGCTGAGGTTCTTCGAGATCTGGGGTACCAGGTCCTCGAAGCGGCGGACGGGTCCGCGGCGTTGGCCGTCCTGGAAACCACCGGTGCTGTGGATCTACTGTTCACAGACGTCGTTTTGCCTGGTGGCATGTCCGGGGCCGTACTGGCAAAGGAAGCGGCGAAGCTGCGACCCGGGATAAAAACGCTGTTCACCACCGGCTATGCTCGCAACGCGATCGTGCATCATGGCCGGCTTGATCCCGGCGTGGATCTGATCACGAAGCCGTTCAATCATGCTGATCTCGCCGTTCGCGTTCGGGACATCCTCGATCGAAGCGAATAGCGACGGATCGGCCCGGAACTGCAAAATCCGAACGCCTTTCCCTCCACCCCCGCCTCCCCTAATTCATTCACCATGTCCGCCACGCCCATCCCCGCCGCAACCCTCATCGTCATGCGCGACCGCGTCGGCGGGCCGCCCGACTTCTTGATGGTCGAGCGCAGCGCCGGCATGGCGTTTGCTGGCGGGGCGATGGTGTTTCCAGGGGGGCGGATTGATGCGGCTGACGAGGCGATCGCCGCATTTCACGGTCATCCCGACGCCGCCGCGCGCATCGCCGCGATCCGCGAGACGATCGAGGAGAGTTCGGTCGCGGTTGGCCTGTCGCCGACCCCCGATCCCGCGCTAACCGCCTCCCTCGCCACCGCCCTCCACGACGGCGCGCCGTTCGCCGACCTGCTCGCCCGGCATGACCTCGCGCTTGACCTCGCCGCGCTGACCCCGTTCGCGCGATGGATGCCGGCGTTCCACCAGGCGCGCATTTTCGACACCTTGTTCTTGCTTGCCGAAGCTCCGCCGGGTGACTGGCTGCCGACCCCGCAGCCCGGCGAATGCGAAGCGGTGCTCTGGATCGGTGCGGCCGACTTGCTGGCGCGCATCAGCCGGGGCGAGGCGACGGCCATCTTCCCCACGCTGCGCAATCTCGAGCGCCTGGCGCAATATGCAAGCATCGCCGAGGCCCGCGCCGACGCCGCCGCTTATCCCATCGACACCATTACCCCGTGGGTCGAGGAGGTGGACGGCGTCCGCTACGTCACCATTCCCGGGGGGCTCGGCTATCCGGTGCTCCGCGAGCCGCTCGACACCGTCCGTCGTGGGTTCGGCGCGGCCGCCTTCCCCGCCGCGTGAGACAAAGCCTGAAGCGCTGGCTGCTCGTCGCGGTCGCCGCCACCGCGCTGGTCGTGACGATCATCGAGGCCGCGGCCTGGATCGCCGCCCATCCCCAGGACGTGCCATGGACCCGGCTGGACCTCGACCAACCCGTCGGCCGCTTCACCGCGCCCAAGCTGGCGGCATTGGGCGAGGATTCGCGACGGTGCCGTGCCCTGCTTGCCGATGCCGGTATCGCCGACCGCCCCGCCGCCGACATATCCGCCGCCCCGCCGTGTGGCTTTGCCGACGGCATGCGCCTTGATCGCGCCACCACTTTCCGGCCCGCCGGGCTGGTCACCGCCTGCCCCGTTGCCGCCGCCTTGGTGCTGTGGGAGCGGGAGGTGGTCCAGCCCGCCGCCCGGCGCCACCTCGGGACCAGGGTGACCGGGTTCGATCACGCCGGAAGCTATGCCTGTCGCCGCATCGGCGGCGGTCCAGAGGGCCGGTTCAGCGAGCATTCGACCGCCGACGCAATCGACATCCTCGGCTTCCGCCTGTCCGACGGCAATCGGGTCAGCGTGCTTCGCGACTGGACCAGCGACAGTTCCCGCGCCGCCTTCCTGCGCGAGGTCCGCGACGGCGCCTGCCGGCTGTTCAGCACCACGCTGTCGCCCGACTATAATGCCGCGCACGCCGACCATTTTCATCTCGACCAGGCGGCGCGCGGCGCGGTGGGTGGACGCCTCTGCCGCTAGGGCCCCCAAGTCGCTCGACGCCCCATCGAAAAAGGGCCCGCGCCTTGCAGCGCGAGCCCCGTTTTCTCGTGGCTTTCGCCGCGGCTTATTTCAGATGGTTTGACAGATGCTTGTTCATCTCGAACATCGTGCAGCTATCCTTGCCGAAGACCTTCTTCAATTTATCGTCGGCGAGGATTTCCCGCTTGTTGGCGGGGTTTTGCAGGTTGTTCTTGCGAATGTGATCCCACACCTTGGACACCACTTCGCTGCGCGGCATCGGGCTGTTGCCGATGATCGCGCCCAATTCCGGCGACGGTTGTACCGGGCGGGCGAGGCCACCCCCTGCTTTACGACCCGTCCCGCCTGCTGCTTTTGCCATACGGCCCTCCTGTTGTGTTCGCCTCTCGATAGAGCGCAATCCAAAGCGCTTTGCAATGCCCTGTTGTGAGGGGGCGCCTCAGGGGCGCGACGGACCGAACGGGACGACTTTATTGGCCGCATCGTGACCGATATCGGCGGGCCCGGCGAAGACGATCCCCGCGCGGTCACACCAGTCGCGTACGATCGCCTCTCCGTCGGTAGAAAATTCCGGTTCGTTTTCAATTACATCACTGACCCTTCCGAGACGCAGTCTACGGACTGTACGGACGTTGGCGCTGCCGGTCAGGTGGAACATGGTGCGGTCGACGCGATAATATTGCTCGCTCACCTCCTCGATCAGCAAGTCGCATCCCACCAGATCGGGTTCGATTGCGGTGCCCAGTAAATTCGACAGGACGGTGAGGTTGAACGCCAATGCCGGCCCGTCGAGTCCGGTCTCCAGCGCTGAGTCGCTGCGGTGCACAATATAGTCGAGGGCGCGGTCGACCGCGGCCTCGCCCCCGTCACGCAGCACGTCCTGCGGCATCGGCCCATGCGCCACCTCCATCCCCGCCTTGTGGAACGCGGCCAGCAAGAACCCAGCGTCGCTGTACCCAAGATAGGATTTGGCGCGGGCCGCGGCACATGATGCTCCCACTGCTGCTTCAGCGATCCGGTTCGACCCATAGCCTCCCCGCGCGAACCACACCGCGTCGATTGCGGGATCGGCCATCACTTCGCACAGCGCCGCCAGCCGCGCCGCATCGGGCCCGGCGAAATGGCCGTCGCTCAAAAAGCATTGCGGATGGATGATCAGCTCGCAATCGCCCCGTCGCCGCGGCGATCGCCAGCACCGCGTCCGCGGCCTCGCGCTTCAGCGGGCAACTTGGCGCGACAACGGCAATTCTCATCGTGTCCCCCAATTGCAAGCCAGTGCCCAAGTCCATAGGGCAGCGGCGATGAGCAATTCCACCACTTACTTTTTCTGCGGCATCGGCGGCAGCGGCATGCTGCCCCTTGCCTCCATCCTCCGTGCCCGAGGCGCGCGCGTCGCTGGCTCCGACCGCTCGCTCGACGCTGGACGGCTGAGTTCCAAGTTCGATTATCTCCGCGGCCTGGGAATCGCGCTTCACCCGCAAGACGGCAGCGGCCTCGCCGACGGCATGATCCTGGTCACCTCGGCAGCGGTCGAGGCGACCATCCCCGACGTCGTCCGCGCGGGCGAGCTCGGGCTCGAGCGCGTCACCCGGCCCGAGCTGCTCGCACAATTGCTCAATGCCGCGCAGAAGAGCGTCGCGGTCGGCGGGACCAGCGGCAAGTCCACCGTCACCGGCATGATCGGCTGGATTCTTCACGCCTGCCACCGCCAGCCGACGGTGATGAATGGCGCGGTGATGAAGAATTTCGTCTCGCCCTCGGCGCCTTTCTCGAGCGCGCTGGTCGGCGATCCAGAATTGTTCGTCAGCGAGGTCGACGAGAGCGACGGCTCGATCGCGCTCTACCGCCCGTCGGTCGCGGTGCTGACCAACGTCAGCCTCGATCACCATTCGATGGAGGAATTGCGCAGCCTGTTCGGTGCCTTCCTCGCCCGCGCCGGCAAGGCGGTGCTCAATCTCGACGATCCCGAGACCCGCGCCATGGCCGACATCGTCCCCGATCCCGCTGGCTATGGCTTCGACAGCCCCGGCGCGGCCTTCACCGGCCGCGACCTCCACCTCGGGCCCAACAATTGCGCGTTCACCGTCGAAGCGGGCGGCGACAGCGCGCGGGTCGAACTCCAGGTTCCCGGCCGCCACAATGCCTCCAACGCGCTCGCCGCGCATCGCCGCCGCCGTGTCGCTGGGGGTCGCGCTGCCCGACGCCGCCGCCGCGCTGGGCCGGTTCGAAGGGCTCAAGCGGCGCCTCGAAATCGTCGGCACCGCGGGCGGCGTAACCGTGATCGACGATTTTGCGCACAATCCGGACAAGATCGCCGCCAGCCTCGACACGCTCGTCGCGCATCCGGGTCGCCTGCTGGTGATGTTCCAGCCGCACGGCTTTGGTCCGCTCGCGAAGATGGGCGAGGAACTGGCCGGGACCTTCGCCGAAGGATTGCGCGATGGCGACCGCTTGTATCTCCCCGACCCGGTTTATCAGGGCGGCACGGTCGACAAATCGCGCGGCTCCGACTGGCTGGCCGAGGCGATCCGCGCCCGCGGTGGCGACGCCCGCCACCTGCCCGACCGCGCTGCCATCGCCGACGCACTGCTCGCCGACTCCGCGACCGGCGACCGGATCGTCATTATGGGGGCGCGCGACGACACGCTGAGCGACTATGCCGTCGAGTTGCTCGGGAACCTCGCGCGCTAACCTTCATTGGTGCGTCATGACCCAACCCGGCACCGTCATCGGCTGGAAGGTGGATCGCGATTGCCGTGAGCAATTGCTGAATCAGATTGATCCTGCCTATCCCGAAGTCGTCGCCGACCATGTCACGCTCGATGCCGACGCGGTGGACGAGCCGCCTCCGCCACCGGTCCGCGCGATGATCGTCGGCCGTTCCGACGACCGGCGCGGCGTCGAAGCGATGGTCGTTGCGATTGACGGGTCAACCGACCGTCCCGATGGATCGACCTTTCACATCACCTGGTCGCTAGCCCCCGGACGACGCGCCGTCGAAAGCAATGATGTGATCCGCGACCACGGCTGGTCGGCGATCGATCCGCCGCTTCCCGTCACCGTCGAGCCGGCGCGTTTCTGATGGCCGAACGCAAACTGTTCCTCGACTGCGATGGCGTGCTGGCTGATTTCGATGCCGGCGCCCGCGCCGCGCTCGGCGGCCTCACGCCCCGCCAGTTCGAGGAGCGTCACGGCAAACGCGAATTCTGGCGGCGGCTGGCCACGACGCCCGATTTCTACAACACGCTGCCGCTGTTGCCCGACGCGCAGATCTTGTTCGACGCGGTGGAACATCTTCGCCCGACGATCCTCACCGGCTTGCCCCTCGGCACCTGGGCCGCGCCGCAGAAGGTCGCCTGGGCCGAGCGCCATTTCCCCGGCACGCCGATCATCACCTGCATGGCGCGCGACAAGGTCCGCTACATGGAAGCGGGCGACGTGCTGGTCGACGATCGCGAGGATCATCGCGACAAATGGGAGGATGCGGGCGGGCTGTTCGTCCACCACCGCAATGCGCTTCAGTCGCTCGACGAACTGACCGCGACATTCCCATCGATCGCCGTTCCGGGCTGATCGATCCGCCACGGCAACGCCGACCATTCGCTCAAGTTCGCGGGCTCCTCGACCCCCGCCAATCCCGACCTCCGGCCACTCGTCCGCCGCCGGAAAATAGGCCGTCCCGAACAGCCAGTCCCACAGCGGCGTCGCCGCGCCGAAATTGCGCTCGAAATGCTTCGGCTCGCGCGAATGGTGGATCCGGTGATAGCGATTGTCGACCACCAGTCGACGCATCATCGGGCCCAGCTTCAGCCGCGTGGCGCTGTGCAGATAGATCGGCTGCCAGCTGAGGATCAGCCCGATCAGGAATGGGCGCGGCCCGAATGCCGGGGTCAGCAGACTCATGGGCAGCGCGACCATGAGGGCGAACATCGCAATCTCGGACCAATGGTGCCAGCTATTGGTCGCACTCAGGTTGCGGATCGCATGGTGCGGCGCGTGCCACCGCCACAGCCAGCGGTGCTGGATTCGATGCTCCCAATAGTAGAAGAAATCCTTGGCCAGGATGATCGCGATCCCGACCACGATCGCTGCCGCCCACGCCGGCAGGCCCAGCGCCGTCTGCGGGTTGATCTCGGGTGATGCCCTGCTGGCCCCGACCAGCGCCAGCACGATGGCGGTCAACGCGACCTGCGCGCCAACATAGACCAGCCAGATCCAGAGACCGGTCAGGTTGCGCTCGGGTCTGGGCGCTCCGCTTTCCGGGAACGCCAGTTCAACCCCGCGGAACAGCGCCAGCCCCACCAGCAGCCCGGCAAGCGTCCGCAGCGCATCGTTGAGGATGAGGTCGAGGATTACGGCTAGCTCCCGATATGCCGACGGCGGCAGCCCTAGTGGAGCCGCCGCCGCCTGCAATCAAGGTTTCCGGCGCGGGGGTCAGGCCGCAGCGGCGATGTCGACCTTCTCGACCCATTCGGGCCAGAATACCGGCTCGCGGTTCGACCAGCCCGGCGCGGTCGCCGCGCTTTCGCTGATCGACTGCAGCAGCACGCGCCGCTTCTCGGGGTGAAGATGGGGCAGCGCCGCAGCGGCACAGAAAGCCGCCGGCAGCCACGGCCGAACGCTTGCGCCGAGCAGTCGCTCGTACAGAAAGCGGAACGAGGCGAAGCTCGGCAGCCGGTCCTGCCCAAGGTCGAATGCGGCGAGAGTCGCGAGCATGCCCAGGAACGGTTCGATCATGTCGAGCCCGCTGTCGTCGGGGATCTGCAGGCGAAGATGGTCGATCTGCTTGTAGAAGCGGCCCTGCGCACGGATCGAGGCGGCTTCGCCTTCGTCGCGGGCCCAGATGTCAATCGGGTCGGCGCGCCCGAAGCCGAGGTCGAGCGAACGCCGGATATAGCGCTGTGTCGCCTTCGGAAAGCTGGCGAATTCCTTGAGCTCTGCAATCAGCAGCGCCCCACCTGCTGGCTGACTGGTCCGCGTCGTCATCACCCCGACTCCTTTTGCCTGGGAGAGATCATGCAGCCGGCCTGGTTGCAAAAGCCTTAACCACGATCCCACCCCCCATTCACATTGAATCAAAGGGATAGCCTCGGGGCAAGGACGAAAAGTTCACACCTGAGCATTGGCTTGGCGTGTGTGGGAATATTGCAACGTTGTATCAGCCGCGAGTGAGTCGCGTGACGATTTCTCGGGAAAGGTCGAGGATGGCGCGGGTTCATTCCCGCCGGGCTGGGTGGCGGCGATCGGGTCGGACGCATCCATCGACTCATCCGACCCAACATCGGTCTTGGTATCAAGGTCTTCCGGGTTCTTCTTCAATCTGAGTTCAAGCTCGCGCTCGGGCGCTTTCTGCTCCGTCGCGGCCGGTGGTGTTGCCGGCTCGGCGGCGTTGTCGTTGTCGGGTCGATCGGTCACGCAGGTTGTTCCTCCCTCGAATGTGTCAAGACAAACGATTGCCGACCGGCCCGCGTTCCCTTTTCCTTGATGACGATTGTTCGACGGAGTGCGGCCCCGCTTCTGCCAAGCGACGGGGGGCGGATTGCAAGCCCGGCGCCAGCTTGCCACTGTCAGACGATGGACAGACCATCCCTGCAACAGACCGGGCGCTTCGCCGATTGGCCGCTCGCTCTCAAATCGATCCTTGGCTTCTGGCTGGTTTACGCGCTCACCCTCGTGGCTCGAGCGCTACTCAGCACGGATCCGATGACCGCGCTTCAAAACCGACTGCCAACCATCGGCGCGGGGATCGTTCTGACCGGGCTCATCTATCTCGCCATCGCCCGTTTCGGCGGCCCTAGTGCAAGCAATCGGCGCAACGCGCTGATCGCCGGACTGGCGTCCTTTGCAGCGGCTTGGGCGATGGCCGGGCTGCTGATCGCCACCGAGCACAAGCTGAAGGAGAGCAGCGAGGAAGTCCGCTTCCAGGTCAAGGAGGGCTTTGCCGTCATCCAGAAGGGGCACACCGTTCGCATTGAGCGTAGCGCGGACGAGCCACTTGTCCTGACGATGCCGAGAATAAACCAGATGGCAGGCACCAAGAAGATGCGCTTCGCCGCAGACAGCGCAGTCATCTGGCTGTTCTTCTTCGCCGCCTGGAGCGCTTTCTATCTTGCCACCGTCGCGCAGGCCCAGGCGCTGCGCGCCCAGCGTCGCGCCGCCGCGGCCGAAAGCGCCGCGCAGACCGCGCAGGTCCGCGCCCTTCGCTACCAGGTCAATCCGCACTTCCTGTTCAATACGCTGAACTCGCTGTCGTCGCTGGTGATGACCGGTCGCACCGAGCGCGCCGAGGAAATGCTGCTGGCCTTGTCCACCTTCTTCCGCACCAGCCTGTCGCTCAACCCGACCGCCGATGTCACTCTTGCCGAGGAGATCGATCTCCAGCGGTTATATCTCGATATCGAGACCATCCGTTTCCCGGCCCGCCTCAAAGTCGAGATCGACGTTCCGCCCGAGCTCGAGAACACGCGGCTCCCGGCACTGATCCTCCAGCCGCTGGTCGAGAATGCGATCAAATATGGGGTCTCCCCGACCCGCGACGTGGTCACCCTGACCATCGCCGCCGAGGCGCTCGACGGTGATCGCCTGCTGCTGCGCGTCGCCAACACCGCAAGCAGCGACGCCGCCACCAAACGCGGCCGCCGCGACAGCGACCGGATCGAAGGCACTGGAGTTGGCCTCGCTAACGTCTGCCAGCGACTCGAGGCGCGGTTCGGGGATCAGGCAACCTGCGATTTCGGCCCGCTCGAAGACGGCGGCTTCGAGGTCCGCCTGACCTTGCCGCGGAGCCCGATCGATGAATGAGCCGCCGCTGAGAGTGCTGATCGCCGACGACGAGCCGCTCGCAACCGAGCGGCTGCAGCTGCTGCTGGCGCGGGTCGGCGGGGTCGATCTGGTCGGAACGGCGAGCGACGGCGATGCCGCGGTTCGGATGGCCGAAGCGCTCAATCCCGATGCGGTCCTGCTCGACATAGCGATGCCCGGGCTGGACGGGATCGACGTCGCGCGCTCGCTGGCCCGGCGGCGACCTTCGCCGGCGGTGATCTTCATCACCGCGTTCGATCAATTCGCGGTCGCCGCGTTCGAGGTCGCGGCGGTCGATTATCTGATGAAGCCGATTGAGCCGACGCGGCTGACCGCGGCGCTCGATCGCGCCCGGCTTCACCTCAAGCATCGACACGAGCAGGATGCGGCGCAGGACACTGCCGACGTCTCGCCCTTCCTTGAGGAATTCTGGGCTTCCGATCGCACCGGCCTGGTGCGCATCGCGTCGCGCGATATCGACCGGATCACCGCCGAGCGCGACTATATGCGCCTTCATGTCGGGGCGCGCAGCTGGTTGATTCATCATTCGATGGCAGCGCTGGAGGAGCGGCTCGATCCGCAGACCTTCGTTCGCCTGCATCGATCGGCCATTGTCCGGCGGGATTTTATCGCGGGTTTTTCGCGCAATCCATCGGGGCGGTGGATCGCCCGGCTCGCTGATCAGAGCGAGCAGCCGGTCGGCCGTCTCTACGCCGACCGCGTACGCAGCATCGCCGGCCGCTGATCCCGGGCCAGGCTTGGCCCCGAACCCGCGGCCGGCGGCCGTAATCAGGCATATTTCTCGTCGGCGACCAGCGCCGCAAGCTGGCGCGCGTCCCTCGAGTTCCGGTCGCCCAGGTCGGTCACCGTGGGCACGGTCAGCACCGCGCTACTCAACACCGCGGCGAAGGCAATTAACAGTTTCATGGTCCCATCCTTTTTCAAACATGTCGCAGCGCGAGGGGCCCGGTTCGGGGAACTCCAATGAGGGGGCCAGAACCCCTCGCGTCGCATCGTCGGGATAGGATGGCGCGCGCCGACGATCACGCGGCGCTCGACCAAGCGCGGGCGGCGGTCGGCGATCGGTACGGGTCCGCGACGAACGTGTTTTATCGGGCCACGAATCGACGAACGACGGTCATCCGGGGTTAATCTGGCGAGCGATTTTTCCGGTCGACCGCGCCGGTGACCGCCACATCCATCGTCACATTGCCGAGTGTGCGGACGATGTCGGGGATGGTCTCGACCGCGATCAGGATCGCCAGCGGTGCGACCGGTACGCCCATGGCGATGGCGATCGGCGCGATCGAGCTGAAGAAGCTGATCTGCCCCGGCAGGCTGACCGCGCCATAGCTCGCCACCGCCGCCACCGCGATCCCGGCGACCAGCGCTGGAGTCGAAACATCGACCCCCATCCAGTGCGCGACATAGATGGCCACCGCGACATTCATCGCTGGCCCGGTCGCCCGGAACAGCGCCACCGCCAGCGGCAGCGTCACATCGGCCACTTCGTCGCGGACCCCGATCAGCCGCGACGCGGCGAGCATCGCCGGCAGCGAGGCGAGGCTCGACTGGGTCGAGATCGCAACTGCCTGCGGCCCAATCATCGCCCGCGCGAAATCCATCACCCCGCGTCCGCCGACCGCGGCGACGATATAGGCCGCCAGCGTCACCAGCACGCCCACCGCCGACACCAGCACGATGTAATGCAGCAGCGCCGCAAAGGCTGCTCCGCCTGCCCCCGCACCGACCGCAAAGGCCAGCGCGAACACGCCCAGCGGCGCAATCCGCAACACCCAGCCGATCAGCACGAGCAACGCATCGCCGACGCCCTCGAACAGCGCGACCACCGATTGCCGCCGCTTGGTTTCGATCCGGGTCAGCGCCAGGGCGAACAGGAAGGCAAACACCACCAGTTGCAGCACCTGCCCCTCGGCCGCCGCGGAAATGACGTTGGGCGGGATGATCGAGCGGAAGAAATCGGCCACCACCGGCACCGGTGCCGCGGCCGCCTTCGGATCGAGCGAGGCGAGGCCGGCGCGCAACGCCTCGCCGGCATCGGCGGGCAGCGGAAAGGCGTCGAGCAGGCCGAGCGTCGCCACCGCCCCGAAAATCGCCGAGGCGGTGCAGATGATCACGAACCACAGCACCGACCGGCCGGCGATCCGCCCCGCGCGGGCCGCTTCGGCCCCGCGCGCGATCCCGGTAACCAGCAGCGCGAAGATTAGCGGGATGACGGTCATCTTGAGCGCGTCGAGCCACAGCCCGCCGACGATCGTCGCGGCTTTGAGCGCCGGTTCGCGCAGGCCGTCGCCCATCCGCGCCGCCAGCGCGCCGAGCAACAGCCCGACGATTAGTGCACCCAGGATATAGACCGCCCGCGCCCCGCGAATGGTCCCGGCGGCCGCCGCCTCGGGATCGGTCACTGGTCCGTTTTCAATCACTTGGGACATCTAACACTCCGCTAACCTCGCCCTACGCTAGCGTTGATAAACGATCGTGGGAACAAGCCCGTCGCCAAACCGGTTTTGGAATCATGGCCTTTACCCAGCTCGATCCGCCGCTTCCGCTTCATGTGCTTGATCGCGGGAGTGGCACCGCTGTGGCGGTGATTGATTATGGTCCCGAGTTCGACTTGTTGTGGGTGGTCGGCTTCGACGACGGCGGTGAGATCTGGTGCGTCCCCAATCCGCAGGTGCGGCTCCAGGCCAATTGGTCGATGGGCCGGACCAAGAAGCCCACTCGCGGCAAGATCGCGGCGATTTCCGGCTAGCTATTGCAGGGCCCAGCGGATCGGCGGCGTAACATAAGTATCGAGCGTCGGTTTGCCATTGGCGTCGGTCGCCGGCTTGAACTTCGCTCGCTCGCGGATCACCTGGCACCCCATCACGTCGAGGCTGGCGACTCCGCTCGAACTGGCGACGACGCAATCCATCACCGATCCGTCACGCCCGATCATCAGCAGGAATTGCGTCGTTCCGCTTTGATTGGCGGCCATCGCATCGTCCGGATAATCGCTGCTGGTGAAGATGCCGCGAACATCGCCCCTCGCCTGCGTGGCGATGGCCGGGGTCGGTAATTTCCCGTCGACCATGCCCCAGGTCTTGCGCAGGTCGGCCATGCAGGTGTCGAGCGCCTTGCGCAGCCCGGCAGTGGGTCCAAAGGCGAAACTGGCTTGTGCCGAATGCGACTGCACGCGCGTGATGTCGGGCGCGCTTCCGGTCCAGATCGTGAATGATCCGCTGGCAATGGCCCGGTCGACCAGCTCGTTGGAAAGGACGGCGAACAGCCGCCGCATCCCCGCTTTCTTGGCCGGGTACAACATGGCGGTCGCCTTGGCCGAACCTCGACCGTCGTTGGGATCGAACTCGGGCCGGGAATTGCCGCGCCCTGAACGCCTTTCCGGGAAGTTCGATCAGCAGCCTGGTCGATTGCCCCAGCGGTCCCGGCGCAATCGCCATCGCCACGTCGCCGAACTGCCGCTTCGCCTCGCACGCGGTAGGGGTGTAATCCATCACCCACCTGCCGGTCGGCTGCAACGGCGCGGCGGGAGACGCGGTGGGCTGGATCGCCAGCGTGACCGCCGCGGCGGCTGAAAGAAAACGCAACATCGCCCGAAGATGCGTGGGTTCGATCGACATCGCAACATTTAATGCGGGCGCGCGCGCATCGCTCGACCCGCTCATGCGTTGGAACCGGCATCAACCATAGCGAAGCGGAGTAATCGCATGTTAGGCACCGACGACAACACCACCATTCTCAAGACCCTCACCTCGACCCTCAACGATAGCGTCAATGGCTATCGCGAGGCGGCCGAGCATGCCGAGGGCGAACAGTTCCGCGAGATCTTCCGCACCAATGCCAGCGAGCGCGAGCGCGTCGCGGGCGAGCTTGCCGGCGAAGTTCGTCGCCTCGGCGGCACACCCGACGAGGATGGCACCATCCTGGGCAAGACCCACCAGGTCTTCCTCGACCTCAAGGCCGCGATCACCGGTCGCGACGACAAGGCGATCATCAACGAGGTCGAGCGCGGCGAGGATTATCTCAAGGAGAAGTTCGAGGCGGCGCTAAAGGCCGACGACCTCGCCCCCGAAAGCCGCGACGTGATCGACCGCGCCTATCAATCGGTCCGCAAGGGCCACGACCAGATCAGCGCGCTCAAGCATGGGATGGGGGCGACGTCGCCGACCAGCTGAGACTGATGATCGGGCGGGGTGGCGGTTGCGCCGCCCCGCTTGTCATCCCATCTTTTGCCCGGCCGCCATGTGCTGGATAAGCTTGATAGCCTCATGGGCCGACAAAGCAGACCCCTCCTGCCACAACCCGACATAGGAAAGATGTTCGCCGGCAAAGGCGATCGGACCCTCGGGTCTTAGCAATTCGCGATAGGCCGGCCCGCGCTTCTCCGGGCCGAAGTCGCGCCCCACCGCGCCGACGCCTTCGGACCAAGGCACTTGCCCCCAATTGACCGCAACCGGCGATGACAGCAGGCGCGACTTGCCCGGGTGGAGCGCCTCGATCGACGCCGCGCTGAGTCGGATCTGCTCGGCGATCGGCAGAGCGACGAACTTGTCGGGGTTGCCCTGGTTGGTCCAGCCCGCGACATAGGCGCCAACGATCACGCCGCGCTCACCGTGCAGTCCGGCCGAGGGGTACATCACATTCTCGTTCAAGCGGTCGGTCCAGCCGTTGCCGCCGTAAATCCCCTCGTCGGTTTCCCAGAAGCGCGGTGCTTCGAACGCCACCTTGGCGCTTTTCAAATATTCGACGCCCTTGAGCGCGGCTTTCTTGGCGGGCGAAAAGTCGCTCGGGATGCGCGCCAGGATCGGCGCCGGCAGGGTGCAGATGCAATAGTCCGCGCGGGTGAATTCGCCGCCATGCTCGATCCGCACCCCCGCGCCCTCGCGGCGGATGGCGGTGACCGGGACGCCGAGCCGGACGCTTGATTTGACCTGATCGAACATCGCCTCCGCGATCCGGTCCATCCCGCCGACCGGCTGCAACATCGTCGCCTGCATGTCGATGATCGCCTCGAATATCAGCGGCAGTCCGACGGCCGGACTGGACAATATTTCCTTCAGGCCGAGCGGTTGCAGCGCCACGCCGGGCCGGTCATAGCCGCCCGGCTCGGTCGCGAAGCCCGAGTTCGGAAAGGCCTGCAACCTGCCCTTTTCATCTAGCCCGGCCCAGTTGCGCAGGAAGCCACGAAACAGGTCGCGGTCGGCCTTGGGCATCACCGTATCGAGGCCCTTATGGTCCATCGCCGTCACCAGCAGTTCGGCGATCCGCCCCTGCAGGTCATAGATCATCTGCCGTTCGCGGTGGACCTTGCCGCCGAAGTCCCAGCCGGTGGCGCGGTTGGTGTTGACGAACACTTCCATCGGCACGCCCAGCCGTCGCCCATAGCCGAGGATGACATGGTGCGAGCTGGGGAGCCGCGCAGCACCAGCGTTGAAATATTGCCCGGCGCTAAAGTTTGCGCGCTGCAACGGTCGGTCGATCTGCGCCAGCTCATCTGTCCCGCGCATCGTCCAAACCCGTCCACCGACACGGTTGCGCGCCTCCAGCACGGTCACCGCATATCCCGCCTGGCGCAGTTCGTAAGCCGCGACCAGCCCGGCGATCCCGGCGCCCAGCACCACCACACGCTTGCCCGTGCCGCTCCCCGGCGGAAGCCCAAAGCCAGCCGCCTTGGCCGATCCGGGTGACGCGATCCCCAGCATCTGCAGCGCCGCAGCGCTTGCCCCCGCGCCGCTTAGCAGCCCGAATTCGCTCAGCAGTCGCCGTCGTGTCAGTGCCATCGATTCCCCCCGGAAAATGCCCTTATTTGCGCGCCGCGGTCACCTCGATTTCGACCAGCCACCCCGGATCGACCAGCCCCGCCACCTGCATCGTCGATCGCGCCGGCTTGAGCGGCTGCGCGGCCGTCCCGAAGAAGGTCCTGTAGCCGCGCATCATGCCCGCAAAGTCCATCGCTTTCTGCCCCGGCGGCGCGACCAGGAAGACCCGCATCATCACCACGTCGCCAAGCCCCAGCCCTTGGGCCTTGAGCGCCGTCTCGATTTTGCCCAGCACCGACCGCGTTTGCGCTTCGGTGTCGCCAAACCGTTGGACGCTGCCCGCCGCCGCGGTCGGGTTGATCGCATCGGGCACGGTGCCACTGACCCAAACCAGCCGCGCCTCACCGGGCACCGTCACGGTTCCGGCGATGGGCGATTCCGGCGACCCGCTCCGGGTAATTTCCTTTGCGTCGGCGGTGCTGCCGCACACACATAGTGTGCCCAGCGCGCCCAAGATCATGCCCCGCATCACGACTCACCCTCCCGTTTGACCCCCGACCCTAACAGGTCTCAGTGGGAAACGCTCGCGCGGCACCTTTATCCGGTTAGGGCGTTGTAATCGCGTCGGGATTCCCCCTTCCGGCATCCAATCGCCCCTCTTACGGGCGGGGCTGGCGGCGGCGCAGGACTTGCGCCGCCGCCTTTGTTTGGTCGACAGGGGGCCGCCAGCCGTTCGGGAATGCCATTCGATGAAACAGATCCTCGCCGCCGCCGCCTTGCTCGCGCTGCTGCCCGCCACCACCGCCGATGCCGCGCCCAGAACCCGCGCCACCATCACCCTTACCAGCCACCGCTTCACGCCGTCGCCGATCTACCTGGCTGGCGGCGTTCCGGTGCGCCTCGTGCTGGCCAACCGCGCCGGTAAGACTCATGATTTCACCGCCCGCCAGTTCTTCGCGACGGCGCGCGTCCTGCGCGGCCGTGCCCCGGGCGGCGAGGTCCGGCTGGCGGCGGGCCGCAGCGCGGTGATCGACCTCATCCCCGCTCGCGGCACCTACAAGGTGCATTGCGGCCAATTCGGCCATCGCATGCTTGGCATGAGCACGATGATCATCGTCCTTTAGGACGCCCCCTTAACGCCGCTTGATCAACCGCTCGATCGCTGCGTGGCGCATGCTTTCGTCGCCAAAATCGGCCTCGATCGCCCCGCGGATTTTCTCCAGTTGGTCCTCGGTCAAATGTTCGATCCCGATAAACTCGTTTCGCGCCCCATCGATCGCGCGGATCACTTCGTCCAGCTTGGCCTGGATTGCCGCGGCGTCGCGATTCTGCGCATTCTGGATCAGGAATACCATCAGGAAGGTGACGATGGTGGTGCCGGTGTTGATCACCAATTGCCACGTGTCGGACCAGCCGAACAACGGCCCCGACAGGCCCCAGCCAAGCACGATCGCCAGTGCTAGCGCGAACGCCATCGGCCGCCCCGCCGCCGCCGCGACCCGGCTCGCCAGATGCTCGAAAATATTGCCCATGACTCGACTCCCCTGGTTCCGCGTAGCTCAGTTCTGGACGAGCCGCAGCAAGGTCCCGTCGGGATCGACCAGATAGGCGATGCGCAGCCCGCTCCCTTCGACGGTCGGGGGCTGGAGGCGCGGCTGACCGCGATGTTGCTCGGGCACCCCGGCCGCCCGCGCCACCGCATAAAAATCGTCCAGATCGTCGAGCCTCAGGCAGCAGCCGAACGAGCTGGTCAGCGGATCGAGGTCGGGGAACGGAAAGAATTCGAGCGTCAGTCCGCCTCGAGTCAGGATCATCCACCCCCCGTCACGCCATCCCTCGGCAAAGCCAAGCCCGGCATAAAATTCCGACGTCGCCCCGAAATCGCGCGCCGGCAGGTTGGGGGTGGCATGGTCGGTCATCGCTTCGGTCCTTCAAGCGAACAGCTCACACGGATCTTGGCAGCCAACGAAGCTAAACGAAATCCGACCGCGCTGACGCAGCCATGGAGCGCAACCGGCCGGCGCTCCGGTTACCAAAAGAAAAGGGGCCCGGCATTGCTGCCAGGCCCCACTGCGCCGAGTATGGATTTGCCGGTGTTCGTTTGGCTGACGACCCGAAGGCCCCCCGCTGCTCGATCCTGACTCACCAGCTCAGGCGTCGCTTCCGATCAGGGCGGATCCGAGGATCCTCACCGCTTCGTTTCGTCGCCCCATCCCGAAGGATGGCTTGCCTACCGCGAAGCTGCTTCGCTTCAAACCCGAAGGTCTTTCCGCAACCTGATATTCCGCGGCCCTTCTTGGGTTGGCCTGCTTCGCGCGGCTTGGTCTCCCTGGGGGGGAAACCGCCCTCGCAAAGGCGGACCGACTCTTCCGGCGCCTCTTGCCGACTGGTCCGGATTTTGAGTTTCGCCGCATCATCGCCCGAGGGCAGTTCCGCTTCGATCCTCGCATCCATCGCCTGCCGGCGGAGATCGGACCTTCCGTCCCGTCCTCCCCTTCCTGCCGTTGCCGACGCTCCGAAGAGGCTGGGACTTCCGTCCCGATCACCCCCTGACTATGCGCACCATTCCGAGTCGCGCAAAGCGGAATCTTTGGGCTCAAGCCTGTGGATAACGGGGATATCGGGGGGAAGTATCGCCGCCGTTACAAATCTCGGCGGTTGTCCTTCTGTTCTCGCGCTCCTACCTCGCTGGCATGCCCGAATCCCCTGCCCTGACGCCGGACCCCGCCTATCTTGCCGGCCTCAACCCGCCGCAGCGCGAGGCAGTGCTTACCACCGAGGGGCCGGTGCTGATGCTGGCCGGGGCGGGCACCGGCAAGACCGCGGCGCTGACCGCCCGCCTCGCCCATCTCATCGCCACCCGCCGCGCCTGGCCGAGCCAGATCCTCGCCGTCACCTTCACCAACAAGGCGGCGCGCGAGATGAAGGAACGGATCAGCGCCATCTCCGGCGGGGCAATCGAATCGATGCCGTGGCTCGGCACCTTCCATAGCGTCGCCGCGCGCATGCTTCGCACCCACGCCGAGCTGGTGGGCCTGCAATCCAACTTCACCATCCTCGACACCGACGACCAGCTGCGCCTGCTCAAGCAGCTCATCACCGCCGCCAATCTCGACGAGAAGCGCTGGCCCGCGCGCCAGCTTGCCGGGCTGATCGACCGCTGGAAGAATCGCGGGCTCACCCCCGCCCAGATCGATGCCGCGGAGAGCGAAGGCTATGCCAACGGCCGTGGCGCCGAATTCTACGCCGCTTACCAGGAGCGGCTGAAAACCCTCAATGCCTGCGACTTTGGCGACCTGCTGCTCCACATGCTCGTGATCTTCCGCACCCACGCCGACGTGCTCGAGCAGTATCGCGACCGGTTTCGCTACATCCTCGTCGACGAATATCAGGACACCAACGCGTCGCAGTACGACTGGCTCAAGCTGCTCGCCGAGCCGCGCCGCAACATCTGCTGCGTCGGCGACGATGACCAGTCGATCTATTCGTGGCGCGGTGCCGAGGTCGCCAACATCCTCCGCTTCGAGATCGACTTCCCCGGCGCGGCGGTGATCCGGCTCGAGCAGAATTACCGCTCCACCCCGCACATCCTCGGCGCCGCCACCGGCCTCATCGCCCACAACAGCGGCCGGCTCGGCAAGACGTTGTGGACCGAGGTCGACGCCGGCGATCCGGTGAAAGTGATCGGTGTGTGGGACGGCCCCGAGGAAGCGCGCCGGGTGGGCGAGGAGATCGAGGCCCATGTCCGCCGCGGCGGCAGCCTCGACGATACCGCCATCCTGGTTCGCGCCCAGTTCCAGACCCGCGAGTTCGAGGAGCGCTTCATTTCGATCGGCCTCGCCTACCAGATCGTCGGCGGCTTCCGCTTCTACGAGCGCGCCGAAATCCGCGATGCGCTCGCCTACCTACGCCTCGTCGCTCAGCCCGCCGACGATCTCGCCTTCGACCGCATCGTCAACGTCCCCAAGCGCGGGCTCGGCGACAAGGCGGTGGCCAACATCCATCGCGTCGCCCGCGCCACCGGCCAGCCGTTGCTTCTCGCCGCCGCACAGATGGTCGACAGCGACGAGCTCACCCCGCAGGCGCGGCGCAGCCTCGCCCGCTTCGTCGGCGACATTGCCCGCTGGCGGACGATGGCGGCGGAGCTGCCGCACGCCGAGCTCGCCCGAATTCTGCTCGACGAAAGCGGCTACACCGCCGTGCTGTCGGCCGAGCGCAGCGCCGAAGCCGCCGGCCGCCTTGAAAATCTCACCGAACTGACCCGTGCGATGGAAGAATACGAAACCCTCGGCGCGTTCCTCGAGCACGTCAGCCTTGTGATGGACAATGACGCGGCCCGCGGCGAGCCCAAGGTGACCATCATGACCATCCACGCCGCCAAGGGACTGGAATATCCCAACATCTTTCTGGTCGGGTGGGAGGAAGGCGTCTTTCCTTCGCAGCGCGCGCTTGACGAAGGCGGCCTCGCCAGTCTCGAGGAGGAGCGCCGCCTGGCCTATGTCGCGATCACCCGCGCCCGGCAAAAAGCCACCATCCTCCACGCCGCCAACCGCCGCATCTACGGCCAGTGGACTAGCTCCATCCCGAGCCGCTTCGTCGCCGAGCTCCCCGAGGCGCATATCGAGCAGGAAACCACCATGTCCGGCGGCGAGTCGCTGTGGCGCGCGCAGTGGAGCGAACATGCCGATCCCTTCGCCCACCTCGGCCCCGCCCAATCGATGCGCAGCGCCACCCGCGGCCCCGGCTTCCAGCGCGCACTCACCGACTCCGAAAACCGTACGTCCCGAGCCAAGTCGAGGGACCCGCGCGAATCCCATGCCCCCGCCGTCTCTCTCGGCAACCGCGGCCGCGACGACCTCAACGTCGGCATGCGCATCTTCCACGGCAAGTTCGGTTATGGCGAGATTGCCGCAATCGAGGGCAACAAGCTGGAAATCGAGTTCGAGAAAGCCGGCCGAAAGCGCGTCCTCGACACCTTCGTCAGCCTGGGGTGAGCGGCAATCCCTATCCGGTGACCCCCGATGGCCGCTACTTTCTTGTTCGCGGACGCCTGTGGCGATGCTCGGATCCCATGCTCAGCCCGCCCCGTCGGACAGAGCTCGTCGGCCAGTTGATGGAGGCGCGGCGCGCAATGGGTCTTGCCCGCCGTCGGTCGGATCGCGAGGCCGGTGCCCGCGCCAAGGCCGAGGTGGACCGCGCCAAGCGCGCCTTGGGCGAGCGCGGCGCGCCGTGGTGGACCGACGGTGCGCCCGATTTCAATCGTCACCTGGCCAGAAACACCCCCTACGCCGATTGGGCCGCAAACCTGGAGGCTGGCGACTAGTCGGCCGTCCCCCGCCCCATCGCCCGCACCCACGGCATCAGCGATGACCAGCTTAATTCCTCCATAAGCTCGATACCGGCCAGGTCGCCCTTGCGCCACACGACCTCCCCCGCGGGGACATTGAGCCCATCGATGAACAGCGAGACGAACGTCTCGCGCGGCGGCAAATCCTCGCCTTCGACCTGCAATCCCTTCGCGGAAATGTTGCGCAGCGTCGCCGCGGCCAGGCTGGCGCCCCACTTCATTCCTACGCCGCAGCGTAGTTCGACCCGCGGCATCGTCCGCCGCTCGCCCGGCTGGCTGATCAGGGTGCGGTTGAGCAGCGCGACCATGTCGATCGGGCGCTCGAAGCGGATTCCCGCCTCGCCCCCCGCGACCCAGTCGATCGTCCCCGCGGGCCGATGCCCCGTTGCCAGCTCGACCGACACCTCCGCGCCGGGTCGGCCCCCACCAAGCCCACCGCGCACCGTCGCGCCAAGCGCCGAAATCTTGCGCACCCCGCAGTCCCGCTGCTCCCCCGCGACCGTCACCGCCACCACATCCAGCGCTCCCAGTGCATCCGCCGGCGGCGTGTCATCGGGCCACGGCAACTCGGGTGCCATGACGAAGGTCGTGACGGACGGCACTGCGGACATTCGCGCTCCGGAGCTTGGGGAACGGTGAGACTGCACCGCAGAGGGTTAAGGAGTTGCTGACGCCTTGGCCCGACCGGACCGCGTGGGCCTGCGCTTAGATTTCATTTGCTTAGCTCGGAACGTCCGAGCCGCACCACGACGTTGCACTCGACCGCGACAGCGCCGGTCGGCTGATCCCGCGCCTCGCCGCGGCCGGGCTCGGAGTCGGGCTTTTTCGGCATCGGCGGTGGCTTCCTGATCGCGCCCGGGCTGATCGACTGGCCGATTGTTGGGCTGCTGATCGTTGGCGGAGTCGCCGGATCGCTCACCCACCCGGTAAGCGGCTGGCGGGGACCAAGCGCCTGCTCGAAACCGCGTTCGGGGTGATGGTCATTGGCGTCGGCCTTTATGTCGCGGTGAGGGCCGGCTAGCCGGAACTTGCCGCGGGCCCGTTCGCTGGAGCCGCATCGCCAGTTGGAGACTTATCCATGACAACCCGCACCGCCATCCTCCACCGCATGGTCCTGCCCGACCATGTCTGCCCGTTCGGGGTGCGTGCCAAGGCCATGCTGGAGCAGGCTGGCTACGAGGTCGACGACCGCCAGATGACGACCCGCGAGGAAGTCGACGCGTTCGAGGAGCAGGAAGGGGTTCGGACCACCCCGGTGACCTTCATCGACGGCCAGCGCTACGCCACCTCGGAGGCGCTCGAGGAATTTCTGGCGACCCAGTCGGCCGCATAAGCGAAAAGCGCGCGGTCGGATCACCGACCGCGCGCTCCTTCGTTCGATTTCAGCCGAATCTAGCGGCGGAAATTGTTGTTGCGCTCGACATTGAGGCGCGTGACCTGGCCACGGAAGTCGACCCGGCAATTGAACCGCAGCTCGGCATATTGGCCGGCATTGGCATAGCCCTGGTTGTTCCAGCCGCCGAACCGCGGATCGACGCCCTGCGGATAGCCCTGCTGGGGATAGCGCGGATCATTGTAGCCCTGGTTATTATAGCCCTGGCCGGGATACTGATTGCCGTAGCCCTGGTTGCCGTAGCCATAAGCCTGGCCCTGATTGCGCCAGTTGCGACCGGTATCGATCAGCCCCGAAACGCGCAGGCCGTTGTTGGAGCGATTGACCTGGGTAATCGCAACGACGCGAGCGTTGCTGCGGTTGCTGTTATAGCCCTGGCCGTACTGCGACTGGCCATAGGGACCATAATTGCGGTCGCCGCTGACCCGCGCTTCTGCGGCACGGGCGCACTGGTCGACCGCCATGCGATCATTGCCTTGGCCGTAGCTGCCATAACGACCGCCACCGAGCACGTTGTTGATGATCTGGCCGACGACGCCGCCACCCTGGTTGCCATATTGCTGGTTGGGATAGCCATAACCCTGCGCCGCGGCGGGAGCCGCTGCACCGGCAAGCGTCGCAAGGGCGGCCGAGCCGACCATCATTTTGTGGATCAAATTCATCGGAGAATTCCTAAAAATAACGCCAAAACAAAATGACGCTTCGGTAGTAAAACCTTTTTAGGAGCCATTGGGTGCATCGCTTCTGAATAGTTTTAATGCTTCCCGTTCATATTTGCGAAGATTTCAGAATCAACGACATTACTTTGGCGGAATGGTTTTCCGATGATTTTGCTTGCCGCTCGCCGGTCCGGGACGACGGCCGCAACCCAGCCCTCCCCGATGCGTTCCTGCTTTTGTCCGGTAACTCGAACGAGGAATTCTTCATGCCCCAGGCCAAAGCGAACGACGGCACCAAGCTCTATTACAAGGATTGGGGACAGGGTCGCCCGGTGGTGCTGATGCATGGCTGGCCGCTGAGCGGCGACACGTTCGATGATTTGGGCATTGCACTGGCGGAGAAGAGCTATCGCGCAATCATCCCCGATCGCCGCGGGTTTGGCCGGTCGGACCAGCCGTGGGACGGCAATGATTACGACACCTACACCGACGATGTCGTCGCGATCCTCGACGATGCCGGGGTGAAACAGAATGTCGCGCTAGTCGGTTTCTCGATGGGCGGCGGCGAAGTCGCGCGCTTCCAGACCAAATATCCCGGCAAGACTTCGGCCGCGGTGCTGATCGGGTCGGTCGTGCCCTACATGCTCCAGAGCGACGACAATCCCGATGGCGTGCCGCAATCGACGTTCGACGAGATGACCGCCGGGATGAAGCAGGACCGTGAGCATTTCTTCGCCGGTTTCTTCAAGGATTTCTATGGCGTCGGCACGCTCAGCTCACCGGTCAGCGACGAAGTGCTGATGAACAGTTGGCGCCAGGCGATGCTCGCCGGAACCCGCAACACGCTCGCCGCGGCGAAGGCTTTCGCGACGACCGACTTCCGTCCCGATCTTGCCAGTTTCCAGGCGCCGACCCTGGTCATCCACGGCACCGCCGACAAGACAGTGCCGATCGACGCCACCGGGCGGGTCGCCGCAAGCCAGATCGCGAATGCGCAATTGATCGAATATGACGGCAGCGCCCACGGCCTGTTCGCCACCGACAAGCAGCGCCTGATCGACGACGTGGTCGGCTTCCTCGACGCCAATGTCGGCGTCGGCGGTGAAAGCCGGAGCGCGATCCCGCTCGGCGCCTAGCTCGCGGTCGGCGTCTCGCTGCACTGGAGGTCACCTTTGCCTGTCATGGAAAGGGTGGCCTCCTTGCCCTTGGACCAGAAGCCATAGGGCTCACCGTTCCAGCGCCCTTCATATTTTGCACCGGAGGCAGCCACGACCTGATCGACCGCGATTGTCTGCCCGCCCCATTCAAGCGCCACCGCCCCAGGCTCGCTGTTCGCAAAGGTCGCCAGCAATGGTCCGGACAACCCGCGACAGGAATAGGGTACCGGGCCGACCGAGATTCCCTCGCCCGCCCGCGCCGATTCCGACCCTTGCCGCAGCCGGTGGATCTTGAGCATTGCCGCCGCCATCACGCACTGGCGAAGCTCGTCGGCCTTGTCGCACGTGTCGCGCTGCTGGACCCATTCGGCGTGTGCCGCGGGCTCCATTGCCAGCGACGTCAGCCGCGCCACCTCGCGGTCCATCGCGGCCAGCGCGGCATCCCCGCACACCAGTTCCTGAGCCTGTCCGCGCGCCCGATCGCAATCGAAGCTGGCAGTTATCGCCCGCGCCGGTCTTGCCGCCGTCGCCTCGGGTAGGTTGGTAGCAGTCGCGTTTTCCGGCCGCCGCTCATCGCATCCGGCCAGCACCAACCCGACGGTCATCATCACGATTAATCGCATGCTCACCCCCACGTTTCGCGGGGATGCTGTACATCAATTCTTGCGGCCCGACCCCGATTTCTTGCCGCCGCCGTCCTGGGCATTAACCGTGCGCCAGGCACGCTCCTCGGCTTCCTTGTGGCTCACGCCCTTCTTTTCATAGCCTTCCTCGATATGCTCGGCTTTCCGCTTCTGCTTGTCGGTATAGGCGTCCTTGTCACCTTGCGGCATGTCACTATCCTTCGCTTCAACCGTTGACGATCGTCCCCCCGTTGGGATGGAGTACCTGCCCGCTCATGTAGCTTGCGTCTTCGCAGGCCAGGAAGAGGAAGGCCGGCGCGACCTCGTTCGGCTGGCCGGGGCGGCCCATCGGCGTGTCCTTGCCGAAGTCCTGGACCTCTTCTTTTGGTGTCCCGCCCATTGGGTTGAGCGGAGTCCATATTGGACCTGGTGCGACCGCGTTGACGCGAATTCCATCCCCGACCAGATTTTCCGACAGCGACCGGGTGAACGCGGTGATCGCGCCCTTGGTCGACGCATAGTCGAGCAAGTCCTTCGACCCCTTATACGACGTGATTGAGGTGCAATTGATGATCGCCGCGCCTTCCTTCAGATGCGGACGCGCCGCTTGGGTGAGGAAGAACATCGAATAGATATTGGACTGGAAGGTGCGCTTGAGCTGATCCTCGGTGATGTCGGTGATGTCCTTGTCGGGATGCTGCTCGCCGGCATTGTTGACCAAAATGTCGAGCCCGCCGAACTCGTCGACGACCCGGCGCACCGCCTCGTCGCAGAATTTCTTGACCCCCAGGTCACCGGCAATCGCGATCGCCCGGGCGCCTTCCTGCTCACACGCTTTTCTGGTCGTTTCGGCATCCTCATGTTCGCACAGGTAGAGAATGCCGACATTGGCGCCTTCGCGAGCGAACAGCACTGCGACCGCGCGGCCGATGCCGCTGTCGGCGCCGGTGATCAGCGCAGTCTTGCCCTTCAATCGACCCGACCCCGGATAGCGCGGCTGCCATTCGGGCTTGGGGCTCAGGTCGTGCTCGTTGCCGGGCAGCGCATCTTCGTGGATCATCGGCTCGACGGTGTCAGACATGGATTACTCCTTTGCCCGCTTCAACGAAGCAACCGCCGACCTGTTTCACCGACGTCGTGGGTTCGGCTCGCCTGATCGCGCTTCTTCGGGCGTCTCCGTGATCGGCACCGCGCCCTTCCGGTCGAGCTCCATCCAGTCGCGGAATTCGAGCTTGTAGAGCATGTCCATCACCTCGAACTCCAGCCCGCCCGGCTGCGAAGTGCTGCTGTTCCACAGTGCCACCACCCCACTCTTCAACTTGGGATCGAACAGGATCAACGCTCGATAGCCGTTGACCCCGCCGCGGTGGCCGATGATGCGGTGCCCGGCATAGTCGTAGCTCCGCCAGCCATAGCCATAATAAGGATTGTCGATCCGTTCGCGGAACTTGCGCAGCCGCCCGAGTTCGCCCGGCGTCGGGACCAGGGGAGCATGGGCGACCGCGAGCACCTTGGGGCTGATCACCCCCGGCATGCCGCCCATCTGGGCGATCATCCAGAGCGCCAGATCCTTGATGTTGCTGTTGACCCCGCCCGCGGCGGGTACTCGATAATAAGCGTCGCTCATCGGCAGTTCTCGCCGACCGACGCTGTGCGGGCGCGCCCAGCTTTTGGCGCTCTCCAGCCCCGCGCGGGTGACGCTGGCTGAGGTCATGCCCAGCGGCTTGAACAGCAAATCGGGGATGGCTTCGTGGTAGGGCTCGTTCATCGCGGTGGCGACCGCCTCGCTCGACGCGTCGAACGCGATATTCTGATAGCTCCAGCAGGTGCCCGGCGCACACAGCGATGCCAGCGTCCCCAGCGTCTGGCGGATGAAGCGCGGATCCTCCCCCGCCTCCAACTTGTCGTCATAGGCGTTGCGGTAAATCCCCAGCCGATGGCTCAGCACGTCGCCCAGAGTGGCGCTATATTCGGTCCCACCCGGAAGCTTGAGCGTCTTGGAATAATGCGCAATCGGGGCGTCGAGGTTTAATTTGCCTTGCTCCGCCAGCTTGGCCGCTGCGGTCCCGGCCACCCCCTTCGACACCGACGCCCAGCGAAACACGGTCATTGGAGTCACCTTGTCGCCCGACCCGGCGACCGTCTCGCCGTAGCCGTTCAGGAAGGTAATCCGACCATTCTCGACCACACCGACGGCCAGTCCGACCATCGTCGGCTTCTGCGCCAGTCGCTGCAATCTTTGGTCGAGCTGGACATAGTCGACGTCGCGCCGGTCGGCTGGCGACACCTTGGCGAGCGACAAATAGGTCGCCGCTTGGCGCGCGACCTCGTTTTTTTCACCCCCGAGCCTGAGCACATTGCCGGCAATCGCCAGCCCCGCCACGACCAGCGCGAACGTGCCCAGCCCGAATTGCAATTGCCGTTCCAAATGAAGATCTTCCTCCCGCCCTGTGACGCTGTGGCGGGGCGAATGGAATCGCTCAATCGGCACCGCGCCGCGCTGCGCCGAAGCGAGTGCAACGGACGACGAATGAAGCGCCAACTGGAAATCGGCGTCCGGCTCGCCTACAGCGCGCCCGATATGCAATTCCTCAAGACTTTGCTGTGGGTGCTGATCGCCGTCCTGGTGGCGATCATCGCCAGCAACAACTGGCGCGACGTGACGATCGATTTGTGGAGCAATCTGCAGGTCGATATCAAGCTGCCGGTCCTGCTGCTGGCGGTGTTCCTGGTCGGCTTCCTGCCCGCCTGGCTGGTCATGCGCGGCAAATTGTGGCGGCTGAAGCGGCGGATCGCGCTTCCGATTCCCGCCGTCCCCGCGCCCCCCGCCGGGACACCCGATGATATCGGGGGCGAGCGATGAGCAACCGAATCTACGTCGCCCTCGACACGACCGACCTGGACCGCGCGCGAAGGATGGCCCGGACGGTCAAGCGCCATTCGGGCGGGATCAAGCTGGGGCTGGAGTTCTTTGCCGCCAATGGCCCCGCCGGGGTCGCCGAACTCGCGCACGAAGGCCTGCCGATCTTCCTCGACTTGAAGCTGCACGATATCCCCAACACCGTTGCCAAGGCGGTCCAGGCCCTGCGCGGCCTCGAGCCCGCAATCCTGACGGTCCATGCCGCTGGCGGACGAGCGATGCTGGAAGACGCCAAGGCTGCCGCGCCCGCGCATACCAAAGTCGTTGCCGTGACGGTGCTCACCAGTCTCGACAATCGCGATCTCGGGCGGGTTGGAGTTTCGGGCGGCGCCCACGCGCAAGTTGTCCGGCTGGCCGGGTTGGCGAAGGAGGCGGGACTCGACGGCATCGTCTGTTCGGGCGAGGAAGTGGCCGCGGTCCGAGAGCATTGGAAAGACGGTTTCTTCGTCGTTCCGGGGGTTCGCCCCGCCGACGGCGCGGCCGGCGACCAGAAACGCGTCATTACCCCACGCGCGGCAATTGATGCAGGGGCTTCAATCCTGGTGATCGGGCGCCCCGTCACTGCCGCCGACGACCCCGATGCCGCACTTCGCGCCATCGCGGCGACGCTGTAACCGAGTTGGAGAACGAACAATGAGCTGGCTGAGCCGGGTCCGCAATGGGATCCCCTTCCTTCCCAAGCGGCAGACAGCCGACAATCTGTGGCACAAGTGCAAGAAGTGCGACGCGATGGTCTTCACCAAGGAGTGGGAGGAAAATCTATTCTGCTGCCCGAAGTGCGACCATCATGACCGGATCGGCCCGAAGGCGCGCTTCGACCAGGTTTTCGATGGCGGCAATTACAAGTTGATCGCCTCCCCCGATGTGCGCGAGGATCCGCTCAGGTTCCGCGACACCAAGCGCTATTCCGACCGGCTCAAGGCGGCGCGGACGGCGACCGACGAAAAGGATGCTTTGCTCAACGCGGAGGGACTGATCGGCCGGCGCAAGGCAATCGTCGGGGTACAGGATTTCGCTTTCATGGGCGGATCGATGGGGATTGGGGTGGGTGCCGCCTTCCTGTCGGGCGTCCGCGCTGCCATCGCCGCCAAGGCGCCCTACGTCCTGTTCACCGCGGCCGGCGGGGCGCGCATGCAGGAAGGCATCTTGTCGCTGATGCAGATGCCGCGCACGACCGTCGCGCTGGCGCAGCTGCGCGAGGCCGGGCTGCCCTACATCGTGGTGCTGACCGACCCGACCACCGGCGGGGTGACCGCCTCCTACGCCATGCTCGGCGACGTCCAGATTGCCGAGCCCGACGCATTGATCGGTTTCGCCGGGCAGCGCGTGATCGAGCAGACCATTCGCGAGAAACTGCCCGAGGGCTTCCAGCGCGCCGAATATCTGCTGGAGCATGGCATCATCGACATGGTCGTGCGGCGGCATGAGCTGAAGGACCGCCTCGCCACCTTGATCGACTATCTCGCGCCGAGCCGGGCAAAGGGCAAGAAAGCGGCCTGATGAAGGAAGTCGTGCGGGCCGACGATCCCCGGCTCGCGGCGCTGATTGCGCGGCAGGCGACCCAATATGCCGACGACGACCAGATCGGACTGGAGCGAATCCGCGCGTTGCTCGACACGCTTGGTCGCCCACATGTCCGCCTGCCTCCGGTGTTCCATGTCGCCGGGACCAACGGGAAGGGCTCGACCTGCGCCTTCCTCCGCGCCGGACTGGAAGCCGCGGGCTACCGCGTCCACGTCTTCACCAGCCCGCATTTGGTCCGTTACAATGAACGCATCCGCCTCGCCGGGACGTTGATCACCGACACGCAACTGGCCGACGTCATGGCCCACGTGCTCGACGCCAATGACGCGGTCGGCGGCAGCCTGTTCGAGGTCAATACCGCCGCCGCCTTCCTCGCTTTTTCCGAGCAGCCGGCAGATGCCGTGATCCTCGAAGTCGGGCTCGGCGGCCGTCTCGATGCGACCAACGTGATCGATCATCCGCTCGTCACCGGCATCGCCAGCATCGGCCTCGATCACCAGCATTTTCTGGGCGACACGCTGGCGCGGATTGCGATGGAAAAAACCGGCATCGCGCGGCGCGATGTGCCGTTGGTGTGCCTCGCCCAGCCGGCCGAAGCGCAGGCCGCAATCGAACAGGCAGCCCGCGAAATCGGCGCAACCTTGCGGCTCGAAGGTCGCGACTGGCAGCTTGACCCGACGCTCGTCCCCGCCCTCCCCGGTGCACACCAGGTCCGCAACGCCAACCTCGCCTGGCAGATGCTTGCCGCGCAGGACAGCTTGCCGGTTCCGCGCGACACCTTCGCCTCCGCCATCGCGACCGCCACCTGGCCGGGCCGCTTCCAGCACCTTGCCGGCGGCCCGCTGACCCAAGGCGTCGAAACCTGGCTCGATGGCGCGCACAATCCCGACGCCGCCGCCGCCCTCGCCGCCGTGCTGGAAAAACGTGGCCCGATGCACCTGATCATCGGGATTCTCGCCAACAAGGACGCCGGCGCGATCGTCGAAGCGCTCGCCCCGCACGCATTGTCGCTGACCTTCGTCCCGATCCCCGATCATGAGGCGCACGACCCCGCCGCCCTCGCCGCCCGCTTCGAGGGTCGTGCCGCGTCATCACTGCCGGAAGCTCTGGCCGACCTCCCCGCCCCGCGCCTGATCGCCGGTTCACTCTACCTCGCCGGCCACGCCCTCGCGCTCAACGGCGAGACGCCGGACTAGGCCGTGTCGCCCTCCGCCTCTTTGGCAGCGTCCGCAGCTAGAATGTCGCCGTCGCCCTTGTTTCGGTCAGCCATTGCAGTCCGCACCCATTCGAGCGCGACGAAGCCGACCGCGACCAGTCCGATCAGCGCGGTGAAACGAAACACCGGGGCATAGCCAATGTCGTCGATCGCCTCGCCGATCGCCGCCCGCCCAAGCGATCCGACGAGGAAGGTTAGCGATGACAGTAAGGCATATTGCACCGCGCTGAACTCGCGGCTGGTGATCGACGACAGGTAGGCCACGAACGCCGCCCCCGCGAGCCCGCCGGCAATATTCTCGCCCGAAATGGCGATCAGCAGCCGGACCATGCGCAAGTCCTGGCCGAATGTATCGAGCCCGAAGAAACGCGCAAAGGCATCGATTGCCACGGCTCCCGACGCAAGGTCCGCATAGATGAGGTTGCTCGCCGCGGCGACGATCGCGCCGATCATCAGCGTCGGCATCCGCCCGATGGTGGCGAACATCGCCGCGCCGATGGCGATGCCGCCCATCGTCATGAACACGCCAAAGATCTTCGACGCGAACGCCACTTCATCGCCGGTATATTTGAGCTCGGTGAGGTAGAAGGGGAAGGCGAAACTACCCCAGATATTGTCGGTGATGCGATAGCTGAGGATCAGTCCGAGCACGATGATAACGCCCCAGCCAATGCGCCGCACCAGTTCGCCCAACGGCAGGATGAGCGCCGAATATGCATGGTCGGCAGCCCGCTGGCCGCCGCTGGTGGCGGGCTCGTCGGCGGTCAGGATGTAGCCTTTTCGCGCTTTCAGCCAATTGAAGGTCGCGGCGACGATTGCCGGCAGAATGACCGTGGCGGCAACGATCCATGGTCCGTAAAGTTTGGTGAAATCGCCGACGGCCGGTGGCTTTCCGGTAACCGGATCGACCGCACCGCCGAGCATGGTCACCATGAAGCTTGCGACCGTCCAGATCGCCCACAGCCAACCGAGGCCGACAATGGCAAGGCCGATGGCGCGCAACTTGGGATCGATCGCACCGGTCTGGCGAAGCGCGCTCTGCTCGCGCTCGATCGCATCGCGCGGGGTATCGGGTGCGGCCAAAGTCGCGATCACCGTCAGCGCCATGAACCCACCCATGATCGCATAGACCACCGGCCAGGAGACGCGTTCCGATAGCACCAATGCCAGCGCTCCGCCGATCAAGGCCGCGATGCGATAACCGAATTGATAGATGGAGGAGAGAATCTCGACCGGCGCCTTGTCGTCGGCGACATCAATTCGCCAGGCGTCGATCACCACGTCCTGGGTCGCCGAAGCGAACGCCCCGATCACCGCGACAAGCGCGAACCATCCCAGTTGCAATCGCGGGTCGGACAGCGACAGGCCGATGAACGTGGCGGTCAGCAAAACCTGGCAAACAAGCAACCAGCTGCGCCGCCGCCCGAGCCTTTCAAGTATCGGCAGACGCACCCGATCGACCAGGGGCGACCACAGGAACTTGAAAGCGTAAGCGAGGCCGATCCAGGACAGCACACCGATCGTCGCGAGATCGATTTCCCACTCACCGAGCCAGGCGTTGAGCGTGCCGATCAGCAACGTGTAGGGCAAGCCCGCGGCAAAGCCGAAAACCAGCATAATCAATGTCTTGCGATTGCCAAGAGCCAGTTTGAGCAGGCGCCAGCCTTTCGGTACGTCGCCTGCCACTGCCGCGTTGGCTGCCGCCATCTTTGTCTCTCCCGGTTGACCGTCGGCCATGCTAGCAGGGTAAACGCCGCTGACCAGTGGCTTGAGTTTCTTAAAGAGAAAGAGCAATCTAGGTTAATGGACGCTCCGCATTTTCCGCGCCCGACCTCTGGGCAACTCGCGCTTGCCGATGCGCTCGTTCGGGGGGAAGCCTCGCTCGGCTCCGCCGTCCAGACGCTCCCCGCCGAGGTCTATACCGACCCCGCCCGGTTCGAAGCCGAAAAGCAGGCCTTGTTTCAGAAACTGCCCTTGCTGCTCGCCCCGTCGGCGCTGTTGCCACGCAACAATGTCGCGGTTGCCCATGATGGCTACGGCGTACCGCTGATCCTCAGCCGCGACGCGCAGGCCGAGGCGCATGTCATGGCCAATGTCTGCCGCCATCGCGGCACCCGTTTGCTCGACAGCAGCAGTGAGGATGCGGTGCCCGCGGCGCGGATCGTCTGTCCCTATCATGCCTGGACCTATCGCTCGGATGGCAGCCTGCTCGGCCTGCCGCGCGCCGATTGTTTCCCCGGCCTGGACAAGGACGCCCATGCATTGATGCGCTTCCGCGATTTCGAATGCGGCGGGCTGATCTGGTATTCGCACGACACGTCCGAAGATTTCGCCGAAATCGAAATGCTGTGCCAGGATTTCGACGCCTTCGGGGTCGGGTCGCACCATCTCTACAAGCGCAAGACCCACGAGGTCGCGTCCAACTGGAAGCTGGTGATCGACGCCTTCCTCGAATCCTATCATGTCCAGCGGCTTCACTCGACCACCATCGCCAATTTCTTCGCCGACGGGATCACCGCCGCGGACCGCATTGGTCATCATCAACGCGCGGCGGTCGGTCGCGCCGATTATCTCGCGCAGGTCGATCCCGACGACTGGGCCGCGCTTCGCCGCGCCGTCACCTATACCTACCAGATCTTCCCCAATTCGGTGGTCATCGTCAGCCCCGATTATATCAACATCATGACCGTCATGCCGCAGACCGTGGGCACCTGCCTGGTCGAGGATTTCATGCTCATCCCCGAAGCCCCGCAGACCAACGAGGCGGAGGCGCACTGGAAGCGCAGCTGGGAGCTGCTCGACGGCGTGACCTTCGCGGGGAGGATTTCAAGGCCGCCGAACTATGCCACCGCGGGCTGGAAAGCGGGCTGCTCAAGGAGGTCCAGCTCGGCACCCTCGAAAACGGCATCGCCGACTTCCACGCCAGGGTCGAAGCTTTGCTGTAGGGCTCAGGCCTTCGCCTCGCCCTTTTCGATTGGATAGAGTTGCAGCCCCTTGGGCGGCTTGGCGGTCTTGCCGCCGAGATGCTGGTCGATCGCTTCCATCGCCTTGCGCATTGCCCGGTCGTTATAGGGTTTGAGCAGGCAACCGATCGCCAGCTCATGCGCATTGTCGGGCGGGTAGCCGGTGATGAACAGCAGAGGGATGCCGCGTTTCTTGGCTTCGTGGGCCAGATCGATCCCGGTGCGGTCGCCGCGCAGGCGGACGTCGCTCAGGATCAGGTCGACCTGCTCGCGGTCGAGCGCGGCCAGTGCTTCCTCGAAATCGTCGTGCGTCGCGACCACTTCCAGCCCGCAGTCGCGAAGGATGACTTCATTGTCGAACGCCGTCAGCGGTTCATCCTCGATGATGAGGACTCGCTTGACGATTCGCTTGCGCTTGCCGAACAGCATGACAACTCCAGTAGGACAGACCAATTGACCTCGCAACGAACGAAGCGCCCGCCTGTGCCGCGGCGCCCCGGCAACGGGGCGAATGGACCCGCACGAGGCACCTATGCCTCGCGCAAGAAGCCCGCCGCGCCCTCCGCGAAAGGTGGATCTCCGACCGCAGGCAAGGGGCCGCCCGCACCGCGCGAGGATGGCCAGCAGCGCATTGCCAAGCTCCTCGCCCGTGCCGGAATTGCCTCGCGGCGCGAGATCGAGCGAATGATCGACGACGGGCGAATCGCCCTCGACGGGGTCAAATTGACCACGCCCGCGACACTGCTCGACAACCTCGATGGTGTGACGGTCGATGGAAAAGCGGTCGCTCCCGCAGCATCGACCCAATTATATTTGTTCTACAAGCCGCCCGGTTGCCTGACGGCCGAGCGCGATCCCAAGGGCCGCGCGACGATTTACGACAAGCTCCCCCCGGGCTTGCCGCGGCTGATCCCGGTCGGGAGGCTGGATTACGCCACCGAAGGGCTGATGTTGCTTACCAATGACGGCGAGTTGAAGCGCAAGCTCGAGTTGCCCAGCACCGGGGTGATCCGCACCTATCGCGCCCGCGCCTTCGGCACGATCGACCAGGCGACACTCGACGACCTCGCAGGCGGCATTACGATCGACGGTTTCCGCTACGGCCCGATCATCGCCAATCTGGAACGTGGATCGGGCCGCAACCGATGGATCGAGATGAGCCTGACCGAGGGCAAGAATCGCGAAGTCCGCAATGTGCTCGAGCATCTCGGGCTGCAGGTGTCGCGCCTGATCCGCACCGCCTATGGCCCGTTCAACGTCGAAGGAATGAAGGTGGGCGATGTCGGCGAGGTCCCCCGCGAAATGCTGTTCCGCTTCCGGCAGGAGCTAAAATGAGAATCGTCGCCGGCGCGTGGCGCGGGCGGAAACTGGTAGCGCCCAAGGGGCAGCTGACCCGCCCGACCGCCGACCGCACGCGCGAGACCCTGTTCTCGATGCTGACCAGCCGGATCGGAAGTTTCGAGGAATTGCGCGTCGCGGACTTGTATGCCGGAAGCGGCGCCTTGGGGCTGGAGGCTTTGTCACGCGGAGCGGGCCATTGCACCTTCGTCGAGAATGATCGCGCCGCGGTCGAGGCGATCCGCGCCAATGCCGCGACGCTTGGCGCAACCGGGGTCGAAGTGATGGCGATGTCAGCCGCGCGGCTACCGCCAGCCCAGCCGTTTCACCTGATCCTCGCCGATCCGCCCTATGCCGAAGGCTCTGGCAGCGCCGCCGTGGTGTCCGTGGTTGCGGCGTCGTGGCTGGCGCCGGGCGGGTGGATGGCGGTCGAGACCGAGCGCGGCGCAGTGGTCGATCCGGGACCGCTGACCAAAGAGGTCGAGCGCGACACCGGCCGCGCCCGACTTACCTTGCTTCGTTTCGCCTAGGCCTTTTTCGCCGCCGATCTCTTCGTCGCTGCTGACTTCTTCGGGGCGGCAGATTTCCTCGCAGCGGCGGGTTTCGGATTGGCATTCTTGGCCTTGGCCGCGGCGGCCGATTCCTTGACCGCCTGGAACTCGCTCATCAGCCGCGCGCCGATCGCGGTCGCGGCGGCCTTGCCGGCATCCTTGACCGCCTTGCTCGAAGTCTTGCCCGATTTGGACGACATGCCGGCCGCGATCGCCGTCACCGCGGCGGTCGCGCCGATCGCGATCAGGTCGGCGACGATCGGATGCTCGGCCAGCTTGGCGACCGCGTCGAACCCGCTTTGGGCACGCGACGACTTGTTCTTTTTTGTCTTCGTGTCGCCGCCCTTGGTTTTTGCCTTTTTCGTCTTGGTCTTGGCCATGCATTCCTCCTGTTGGAAAATCTCAGTTCAGCGCGTCGATGCGCCGCATGTCGGTATCCGGGAAGGGAACGGCAAGGGTGCACGCCTGTTCCCGCGGATGAGTCAGCCAGTCGATCGCCGACGATGGTCTCAGCATCACCGGCATCGCCTTGGGATGCACCGCGCCGACCGTCTCATTCGCATCGCACGTCAAAAACGCCATGAACGGTCCGCCTTCTCCCGGCCGCCAGATCCCCGCGAACGCGAACAGCGGTTCGTGCTTTTCATGCAGCCCGAACCACACCTTGGCTTTGCGTTTCGTCAGCGGATCGGGCTCCGCGGTCCATTCGCAGAAGCTGGTGACCGGGACGATGCAGCGCCGCGCTGGATTATCGAGCGCCGACCGCCAGAATGGACTGGCGAGATTGCGGACGTTGGTCACCGGCCGTCCTTTCGCTGCTGCGGGCCCGGGAAAGCCCCAGGTCATGGTTTCGAGGGCCAGACCGCCGCTCTCGACCTGCCGAAGCACGGGCGCGACCCGGCCAGGATAGATTTCCCCGAACGGCGGCAAATTTGCCCGATCCCCGTCGAACGGCCCGAACACGCGGCGCAATTCGTCGACGGTCGCGGTCATCGTGTAGAGATTGCACATGTTCGCTCCCGCCGCCCACAGCGCGGCTCCATTCGTCGTTAACACACGGAACTAATGTTAACCCAGCATCGCTTTGCAGGTGACGTTCATGCAGGTTCATCGAAACCGAGCGGGCGAACAATAGAAACAACTCAGGGAATTACCTTTGCGTACCATTTTCTTGGCACTCAGCGCCGCCACCCTCACCGTCCCCGTTATGGCCCCGGCTCCACTGATGGCGCACGGCAGCAGTGAATATCATGGCAAGACCTGGCGCGATTTGCAGGGTCGCCTGCGCTGCAAGCGGTCCAACGGCACCACCGGCCTCATCGTCGGCGCGGCCGGCGGCGCGTTGGTCGGCCGGGCGATCGACACCCGTGGCGAACGCGCCACCGGCACCATCCTCGGCGCCGCGGCCGGCGCCCTGATCGGTCGACGAAGTCGAGCGCAGCCGGACCCGCTGCCGCTAACCAGCCCTCCGGCCGGCGCCCCACCCCCCCTCAACCCGGGCGCCGGCCACCTTCCGCTTCCGAACTGCATTACTGTATTGACATGATAACACACCTCCCATAGAGTCGCGGCCCTTGGGAGGATTGATCATGTACAGCCAGAACGATCTCGACGAGGCCGTCGCTTCGGGTGCGCATCAGCGCCGAATCCGCGACCGCGCTTCGCTCCTTCGTCGAACGCCAGCGCGCCTTGCCGTCGGTCGACGAGGAACATTTCCGCCTGATCACCGGGTTCAACGACATTTTCGTCTCGATCGCCGCCGCGATCCTGCTGTTCGCGGTGGGCTGGATCGGTCACTCGATCGGCCAGGGCCTCGGGTTGGCGTTCGACGGCGACGGGCCGAGCCCGCTGGCACCGCTCGCGGTCGCCGCGACCGCCTGGGGACTGGCGCTGTTCTTCACCGCCAGGCGCCGCATGGCTTTGCCCTCGATCCTGTTGCTGCTGGCCTTCGTCGGCGGCGTCTTCCTGACCGCTGCGTTCAGCATCGGCATGATGGTCGGCGATCCACCGAATGAGCAGGAAGCCATTTATGTCGGTACCGATCGCCAGCCTGTCCGGCGATCACCGCCGCCGCCGCAGCCTTGTTTCACTGGCGGCGGTTCAAGGTGCCGATCACGGTCGCCGCGGCGCTGCTGCGGTTGCCGCCATCGCCATCGGCGGGCTGATCGCCGTCGCCGGTGAACTCGAGAGCATTCGCAACCTCCTGCTGGGCTTTACCCTGCTGCTCGGCATCGGCGTCTTCCTGTTCGCAATGCGGTGGGATTCGTCCGATCCGGCGCGGGTCACGCGACGTAGCGATGTCGCCTTCTGGCTCCACCTGCTGGCCGCGCCGATGATCGTCCACCCGGTCTTTACCTTGCTCGGGCTCAACGATGGCAATGCCAGCATTGGCGAGGGACTCGTCGTCGTCCTGCTCTACGTCGCGCTTGGCATCACCGCGCTGGCGATCGACCGGCGCGCGTTGCTCGTGTCGGCGCTGGCCTATGTGCTGTTTGCACTGCAGGCGCTATTCCGCGAATTCGGCGCGGTCGAACTGAACGTCGCGCTGACCGCGCTGGTGATCGGCTCGTCGCTGCTGCTGCTGTCGGCCTTCTGGCACCAGGCGCGTCGGCTTGTGGTTCAACCGCTGCCCGAAGGACTTCGCGCGCAAGCTGCCCAATCTCGACCGGCCGTTGCTCGAGAAGGAAATCAGTCCCGTACCAGCCGCATGAGCCGACGCTCGAGCGGGGCGAGCACGGCGACCAGGTCGTGGCCCCGCTTGAGCACCGCGCCATGCTCGCGACACCAACGCGAACGCCCCCTGCTTCAGCCGAAGCTCGGGGCGTTTCTCGATCCGCACTTCGGGACGTTCGGTCGCGCGCCGGAAGGCGGCGAAACAGGCCACGTCGGGGTCGAACTGCATCGCATAATCGCGCCAGTGCCCGGCCGCGACCATCCGACCGTAGAGATCGAGAATGCGCATCAGTTCGTCGCGATCGAACGCGGTCACTGGCGGCTGCTCCCGCCGAAACGGGAACGGCGTCACCACATTCACGCGGATTTTTTCCTGGCCACGGGGAGCGCCGCGGCTTTCAGTTCCTCGATTTCGCGACGGAGCGTCCCGACCTCCTGCTCGAGCGCGGTGAGACCGGCCCGCGCCGGATCGCAATCCTCGCCGCACGGCGTGCCATAGGGGATGAAGCCGGGGCTGTAGTGCACCGACTCGATGTCGACCGGCTTGGCCGGGATTCCGACCATCGTCGCGCCGGGTTCGACGTCGCGCGTGACCACCGCATTGGCGCCGACCTTGGCGCCGACGCCGACAATGATCGGGCCGAGGATCTGCGCGCCGGAGCCGATCACCACGCCATCGCACAGCGTCGGGTGGCGCTTGCCGCCGATCCCGGCCGACGGATTGGTGCCGCCGAGCGTGACATTCTGGTAGATGGTGACGTCGTCGCCGATCTCTGCGGTCTCGCCGATCACGGTAAAGCCATGATCGATGAAGAAATTGCGGCCGATCTTTGCCCCGGGATGGATATCGATCGCGGTCAGCAGACGAGCGAGGTGATTGACGAACCGGGCGAGGAAGATACAGTCGCCCCCCGTACAGCCAATGCGCCACGCGGTGGAACGCCAGCGCCCAGGCGCCCGGATAGAGCAGGATTTCCCAGCGGGACCGCGCCGCCGGATCGCGTGCCTTCACCGAAGTCGAGATAATCCGTAAGCGCCATCTCTGTTCGGTCTTTCCCTATCACGTAGACCGCCAATTTAGGCACGCTTCGGTGGAAATGCCAGCCGAAGCGAGGGTACGCGGCACCGCGCCATATTGCGCCGCAGCGACAAGTGCATCACAGGAGTTTCCGCCAACAGGGGTGGAGAGCGACATTTTCGGGGATATCCTGTTGGATCCATCCGCCCTCCTGCCGTTCATTCTGGTTGGCTTTGCGGCGCAGATGATTGACGGCGCACTGGGCATGGCCTTCGGCCAGATCTCGAGCACCCTGCTGGTCATCCTGGGTGTCCCGCCCGCAGCCGCGTCCGCCGGGGTCCATACCGCCGAGACGTTCACCACTGCGGTGTCTGGGATCAGCCATGTCGCCCATCGCAATGTCGACTGGATGCTGTTCGGGCGGATCGTCATCCCCGGGGTGATTGGCGGCGTGCTCGGCGCCTATGTCCTGACCCAGGTCAGTGCCGAAGTCGCCAAGCCACTGGTGCTGGCCTATCTGATGGCACTCGGGGCCTATTTGCTGCACCGCGGGGTTACTCACAAGCATACCGAACGGCAGCCCAAAGTCGTCGCGCCGCTGGGGCTCGCTGGGGGTTTCCTCGATGCCGCGGGCGGGGGCGGCTGGGGGGCGATCGTGACCTCCAACCTGCTCGTCCAGGGCAGCAACCCGCGCAAGACTATCGGCACCGTCAATACCGCCGAATTTTTCGTCACGGTGACCATTTCCGCAACCTTCATCGTCGCGATGGGGTGGGAAGCCTTCACCGTTGCCACCGTCGGCCTGCTGATCGGCGGGGTCTGTGCCGCCCCGTTCGGCGCGCTGATCGCCAAGCGCGTCAACGCCGACATGCTGCTGACCTTCGTCGGCCTGATCCTGACCGCCACCAGCGGCTACGGCCTGTACCGCGCGATCGGATAAAGAGTAGCGACAAGCGTCATACTCGATTACTCTCGGCAAATTGATCGGATTTGCCAATGATCGTCCACCACCCCACGCCCAAGCAATTGCAATATCTCGTGGCGCTCCGCGCGCATGGGCATTTCGGTAAGGCGGCGGAGAGCTGCTTCGTCACCCAGTCGACGCTGTCGGCGGGGTTGCGGGAGCTGGAGACGTTGCTCGGCACGACGCTGGTCGAGCGGACCCGGCGGGTGGTGCGCTTCACCCCGCTCGGGCTCAAGATCGCCGACAAGGCGGTGCGGGTGCTTCGCGAGAGCGAGGAACTGGCCGACATGGCGCGCGCCGAGGGCCAGCCGCTGACCGGGGAATTGCGCATGGGGGTTATCCCGACCATCGCCCCGTTCCTGCTGCCGACCATGCTGCCCGTGCTCCGGACGCGGTTCCCGCGGCTGCGGCTGTTTCTGCGCGAGGATACCAGCCAGGCGGCATGCGAGGCGCTGCACCGCGGCCAGCTCGACTGCATTCTGCTGGCGATGCCGTACGCCTGCGGCGAGGTCGATTCGGTCGACCTGTTCGACGACGCACTGCTGGTCGCCTTCCCGCATGGCGAAGCACCAGTCGGTGCGGCGGTCGAGGCCGGGGCGATTGACGAGGCGCGGCTGTTGTTGCTCGAGGATGGCCACTGCCTCAAGGATCATGCGCTCGCCGCCTGCAACCGGCCCGAGCTCCGGGCCGGGGCGACGATGATGGGCACCTCGCTGCACACGCTCGTGCAGATGGTCGATAATGGCTTGGGGCTGACCTTCATCCCGCAGATGGCGGTGACCGCGGGGCTGCTCGACGGGACGCGGGTGACCGCGCTTCCGCTGACCGCCGATCACGGCAGCCGCCGGATCGCCTTGGCGTGGCGCAAGTCGAGTCCCCGCGAGGAGGAATTCAGGCTGCTGGCGGCGACGCTGCGCGAAATTGCCCGCAGCACCGCCGCCAGTGACACCTAGTCGACATCGACCCGGTCGGCGTTCATGACCTTGACCCACGTCTTCACGAAGTCGCGGACGAACTTCTCCTCATGGCCGTTCTCAGCATAGACTTCGGCGGTGGCACGAAGCTGGCTGTTGGAGCCGAAGATCAGGTCAGTGCGGGTCGCGCGCCATTTCTCGGTCCGCCCGCCGCGGGTGTAGCCGATGAACTCCTCGTCGCTCGACGTGTCGACCAGATCCCAGAAGGTGTCATTGTCGAGCAGATTGACAAAGAAGTCGTTGGTCAGCTGGCCCTTGCGGTTGGTGAACACGCCCTCCGGCTTGTCGCCGTGGTTGGCGCCGAGCACGCGCAGGCCGCCTAGCAGGACCGTCATTTCCGGCGCCGACAGGTTGAGCAGCGAGGCCCGGTCGAGCAGCAATTCCTCGGTCTTCACCGACTGGCGGGTCTTGAGATAATTGCGGAAGCCGTCGGCCTGCGGCTCCATCCAGTGGAAGCTTTCGACATCGGTCCAGTCCTGGGTGGCGTCGCCGCGCCCGCCCGTAGAACGGCACCTCGACGTTGAAGCCGGCATCCTTCGCCGCCTTCTCGACTGCGGCCGATCCGGCGAGGACGATCGCGTCCGCCAGGCTCATGGAGCCACGCAGGTCGTTGAGCTTGGCCAGCACCTTGGCCAGCTCGGCCGGCTCGTTGACGTCCCAGTCCTTCTGCGGAGCCAACGCAATCCGCGCGCCATTCGCACCGCCACGCTTGTCCGACTTGCGATAGGTCGAGGCCGACGCCCAGGCGGTCTTGACCAGCTGTGACACGGTCAGGCCGCTGGACAGCACCGCCTGCTTGAATGCGCTGACGTCGGAGTCCGAGGGCATCGTCCCGGCCGGTACCGGATCCTGCCAGATCAGTGTTTCCTCGGGCACTTCCGGGCCGAGGTAGAGCGATTTCGGCCCCATGTCGCGGTGGGTCAGCTTGAACCAGGCGCGAGCGAAGGCGTCGTCGAGCGCCGACTGATCGTCGCGGAAGCGCTCGGAGATGGCGCGGAATTCGGGTCCATCTTGAGCGCCATGTCGGCGGTGGTCATCATCGTCGGCACGCGCTTGTTGGGGTCGCGCGCATCGGGCGCCATGTCCTCCGGCGCGGGATTGACCGGCTGCCACTGCTTGGCGCCCGCGGGCGAGGTGGTGAGCTCGTAATCATATTTGAACAGCAGGCGGAAATAGTCACCGCCCCACTTGGTCGGATTGTTCGACCACGCCCCCTCGATCCCCGAGGTGGTGATGTGGCCCTTGCCGATCTCCTCCTCGTCGGTCAGCCAGCCCATGCCCTGCAGGTGGATGTCCTCCGACGCGGGATTGTTGCGGAACGTGTCGGCCGGCTTCGCGCCATGGGCCTTGCCGAAGGCGTGACCACCAGCCGTCAGCGCCACGGTCTCTTCCGAATTCATCGCCATTCGGCTGAAGGTCGCCTTCATGTCGCGCGCCGACTGCAACGGGTCGGGATTGCCACCTGGTCCTTCCGGGTTGACGTAAATCAGGCCCATCTGGATCGCGGCCAGCGGACCCTCGAGTTCGACCTGCTCGTCGGTGATGCGGGTCGGTGCGCCGTCGCTGACCCAGATCTCCTCGGCGCCCCAGAAGGTGTCACCTTCGGACGCGAATACGTCCTTGCGGCCGCCACCAAAGCCGAACACCGGCCCGCCCATGCTCTCGATCGCCACATTGCCGGCAAGAATGAACAGATCGGCCCAGCTGATGTGCTTCCCGTACTTCTGCTTGATCGGCCACAGCAGGCGCCGCGCCTTGTCGAGGTTGCCGTTGTCGGGCCAGCTGTTGAGCGGCTCGAAGCGCTGCTGTCCGCTCGACGAGCCGCCGCGCCCATCGGTCACGCGATAGGTGCCGGCGGCGTGCCACGCCATGCGGATCATGAACGGGCCATAATGGCCGTAATCGGCTGGCCACCACGGCTTGCTGTCGGTCATTAGCGCGGTGAGGTCGGCCTTGAGCGCCTGATAATCGAGCGCCTTGAACGCTTCGGCATAGTCGAAGTCCTCGCCCATCGGGTCGGGGGAGACGCCATGTTGGTGGAGCATGTCGACCGGCAGCGCCTCGGGCCACCAGTCCCTGTTCGTGCGGCCGAGCAGCGAGCGCGCCTTGGTGCCCTTCATCGGGCAGCCGCCTTCACCGGTAATCGCGTCCATTGATCGTCTCCTGCAAATATGTGGTTCCCGGCCACGCTAGGCCTGCGCGGGGGGCAAAGGAAACGACTTGTTCCGCTTAGTCTTAGTCGGAAAATCGATCAGTCGAGATGCTTTAAGCCAATACGTAAATAATCCCACCCGGTCACCAGCGTGAGACCCGCCGCCGCCCACAGACAGATGAGACCTACGGTGTGCATCCACAAGGAAGCCGGGAAGGCGCCGCTCAGGATCAGCGCCCCGAGAGCAACCAGCTGGAACGTCGTCTTCCACTTCGCCAGGCTGCTGACCGGCATCGAGATGTTGAGTGGCGCCAGGAATTCTCGCAGGCCGGAGACGAAGATTTCGCGCAACAGGATGATCAAGGCGGCGATGATGTGCAGCCCCTCGATCTCGGGCACCGGATTGGCCTTGCGGCTGGAGATCAACATCATCAGCACCGCCGCGACCATGATCTTGTCGGCAATCGGGTCGAGGAACTGGCCGAGCCTGGAAATCTGCCCCTGCGCCCGGGCCAGGTAGCCGTCGAAATAATCGGTGATGCCGACGACGCAGTAGAGCACGAACGTGATCGCATAATCGATCGGCGTCGGCCGCCACAGCAGGAACACCAGGATCGGCACCGCGAAGATCCGCGACAGGGTCAGGAGGTTGGGCAGCGTCAACATCGTCGATCGCTGCTTAGGGCCAATCGGCGACGCGACGAAAGGCAAATCTTGCCGTGGCCGGACGATAAGCTATGGCAGGCACAGTCGAGTTTGGAGGCCGTGTCGCAAATGCAGAATGTCAGGCATCTGCTGCGCACTCGCCGCTTCCTTCCGATCTTCGTCACCCAGTTCCTCGGCGCCTTCAACGACAATCTGTTCCGCACCGCGATGATCATGCTGGTGATTTACGGCATCTATCGCGACGCAGAGCAGGAAGCCGCCTTCAGCGCCATCGCCGGGGGCCTGTTCATTCTGCCTTTCTTCCTGCTGTCGGCGCTGGCCGGCCAACTCGCGGATTCATCGGACAAGGCGAAGATCGTCCGGATCGTGAAGACCGCCGAGATTTTGATCATGATCGTCGGTGCGATCGGGCTTTATTTTCACATCATCTGGCTGCTGCTCGCCGCGCTGTTCGCAATGGGGGTCCACTCGACATTTTTCGGGCCGATCAAATACGCCATTTTGCCGCAGCATATGCAGGACGACGAGGTGCTCGGCGCGACCGGGCTGGTCGAAGCCGGCACCTATGTCGCGATTCTCGGCGGGACGTTGCTCGGCGGGATCCTGGTGGTCGAGGACGCCGACGGATTCCATGCCGTCTGGGCTGCGATCGGCGTGTTGGTGATCGCCCTCATTGGCCGCTGGGTCGGCGGCATGGTCCCCCCTGCCCCGCCCGACCCCAACGCGCCGGGGTTCAAGATGGACTGGCACATCGTCCGCGCCTCGATCCGGCTGGTCAACGCGACACTGCATATCCCGCGGCTGTTCCTGGCGATCATTGCGATCAGTTTCTTCTGGTCGATGGGCGCCGTGCTTGCGGCGCAATTCCCGCCGCTGGTGAAGAATGCGCTCGGCGCCGATCAGCAGGTCGCGACCCTGTTCCTCGGCACCTTTTCGATTGGCGTCGCGATCGGTTCGGTCGCGGTCAATCGTCTGCTTGGCGGGCAGGTGTCGGCTAAATTCTCGCCCGTTTCGGCTATTTTCATGGGGCTGTTCGTCCTCGACCTCTACCGCCGGGTGAAAGGCTGGCCGCCAGCAGGAGCGGAGCTTCGCGACCTCGCCACCTTCCTCGACGTTCCGGGAAGCTGGATGATCGTGCTCGATCTTCTCGGTGTGGCGATCGCCGGCGGAATGTTCGTCGTCCCGCTCTATGCCTTCCTGACCACCACCGTCCCCAAGTCGGAAACCGCGCGGACGATCGCCGCCAACAATATCGTCAATTCGGGCTTCATGGTGCTCGCCACCGTGATCCTGACCATCGCCGTGATGCTTGGCGTGACGGTGACCGACAGTTTGCTGATCGTCGCCTTCGCCAGCATCGTCTCGGCGTGGCTGGCCTATAAGCTCCACCTCGCCTGCGACTGAGCCGCCTCGGCCGCGATCAGGCCAGATACACCGTCATGAACAGCAGTCCGCCGACGAAGGTCGTCAGGAACAGCCGCGCGTCCTCGGCCAGCAAGGCGCCGTCCGCCGGGTCGGCAGCCAGTGCAAAGGTAAACGGCTGACGCCGCCCGAACCGTTGCGGGGCGAGACGATGCCGAAGGCCTTGAGGCGCGAACATGACAAACCTTAATGCTGTTTTTACCATCTCCTTCAACACTTTTTGGACGCGCGACGTTCCGCCCGTCCCATGCCGGGACGATCGGGCGGCGATTAGTTTGCGGTGATCGGGTCGTCAGAAAGCGGCGCGTCGGGGCAGTGGGACGACCGGGACGCGTTTGATGAACTGTTCGGCCTGGTCGGCGCCCATTGGCTTGCCGAAATACCAGCCCTGGCCCATTTCGCAGCCGAACCCGAGCACCGTGGCATGGGTCGCGGCATCCTCGATCCCCTCGACCACCACCGGCACCTTGATCGCACTTGCGAGGGTAGCGACGGCGCGCACGATCGCGGCGCTCTCGGGATCCTGGTTGATGGTGGCGGTGAAGCTGCGGTCGATCTTGATCACGTCGAACGGCAGCGAGCGCAGGTGCGACAGCGAGGAGAAACCGGTCCCGAAATCGTCGAGTGCCAGCCGAATGCCCTGGTTCTTGAGGCTGGTGGTGATCGAGCGGGCGAGTTCGAGATCCGCGAACAACGAACTTTCGGTAATCTCGACCACCAGCCGCTCGGGCGTAATCCCGGCCTCGGTCAGCAGTCGTACGATGCGCTGCGCAAGCCACGGGTCAGCCAGCTGCATCGGCGAGATATTGACCGACAGTGTCAACGCCGGATCCCATTTCGCAATATTGGCCAAGGCCGCGGCGATCACCTGTTCGGACAGGCGCGCGATCAGTCCATATTCCTCGGCCACTGGAATGAACGTCTCGGGCATGATCAGTCCCGACAGCGGGTGGTTCCACCGGGCCAGCATTTCGAAGCCGACGATTTCGCCGGTCGACAGGTCCACCTGCGGCTCGAAATAGGGCAGGAATTGCTCGTGCTCGAGCGCGAAACGGATGCCCTGCTCGATTTCGACATGGGCGATCAGCGCCCGCTCCATCCCGCTGTCGAACCACACCGGCCGGGCAGTCCGCCCGCTGGCCGCCTGGTCGAGCGCGATGTCGGCGCGGCGGAGCAGGTCGGGCAGCGTGACGCCGGCGTCGGCCGCGGCAATGCCTGCATAGGCTCCCGCCTGGAGCATCTTGCCGGCCACCTCGAACGGGCTGGTGATGACATGCAGGATGTCGGTCGCGGTCTTTTCCGCGGTGCTGCGGTCACGCAGGTCGATCGGAAAGGCGACGGCGAATTCGTCGCCGTTGAGCCGCGCTGCAATCGCCTCTTCCGGCAGCACGCGATCGATTGCAGCGGCGATCCGGCGAAGCATTTCGTCACCGGCTTCATAGCCATGGCGGTCGTTGATCGCCTTGAAGCGATGCATCCTGATCGACGCCACTCCCCAGCCGCCGTCGGTCGCCGCCAGCGCCTGACGCAGCTGTTCGCCGCGATCGGCCAGTCCCTTGCGATTGGCGAGTCCGGTGACGACGTCGCTCGACGCGATATGCGCCGCTCGACGCTCCGCGTCGGCGCGCTTCTCCTGCTCGTGCTGCAGGTCCGCCAGCCGACGCCAGCCGACCAGGATCAGCGCCACGTTGAGGGTCAGGATGACCATCGTGAAGCGGACGCCTTCGCCGAGGTTGGACCCGGCGTGCTGCATTGCGCGATTGAAGAATGCCGTGCCGTTGACGATCAGCATCGTGACCGCGGCGACGAGGATGACCGTGACCAGCCCGTCAGGACGCAGCAAACTGCGCCTTACGGGCCGACGCTCAACCGGAGCCGACGCTGTACGATCATCCTGTCCCACATGGCCCGTTCTAGCGGCGAGACTTTAATAAAATCTCACGGCTTGACAGGCGCTTGGTGCGGACGGCGGGACTCGAACCCGCACGCCCTTGGGGGCAGAAGATTTTAAGTCTCCAGCGTCTACCGGTTCCGCCACGTCCGCACAGGAAAATTGATCGGCGGATTACTCCGCGGTGACTTCGCCTAAGTTCAGCCGCTCGCGCATTTCCTTGCCGGGCTTGAAGTACGGCACGCGCTTGGCGTCGACATCGACCGCGGCGCCGGTGCGCGGATTGCGCCCGACGCGGGCGTCGCGACTGCGGGTCGAGAAAGCGCCAAAGCCGCGAAGCTCGACACGGCCTTCCTTGGCCAGTTGATCGGTAATCGTGTCGAACAGGGCGGCCACCACGCCTTCGATCTCACGCTGGGTGAGGTCGGGAAAGTCATTGCATAGCTTCTGGACGAGCTCGGACCGGATCATCACTGCCCCGCTTGGGTTAGGTCGGATGCGCCCCCCGGCGATCCTTATTGAACAAGCTGTCAGCAAAATCCCGCAAGCGCAAGCACTTCGCGTGGATTTTGTAACGGAGTGGCCACCGATGGCACAATGCGCGCCACCGGTGGCCAGTCGCCTTACTTGGTCTTCTTTTCCTGCTTTTCCTTCAGCGCGGCGCCAAGGATGTCGCCCAGCGATGCGCCGCTGTCGGACGAACCATATTGTGCAACCGCCTGCTTCTCTTCGGAAATCTGCAGTGCCTTGATCGAGAAGGTCGGCTTCTTGGAGCGGTCGAAACCGGTCACCATCGCGTCGAACTTCTGGCCCACCTGGAACCGTTCCGGACGCTGCTCGTCGCGGTCGCGGCCAAGGTCGGTGCGCTTGATGAAGCCGGTCGCGCCATCGTCGCCAATCTGGACGTCGAGGCCGCCGTCGCGCGCTTCCAGCACGGTGACCGTGACCGTCTCGCCCTTGTTGGCGCCGCCGCTGACCGTGGTGCCCTTGGCGACTCCGCCGCGTTCGAGCTGCTTCATGCCGAGGCTGATGCGTTCCTTTTCGACATCGACGTCGAGCACGACGGCCTTGACCATCTCGCCCTTGTGATGAAGCGCCAGCGCTTCTTCACCCGACGCGCCCCAGGCGATGTCCGACATGTGGACCATGCCGTCGACGTCGCCGTCGAGGCCGATGAACAGGCCGAATTCGGTCGAATTCTTGACTTCGCCATCGACTTCGGTGCCGACCGGATGCTTGTCGGCGAAGTCGGCCCACGGGTTCGACTGGGCCTGCTTGAGGCCGAGCGAAATGCGGCGCTTCTCTTCATCGACTTCGAGCACCTTGACCTCGACCTCTTGCGAGGTGGAGACGATCTTGCCCGGGTGGACGTTCTTCTTGGTCCAGCTCATTTCGCTGACATGGACCAGGCCTTCGATGCCCGGCTCCAGCTCGACGAACGCACCATATTCGGTGATGTTGGTGACGCGGCCGGTGAACACGCCGTCGAGGGCGTATTTGGCGGCGGCGCCTTCCCACGGATCGGCTTCGAGCTGCTTCATGCCCAGGCTGATGCGCTGCGTCTCGCGGTTGATGCGGACGATCTGGACCTTCACGGTGTCGCCGATGTTGATCACTTCGCCCGGATGCTGGACGCGCTTGTAGCTGATGTCGGTGACATGCAGCAGGCCGTCGATCCCGCCGAGGTCGACGAACGCACCGTAATCGGTGATGTTCTTGACCACGCCTTCGATCACCTGGCCCTCGGCCAGCGACTGGATCAGGCCCGAGCGCTGTTCGGCGCGGGTTTCTTCCAGGATGGCACGGCGCGACACGACGATATTGCCACGACGGCGGTCCATCTTGAGGATCTGGAACGGCTGGGCGATGTCCATCAGCGGGGTGACGTCGCGCACCGGGCGGATGTCGACCTGGCTGCCGGGCAGGAAGGCGACGGCACCGCCGAGGTCGACGGTGAAGCCGCCCTTGACCCGGCCGAAGATCACGCCATCGACGCGCTCGCCCTTTTCATATTCCTTCTCGAGCTTGTCCCAGGCGGCTTCGCGGCGGGCGCGGTCGCGGCTGAGCATCGCTTCGCCGGCGGCGTTCTCGACCCGGTCGACATAGACTTCGACTTCGTCGCCGACCTTCAGTTCGGCCTTCTGGCCGGGAAGGGCGAATTCGCGCAAGCTGACGCGGCCTTCGCTCTTGAGGCCAACGTCGATGACCGCAAGGTCATTCTCGATGCCGGTGACGATGCCTTTGACGACCTTGCCTTCGAAGGTCTCATTCTCGCCGCCAAGTGATTCATTGAGGAGTGCCGCGAAATCGTCGCGGCTCGGAAATGCCGTAGTGGCCATAAAATGTGGTGCTTCCAGTATGTAGCGTTTCGGCCGCTGGCCGGACCAACATGGTCGGCTTCCGTCGAGCGGACTTTGGTGAAACCCTTGCCGCCGCGACGACCCCATGTCGGCACGGCATCCGCCGGGCTTGGCATGGCCGCACCCGTCAGACGGAGGGGCGCATAGACCAACGGTTCCTTCAGGGCAAGGAACTCCGGCTAGCCTGCTCTTGACAAGTAGGAACCGATTTGGTTCATACCAATAATGAAATCCTCACGTTGGTTTTTGTGCTGAAAGGTTGTGTAGCAGAGGAGAAGCCGGAAGGTCGCAGGACGTAGCGCGACTTTTGCGACTTTCCGCGGTTTCCACGCGTCGCGCCAGCCGCTAGCAAGCCGGCGATGAAGGCGTTGCGCGACCCCGAACGGATTTTGCAGGAGGGGCTGGCCGCGATCCGCGCTCAATATCAGCTTCCCGCTGCGTTTCCGGCCGAGGTGATTGCCGAAGCCGAAGCGGCCGTGAAGCGCCCCCTCGACGATCATGTCGACAAGACCGGCTGGCACTTCGTCACGCTCGACCCGGCCTCGAGCCGCGACCTTGACCAGGCGTTTTCGATCGAGGTTCGCGGTGGGAGCATCATATGCCACTATGCGATTGCCGATGTGGCCTGGTTCGTCGACGACGGCGGGGCGATGGATCGCGAGGCGTGGTCGCGGGGCACCTCGCAATATCTCCCCGATGGCAAAGTCCCGCTTTATCCCCAGCAGCTTAGCGAAGGCGCGGCGAGCCTGCTGCCCGACGTGATCCGCCCCGCGATCCTGTTTTCGACCCGGGTCGAGGCCGACGGATCGGCCCATCTCGAAGGGGTCGAGCGGGCCAGGATCCGCAGCCGCGCGAAGCTCGGATACGAGACGGTCAAATCGTCCGATTTGCCCGACGGCTTCGAAGAATTGAACCGCCGCGTCGCGCTCGGCGAGGACAAGCGCGGCGCCCACCGCTCCGACCCGCCCGAGCAGGAAGTGGTCGCCCACGATGGCCATTACGACCTTCGCCTCAGCCCGCAGCAACCGGCCGAAGCGCAGAATGCGGCGCTCAGCCTGGCCAACAACCTCGCCGTCGCCGATGCCCTGCTCAAGGCGCACACCGGCCTGTTCCGGGTGATGCCCGAGCCCGAAGGCTGGGCATTGAAGCGACTGCGCAACACCGCGAAAGCGATGGACATTGACTGGCCCAAGGGCCGCGAAGCGCCCGAGATGGAGCGTCAACTCGACCCCGCCGACCCCCATCAGGCCGCGCTGCTGCTCGCCATCCGCAAAGCCAGCCCCGGGGCCAGTTACGCCCCCTTCCGTGAAGGCGAGACCCCGTGGCATGCGGCAATGGCCGCCAGCTACGCCCACGCCACCGCCCCGTTGCGCCGCCTCGCCGACCGCTATGTCGTGATGGCGGCTTATGCCGTGGCCAATGGCCAAGCCGTGCCCGACGCGGTCACCGCGACCTTCGAACGCCTTCCCAAGGTCATGGCCCGCGCCGACGCGCTCGGCGGCAACATCCAGCGCGCGGTGATCGACCTCGCCGAAGCGGTCGTCCTGCAACCGAGGATCGGCGAGACCTTCAAGGCAGTGGTAACCGACGTCGACCAGCGCGGGCCGAGGATCCAACTGTGCGGGCTGCCAGTGGTCAGCCGGCTGAAAGATGCCGAGGTGGAAGCCGGCGAAGCGATCAACGTGCGGCTGGATGAAGCCGATCCCGAGACGCGGAAGATCGCATTTTCGGTGGTCGCCTAGCACCAGCGTCGGATGACATCGGCAGCATTAACTCCAAATTGGCCGCGGCGCAGCGTCGCGCCGACGTGGAGAGGCGAATGGGGCGCATCTTTCTGAGCTACGCGCGCGGAGATCGGCTTTGCGCGGAGCGCCTGGCAAGCGTCCTGGAGGAACACGGCCACGCGGTCTGGTGGGACCGCCATCTCGACGGCGGCGAGGAATTTGCGGACGAAATCGAATCCGAATTGAACGCGGCCGAAGCGGTCCTCGTCGTATGGTCAGCCCAGTCAATCAAATCGCGTTGGGTGCGCGACGAGGCAGCGGTTGGCGGAGAAAGCGGGCGACTGGTGCCAATCACGATCGACGGGTCACTGCCGCCAATGGGCTTTCGGCAGTTTCATACGCTAGACCTGAACGGGTGGAAGGCAGGAAGGCGTGACAAGCGGACCGATGATCTAATTCATGCCATCGAGCGTCGCGTGGCGAATGCCCCCTCCGACAGGGGTGACAGCAAGCCGGTGCACCCGCCCGATGCACCTAAGCGCTCACGATCTGCCTCGGTTGCCGCTGTTCTTGCGCTGCTGCTCATGGTGGCAATCGGATTCTATCTTATGGTTGGCCGGGACCGCGGGCCCAGCGCGGCCGATACGCCGATGATCGCACTGCTGCCGATCACGACCGCCTCGAATGATCCCGCGCTACGCGAATTGGCGCCGCAAATCCGCGATTCCATTGCCCATCGCCTTGCGCAGGGTGATTTGCAGATCCAGCAAATCGGAGTGGCGCCGCGAGAGGCGGGTACTGCCGGCGATTATCGGCTGTCAGGCGAACTTAGCAAAAATGCCGACACGCTTATCGCGACCGTTCGCCTCGTCGACGCCGCTCACGGAGTGACGGTCTTTTCAAAACGTTTCGAGGGCAAAGGCATAGACATCGCACATTTTGCCGAGATGATCGGCGTCCAGATCGCTGGCAATATTGGCTGGGCTGCGCCGCTGATGGCGCTAGAAAAGCGGCATCCCTCACCACCGGCGGTGCTGGCTGATTTGGTGGGCGGACTCGACTTCACCAGCGATCAACCCTTTAATCTCCAGGTGGACCGACGCGCAGCGGAGCGCGCGCCCAAATCGGCCTACGCCCAAGTCAATTTGGCCATGAATACGGGACTCGCCCTCTCCAGCATTCCCCGGCTCGACCGGCCGCGTGCGATCGCTGAATCGCTCAAGGCCGCAGACAGAGCGATGAAGCTCGGCGCCGGAGTTTGGCGACGTCCATGCCGCCTGGTGCATGGTGCATAGCGAGACGAGGATCGCCGAATGCGAGGATCGGCTTCGTGCCGGCAAGCGCATCGACCCCGGAGCGCCCTTTGTCGACGTATTTCTGAGCGATACGCTGCGTCGGGCCGGGCGATTCGAGGAAGCGTTCGAGCTGACCCGGATCAACTATGCCCAGGATCCCTATGTGCCGACCAAGATCAGCAATGTGCTGCAGGCCTATGAATTTGGCAACCAAACAGAAGAGGCCCAAGAGCTGTTCGCGAAAGCCGTCCGCTGGTGGCCGGAATTCAAGGGGAATTTCCTTACCAACCGCGCGACCGCCAAGTTCGCCAGATCCGATCTCGATGGCCTGGCAGAGTTGTTCCGACAGGAAGGCAAAGACGCCACGCCGCCATATGCGGTAGGCCTCGTCGACTTGGTCGATGCCGCAAGGGCGAAATCATTGCCCGGCGTCAGGGCAGTTTGCGGGCGGGACATTCCAGGATTTACCGCCGCCTTTGGCGCAATCATGCTCGCCCAGCTGGGAGATTTCGATGGCGCTTTCGCCGTAACCGACCGCGTCTACCCGAGACGGCTGGGCTCGACGCCTGCGGAAACCGAGCGGATCTGGCTTGACCAGCCCGAGCACTTGCCGACCAGCTTGCTCTCCACGCCGGCCGCAGCCGCACTTCGCCGTGATCCGCGTTTCCTGACCCTGGCGCAGCGGGTTGGACTGATCGCCTACTGGCAGACCGGGCGGCTGCCGGACTTCTGCCGCAAGCAGCGCGAACCGATCTGCGCCCGTCTGATCCGATCCTGAAGAATCAATCGCCTTCAGTTTGCAGTCGTGCTCGACCAGCGCCAGCGCCGCCGCGATTGCCGCAGCCACATCCAGTTCGCTGGTGTCGAGCAAAAGCGCATCCTCCGCCTGTACCAGCGGCGCGGTCGCCCGGCCCGCGTCTCGTCGTCGACATCCATTTCGCTTGTATCGAGCAGCAGCGCATCCTCGGCCTGCACCAGCGGCGCCGCGTCGCGGCCGGCGTCGCGGTCGTCTCGGGCGTGGATGTCGGCGAGGACTTCTTCGTAATGGGCGTTGAGGCCCCTCGCCGTCAGCTCGGCCAGCCGGCGCTTGGCGCGCACCTCCGGCGAGGCGGTGACGAACAATTTGACCGTGGCGTCGGGCGCGATCACCGTGCCGATGTCACGGCCGTCGAGGACGGCGCCGCCCGGCTGCCCCGCGAAGGCGCGCTGGCGATCGAGCAGGTGAGAACGGACCGCGGGATAGGCCGAGATGCGCGAGGCGTAGGAGCCGACCAGCTCGCTGCGCAATTCGGGATCGTCGAACGACACCGAGCCGAAATCACAGGCGCGCACCGCCTCGAACACGTTGGCCGGATCGCCGCCGAACCGCACCAGGTTGAGCGCGGCGGCACGATACAACAGGCCGGTGTCCATATGCGGCAGGCCGTAGTGGGCGGCGAGCGAGCGGGCGATGGTGCCCTTACCGCTGGCGGCGGGGCCGTCGACCGCGATGATGAGGGCGCGCTGGGGCTGGCTTGGTTGGCTCACGATGGCGGGCGCTTTGACAGCCGCCCGATGCTATGGCAATGCCCGCGCCACGTGCCCCGGGCCTCTGGCTGACGGGGCGTTCACACGATTAGCTGACTGGAGTTTACCATGGTGAAGCCCGAATGGGGCACCAAGCGCACTTGTCCCAAATGCGCGACCCGTTTCTACGATCTCGGCAAGGATGATCCGGTGGGATGCATCGAATGCGGCCACGCCTTCAATCCTGAGCCGGTGCTGAAGTCGAAGCAGCCGATGCCGTTCGAGGTCGCGGCGCCCGCCGCCGACAAGCCCGAGGAAGTCGACTCCGATCTCGGCGCCGAGGATCTGGTGCCCGACGAGGATGAGGAAATCAGCGCCGACGACGAGGTCGATCTGGCCACCGGCGAGGACGAGCTGGTCGTCACCAAGAGCGACAACGACGACGAAAGTTAGGTTCGCGCCGGGCCAGCGATGATTTGGGGTTTGCAGCCTTAAGGATCATCGCTTAAGGGCCGCGTCGGATTGGGGCCGTAGCTCAGCTGGGAGAGCGCTGCAATGGCATTGCAGAGGTCAGGGGTTCGATCCCCCTCGGCTCCACCATCCTAGAAAAAGGCGCTCTCGCGGGCGCCTTTTTCATTGGAATTCTATCGCACACACACAAACGAAAGCGGCGGCGTCTTTCGACGCCGCCGCTCCGTTTCAACAGTTCGATTAAGCTTAGAGCTCGTTCGAAACGTTGTTGAAGGTCGTGCCAAGCTTCGTGCCGATGCTCTGCATCGCGGCAATCGCGGCAACGGCGATGAGGGCGGCAATCAGGCCGTATTCAATCGCGGTCGCACCCTTGGTATTCACGAATCAGCTTTGAAAATCTTGGCCATCTCTGGTCTCCTTTAGGCTCCACTGCAGGGGTCCACTTTCCCCCACCCGAGCCCACCGAAGTGCGCTTGGGATGCCCCCTATTTCGGCTCAAGAGATTGAAAAAATTTTAAAACGGCGCCTTTCCAGCGCGTTCACCATATAAAAATTTCGAGCAGGGGATCGGGCTCCTAGTCGATTGATCAATTCGTCGAGCACGTCGATCACTTCGCGGATCGCCTCGGCGGGTTCGGACCACTCCTCGGGGATTGGGCTTTGCGAGGGTTTGGGTGCCGGCGGCGCAATACGACGACCACGGAACGGCAGGTCGGGACCGCGCCGCCCGTCGATCGCCACCGCCGGGGCCATGAAGCTGCGCCAGATCCGCGCCGGGGCGGTGCCGCCGGTCATCTTGCCGAGCGACTTGTTGTCGTCGCGGCCGACCCACACGCCGACCACCAGGTCGCCGGCAAAGCCGATGAACAGCGCGTCGCGATTGTTCTGCGTCGTGCCGGTCTTGCCGAAGGTCGGGACGTTGAGCGCGGCGCGGCGGCCGGTGCCCTTCGTTGGCCGCGGCCCACAGCAGGTCGAGCATCGGCGCCCAGTCGCGGCGGCGGTCGAGCGTCCCGCCGCGCTGGGAAGAAACCGGCGATGCCATCATCCTCGCTCGGCGAGCGGCAGGCCGCGCGGCGCGGACCGGGTAGCGGCCGCTGGCGATCGCGGCATAGGCCGCGGTCAGTTCGAGCAGGCTGACCCCCGCCGTGCCGAGCGCGACGCTGGGCGAATCGGCAAGGGCGAGGTGATGCCGAGCTCGCGCGCGGCGCGCATGCACATTGTCCCGCCCGACCCGTTCCGACAGGCGCACCGCGGCGGCGTTGCTCGACCGCGCGAAGGCCTCGCGCAGGGTGATCGTCGCCGCGATAGACGCCGTCGCTGTTGGCCGGGGACCAGCCGTCGATCGTGATCGGCCGGATCGTCGATCATGTCGTCGGGCGAGTAGCCGGCGCGCAAGCGCGGCGAGATAGACGAACAGCTTGAACGCCGATCCGGGCTGGCGCCGCGCCTGGGTCGCGCGGTTGAACGGGCTGGCCTTGTAGCTCTTGCCGCCGACCATCGCGACGACCCGCCCGTCGGGCCGCATCGCCACCATCGCCGCCTGGGCATCGCCGATCCGGGCATTGGAGATGGCGCGCACCGCGAGCCGCTGCAGATCGGCGTCGAGCGTGGTCGGGACTTTGACCTCGCCAAAGTCGGCCTCGAACGCTTTTTGCGCGCCCGGCGCGACCCAGTCGGCGAAATAGGTGCCGGTCGGGACCTTGGCCGGCGGCGCACCGGGACCGCGCCGAGCGGGTCGCGCGCGCGCGCGCCGGGCGTGATCACGCCGGTGTCGGCCATTTCCTGCAGCACCAGCCGGCTGCGCTTCTGCGCGCCCGGCGAGGTTGCGGGTCGGCGCCAGCCGCGACGGCGCCTGGACCATGCCGGCGAGCATCGCCGACTGGGCGAGCGTCAGCTTCTCGGGCGCGCGGTCGAAATAATGGCGCGCCGCGGCGCGCAGGCCATAGACGCCGTCGCCGAAATAGACCGACGACAGATAGCGCGACAGGATTTCGTCCTTGGTCAGCCAGGCCTCGAGCCAGAAGGCGATGATCACTTCCTGCGCCTTGCGCTTGTACGAGCGGTCGGACGACAGGAAGCTGGTCTTGGCGAGCTGCTGGGTCAGCGTGCTGCCGCCCTGCCGGACCCCGCCGGCCGGCGACATTGGCGACCATCGCCCGGCCGATCGCGCGCGGGTCGATCCCCCAGTGGCGAGCGGAAGCGGCGGTCCTCGATGGCGATGAAGGCCGCCGGGGTCAGCGGATTGAGCTTCGCCACCTCGACCGGCTCGTCCTTGATCGCGCCGCGCCGGGCGATCGGCCGTCCTTCCTCGCTGACAGCAGCAGCATCGCCGGATCGTCGAGCGGCTCGAGCGCGCGGCCGAGCGGCGCGGTGACGATCAGCCACAGCAAGGTGACCAGCAGCAGCGCCGGAAAAGCCGTAGAGGATGTAGCGCCAGCGACGGCGGCGGGGCCGGGCGGGCTGGCTCGTCTCGGGCGGAACCGCGCCGCCGGATCGAACGCGGGCGCGGCGAACGGATCGGGCAGATCCTCGACATTGCGGCCGTCGCGCCGCCAGATCCGTGTCGCCTTCGCTCATCGGCCCCTTTCACCACGGCGCCAGGCGCCACTGCCTTAGTCATGTAAAACAGTCGCGCGCAGATATCCAGATGCTTGATGAACCCGGGCATAACGCTTAAGACGAGGCGCATGGCGCGTCTCGCGAAGCTTCCGCTGATCGCTGTCGGCGCTGCGCCGGCGCTGGCGCTGGCATCGGCGGGTGCAGCGAGCGCGAACGATGACGCGCTCGACGTCGCCGTGATCGGCGAGCGAGCCGCCGACCTTGGTCGATCCCGCGCGACGGCCCGCTCACCGCGGCGCAGCAGGTGCTGCTGGCGAGCGTCGCGCAGGGACTGGTGCGGTTCGATGCGCGCGGCCAGATCGAGCCCGGCCTCGCCGAGCGCTGGAACGTCAGCGACGACGGCCTGAGCTACATCTTTCGCCTGGCGCCGGGCGACTGGCCCGACGGGCGCGAGATCACGCGCGCGCGACGTCGCGCGGATGCTCAAGCGCCAGACGCTGCGCACCGCGAGCCGCAACGAACTCAAGGACACGCTCGGCGCGGTCGACGAGGTCGTGGCGATGACCGACCGGGTGATCGAGATCCGTCTCAGCGCGCCGCGCCCCAATCTGCTCCAATTGCTCGCCCAGCCCGAATTCGGCGCTGATCCGCGAGGCGCTCGGCACCGGACCGTTCCAGCCGGTCCGACGAGCCGCAGCCCGCGTGGCGCGCCTGCGCCGTTGCTCCACATCCGACGCGGGTCGATCGACGGACCCGACAAGCGCGACTTGGTCGACCTCGCCGCGGCGTCCGCCGCGCGCGCCATCGCCGCTTTCGCCAATCGCGAGGCCGATCTGGTGCTGGGCGGGACATTCGACGACCTTCCGCTGGTGCGCCGCGCGCCAGATCGCGCGGTCCGCCTTGCGGTTCGACCCGGTCGCCGGCCTGTTCGGGCTGGTCCCGGCGCGGCAAAGGCGGGCCGCTCGCCGACAAGGAAGTGCGCAGCCTGCTCAGCCAGGCGATCGACCGCGACGCGCTGATCGCCGCGCTCAGCGTGCCCGGTCTCGCCCCGCGCGCGACTCTGCTCCAGGCCGGGCTCGAAGGCGTCGGTCGCCCCCGCCCCGCCGGCGTGGACCGCCTCGCCGCTTGGCCGAGCGCCGTGCCGCGCCTGACCGCCGAGTCGCGACGATCAGCGGTGGCAGCGATGAACCCGTGCCGCTGGCGATCGCCCTGCCCGATGGTCCCGGCGGCAAGATCTCTGTTCGACCGGCTGGCGACCGACTGGGGCGCGATCGGTATCACCGTGGTGCGAGCGGACAAGGGCAGCGCGGCCGACTTACGGCTGGTCGACGCAGTCGCGCCGTCGGCGTCCCCCGCCTGGTTCGTGCGTCGTTCCGCTGCGCCGTGCGTCCGATCTGCTCGGAAGCGGCCGACGACGCCATGGACGCCGCGCGCGCCGCCACCGATCGCCGACCAGCGCGCCGCCTTCCTCGGAGGAGGCGAACCGGCTGATCGAGGAGGAAGTGCTGTTCCTCCCGATTGCGGCGCCGGTGCGCTGGTCGCTGGTCGGTCCGCGCATCCAGGGATTTGCCGAGAACATCGTCGCCCGTCATCCGTTGACTGGATTGAACAACCGATTGCGACGCGAAGGGCAGTAGATGGATATCAAGGATAGCGACCGAAAGCCCTTTCCCAACCTGTCGAGCGATCCGAAAGCGGTTCGCGCGCGGATCGAGGCGCTCGAGCAGGTGATGGAGCATCTGTTCACCATTCCGGGGATCAACCGCAAGGTCGGGCTCGACGTGATGCTCGACCTGGTACCGGTGGTCGGGACGACCGCTGCGGCGGCGCTCGGCACCTATCTTGGCCTGGGAAGCGCGCAACCTCGGCATGTCGAAGACCGCGGTGGCGCGAATGGCGGGCAACATCGGTTTCGACTGGATGCTCGGACTGATCCCGTGGGTCGGCGCAATCCCCGACCTGTTCTTCCGGTCAAACACCCGCAACCTCAGGATCATCAAGCGCCACCTCGATCGGCACCACCCCGAGACAGGCATCATCGACGCGGCCGCACGGCCGGTGGGAAGGCCACGATGAGCGGAACAATTGTCGCCGCGATGCTGATCGCAGCCCCCGCGCCGATCGCCGACGAGCGGCGGTTGAGCCCGGCCGAGGTCGAACGGATTCTCGAGGAAGCAGCGCAAAGGCGCCTGACGGCCGACAAAGCGCCGCCGCGGGTGATCGAGGGCGAAGTCGGCGTTTCCGTTGGCACCGGCGGTACGCGCGAAGTGTTCGGGACAGCAGTGGTGCCGGTCGGGAAGCAAGGCAGCGCGATTATTTCGATAGACGCCGGCGAATCCGACCGCCGCACCAGACGACGGCGTTAGTCGCCGCTGACTTTCGGGCGGCCCACATCGCCCTGCCCGACCGTATGTCCGGCCATGTCGAGCATCCGTTCGAGCGGCACGCGCGCCTTGTCCATCAGCTCGTCGGCGACAGGTCGATCTGCGGTTTGAGATCGCGCAGCGCGACGTAGAGTTTCTCCAGCGTGTTGAGCGCCATGTACGGGCACATGTTGCAGTTGCAGTTGCCGTCGCCGCCGGGCGTGCCGATGAACCGTCTTGTGCGGCGCGGCTTTCTCCATCTGGTGAATGATGTGCGGCTCGGTCGCGACCAGAATGGTCGTCGGCGCGGGCTGTCGAGCGCGAACTTGAGGATCGCGCTGGTCGATCCGACCATGTCGGCATGGTCGATGATGTGCGGCGGGCATTCGGGATGCGCCGCGACCGGAGCACCGGGATGTTGCGCCTTCAGCTTCAGCAATTCGGTTTCCGAAAACGCCTGGTGGACGATGCAGATCCCCGGCCACAGCAGCATCTCGCGATCGAACCGCCGAGCGAGATAGCCGCCGAGGTGCCGGTCGGGTCCGAAGATGATCTTCTGGTCCTTGGGGATCTGGTTGAGGATCACCTCGGCCGACGAGGAGGTGACGATGATGTCGCTGAGCGCTTTCACCTCGGCCGAGCAGTTGATGTAGGTCAGCGCGATATGGTCGGGATGCGCCGCGCGGAAGGCCGCGAACTGGTCGGGCGGGCAGCTGTCTTCCAGGCTGCAGCCGGCGTCCATGTCGGGCAGGATGACGGTCTTTTGCGGGCTCAGGATCTTGGCGGTTTCGGCCATGAAGCGGACGCCGCAGAAAGCGATGACATCGGCATCGGTCGCCGCCGCCTTGCGCGACAGATCGAGGCTGTCGCCGACGAAATCGGCCAGGTCCTGGATCTCGGGCTTCTGGTAATAATGGGCAAGGATGACCGCGTTGCGCTCCTGCTTCAGCCGCGCAATTTCGGCGAGCAGGTCGACGCCCTTCGAGGATGAGGATTGGGCAGTCACTTCATATTCTCCAGTCACTCATTGTGCGGCCTTGTGGCGCGTCGGCAGCACCTCGGCGATCGACGGACTGACGTCCCATTGCTCGCTCGACCGCGTGCCGTCAAAGGGGAAGGCGACCTCGACCGTGACATCGCCCAAGTCCGGCGACCGATAGCGGCGTTTCGAGCAGGTTCGGCGACCGACTTGCGAGCATTAGCGCGCGCGGCGTCGAGATGGACTGGCTTCTTGGCCTCGGTGGCGGCGGCGCGGGTAGCGAGCACGGCCGCGCGGCGGTTGAGATTGTCATAGGCTTCGCGGGTCACGAACATGCCGTCGGTAGCGAGCGTCTGCGGCGCCGCGTCTCGTCGATATTGGGCGCGGTCGGGGCGACGTCGGGGATGGTCGACGCGAAGCGTGCGATTCTTCGCGTCCCAGCGATAATCGTCCGTGTCGAGCTTGCTGAGGTCGATGCTGGTAGGTCGACCGAATAAGGCAGGGTCGACCTTCTGCGCCGAGCGGAGGAAACGGAACAGGCCCGGGATCGACCGAGGTCACGTCCAACGCGCCATCGACCCGCCCAACCTCTAGCCGGTCGGTAGCCTGGAAGGTCGCCGACAGGACGCGGGCGAGCCCAAGGCTGGTCTGATATTCCTCCTGCTGCTCCGCGCGGCGTTGCCAGAACAGATAGCCGAACAGGAGCAGGACCGCGATCAGGACGCGCCGCGATCAGGTTCCGGTCCAGCGGCTTGCGGATTATTGGCGGGGTGTCGTCCATGTTTCTCCGTTCGATACAACCAGTCCGCGCCGTTCAAGGTCCATCAGATGCGCCCACACCGATCCTCCCGCCGCCGGAATTAGCCGCGGGTCGAGACCGGGATAAGCCGATGCGACGATATCGGGCATGAACGATTGCCCCTCCCCCACCAGCCGTCACGATCTGCTTCTCGCGTTGCAGCCGGTGGCCGATCAGACCGCGCAGCAATTGCTGCGGGTTGGTCACCGGCGGGCCGTGCGCGGGATAGAAGATCCGGTCATCGCGCTGGCGCAAGCGTTCCAGGCTGGCCATGAACAGCGCCCATGTCGCCGTCGGGCGGGACCACCACCGTGGTCGACCAGCCCATCACATGGTCGCCGGTGAACAAGCTGTCCGCGATAGGCGAAACAGAGATGGTTCGACGTGTGGCCCGGGGTGGCGACCGCGACGCAGCTGCTCGCCGTCGCCGAACGTGATCGTCTCGCCGTCGGCGAGCACCTGGTCGGGTGCATAGTCGCCGTCGAAGCTGGCATCGGCGCGCGGGCCGACGCTCTCGAGGCTCAGCGCCGCGCAGCCGATGATCGGCGCGCCGGTCGCGTCCTTGAGCAGCGCGCGCCGCGGGGCTGTGGTCGCGATGGGTATGAGTACAGGCGATCGCCAGCGATCCGGCCGGTCGCCGGCCGCCGCGATGATCGCCTCGACATGCTCGGGAATGGCGGGACCGGGGTCGATGACAACCACCTCGTCCCTGCCCCCGCGAAGTAGGTTTGCGTGCCGGTGATAGGTGTAAGGCGACGGATTGCGCGCCAGCAGCCGGCCGACGCCCGGCTCAAGTCGGTTCGAGAATGGCGTAAGGGGCGTCCACAGCCTTTGCCTGTGCCATGGACGCCCCGACGGTGCAAAGGGCGGGTACGCCCGATGCGGCCGCTTCGAGTTAATTGCGGTCGAGCTTCTCGAGCCGGGCCTCGACGCGGGCCAGCGAGGCCTTGGCCTCGGCCAGCTCGGCCGCGATCTTGTCGGGATCGATCGACGCCAGGGAGTCACGAACGATCTTGTCGATGTCCATTCTCTCGACCTCGCGCAGGGAGTCGCGGACCTGGGCCTTCAGCGCTTCCGGATTTTGCCCCGCCGCTCGGATCGCGGGTGCGTTGCGATCCAGTTCGGCCAGCGCCTCACGGATTTCGGCCCGCGCATTGGCCATTTCGCGCTGGAAGTCGCCGTTGCGGAATTTCTCCACCTCGCGCTTTGCCTGCGCCATCTGCTCGGGCAAGCGTGCCATCTCGCGGTCTAGTTCGGCCCGCGCCTTGGCAGTGTCGGCGCGAATCCTGGCGCGTTCCCCGGGCGTCAACTCTTCCCACTTTTTCAGCTTGCCGTTGATCCCGATGCTGTCGTTGCCGATGAACGAGATGTCGGCGCTATGGCTCACCGCGCGCGGTGACGTCGGCGCAACCGGGGCGATCGCGGCCATCGGACTGGTCGGTGCAACAGGAGCCATTGGAGCGACAGCGGTTGCTGGCGACGGCGGAGCGGGCGGCGTCGGCGCGGCGGGCGCCTCGACATCGACATATTGGGTCGCCCATGTGGCGGTCAGCGGCAATGCCACCGCGGCACCGGCAAGGATCAGCGCGCGACCCATAAGGCGATGGCGCGGGTGTGAGGAAATAAGCATCGATTGAAGCCTCCGTGACAGGGTTTTGGGTCGATCGAGCGCGCCAGCGAAGAGCAGCGCCCGCCCCGAAGCGGCCTTGGCGATCGCCTGCCCGTAGGCAGCGCGATCGGGGCCATCGACCATGTCCAACACCCGGGCATCGCACGCTGCTTCCTGGTCGAATCGGAAAGCCGCATGCGCCAGCCAGGCAAGTGGGTTGAACCACTGGAGGCAAAGCAGGACATAAGCGATGAGATTGGCCACCAGATCGCCGGAGCGATGGTGCGCCAGTTCGTGATCGAGCGTCAGCCGGCGCTGGCGCTCGTCGTAACGTTGGTCGAAATCCTGCGGCAAGGCGATCACCGGATCGACGATCCCGAAGGCCATCGGCCCGCGCACCGCTTCCGAGCGGAGAATGCGGATCCGGCCGAGCCGCGCCAGCTGGACCCCCGAACCGATGACCCGTGCGCGCTGGCGGCGGTAGATGAGCGTTCCATAAACGAGCATCACCACTGCTCCCGCCGCCCACGCAGCGAGCAGGATCGTCGGCCAGCCACCGACCTGCTCGATGAGGGTCGGCGCCATGACCGGCACCGGCTCCGCCACGGTCGAGAGCGGCAGCGAGAGATCGGTCGTGGCCGGAGCCGTTCGCTCGACGGTCTGCGTGATCGGCGGCATGACGAGCCGGAATGCCGGGAGCAGCCACAAGCCATAAGCGACCGACGCACCGAAGCGGCGGCGGACCGGGTCGCGGATCAGCAACACCAGTAGGATCAGCCCGCTGGTCGCGATTACCGTGTCGATCATCCACTGGGTCATGCTTTGAACCTCGTGAGCAGGGCCTCGATCTCGGCAGACGTCCTTGGCGTCGAGCGGTTCGTCGTCGGCCAATTGGGCAATCAGCGGCGACAAGCGCCCGCCGAACAGCCGGTCGACCAGCCGCCGCGATTCACGAGCGACGCAGGACGCGCGCTCGATTGCGGGGGAATAGAGGAAGCGGCGGCCATCCTTGGCCGGGGCCACCGCCTGCTTGGCGAGCAAGCGCGACAGGAGGCTCTTGACCGTCGCCAGGGACCAGTCGCGGTCGCCCTTGCGCAAGGCTTCGTCGATGTCGGTCGCGGTGAGCGGCTGGGCGGATGACCACAGCACCTCCATCACCTCCCACTCGGCTTCGCTTAGCCTGACATCCATCGAGTCGCTCCCGTTTCGATTACAGATGTAATCGCGACGATTACGTTTGTAAACGCAAAAAAGCGCCGGCGCGGAAAAATCTCTGCACCGGCGCTCTCCCCGCCGCTCAAGGCGCGATTAATTGCCGGCGCGTAGCTCGGCGATCTTGGCGGTCAACTTGGCCTTCAGCTCGGCCTTCACCGCGGCGTCCATGTCATTCTTGTCGATGTCGGCGATGACCTGTTCCAGCCGGGTCGCGGTCTCGGCCTTGCTGGCGGTCTTGAGGCACAATTTGATCTTGGCCTCTTCCTTGCGGTCGGCGGTGGCGCCGGCCCGCCGGCAGACACTTCGATCACTTCGCCGGGGCAGGCCTTCATCATCGCTTCGGGATCGCCTGGCCGGCCGGGCCCATTATGGATGACCTTGCGAATTTCCGTCGTCTGGGTCCTCGGCTTGGCCTCATCGGCCATCGCGGGGACTGCAAAGGTGCCCGCCGCCACCAACCCACCAGCCACGATCAGTCCGGCGATCCGGCTCGTCATTCCATGATTTAATTTCAGCATCGTCAATCTCCCTTTGAGTTCATCGATCGAGGTGAGCGCGCATAGCGAGCGCGGGACGGGCCGCGCGGCGCAATGCAGGATGGTTTCGGCATAAGCCGGGGCAGCGGCGCGGCCCGTGTTCGCGATCAGCGACGCGTCGCACGCCGATTCCATGTCGCGACGAAATGCGCCGAGTGCCAGCCAGGCGAACGGATTGAACCACAGGATCGACGCCGCGACCAATGCCACCGCGCTGGCCCAGATGTCGCCGCGCTTATGGTGCAATTGCTCGTGAAGCAGCGCAAACCGGCGCTGCTCGGGGGTAAACCGCGCCTCGAAATCATGCGGCACCAGAATTAGGGGATGAACCAGGCCGGTCGCCATCGGGCCGTCCACCGCTTCCGTGGCGACGATGTCGATTGTTACCTCGTCGACCACCAAGGGCTGACCCACCACCAGCGCCTTGCGCAGGAAGCAATGATGCGCAGCAAGATGAAGTGCCAGCATGACCAGCGCGCCAGCTGCCCAGATTGCCAGCAGTATCATCGCCACCGGTGCCAGCTGCTCGCGCGCGGGTTCGACCACTAGGGTCCAGTACACGGTCGCGGGCGACACCGCGGCGGCAATCGGGGTGGCATCAGGCAGCGGGGGCCAGACCAGCCGCAGCGCCGGCGCGAGCCACAACGCATAGGCGGCGCGCGCACCGAACAATCGCGCGACCGGGCGTCGAATCGCCAGCACGACGATGATCAGCAGCGACGCGACCAGCAGATTGCTCGCGAGCCAGCTCATTTGCGCAACTCTCTGATCAGCGCTTCAAGTTCGGCGAGGTCGTCGGGGGCGAGGTCGCGGCGTTCCGCGAGGTGCGCGACAAGTGGCGAGATCCGCCCGCCGAACAGCCGGTCAACCAGTCGTCCCGCCTGCGCTCCGGCAACCGGATCGCGTTCGATCAACGGCCGATAGAGGAAGCGGCGGCCCTGCGCCTCGGCGGCGAGCGCTCCCTTGTCGACCAGGCGGGCGAGCATCGTCTTGACCGTGGTCGGCGACCAGGCGCGGCGGGCGGGAACGCGGGCCGCGACATCGACCGCGCTGAGCGGTGCCTCGACCCAGAGCACCGCCATGATGTCGAGCTCGGCTTCGCTGATTCGAACGTCCTTGGTCATAACGACTACACTTGTAGTCGTATGCTGAACGCCCGATTAACGACCGTCAGGTGCTCAGCATTTCACCTCGTACGGACCGGCGCGCGCAGAAACACCACGCTTGGAGCTGGGTGCCAACAATTCGAGCTCGACCTTCGTGAAGGCGACCCCGCGACACAGCTCCGCCGGAAGTCGGACGCGGGTGACCTTGCCGACCGCGAGCGGCGCCAATTCTACCTCGCCGCGTGCTTCTCCGCGCCGCAGGAACCGCAGGGTCGAGCCTTTTTCCATCCCTTCGACCGCGCTCAGCGCGAGCACAGTGCGCGAATCGAAATAGTCGCAGGTCGAGCCCGCCCCGCTCTCGCCCGGCGAAAGGCATTTGACCCGGAAGCGCATTGTTGGAACCGGCGCCGCGGCCGCGGCGACCGAGCCCCCAGCCGACAACTGAACGGGCTTGCGCGGAATGGGTGGCGGCAGCGGCGGCAGAACAGACGTCTCGTAACGCTCGGTCGGGGCGGTAAGCGAACCGACGTTGCCGAGATTCCCGACGAAGGTGGAGGTGGCCTGGTTGCGGGTAGCGGGCTTCGCGACGACGGCGAATTTGGCGATTTCCTGACGCAATTCGGCAATCACCTGATCCTTCGCATCGATCGGCATGTCGCGCGCTTCAAGCTGGATGATCGCGGCTTCGAGCGTTTCGACCCATTCGGCATCCGACGAACCGGGATTGGCGCACAGCTTGACCCGGGTCGATCGCTTCCGCACCGGATCCACCTGCACCATCGTGTCGAATTTGTGGCCTTGGCATTGCTCGATCTGCGCGACGCGGTCCGCAGTTGCCCCTTCGACGACTTTCTCCGGGGGCGTCGACGTGCTCACGGCGCTGGGCGCGACCTGGGCCAAAGATGGTCCGCCAAGCCCCACACTCGTCGCTAACAGCAGCCACATCAATTTCGCCAACACCAATTCTCCCCGATCCTGACGCCCTTCGGCGGTCCTGACTGAACCGCTATTGAATGCAAGGCGGGAGGATGTGTTGTCTAGGCCTTGGCAAACGCTCCGGTCAGCGCTCCCGAACGCCGGGCGCCGCGCTCCGCCGCACGACGCATCGCCAGCGGGTAGATTCGGCCGAACAGGCAGTCCATGCTCTTGTCCCAACCGAACTGGCGGGCGTGGGCCAGCGTTCGGGCACGGATCGCGGGAAGATCGTCCGACCAAAGGTCGAGAATGTTGGCCGCCATCGCCGCGCTGTCGTCAATCGGCCCCAGCCGACCGATGCTGTCGTCGACCCGGTCGACCATCGCGCCGGCCGCAACGCCCACGACCGGCAGGCCGGACGCCTGCGCCTCGATGATCGAAATACCGAATGTCTCATCGGCCATGCCCGAAACATAGAGGTCGGCGCTGGCCAGCCAGCGCGCCAGTTCGGCCCGGCCCTTGACGTAGCCGGGGGCGTGGAGCCGGGCGTGGCCCGCGGCCAGGAATTGCTCGCGCAGTGGCCCGTCGCCGAGCAGGACGAGGTGGGCTCTGAGGCTGTCGGGCAACAAAGCAAACGCATCGACCACCGTCTGCGCACGCTTTTCCCCGTCGAGCCGACCTGCGTAAATCAGCAAGGGCGCATCATCGGCCACGCCCAGCTTCCGACGCAAGGCGGGGTCGCGGCAATCGGGCGAAAATTCACCAAGCTCGACGCCGAGCGGGACGACTTCGACGGGATCGAGCCCAAGATCGCGCATCTTGGCTGCGCCACCGTGTTCCGACAGAGCGTAGATCAGGTCGAACTTGCTGTAGAGCTTGCCGCAATACCAATAGCATAGGCGCGATGCCGCCCCAGCAACCGTCTCTCCAACGACCCGAGTGAACGGCCGTTCGACATAGACGGTCGGAAAATCGGTCATGTAGGCTGCGACCAGCGCCGTTCCCGGATGGCGACGGGCATGGGCAATGGCCGCCCACGGCAGATTATAGGCGTCCTGACATTCGATCAGGTCGGGCTTGAACCGCTCCAGCAATGTTCGCACCTGCCACGAGCGGAGGAGAAGTCGGTAATTGGGGCTTCCCGGGACCTTGGGCGAGGCGACAGTGGCGGTAATCGTCCGCCCGTCCTCGACCACTTCGTCGACCGCGCCGGGAATGATCAGCAAATGGCGATGCGGCGTATTGTCCAGGATATGCTGGCGCTTGTGGCGCAGATAGGTCCCGACCCCGCCACCAACCGCGGACCAGCTCTGGGTCACGTCGCACAGCAGCCGGCCGGTCGCGTTGGGATCATCTCTGCTCATAGCTTCCGACAACCACCTATCGGCGGGAAAGTGCCATCGGCCCGGAGCCCGCCCGCACATTGTCGGAAGATTTTACAACCTATGCCACGGCCGGACAGTCGCATCGTTGAGAATCCCCGGTTTTGCGCCACTCGTGCGAATTGGCACGGCGATTGCATTGATGATGTCGTCCACTTGGTTCCACAAACCAAACATAGGGGCGGCGGTTAGCGGTATCTGGTCCCGCGCTGCCGCCCCTTTTCATTTGCCGGCAAGCCTCAGGCGTCCGACCAGCTGCTTCAGCTCGCCGCTTTCGAACATCTCCATCATGATGTCCGAGCCGCCGACGAATTCGCCCTTCACGTAGAGCTGGGGGATGGTCGGCCAGTCGCGAAAATTCCTTGATGCCCTGCCGGATTTCCTGGTCCTGAAGCACGTCGACCGTCTCGATAGTCGACGTCGAGATGATCGAGGATGGCGATCGCCCGGCTCGAAAAGCCGCACTGCGGAAACAGCGGCGATGCCCTTCATGAACAGCAGGACGTCATTGCCGGCGACGAGGTCGCCGATGCGTTGCTTGGATGTCACTCATTGATGATCTCCTGATGGCACGGCGGTTTCGAGCTGGAGCGCATGGAGTTCATTGCCCATCTTGCCCTTCAGCGCGGCATAGACCGCCTGATGCTGACGGACCCGGCTCATGCCTGCGAATGCGACGCTGACTACCCGGGCCGCATAATGATCGCCGTCGCCGGCAAGGTCGCGGATTTCGATCGCCGCGTCGGGGAAAGCGGCGAGGATCATCGCCTCTATCTCTTCCGCGGCCATCGCCATCAGTTCGACGCCTCGATGATCTGACGACGCGCCTCGACGCTCTTGTGCTCGAGCGCCTCGCGGATCTTGGCCTCGTCGCAATCGACACCCGCGGCGGTCAGGTCGCCCAGCACCTTGCGGATCACGTCCTCGTCGCCGGCTTCCTCGAAATCGGCGCGGACCACGTCCTTGGCATAGGATGACGGTTTCCTCTTCGGACAGGCCCATCAGCCGCGCCGCCCATTCGCCGAGCAGGCGGTTGCGACGAGCGAGGATGCGGAACTGCATCTCCTCGTCGCGGGCATATTTGGTTTCGAAGGCGCGCTCGCGATCGTCGAACTGGCTCATGCGATATCCTCATCAAAGGGTTTGGTGGGCCAGATAGGCGGCTCCGACCGCTGGCGCAATCCGCACAGTGGACGGGCTAGTTGACAGGGACCGCTCAAGCCCGACGCGTCATACGCCACGAAACCTTCGCCGACGCCGCCCGGCCTCGCCTGCTGGATGATCGGGCGTGCACAGGAGTCGTCAGTTCAACGATATCCAGGTCTGTTCGGCAACGGCGAGCAGGCGTCCATCGGCCGCGTGCAGGGCAGTACAGGCACGATGCTTGCGGCCTTCACTGCCAGCGCCCCAGCCGCTCACGATCAGCGGGCTGCCGACAGGAATGGGCGCGTCGATGCGGACTGCGATTCGTCCGAGCAAGGCCAGGCCCGCGGCCTCCTGCACCGCGAAATAGCCCGGGCAATCCAGTGCCGCCCAGGCAATTTCTATCCTGACCGCATTATGCTCGTCAGCGAATTCATCGGTCGGCGTCCAGCTTGCCGACACGCGACTTGGGCCGGTTGCTCCAGCGAAGATCCGCAATCCATCACCGGCGTCACGGTCGGGGCCGCAGACGAAGCAGCCGGGATAGAGATGGCGGTCGGGGCGAAATTTCAGCTCCGCGGCTCGCGCGTCGTCAAGCGAAGGCGGCGCGGGTACATCGATCACGACCGGTTTCCGGGCGGCTACTGCAAGCAGCCGGTCGTCGGCATACAGCAGGGCTTCGTCGCCCGATCGCTCAAGCCTCAGATCCGCATCGAGTGGTGCGGGCTGGCGCAACGTTACGACGACGTCCGACCCGCCCAGTTCCCCGGCCACCAGCCCAGCAAAATAACCGCCGTTGCCGCTGTCGGGCGGCCCGCGAAACCTCCGGTCGATCCGGACCAAGGTCACAGTTCAACCACGACCTTGCCGATGACTCTGCGCGCGGCGAGCGCTGCAATCGCCTCGCCACCGCTTGCCAGCGGATAGGTGGCGCTGACGCGGGGGCGATCCTGCCCTCGTCCCACAGCGCAAACAGATGCTCGACATGCGCGGCATTGGCCTTGGGATCGCGTGCCGCAAACGCGCCCCAGAACACGCCGCGCACGTCGCAGCTCTTGAGCAGGGTCAGGTTGAGCGGGAGCCTGGGGATCCCCGCGGGAAAGCCGACAACCAGATAGCGCCCCTCCCACGCGATCGAGCGCAGCGCCGGCTTCCGCATAATCGCCGCCGACCGGGTCGTAGATGACGTCGGCGCCAGTCGGCCCGACGGCTTCCTTGAACTGGCTGGCGAGCGCCTTCGAGCTGTCCTTGTCGAATGGGCCGCGCGGATAGACGATCGCTTGGTCCGCCCCGGCATCGCGCGCCGCCTGGCCCTTTTCCTCGCTCGAGACCGCCGCGATGACCCGCGCCCCGCGTGCCTTGCCCAGCTCGACGGCGGCCAGCCCGACGCCGCCCGCCGCGCCCAGCACCAGCAGTGTCTCGCCGGCCTTCAAGTCCGCCGCGATCGTACAGCGCATGGATCGACGTGGCATAGGTCAGCAGCAATGCTGCGCCGTCGGTGAAGCTGCGATTATCGGGCAGGTGGAACGCGCTCTTGGCGTCGATCACGATCTTCTCGACCAGTCCGCCCCAGCCAGGCACTGCGATCAGCCGGTCGCCGACCGACCAGCCTGACACGCCCTCGCCGACCGCTTCGACTTCGCCGGCAATCTCGCCCCCGGGAGCGAATGGCCGCGGCGGCTTGAACTGATATTTGTCCTCGATGATCAGCACGTCGGGATAGTTGATCGCCGCGGCGCGCACGCGGACCAGCAACTCGGCCGGGACCGGCGACGGGGTCGGGCAAGTTCGTCAACCGTCAGCGTTTCGGGGCCGCCCGGGGCGTGGCTGAGCAGGGCCTTCATCATTCGTCGTCCCTTCGGTTCGTTCACGCTCGGTCGCGACAACCTCCGCTGCGGTCATCCCGTCGAACGTGGTTCGCGCCGCCGCCGACGGATCGCGATTGCCATAACGGCGCGCGGGCACGGTAGCGATGGCCCGGTCGAAGTCGAGCCGGTCAGCGACGGGCAGGTCGCGCCGCGCGGCCTCGGCCGAGCGCGCGAAGGCCTCGGGCGAAGATCCGTCGATGGTCACGGGCGACTGGTCGCTGCACGCCACCAGGGCCAGCGCGAACAGTGCCGCACTGCCTCATTCGACGTAATGCGCCGTGGTCTTTTCGCGGACCTCTTCCGCATTCACCCCGGGCGCCAGTCTCGATCAGCTTGAACGGACTGTCGTGATCGGGCCGCTGGAAGACGGCGAGGTCGGTGATGATCATGTCGACGCTGTTCTTGCCCGTCAGCGGCAGGGTGCAGGCGGGAATGAACTTGGGGTCGCCGTTCTTGGATGTATGCTCCATCACGACGATGATCTTCTTGACCCCGGCGACCAGGTCCATCGCCCCGCCCATGCCCTTGATCATCTTGCCCGGGAATCATCCAGTTGGCGATGTCACCGCCTTCGCTAACCTCCATCGCGCCGAGCACGGTGAGGTCGATATGCCCGCCGCGGATCATCGCGAAACTGTCCGCTGCTCGAGAAATAGGACGAACTGTCGAGCTCGCTGATGGTTTGCTTGCCGGCGTTGATCAGGTCGGCGTCGACCTCGTCCGGATAGGGAAACGGCCCGATCCCGAGCATGCCATTTTCCGATTGCAGCGTGACCGTCATCCCGTCCGGGATATTGTTGGCGACCAGCGTCGGGATGCCGATGCCCAGATTGACGTAATAGCCGTCCTTGAGCTCCTTGCGCGGCCCGCGCGGCCATCTGGTTGCGGTCCCAGCCCATGGCGATACCGTCATGCGCGGTCATGATGCGCTCTCCCTCTCGCGGGTCGTCACGAATTCGATCTTCTTGTCATAGGGCGCGCCGCAGATGAGGCGTTTGGTGTAGATGCTGGGCAGATGGATCGCATCGGGATCGAGGCTGCCGACCGCGACGATCTCCTCCACCTCGGCGACACAGATCTTGCCGCAGGTGGCGGCGGGCTGATTGAAGTTGCGAGCGGTCTTGCGGAAGACGAGGTTGCCGTCTTCATCCGCCTTCCAGCCCTTGATGATCGCCAGATCGGCGCGGATGCCGCGTTCGAGGATATAGTCCTCGCCGTCGAAGCTTTTCACTTCCTTGCCCTCGGCAACCTGCGTGCCGACCCCGGTCTTGGTGTAGAAACCGGGTATCCCCGCGCCGCCGGCCCGCATCCGCTCGGCGAGCGTCCCCTGCGGACAGAATTCAACCTCCAGTTCGCCCGCCAGATATTGCCGTTCGAACTCCTTATTCTCGCCGACATAGGACGAGATCATCTTCTTCACCTGCCGCGTGCGCAGCAATTTGCCGAGCCCCTCATTGTCGATCCCGGCATTGTTGCTGGCGATGGTCAGGTCCTTGACCCCGCTGGCCACGATCGCGTCGATCAGCCGCTCGGGGATGCCGCACAGGCCGAAGCCCCCGGCGGCGATGGTCATGCCGTCGAACAGCAGCCCGTCGAGGGCGGCGGCGGCATCGGGATAGATTTTCTTGGCCATGGCAGCGTCCTTAGGCAGGCGCTGTGACGCGGGCAAGGCGGCTTACGGGCGGATGAGGATTCCGGCGCGCGGATCGGCCCGGCCCCCGACCGCGTCGCGATACGCAGCGAGCGCGGCATCGGGGCCGTCGCTCGCCTCGATCCGGAACAGTTTTCGCGCATCGCCGAGAAAGTGAGTCCAGGCCGCGCCCATGCGTTGCTGGAAGCCCGCTGGCCCCCAGTCCTCGGAGCGCTTGGCGACCCGCGCCGGAGCGAAGAATCCAGTCGCGGGGAAGCGCTGGCCCGGGCCTGAATCCCAATGCGCCTTGCCGACCACCAGGTTGAGCTTGAGCGCATCGCCGAAGTGGTGGTGAAGCGCGGCGGTCAACTGGCCGTCACCCGCGATATCGACAAAGGCCGAAGGGACCGCGCGGTCGAGCGTGGCGATATCGTCGTACAGCAGCAGCTCGTCATACAGCCCCGCGCCGGCGAGGAATTCGCGGCCACGCGACGACGTCAGCCCGACCAACTTCGGCCCATCCCTCCGCTGGTTCATCGCATGGGCGAAGCCGATCGCCGTCTTGGCCGAGGCGCTGGCAACCAGCACCTGCTCCGCGCCAAAATCGTCCTCATCCTCGAACTGGTCGGCGATCAGCCAGCCGGTCAAATAGAGTGGCCGGAACACCGGCCACCAGTCGCGGTCGGCTTCCACGAATTCGCTCAAGCCCGCGACGCGCAGGTAATGGTCGTACACCGCCGGCATCCCCGCGCGATGCTTAGCGACATCGACGAAGCCGCCGGCGGTGATCCGACCAGGGGTGAGCCGGACATGGCTCGCCATCGGGTAATAGCCGTAAAACTCCTCGCCCTCCGCGACGCCCTCGACATCACTGCGCGTAACGGTCGCGAAACCCCACACCGGCACCCGTCCCGGCCCCTCACCACCCGGCGAGAAGAAATCCCAATATCCCGCACCATTGTCGAACAGCCCGATCGGCTTGCCGAGCGCGGCATAAGTGACATTGTTGGCGGTCACCGCAAAGCAATCGACCCGCACCTCGACCTCGCCCGGCCCGAGCGGCGCTTCCGCTTCGTCAACCAACGCGGCCTTCGCAATATCGTCGCGGTCGATGTCGATGGCCCAGCGCGCTTGGGCCAACGTCCTAGCCCTTCAGCTTGGACAGGATGCCCTGCAACTGCATTGCGTTGGACATGTCGCCCTCGACCTTCAACTTGCCCGTCATGAAGGCGGTCATGCCGTCGAGCTGACCAGCGGCCATCGCCTGCCAGTCGTCCCAGGCAATCTTGATCGTCGTGTCCGCGGCGCCGTCGTCCTCGGTCACCTTGTTGGCGTTGCCGTCGAGCATGATCGTACCCTGGTCGCCAAAGTCGAGTTTGACCGTCTTGCCCGGGAGCACCGCTCCGGCGTCCTGCATCTTGGCGGTGAGTTCGGCCTTGGTCATGGGATGTGGCTCCTGTTTCGATCGGCAACTGATCTAATGACGACCAATGACGCGCACAAGCGGGTTGGCGGCAGGCGTGTCCGCGCCTATCTCGGCGTCCATGACCTATGACGCGGACCTCAAGCTTTTCATCGACGGCAACTGGAAGAGCGGCGAAGGCCGCGATGCTTTCACCGTCATCAACCCCGTCAGCGGGAGCGGCATCGCCGACGTCCCGCTCGCCACCGCGGCGGATCTTGAGGAAGCGCTCGCCGCAGCGAACCGCGCCTGGCCGCTCTGGCGCGCGACCGAGGTCGAGGCTCGCGCCGCAATCCTCCACAAGGCCGCCGACCTGCTTAAGGAACGCGCCGACCATATTGCCCGCATCTTGACGCAGGAGCAGGGCAAGCCGGTCGGCGAGGCACGGCTGGAAGTGCTCGGCTCGGCGTCGATGTTCGACTGGTATGCCGACGAGATCAAGCGCGACTATGGCCGCACGCTGGTCCGCCCGACCGGCCAGCGCTCGATCGTCATCCGCCAGCCGGTCGGCCCGACCGCGACCTTCACCCCGTGGAATTTCCCCATTTACCTGCTCGCGAAGAAGGTCGCCGCCGCCCTCGCCGCAGGCTGCCCGGTGATCAGCCGTCCGCCGCAGGAAACCCCGGGCTGCACCGGCGAATTGTTCCGCGCGCTGGACGATGCCGGCATCCCCAAGGGCGTCGCGCAACTGGTCCACGGCAAGGCCGACCTGGTCAGCGAAACCCTGTTCGCCTCGCCCGTCATCCGTAAGGCCAGCTTCACCGGCTCGGTCCCGGTGGGCAAGCACCTCATGAAGCTCGCCGCCGATCATATGAAGCGCATCACGTTGGAGCTTGGCGGCCATGCGCCGGTGCTGATCTTCGACGATTGCGACCTGGAAAAGACGCTCGACATGGTCGTGCCGCAGAAATTCCGGAACGCGGGCCAGGTGTGCGTCTCCCCCACCCGCTTCTATGTTCAGGAAGGCATTTACGACGCCTTCCTCAAGGGCTTCGCCGAGCGGACGAGCAAGGTGAAGATCGGCGATGGCCTCGCCGCCGATACCAAGATGGGTCCGCTTGCCAATGCCCGCCGTCCCGACGAAATCGAGAAACTGGTCGGCGACGCCGCAGCCAAGGGCGCGCGGGTTCTCGCCGGTGGCGAGCGCGGTGACGGCGGCTTCTTCTTCCAGCCGACCCTGCTCGGGGACGTGCCGACCAACGCCGATATCATGAACGAGGAGCCATTCGGTCCCGTGGCCGTCAGCGCTAGCTTCAAGACATTCGATGAGGCGATCGAACAGGCCAACCGCCTGCCCTTCGGCCTCGCCGCCTTCGCCTTCACCGAGAACGGCCGCCGCGCCAATCTGCTCGGCGACGCGATCGAAAGCGGGATGGTGGGGATCAATACCTTCGCTATCTCCACCGCCGACGCGCCGTTCGGCGGGGTCAAGGATTCGGGCTTCGGCTCCGAGGGCGGCAAGGAGGGGCTGGAGACGTATCAGGTGGTGAAGGCGATCCACCAGGCCTGAATCGGGACAAGGATTCCGCCGTTTTAACCCTTTGGTAGACAAGCTCGCCCACACTCCGCCTAGACTCGGGATATGCGGAGAATGTGATGGGCGCGCCGGTGAAGAATTTGACTGCCACCGACGAGACGTCGGCCGAGGCACTGCTGACCTCGCTCAAGACGATCGACCCGGCCGAGCGGAGGCGCCACGCGTCGGTGTTCAATTACTGGCTGTCGATTCGTGGCGACCGGCCGTTTCCTGCGATACGCGACCTTGACCCGCTCGAAATCTCCGACGCTGGTCCATGCAGCGTGCTGATGGAGATGATCGGCGGCGGCGAGGATGCCGAACTCCGTCATCTCGGCCATGCGATCAAGCAGGGCGTCGAGGCCAATCGCATCAGCGAGGCGCCCGCCCCTTCTCTGCTATCGTGCATCCATGCCAAGCTGCCGATCGTCGCGTCGAGCCGTCAGGCCTATGCGTTCGAGGACCAGTTCGACGGCGAAAACGGCCCGCAACGCTGCTATGTCACGCTGCTGCCGCTGAGCGCCAACGGCACCTGGATCGACTTCGTCTATGGCGTGGTGAGTCTCGAATCCGATTCGCCAACCGCGGAGAACGTGGACGAGCAGCCAGCGGTCGACGATGCCGCGATGGCCGACGACGCGCCCGACCCGTTAAAGGTCGAATTCCGCCCCTTTGACGAAGCCGACCCGGCCGATCCCGCGCCGGAGCCGGAAGCTACGCCCGAGCCCGAGCCTGAGCCTGACCCCGCTGCCGAACGTGAGCCCGAACCCGAACTGGTGGCCGAAGCGGCGCCGGAACCCGAGCCGGTTTCGGAACTCGAGCCCGAGCCCGAGCCCGAGTCCGAAGCCCTCGCTGAGCTCGAACAGGAACCCGAATCCTTCGCCGAGTTGGAACCCGAACCTGACGCCGCACCACCGGCCAGGGTCGGATTTTCGAGCAAGTTGCTCGAGGGCTTGGCGAGCGTCGGCGGCTTCTACGGCAAGGTCACCCACGCTTATCCGGAAACGCCTGAACCGCAGGCCGAACGAGAAGAAGGCCCGCTCGACGATCACCAGTTCGACGACGACCACCAGATCGACGATCACCAGTTCGACGACCACCAGATCGACCAACCGCAACCAGAACAGCCAGTGGCGGCCGCCGCCGCCTTGCCGACGGAGGGATCATTGCAGGACAAATTGACTGATGTGCGGAGCCTCGCCGACGAAGCCCGCCAGGCGCAGGAACGCAGCAATCTCGCCCTCTACCAGGGGCTCAGTGCGGCCTATGATTTCGCGCTTGATGCGGAGGAGGAGCCCGAGGACTATCTGCGCCTGGTCGAGGCTCAGGGCCTCAAGATCCAGCTTCGTTCGCCAATGAAGCCGGTCGTCAGGTTGGCCTTTGCCGGCCTGTGCGACGATGCCACCATCGGCCAACTCGAGGCGGTGCTGGCATGGGCGCTGAAGGCGGACCTGCCGCGCGGCACCCTCGCCGAACGCATCCTGGCCGAAGGCGGGATCGGGCAGATCCTCGCCAACAAACCCAACTGACCGGTTAAAGGGCCGAGCGGCCGGTCCCGCGCTTGCTTAGCGGCGCGGCCGGTCGAGGTCGGTCAGCTTGAGCCCTTCGACCACCGCGTCGAGCGCGCAATTGCGCGACAGTCGGGCCAGGGTCTCGGCATCGGCGGGACCGTGCTTCGAGAGCAGGCTGTGGGTGCGGTTGGCGATCGCGCGCAATTCCTGGATCGAGGATTCGCTTAGGCGGTGATCCTGCAGCAGTCGCTCGAGCACGGCTTCGGCAATTGGCGAAGCGAACTCCAGCCCGGCAAATTCGTTGAGCCGCCACACGATCCGGCAATATTGCGTCTCGAAGCCGGCAATGCTGAGCAACACCCAGCTGTCGGCCGATGCCCCCGCGGTGGCCTCGATCTGACAGCCGTGGGTGGAGATATCGATAATCCGCACGCCCGTCCGGCTTCGGCCGGGCTCGCGGATGCTGGCGCTGAGACGCAAGGCGGCGCGTGGCGCCCGGCGGCGCTCGCGCTGACCATCGGGTGGCGGGGTCGAGTCCATCGCCGCACTGTGCGCGCCGATGGTGAACAAATGGTTGTCGGGGCGCCGGTCGGTCAAATCACCAGAGCGGGCGGCTCGGGCGAGTCTTGGCGCGGGTGACCTCGCCCTTGATCAGCTTGGACTTGAGGCCGGTGCGGGCCTTTTCGGCGCCGTCGCTGCTCATGCAGACGAGTCGCACCCCGCCCGAGGACAATTTCTCGATCGCCGACACGCCGACCGACTTGGTCTTGCAAAAATCGACCGCGGCGGTCTCGCTCATGTTGAGGAAAAGGACTCGGCTCATGAAAATCTCCTGTCGGAAAAGCGGGAGCGCGGGGCGTCTCTCAGTCACAGGAGGCTTTGGGCAGGTCGATCGAGTGATATCGAGGCCATAGCATGGTTTCGTTCCCGCGTCGCCCGCCGCCTCAAGTGAGATAGGGGGCTGGCGGCGGCAGTGATGCGTTGGCACAGTATGTCGATGCTCGTTCCTACTATCGCATTGCTCACCGCGGGCGGCTTGGCGCCGTGCTTGTCATCCGCCGTCGGCGGGCTGATCGAGCGCTATAGCAAGGTCGCGCCCGACCACCGGATCATCGCCTATCGCAATGGCTTCGCCGGCTTGCTGACCGGCGACAGCGTCGAGGTGACCCCCGCGGTTCGCGCCAGTGCCCACAAGCTCCATGCCTTCGGCGGCAGCCCGATCGGCAGCAGCCGGGTCAAGCTGACCAATGTCGAGGATTGCGTGCGCCGAAGGCTGGTCGAGCCGGGCGAGAACCCGCTCCACGTCGCGGCCGAACAGCTGAGCCGCGACGGGGTCGATATCCTCCATACGATCGGCGGCGACGACACCAACGGCACCGCGGCCGACCTCGCGGCCTATCTCAACGGCAATGGCATCGCGTTGACCGTCGTCGGGCTGCCCAAGACGATCGACAATGACATCGTGCCCGTTCGCCAGTCACTTGGCGCCTGGACCGCCGCCGAACAGGGCGCGCTCTACGCCCGCAACATCATTGCCGAGCATAGCTCAAGCAGTCGTATGCTGGTCGTCCACGAGGTGATGGGGCGCAATTGCGGCTGGCTGACCGCCGCCACCGCACTTTCGCACCACCAATGGGTCAGGGATGCGCAATTCGCCGAATGGCAGGAAAATAAGGCCATCCGCTGGGACGTGCATGGTGTGTTCGTGCCCGAGCGGCCGTTCGACCTTGCCCAGGAAGCCAAACGCCTGCGGGCGATCATGGATACGCGAGGACAGCGTCAACCTGTTCGTCTCCGAGGGCGCCGGCCTCCATGAAATCGTCGCGGCGATGGAAGCAAGCGGGCGAGGATGTGCCGCGCGATCCGTTCGGCCATGTCCAGCTCGATACCATCAATCCCGGCCAATGGTTTGCCGGGCAATTCGCCAAGGCGCTCGGCGCCAACAAGGTGCTGGTTCAGAAAAGCGGTTATTTCGCCCGGTCCGCTCCCGCCAACTCCGCTGACCTCGCGCTGATCGCCCAATGCACGGCCTTTGCCGTCGACGCGGCATTGCGCGGTGAATCCGGTGTGGTCGGCCAGGACGAGGAGCGCGATGACGAGCTGCACCTGATCGCATTCAATCGGATCGCCGGCGGCAAAAGGTTCGACATCGCCCAGCCCTGGTTCACCGACCTGCTCCGTGACATCGGCCAGAGCTGACCTTAACAGCCTTCGCCTTCCCCGCTAAAGCCGCCGCCATGACAACACGCACCGGCGGCCAGATCCTCGTCGACCAGCTCCGCATTGCAGGGCTGCGACCGCATTTTCACCGTTCCGGGCGAGAGCTTCCTCGCCGTGCTCGACGCGCTGCACGACGCGCCCGAGATCGACACTGTCGTCTGCCGGCAGGAAGGCGGGCGTCGCCTACATGGCCGATGCCGACGGCAAGATGACCGGCCGCCCGGGCGTCGCCTTCGTCACCCGCGGGCCGGGCGCGACCAATGCCTCGTGCCGGCGTCCACGTCGCCTTCCAGGATTCGACCCCGATGATCCTGTTCGTCGGCGACCTCGACCGCGCCGACAAGGACCGCGAGGGCTTTCAGGAAATCGACTTTCCCGCTTTCTTCGCGCCGATCGCCAAATGGGCGGCGCGGATCGACGACGCGCGCCGCATTCCCGAATATGTCGCCCGCGCTTACCGCGTCGCCACCGCCGGCCGCCCCGGCCCGGTGGTGCTCGCGATCCCTGAAGATATGCTGCGCGACGAGGTCGAGGCGCTCGACCGGCCCGCGCGTGCCGCCCGTCGCCGAAACCCCCGATCCCGGCGCGATCGGCGCGCTGTTCGACCTGCTCAAGGACGCCGACCACCCCGGTCGCGATCGTCGGCGGGGCCGACTGGAGCCCGTGCGCCGGCGCATCACTGGGCCACTTTCGCCGTCCGCCACGGCATCCCCACCGCCGCCGCTTTCCGCCGCCAGGATGCGGTCGCCAACGAGTGCGGCGTCTATGCCGGCCAATTGGGCTACGGCCCCAATCCGAAGCTGCAGCAGCGCGTCCGCGACGCCGATCTGCTGATCGTCGTCGGCGCGCGCCTCGGCGAAGTCGACGACCGACGGCTACAAGCTCGTCACGCCCGACCATCCCGGCCAGATCTTGGTCCACGTCCATCCCGATCCCAACGAGCTCGGCCGCGTCTATCACGCCGACCTGCCGATCTGCGCCGACATGAGCGAATTTTGCGAAATGGCCGCCGACTGGAGCGACCCCGAGCTGGTCCGCTTCTCGGCCGGCGAGGAGGCGCATCGCGAATGGCTCGAGTGGACCGACCCCAAGCCGCGCGACGGCGTCAAGCTCGATCTCGGCCCATGCGTCAAGGCGATGCGCGACGCGCTCCCCGCCAACACGATCATCTGCAACGGCGCGGGCAATTTCTCGGGCTGGTGGCATCGCTACTGGCACTATGGCGCCCAGCCGACCCAGCTCGCCCCGACCAGCGGCACGATGGGCTATGGCCTGCCCGCCGCGGTCGCCGCCGCGCTTCGCTTCCGGGACCGCCCAGTGGTCTGCGTCGCGGGTGACGGCGATTTCCTGATGAACGGCCAGGAACTGGCCACCGCCGCCCAATATGGCGCCGACCTGCTCGTCATCCTGGTCGACAATGGCGCCTACGGCACGATCCGCATGCACCAGGAGCGCGACTATCCGGCGCGGATCAGCGCCACCACCCTCGCCAACCCCGATTTCGTCAAACTCGCCGAGGCCTATGGCGGCTGGGGCGTGCGCGTCGAAGCCACCACCGACTTCGCCCCCGCTCTGGCCGACGCGATGAACCGCAAGGGCATCCGCCTGATCCACTGCGTGACCGATGTCGAGGTGATCTCCAATCAGACGACGATTGAGAAACTGCGCGCGGGCTAGATCAGTCCGGCCAGCGGGCTGCTCGGATCGGCGTACATGCGCTTCTGCATCCGCCCGGCGAGATAGGCCTCGCGCCCCGCCTCGACCGCGAGCTTCATCGCCCGCGCCATCCGCACCGGGTCCTTGGCCTCGGCGATGGCGGTGTTCATCAGCACGCCGTCGCAGCCCAGTTCCATCGCCACCGCGGCGTCGCTCGCCGTGCCCACCCCGGCGTCGACCAGCACCGGCACCTTCGCGCCCTCGACGATCAGGCGGATGGTGACCCGGTTCTGCAGCCCGAGACCCGATCCGATCGGCGCGCCCAGCGGCATGATCGCCACCGCGCCGGCTTCCTCGAGCTGCTTGCGCGGCAATCGGATCGTCGGCGCAATAGACCATCGGCAGGAAGCCTTCCTTGGCCAGCACCTCGGTCGCGCGCAGCGTCTCGCGCATGTTGGGATAAAGCGTCTCGCGCCTCGCCCAGCACCTCGAGCTTGACCAGGTCCCAGCCGCCCGCCTCGCGCGCCAGCCGCAGCGTGCGGATCGCATCCTCGGCGGTGAAGCAGCCCGCGGTGTTGGGCAGATAGGTGATCTTCTTCGGGTCGATAAAATCCATCAGCATCGGCTGCTCGGGATCGGAAACATTGACCCGCCGCACCGCGACCGTGACGATCTCGGCCCCCGACGCTTCGACCGCCGCGGCATTTTCCTCGAAGTTCTTATACTTGCCGGTCCCGACGATCAGCCGCGATGTGAAGGTCCGCCCGGCGACGGTCCACGTATCTCTCGCACTCACGCTCAACCACCCCCGACAAAATGGACGATCTCATAATCGTCGCCATCCTCGACCAGCGACGTCGGCGAGGGTCGAGCGCGGCACGATCTCCAGGTTGCGTTCGACCGCGACCCGCGCCGGGTCGAGCCCGATGTCGGCGATCAGCTCGGCGATCGTCGATCCCGCCGCCACGCGCCGCGCTTCGCCGTTGATGTCGCGACTTGCAGGGTGTCGGCTGGGTCATATCGTCTAGGGCGCAGATAGGTAGCAGGGCGCTCATACGCAAATGACGCACGACCATCTTCGTGCTCAACGGCCCCAATCTCAACCTGCTCGGCACGCCGCGAGCCCGCGATTTACGGGACGCAAAGCCTCGACGACATTGCCGCGATGATGACCGATCAGCCGCCACGCTCGGCCTCGCCCTCGACATCCGCCAGTCCAATCACGAAGGCCATCTGATCGACTGGCTGCACGAGGCGCAGGAGGCGGCGCCGCGGCGGTGATCCTCAATGCCGGCGGCTACAGCCACACCTCGGTCGCGCTTCACGATGCGGTTAAGGCGATCGCCACCGCCGTGATCGAAGTGCACCTCAGCGACCCCGAAACGCGCGAACCCTTCCGCCACACCGACCTCGTCGCGCTCGCCGCCAACCGGTGATCAAGGGCCAGGGCGCGCACGGATATGTAGCTGGCACTGGACGCGGCGGCGCGGCTCTGACAGGGAGCGCCGCTTCGCTATTTGTGACAGGAAACGAGCGATGGCCGACAGCAAGCGACGGGCATCGATGCGCGTCGATAGCGCCTTGTTGCGCGAGCTCGCCGAGCTGCTCTCCGCCAATGATCTGACCGAAATCGAAGTCGAGGACGGCGACCGCAAGATCAAGGTGCGGCGCGAGCCCGCGCCGGTGATGGCCTATGCACCCGCGCCGCAGCCGCCGCACCGGCCCCGCGCCGCTGCCGCTGCCGCCCGCCGCCGATGCCGCGCCCGCGGCGACGCCGGTCGATGCGCTCAAGTCGCCGATGGTCGGCACCGTCTTCCTGTCGCCCGAACCCGGCGCCAAGCCGTTCATCGCCGGTCGGCCAGACGGTCAAGGACGGCGACACGCTGCTGATCATCGAGGCGATGAAGGTGATGAACCCGATCACTGCGCGCCAAGGCCGGCACGTTCGCCAGATCCTCGTCACCGACGCCCAGCCGGTCGAGTTGACCAACCGCTGTCGTGATCGGCTGAGCGAATGGCGATCAAGAAGCTGCTGATCGCCAATCGCGGCGAGATCGCGCTGCGCATTCACCGCGCCTGCCACGAAATGGGCATCAAGACGGTCGCGGTCCATTCGACCGCCGACGCCGACGCGATGCACGTCCGCCTGGCCGACGAAGCGGTCTGCATCGGCCCGCCTGCGGCCGCCGACAGCTATCTCAACATCGCCAACATCATCTCGGCGGCCGAGATCGACTCACGCCGACGCGATCCACCCCGGCTACGGCTTCCTGAGCGAGAACGCCCAGTTCGCCGAGATCGTCGAGAGCCACGGCATCTGCTGGGTCGGCCCCAAGCCCGAGCATATCCGCATCATGGGCGACAAGGTCGAGGCCAAGCGCACGGCCGCCAGCGCTCGGCCTGCCGCTCGTCCCCGGCTCGCCCGGCCCGATCGAGACCGTCGCCGAGGCGCACGCCAGTCGCCGACGAGATCGGCTATCCCGTCATCATCAAGGCCGCCACGGGCGGCGGCGGGCGCGGCATGAAGGTGGTCGAGCGCGAGGACCACCTCGAAAGCGCCATGATGCAGGCCTCGTCGGAGGCCAATGCCGCGTTCGGCGACGACACCGTCTACATGGAAAAATACCTCGGCGACCCGCGCCACATCGAATTTCAGGTGTTCGGCGACGGCGACGGCAATGCGATCCACCTCGGCGAGCGCGACTGCTCGATCCAGCGCCGCCACCAGAAGGTGCTCGAGGAAGCGCCCTCGCCCGTCATCTCGGCCGAGCAGCGCGCGCGGATGGGCGGCATCGTCGCCAACGCCATGGCCGACATGGGCTATCGCGGCGCCGGCACGATCGAATTCCTCTACGAGAATGACGAATTCTACTTCATCGAAATGAACACCCGGCTGCAGGTCGAGCATCCGGTGACCGAGATGATCAGCGGCATCGACCTGGTGCGCGAACAGATCCGCGTCGCGCAGGGCGACGGCCTGTCGGTGACGCAGGATGAGGTTATCCTCCACGGCCACGCCATCGAATGCCGCATCAATGCCGAGGATCCCGAGACCTTCGCCCCCTCGCCCGGCACGGTGAAGAATTACGTTGCGCCGGGCGGCATGCACGTCCGCGTCGATAGCGGGCTCTACGCCGGCTACAGGGTCCCGCCTTATTACGACAGCATGATCGGCAAGCTGATCGTCTACGGCGCGACCCGCGAACGTTGCATCATGCGGCTCAAGCGCGCGCTCGAGGAGTTCGTGGTCGAAGGCATGAAGACCACCGTCCCGCTGCAGCAGAAGATCATCCGCACCGAGGCGTTCATGAGCGGCGACTATACGATCAAGTGGCTCGAACAGTGGCTTGAGGAGCAGAAGGGGTGATGCTGGCGACGCTGCTGCTGGCCGCGTCCCCGCCGCCGCAGACCGAAAGCCCCAATCCTGCCAAGCAGATCGCGACTCCGACGGCGATCCTGTCCGGCTGGATTAGCGATCGTGACTATCCAAAGGGTGCACTCCGGCGAGGGGCGCAGGGCGTGACCCAGATCCGCATTCGGGTCACCGCCGAAGGTCGCGCCGAGGATTGCCAGATTTTCCGGTCGGCGGGCGATGCCGAGCTCGATACGGCGACCTGCGCCATCGTCACCAGCCGCACTCGATTCCGCCCGGCAACCGACGTACACGGTAGGCCGACCTGGCAATATGCCGTGCTTCCGGTGCGCTGGCTGATTGGCAATTGACGGAGACGAAATTGAAGGCGACCATCTGGCACAATCCGGCCTGCGGCACGTCACGCAAGACGCTGGAGATCCTTGAGCAGTCGGGTGCCGACCTGACCGTCATCGAATATCTAAAGACGCCCTATGACCGCGCTAAGCTCGAACAATTGCTGCGTGACGCCGCGCTGTCGCCCAAAGATGCGCTCCGCCTGCGCGGCACCGATGCCGAGGAGCGCGGCCTCACCGAGGCTGACGACGCCACAATACTCGCCGCGATGATCGCCAATCCCGCCTATGTGAACCGTCCCCTGGTCGAAACCGACAAAGGCGTTCGCTTGTGCCGCCCGCAGGAAGTGGTGCGCGAAATTCTCTGATATTGGTCGATCTGTCGTGATAACGATTGACCGATGAGCGGTCTCGACCCCCGGATCCTGCTTCGCGGTTACGCCGCCGGCATTTTTCCGATGGCCGACAGCCGCGATGCCGACGACATCTTCTGGGTCGAGCCGCGCAGCCGGGCGATCCTCCCGCTGCGCCGGTTCCGCCTGTCGCGCTCACTCGCCAGGCGAGTGCGGAGCGATCACTTCACGGTGACCTGCGACACGGCCTTCGCCGACGTCGTCGCGCGCCTGCGCCGACCGGCCCGAAACCTGGATCAACGCCGAGATCGAACGCGCCACGCACGGCCTCCACGCCGCGGGGCAGGCGCATTCGATCGAGTGCTGGCAGGGCGAAGGCGAAGCCGCGAGCTGGTCGGCGGCCTTTACGGCGTGCGCTGGGCCGCGCCTTCTTCGGCGAATCGATGTTCAGCCGCCGCACCGATGCGTCGAAGGTCGCGCTGGCGTGGCTCGTCGCGCGCCTCCGCGTCGGCATTTCCTGCTGCTCGATTGCCAGTTCATGACCGATCACCTCGCCTCGCTCGGCGCGGTGACCGTCAAGCGCGACGCTTTACGTCGCGTTGCTCTCCGGCGCGCTCGGCTCGGGCTCGGGCGCGGGCTCGGCAGGGGCGTCGACCGGCGCCGGGTTCGAACTGCTCGGCGAATCGTCGCCGCGACGCGCTTCCACCGCCCGATTTCGGCGCGCTCGACCGGTTGCTCGACCCAGCCGTCCGAAGCCGGCGCTTCCGCCGCGCCGGGCCAGCTCATCGCGCAGCTCTTGACCCAGACGTCATAGACCGGATGCTCGACGACGTTGAGCGACGGGCTTTCCTTGTACAGCCAGCCCGAAAAGACCCGCTCCCAGTTGCGATCGGTCCGGCGCACGTCGAGCTGGACGAAGGCGCCGGTCAGCCGCTCGGTTTCCCACGGCGCGGTGGCGTCGCAGGCGCGAAGCCGGATCAGCGCGTCCTTGGCGCGGATCGCCTGGCCCGGCTTGAGCGTGAGATCGCGGACGATGCCGTTGCGCTTGTTGAGCAGGCGCGAGCACCGCGACGCGCTCGGCCATCGGCGTCACGCCCGGCGGTGTCGACCGACGGCGGCAGGGTCTCGGCGGTGACCTTGTTGTTGCCGCGACAGTCGTCTTCCGGACTCGGATCGCAGGCGGCGACGGCGAGCGCCGACGCGATCAGGCCAAGGAAGCGGTCCGCGCTTCACGCCTGGTCGGGCGTCCACGCGCTATAGTCGCCGGTCGCCGCGGCGCGCTGGCCACCGGCGCGGATCGATCCCGCCGGGCGCTAGGCCTGCGTCGCTCCCGGTCAGATTGGCCGCCGGCGGCTGCTCGAACGCACGGCGCGGCGGCAGGGCCTTGTCCGGAATGCTCGTCGATCGTTCCGCGCAGCCAGGCGTTCCAGCCCGGCGGCACGCGGCTGCTGTCGTTGGCCCCCGCATAGATCACCCAGCGGCGCGCCGGATCCTTGGCGTGGCGAAAATAGATGTTGCCGGCCTCGTCGCGGCCGACTTCCTCGCCGTGGCGCCGCGAGAAGAGCGACGTGCCCCACGACGCACCGTTCCACCAGGTGAAGGCGTTTGCGAAAAGTCCCATGGGCGCGCCGTTAGCGCCGTTCCGCGAGGCGACGCAAGGCGCTGTCAGCGGCTGCCAGTCGTACCTGGTCGCCCGGCTTTCAGCCCAAGTTCTGCCGACCGCCCGCCCGCCAGTTCGAGCACCGCTTCGACCGGCCCGCCGGACGGTATCTGATCGAGCGACAGCGGCACCGCATTCTCCTCGATCCGCACGATCTTGCCGCCCGGAGCGATGAAGATCAGGTCGAGCGGGATCAACGTATTCTTCATCCAGAACGCGACGGACTGCGGCGGATCGTAGGGAAAGATCATCCCGCGGTCAGGCGCGAGCGACGCGCGGTTCATCAGTCCCGTCTGCTGCTGTTCGAATGTACGCGCGACCTCGACGGTGAATTGGTGCGTCTTGCCCCTCGACTTGATGGTCAGCAGCGACCTGGTCGAGCCCCGCCGCCGAGCGTTCAAGCTGCACCGGGCCCGCGGCCGGCTGGCAGGCTGCCGGCACCGCGACCATCGCCGCGAACAGGAATTGCAGGATCAGGCGTGGCGAAGCTCGACCGCGGTCAGTCCCTTGCGACCCTCCGCGATCCGCGCTTCGAGCAGATCCTCGGGTTGCAGGTCGACCAGGTCCGCCAGCCGCACCGTCTCCATATGGACGAAGATGTCCGCATCCGGTTCGCCCACTCGATTGAGAAAACCATAGCCCTTGACGCGATTGAACCATTTTACCTCCACCGACTCGAACTCGCCCGCCGCGTCCGCCAAGGCCTGACGATCGGCACGGTCAGCGGCAGGAATGGCCGGTCTGGCCGGACTGGGCAAGGCCTCACTAAGGTCGATCGAGACGATGCGGCGAGCCTGCAGACCACGCTCCTGCTGTTCGACAATGCATTCAATCAGCGCACCCTCCGGAAGGCTGCGGCGACCATGTTCGCGAAGCACCGAGAAATGGATCAGTACGTCGCCTTCACACTGGTCGCTGACGAGAAAACCGAAGCCGCGCGTGGCGTCGAACCATTTAATTCGCCCGGCCACCGGGAAGCCGTCGCCATCGTCGTATGAATCGCCGTCTTCGCCGCCATTCGACACGTCGGTCTCATCCTTGCCAGTGCCATCGCCAAGGATCGCATGCGCAACAGAGGGTTCGGCATTAGCCGATGAACTGGCGACAGGCGCCGTACTCTCTCCCGTCTGGCGCACCACAGGGTCATACCATGCCGGACCGCGCCATTAAACAGATTTGGCGCATTCAAGGAAAAAGCCGAGTTGGCAACTAGTTACGTCTGCGCATCGAAATCCGGTGGCAATGAAAGGATGCGTTTGGCGCGCTCAAACGAATGTCCGGCGCGGATCATTGCGGCGAGGGCCTTGTCCGATTCTCCACGGTCAGCGGGCGCGCTCGCGAACGGCCCGATGCGCTTGCGGCGGGCGTAACGAAGCGCCGCCTCGTCGCCGGTGTCGCGGGCCAGGTCGCGCGCCGCCTGCCCGTCGTCATCCTCGATCCCTGCCGCTCGAAGCTCCATGGCCAGGCGTCGCTCACCGTAACCCGCGATCGCCGAGCGATCTGCGCCTTTGACAGCGCATACGCCCGATCGTCGATGAACCCGGCCTCGGCCGCCCATTCGACGATCGCCGCCACCGGTGGCTCGCTGTCCCCGCCCCAACCCCGCTCACGCAGCTTTCGCCGGAGGTAATCGGCCAGTTTACCGCGGCTGGTGGCAAAGCGCGCGACATAGGCCAGCCCGAGCTCCTTCAGGGCTGCTTCGTCGAGCGGCGGACGGGGTCGGCGAGGCTGGCGTGCGGGCATGTCGCCATGTTTGTGCCACAGTCGATGACCATCAAGCAAAGCCTAGGGGAAGTGCCGTCCTCGCGCCTCGCGCGGTGGCGGTTCGATCAGGGCCAGGAAAGCATAGGGGCATGAGTGACGGCGATACCGAGATGATGACCAGCCTTACTCCTCCCGGCGCAACGCCCACCACCGACAGCCTCGCGCGGCGCTTTGCCGATTTCGACACGCTGGGCGATGCGCTCGACTATGCGGCAACCGGGTCACGCGGCATGAATTTCCACGATGCGCGCGGCACGTTGATCCGCGCTTATTCTTATCCGGAGCTGAAGGCCGACGCGCTCGCCCATGCCCGCCGCTTTGTCACGCTCGGCCTCGCCCCCGGCGACCGGGTCGCGTTGATCGCCGAGACCGGCGCTGAATTCGCGGCCTGTTTCTTTGGCGCGGTCTATGCCGGGCTGTGGCCCGTCCCGCTCCCGCTGCCGACCAGCTTCGGCGGCCGCGAGGCCTATGTCAGCCAGTTGCTCGTGATGCTCGAAAGCAGCGACCCTCAGCTGTTCCTCTATCCTCCCGAATTGGCCGACTATTCCATCGACGCCGCCGCCCAGCGCGGTGTCAGCGCACGCGACTGGGACAGTCTGGTCGAGGTCGCCCCGTCGGAGGCGCCGCTTCCCGCGGCGCGCGAAGACGATATCGCCTATCTTCAGTACAGCTCGGGTTCGACCCGCTTCCCGCACGGTGTCGCGGTCACCCATCGCGCGCTGCTCGACAACCTCCATGCTCACGGCAAAGGCATCGAGTTGGAAGACAGCGACCGCTGCATTAGCTGGCTGCCCTGGTATCATGACATGGGACTGGTCGGCTGCATGCTGTCGCCGCTCGCCAACCAGGTCAGCGTCGATTATCTCAAGACCGAGGATTTCGCGCGCCGTCCGCTGGCGTGGCTCGATCTGATCAGCCGCAATCCCGGCACGACGCTCAGCTACTCCCCGACCTTCGGTTACGACATCTGCTCGCGCCGAATGTCGTCGCAGACCCGCGCCGCCGACCGCTTCGACCTGTCGCGCTGGCGGATCGCTGGCAACGGCGCGGACATGATCCGCCCCGACGTGATGCAGGCCTTCGTCGACAGTTTCGCCGACGCAGGGTTCAAGGCCGCGGCCTTCTGCCCCAGCTATGGCCTTGCCGAAGCCACGCTTGCGGTTTCGATCATGCCACCGGGCGAAGGCATAAGGCTGGAGCTGGTCGAGGAATTGGAACTGTCGGGTGCCGGCACCCCGGCGCAGGAACGCCCGCGCCGCTATCGCGCGATCGTCAATTGCGGCAAGCCGGTGATCGGCATGGAGGTCGAGATCCGCGACTCCGCCGGCGCGGTGCTGCCCGACACGTTCGATCGGCAAACTTTATTGCCGCGGCTCGTCGGTCATGGCCGGCTATTTCCGCGATCCCGACTCCACCGCGGCTTGCCTGTCTGACGACGGTTGGCTCGACACCGGCGACATGGGCTACCTATCGGCCGGCTACATTTTCATTGTCGGTCGCGCCAAGGACATGATCATCATCAACGGCCGCAACCACTGGCCGCAGGATATCGAATGGGCGGTCGAGCAATTACCCGGCTTCAAGTCGGGCGATATCGCCGCCTTCGCCATCACCGGCCCGCTGGGCGAGGAAACTCCCGCGGTGCTGGTCCATTGCCGGGTCAGCGACCCGGAGGAACGCGGGCGTCTTCGCGACGATATCCGCGAGCGCGTTCGTGCCATCACCGGCATCACCCCGGTGGTCGAACTCGTCCCCCCGCGCACCCTGCCCCGCACCTCATCGGGCAAGCTATCGCGCACCAAGGCCCGCAACCTCTACCTCAGTGGCGAAATCGTCCCGTTCGACGTCGCCGCCTGACTTCGCTTGCGATTGACCGCCCGCGCGGCTAATCGCCGCCTCGGCCTAGGGGTATAGCTCAGTTGGTAGAGCATCGGTCTCCAAAACCGAGGGTCGTGGGTTCGAGTCCCCCTGCCCCTGCCAGGCCTGCAGCGAGGGATTTAGCGAAGCGCTAAATCCCGGTCGCGAAGCGACGCGCAAGGCCGGCCGACCTGCGGCGTAGCCGACAGGATCGACGGCATCGGATTTATTCCGATGCCGGCCCGGCGAAGACTAATCCCCGCCTTGCAAACCCCGCCCCCGCTCGCTAAGTCGCGCTCCCATGCGGACATGGGTACTCATGCTTCCCTCTCCGGCCTCAAGGGCCCGGCGGGGGAAGGGGGCTATCCGGCAAGACCGCCAACGAAGAAGGCAAGCGACGTGGCAAAAACGACCCCCGGCGAATTCGTCAACCAGGTGCGCAATGAAGCGCGCAAGGTCGTCTGGCCGACGCGCAAGGAAACCGTCACCACTGCGGTCATGGTCCTGATCATGACCACGATCCTTGCGATCTTCTTCCTCGGCGTCGATGCGGTCTTCTCGTCCATCGTCAAATATCTGCTCGGCCTGATCGGCTCATAAAAGGCTCTTCATCCATGTCTCGCTGGTACATCATCCACGCTTATTCCGGCTTCGAAAACAAGGTGAAGGACCAGATCCTCGCCGACGCGAAGCGCATGGGCCTGACCCAATTGGTCGAATCGGTCGAGGTTCCGACCGAGAAGATCACCGAGATCCGTCGCGGCAAGAAGGTCACCAGCGACCGCAAGTTCTTCCCCGGCTACGTGCTCGCCAAGCTGGCGCTCAACGACGACGTCTATCACCTCGTCAAGAACACCCCCAAGGTGACCGGCTTCCTCGGCCCCAACGGCAAGCCGCAGGCGATCAGCGAGGCCGAGGCCGCGCGAATCCTCTCGACCCGCGAGGAAGCCGCCTCCGCCGCGCCGAAGCAGAAGATCAAGGTCGATTACGAGATCGGCGACAACGTCAAGGTTCTCGACGGCCCGTTTGCCTCGTTCAACGGCCTGGTCGAAGAGCTCGATTTCGACCGCAGCCGGGTCAAGGTCAGCGTCTCGATCTTCGGCCGCGCGACCCCGGTCGAGCTCGAATTCGAGCAGGTCGAACGCGTCAAGTAACGCGCCTGGCCTGAAGTCGTCAGGCGTCAACCGAGCCTGTGCGACGTTGGCTCCACCACCATCCCGCGGCGAGCGCGGCGGCGATGATCAAGCCGGCGATGCCGGCCGCCAGCGTCGACCATCCCTGTCGCTCGCCTTCGGCCACCGGTTCCGCACGGTCAGGACGGTCGGTAGCCGCTGCGAAAATCGGCGCTTGAGGCTGCGCAGGCGCCGTCGCGGCCACCTTCGCGGTCGTTGCAGTATCGTTCTGTGTCGGCGGTGGTTCGTCGGCGGGAGCCGAGCCAGCCTGCTTGACCCCGGCTGCGGCCCGCGCATCGGCGATTTCCGCCTTCAGACCGGCATAGTCGAGCGCCCCGTTCGACAGGCGGTCGCCGACGATGAACGCCGGCGTTCCCATGATCCCGGTCGCGACCGCCAGTTCGACATTGCGACCGATCTGCGAGTCGATGTCGTCTCCGCGCGTCTTCAGGTCACGCTGCAGGCGCGGCCAGTCAATTCCGGCCTTGTCGGCGGCGGCGCGGATGGCAGCGTCGCTTAACTGACCCTTGGTCAGCATCAACGCATGGTGGAATGCTTCATGCCGCCCTTGGAAGGCGGCCGCGATCGCCGCTCTGGCGGCGACGGTCGACATGTCCGACAGGATCGGCGTGTCGCGGTAGATCATACGGATCTTTGGATCCTCGGCCAGCACACGCGCGACATCGGGGGTGTAGCGGCGGCACGACGGGCACTGATAGTCCATGAAATAGACGATCGTCACGTCATAGCCGGCCGGCGCGCGCACGGGGGCGATACCGACGCGAAAGAAATCCTCCTTTTCGATTTCGGCGGCGGCGGACGGGGCGCTGTCGCGGGCCTGCGCGGGCAGCGAGGGAGGCAGTGTGGCAAGCAGCAGCAGGGTCGCGGCCGCCGCGGCACGTCGGGAAAACAACTGGAAAAGCATGGATGGAGGACGAACCAGCCAGCGCCGGGTTCCACGCACCCGCTGTCAGGCTCGGTCCCAACTGTCGAGATAGGGCCGCTAGCCATCGGGCACTAGTCAATCGACGGGCTTCAACCGCTGCCCTCGATGCCACATAGTGAGGCCCGGGAGACGGACATGGAATCGATCGCTGGCGACCTCGCAACGATGAAGCGCATCCCGCTCGAGGAGGGCCATGTTGCCGCGCTGCGCGAGGCCGGAAGCGAACGTTCCTACCCTGCCGGCACGCTGGTCGCCGATGCCGGCGCGCCGATGGACCGCTTCATTTATGTTGTCGAGGGTGAAGTCGAGGTGGTCGATCCGTTCACCGGCGGCCGTTATGTCCCGACGACCATCGGCCCGACCCAGTTCCTTGGCGAGATCAGCTTTCTGTCGGGCGGCAATTTCACGCTGCCGATGCGCGCCTGTGCGGATACGCGCGTGATTGAGGTCGAACGCCAGACGATGCTCGCCCTGATGGCCAACATTCCCGAAATGTCGGACATCATCCTCACGGTCTTCACCGCCCGGCGCCGCCGTCAGTTCGAAGCCGGCGACAGTGCGCTGGTGATCATCGGCGCTGAGGCCGACCCCGCGGTGCAGGCGGTCGCGGTGTTCGCCAGTCGCAACCGCATCCCGTTCCAGAGCCACGAACTCGGCACGAAAGATGGCGACGAAGCGGCGATCGAATGCCGGATCGATCGCGGCCGCCCCGCAGTGATCTTCGGCAAGGGCGACGTGATCGACGACCCGACCCCGCTCAAGGTGGCGCAGAAGGTCGGGCTCGACCTTAGTCCCGGCGATGGCGACGATATCGATCTGCTGATCGTCGGGGGCGGACCGGCGGGGGTCGCGGCGGCAGTCTATGCCGGCGCCGAAGGCCTGCGCGCCCTGCTGGTCGAGGATTTGTCGATCGGCGGCCAGGCCGGCACCTCCAGCCGGATCGAGAATTACATGGGCTTCCCGACCGGGATCTCGGGCGGCGACCTGGTGTTCCGCGGCCAGGTCCAGGCGATGAAGTTCGGTACCCGCTTCGCCATGCCGCGCCGGGTGACGGCGCTCACCGAGCGCGACGACGGCAGCCTGTGCGCGATGCTTGACGGCGAATTGCCGATCTGTGCCCGCGCCCTGCTGATCGCCACCGGCGTGCAGTATCGCCGCCTGCCACTGCCCAATATCGAGAAATTCGAGGGCGCGGGCGTCTATTATGCCGCGACCGAGATGGAATCGCGGTTCTGTCGCAAGACCGAGGCGGTGATCGTCGGCGGCGGCAATTCCGCGGGTCAGGCGGCGATGTATTTGTCGCGCACCGCAAGCCACGTCCATCTGCTCGTGCGCGGCGAGAGCCTGGCTGAATCGATGAGCGATTATCTACGCAGCCGGCTGCAGAATGATCCGCGGATCACGATCCATTATGGTGCCCACATCACCGCGCTCGACGGCGACACGCACCTTTCCTCAATGACCATCGACGAAGGCGGCACGTCTCGCGACATCGCCACCCAGGCGCTGTTCATCATGGTCGGCGCCGCGCCCAACAGCGAATGGCTGTCGGGCCTGGTCGAGCTTGACGACAAGGGCTTCGTTCGCACCGGGCGCGAGGTCGGGGGTGCTTCGACCTTCGCCACCTCCCATCCCCGCATCTGGGCGGTGGGTGACGTTCGTGCCGGCTCGGTCAAACGCGTCGCCTCGGCGGTCGGTGAAGGATCGGTCGTGGTGTCCGCCATCTGGACCGCACTCGACACGCATCACGGCGCCGAACGCGCGGCTGCGGATCAGCAGCAGCAAAAGGAAACCGCATGACCGCGATCGACGCCTGGCACGCTTATGTGCGCACTCCCGACCCCACCGCGCTGCACGATCTGCTCGACCCGGACGCGACCTTTGACAGCCCGATTGTCCACACCACCCAGCATGGCCGCGCCGTTACGCAGTCGTATCTCGGTGCCGCGACCGCGGTGCTCGGCGGTCCCGATTTTCGCTATATCGGCGAGTGGCGCAGCGATTATGGCGCGGTGCTCGAGTTCGAAACTATCATCGACGGGGTGACGATCAACGGCGTGGACATCATCCGCCTGACCGACGATCGGCAGCGCATCGCATCCTTCAAGGTGATGATCCGCCCGCTGAAGGCGATCAACCTGGTCCACCGACTGATGGGCGACATGCTCTCTCGCGCGACCTAGTCCAGCAGTCGCCGAGCCACCGGTCGAGCGCCTCGGGCTGGAACCGATCGAGGCCTGAACCGGGGTACAGGCAGCATTCGCCGAACCACAGGCGGCCGTCCTCGCAATAGAAATCGACCCTCAGGAAATCCGCGTTTGCAGCCATCGCCTCGGCCGCGGCAAGCATCTCGGCGAGCAGCGACGGCGGTGGCACGTCGATCGGATGCTCCGACAAGGGCGTCCAGTCGCGATCGAACTGGCTCCAACGGTGCCGCGATCCGCGACCGACGTGCAACTGCACCACTGCCGCTTGCCCGCCGAACACGTAGACCTTGTAATCCAGCGGCAGCACCGCCCCGCCGATATATGGCTCGACCAGCAGCAACCGTCGCGCCGCGCCATAATGCCATTCGTCGAGGATCCCGCCGTAAGCACGCGCCAGCCAGCGTGGCGCGATTGCTTTCGCGCGACGATAATCGACCTCGGTGCGCACCACTACGAACTGCCCGCAGCCGTGATTGGCCTTGACGATGAACGGCATCGGCCACGGCGCGCGCTCGGGGAGATTCTTGCCGAGCCACAAGGTCGAAATGATCGCGCGCGCACCGATCCGCGCGAGGGCGACCGCCTTGGCGTGCGCCTTGTCGGTCAGCAGCGCGAGATCGCGCCGTCGGTCATGCAGTTTTCGCCACTGGACCCATTCGGTGAAGCGCCGCGGCGTCTCGAGGTCGGGCCAGCGCCCGTGCCGCCACCAGTAGAACAGGCCCACTCGCCAGCGCGCCCACGGCGTGGCGATCGCCGGAGCCGCCAGCCGCGGCGCCAGCGTCAGACTGTTCAGCCGACTTCCCAGGCGATCGGCTTGAACGAGCCACCGTTCGACAGAGGTGCCGAGCAGGCCGTCAGCCCGATGATCAGGTCCATCCGCGCTTCGAACACGATTCGGTCACCCGCCTTGCTCAACGGCGGCAGCACGCGCACCACCCCCGTGTCACCATCGACCGGTACGTTCATGAAGCAGTTGAACGCCGTCGGGATCATGTCCTCGGTAACGCCGTAGGGCTCGAGCGCTGCAGCGAGGTTGCCGAAGCAGCCGCGGTGGGGCTCGCTGTCGCCATAGAGGATGCGGAACATCTCCTTGCTGCACGGGGTCAGCAGGAAATCATGCCTTCCGACCTCATCCTCGACAATGTCGAGCATGATATTCGAACGGTTGGAATAAAGCGGGTCGCCCTTGGTCAGATAGATGCGGCTGGCATAATCGATCGTCCGGCCCGCGCTCAGCACCTCGCCGATATCGGCCCGTCCGAATGCCAGCAGATCCGCCACCTGCCCGCCAAGCGGATCGATCACCGCCAGCCTCTGGCCCGCGTCGAGCGTGAAGGCGACCCCGCTCCGCGGGGCGATTTCATGCCGCATCGGACACGTCCCGCCGGCCGCTGAACGGGCATTGCCATGAATCGCTCACCGCGCGTCCGCTATACTGCCGCGCCGCGCTCTTGCTGCCGTGCTGGCTAAGCATCGGGTTGAGGGTGCCCGCCAGCGCCAGGTCGCGATCCAGGATCGCGCCGCGCAATTTGTCGTAGCGGCCCGCGGCACGCAATTGCTCGAACTGGTCGTGCAGGTTGAACACCATTGCCGGGGTCTCGAACCGCCGCGCCGGCCGGCTCGACTTGGGGTGCAGCCCGACCACGAAGAACGCCTCGCCGCCGAAGCTCATCGCGAAATGCGGGTCATCGGGGTCATGCGCAACCCGCGGATCAGGGGGCTGGCCGAGCCATTCATCCTTGTCGGTTAGCGATTGCAACCGAGTCCACAATTGGCGTTCGAAAATCTCCTCGTCGGGTGGCGCGCCATGCTCGAACAGCACCACCAGCGACTGGAACGGCACCGGGTCGGCGCGATAGCGCTTCGCGAGGTCGAGCAGCCCCGGCAAGATTCTCAGATCATCCCACGCCGATCGAAAGTCGCGCGCCACGACGAAGGCGATCCCGTCGCGATTGGCGGCTGCCTTGGCCCCGACGCAGGGGAAGTCGGCGCCGCCGATAAAGGCCAGAAACCGCTCGGCGAGCGGATGATCGTTGTCGTTGGGAATTTCGAGCATCAAGCCACAACGAGGAGTCCGCAATCAAGTTGCATCGGCGAACCTATGCCGCCCGATCGAGCGCAAAATTTTGGAACCGAAGCCCCCTTTCCGGGTTAATTTCCGACATTTTACGCGACAACCCATAGATAAGGCTATGACTGCAAGAATTCTTATCGTCGAAGACGAAATGCTCGTCGCCCTGGAGCTTGAGGCCATCCTGCATGACGGCGGCTTCGAGCCGCTCGGCATTGCGCCCGACCTAAGCTCGGCCGAGGAGTATTTCGATCAGTCGATCGATCTCGCCCTGGTCGACCTTAACCTGCGCGACGGCCTGACCGGCCCGCAGATTGGCAAGATGCTTGGTGACAAGGGTGTCACGGTGCTTTTTCTGACGGCCAATCCGCGCATCCTGGGGGACGGGATTGCCGGTACCGTTGGCGTCCTGACCAAGCCAACCGACAGTGATACTGTGCGTCGTGCGGTGGAATATGCGCTGGGCGTTCGCGCTGGCCGCGAAGCGGCGCCTCCGGTCTCGCTAAAACTGTTCGGCTGAAGGTCAGCGCGCCAACGCGGCGCGTTTGACGTTGATCCGGGCAAGGAGGCCGTTAGGCCGCCATGTCCGATCCAATTGTCCACCCAGTTGCCCGACCACGCTCAATTCCATCAATTTGGTACCGAAGCCCGTGCGAACGGGGTCGCTGCCAAGCGGCGGTCCGCCCTGCTCATCCCACTCGACACTCATCAGGTCGCTATCCTTGCGGGTGCGGATCGTGACCACGCCATTGGGAGTCGACAGCGCGCCATATTTGGCGGCGTTGGTAGCCAGTTCGTGGATCACCAGCGCCATCGGTGTCGCGCCACGGTCGTCGACCCTGAAATCGTCGCCCTCGACCCGGATTCGCCCGTCGCTGATGGCCGGATAGGGCTCGAGGATTTGCCGGATAATCCCGTGCAGGCTTTCCGGAAAGGCGGAGGGCGCCGACTCCTCGCTGTGCGGGCGGACAAATTCATGCGCCCGCCCCAAGGCCCCGATGCGCTGCTGCAAATTGGCGGCAAAGGCCTCGTTGCCCGGCTGCTGGCGCGACGATAGCGACACCAGCCCGCCGATCACCGCGAAGATATTTTTGATCCGATGGCTCAGCTCGCGGCTCAAAATCTCGTTCTGCTCGGCCACCCGCTTGGTATCGTGAATGTCGGTGCAGGTGCCGATCCAGCGGACGATCTCACCCTTGACATTGCGCACCGCAAACGCGCGCCCCAGTGTCCAGCGATATTCGCCACTGTGATGGCGCAGGCGATATTCTATCTCATACGGCTGGCCCGTTTTCAGACATTCTTCCCAGACAGACCTGGCGCGTTCCTGGTCGTCGGGATGGAACATCCCGTTCCATCCCACGCCGTCGGTCGAGCCGTCGGGCACGCCGGTAAATTCGTACCAGCGGGCATTATAATAATCGTGGAATCCGTCGGGCAGCGTCGACCAGACCATATGCGGGAGCGCATCGGCAAATGTCCGGAACGACAATTCGCTTTCGCGCAGCGCATTGCGCGCGGCCACAATCTCGGCCTCGGCCATCAACATGGTATCGGTCACCAAACCTCCTCGTTCGCGGCCTAGACGGCGCGATCTTTCATCAATAACGGAACACGTCGGCGTTTGATCCCGATCGTTACGGATCCGATGAGATGCTCGCTTGTTCCTTGCGCCGTTGGATGAAGCCTTTTAGCCCATGTCCACTAGAGGAGCTGCCGAAGTGTATCGTGACCGACGCTCACTCCTTCTTTTTGCGTTGATTGTCGCGCTGCCTCTGTTCCTGTTTATCTCATTCTATTCCGCCTTCAACGCGCAGAACCGCGAGCGTGCAGTCAGACGCTACGCCCATACCGATGCCAGACTGCTCGCCGCCCGTGTCGACGGGCTGCTGGGACAGGCACTGGCCACGAGTAAGGCCCTGGCCACCGCGAGTTCGATCACTTCGGGCAATGCGACCGAAGGAGCAGCGCGAGCCGCCGAATTTGCACGACAGAATCCGGCCTGGGTCGAAGTCGCGCTCGACGACAATGCAGCCGGCACCCGGTTATTCCAGATCGGTCGCGTTTCCGCGTCTGGCCCGTTCCTTTTGCCGAACCAGCTCAATCTTTCGCTGCGCCGCGACGACGGCTGCCGTTGCATCCTGATCAGTCGCGGCCTCGCCACGGCCAACGGACGTCGACGCACCCTGCATGTGGCGCTTTCGAATGCCTCGTTCCTGGAATTGATGCCGCCCGCCTACGGCGATTATGAGGTCTCGGCATTGGTTGATGAGCGCGGGAACTTCATCGCGCGCTCGATCGACGATGGAGCTCGCTTCGCGACGCCGGGGTCCATCTATCTCCAGAAGGCCTCGCGATCGCCGGCAGCGGCGGGCTTCTATCGCAACGTCACTCTGGAAGGCACCGGCACCTACACGGCGTTCGCCCGCTCCGCCGTCAGCGGGTGGAGCGCGCATATCGCCCTCAGGGCGCAGCGGATCGACAATCCCGTGCTCGCCTTTTGGATTTCGATTGGCATTGCCACCCTGCTTAGCCTGGGGCTTGCCTTCCTTCTCTACCTGGTCGCCCGGCGACAGGTGGAGGCCACGCGAACCATCACCCGGCGTATCCTGGAGGCGCAGAAAATGGAGGCGCTCGGCCAATTGACCGGTGGCATGGCGCATGACTTCAACAATCTGCTGACCCCGATCGTTGGCGCACTCGACCGGCTCAAGCAATCCGACAATCTCAACGAACGGGAGAAGAGGTTCGCCAAGGGAGCGTTCGAAAGCGCCGAGCGCGCCGCCGCCCTCACGTCCCAGCTTCTGACCTTCTCCCGTCGCCAGAAACTGGCGATTACGTCGGTCGACGTTGCCGCCACGCTTGACGATGTCGCCGGACTTGCCGGTCAGTCGCTCGAATTGCGCCACCGGCTTGAGGTTACGACCGAGCCAGACACGCCGCCGGCCGCGACTGACAAGGTCCAACTTGAACTGGCGCTGCTGAACCTGATCATCAATGCCCGCGATTCCATGCCGGACGGAGGCTTGGTGACCCTTCGCGCCGCGCCGACCATCGATGGCGGGCGCAAGAGCGTGGTCCTGTCGGTCACCGATCAGGGCTCGGGGATGGATGCCGAGACCGCCAGGCGCGCGCTGGAGCCGTTTTTCACTACCAAGGCGCAGGGGGCGGGCACCGGCCTCGGATTGGCGCAGGTGGCCGAAGTCGTGCGGCAATCGGGCGGGCGGCTGGCAATCGACAGCCAGCCAGGGCACGGCACGACCGTCAGCCTGTATCTGCCCGCCGCCACCACCGGGGTGGCGACCCCGTTCGTGCCGGGCCAGGGCCGATCCCTGCCCGCCAAGCTCAAGATTGCTGATCGTCGACGACAATGCCGACGTTCGCGAGACGATCGTGCAGATGGTCGAGGCCGACGGCCACCGGGTCGAATCGGTCGCCGACGGGCGCACCGCACTGACCGCCTTGGCTCAACGTCGGCCCGATATGGTGCTGGTCGATTTCGCCATGCCCGGGCTCAATGGCGCCGAATTCCTGGCCGAAGCGTACAAGCTTCATCCCGGACTGCCGTGCCTGCTGATCACCGGTTACTGGGACAGCGATGCGCTGGCTGAATATCGCGTGGCCTGCCCGATCCTGCGCAAGCCATTCACCAACGCCGCCCTGCGCGACGCCATGGCCGCGGCGCTCGACCCGGGAATGAATCCTGGATTGAACGCCGCGACCGTAAACTCGCCTCCTGCCTAGATGAAGTAATCCTGCATCGGCGACGGTTGCTCGAAATACATCATGTTCGTCGATTCGGGCGCGAAGCCGTCGCTCTGGTTGGCACTGGTCAGCCCGACATTCTTCTTGGGCCCACCGCCGCCACCGCCACCGCGAACCGGGGCGACCGCGGTCGCATCGGTCTCAAGGCCGATGAAATCGCTGAACCCCAGCCCGATCATGCCGTTCAGCTCGATCTGGAGGTCGGCGACGCGGTCGCCGTTCGAATCCAGCTCGATGATGGTGGTCCCGTCGAAGCTGACATAGCGCAGTTGGCCGGCCTGGCCCGAGAACAGCGACGTTCCGACGAAGCTCGACGCGTTGAGTGCCGAGACGTCGATCCGATCGGCGCCGCGCGTGAAATCGGTGATCACGTCGCGGCCGGTCCCGACACTGCTGTCGGCGTTCGACTGATAGACGAAGCTGTCCGCCCCGGCGCCGCCGGTCAGCGTGTCGGCCCCGGTGCCGCCGATCAGGATGTCATTGCCGCCATTGCCGATCAACGTATCGGTGCCGGCGCCGGATTCGAGGCGGTTTGCCGCCTCGTTGCCGGTCAGCGCATCGTTGCCCGATCCGCTGCGCGCATTTTCGACGGTGACGCCATTGGCGATGGTGAAGCCGCCATGGACGCCATAAGGCATAGGAAACACGGCCACCGCCACCTTCCTCGTACAGCAGGGTCGCCGGACGAAGGTCGATGCTGGCATCGCGCGCACCGTCATAGACGATGCTGTCGGTCCCGCCGCCATCCCAGATCGACGAATAGATAGGTGCCCGCCGCGTTGACGTCCTTCAGGGTGTAGACATTGTCGCCGGTCGCCCACTCTTCGTTGACGCCATATTTGTCCTGGATCACCGCAATATCGAGCGGGCTCAGTGACGCGACCCAGCCGAAGTGATCCACCTCCGTCCCGGTAATCCGCCCGAACGCGACTGGCCGTAGGGCGAAGTTGTCCAGCCGTCGTTGTAGGACATGATGGTGTAGAACTTGCTGGCTGAGATCGAAATCGCCCAGCGCGCCGCCGATCCCGGCGGTGCCGCCGCCGGCGCCGCGCATGATGCTCGACCGCCCGCCGGTGTCGTGCGGATGCGCCAGGCCCAGGCCGTGCCCGAATTCGTGCAGCAGGGTCGGGAAGTAGAAGCCGCCAAGCGACACCCCTTCCTCGGTCCAGCGCACGTCGCCGCGAGTTGACCTCCATCTGCCCTTCATTGTCCTCGTTGGGCGGGCTCATCCGGCCGAGCAGTGACGCGCCCGCACCCGGGGTTCCCTCATAGGTGATGATCTTGAAGTCGGCTTCGGCGCGGTTGCTCGACGATCGACGAATTCCAGGTCGGCGACCTGCTCGAAGAAGTCGAGCGCGGTCAGGAAGGCATTCATCTCCCAGTCCGCCAAGCCCTGCGCGACAATCGTCGTCGTCAGCGCCGGGATTGAGCGGATCCTCGGACACGAACACGTCGCCGGCCTTGGCAAAGTAGACGGTGATGACGTTCTTGCCCTCGATCCCGTATGGATTCGATCCGACCCCGGTAAAGGCATTGTCGGTGATCCGCGGACCTTCCTCGCCATCCGGGTTGCGCGAGGTGCGGTCGACCTGCGTGCCCCAGTCGATCGAGTGAAGCGGGCTGTCGAGGTCGTAATAAGGCACGTAGCTCGGCTGGTCGGTGACATCGGTGACGAACAACTCGTAATCGCCGACCGCGTCGCCGCCGGTGCCGTTGGTCGCATCTTGGTCGTAAGGCGCGGGCGTTGATGTAATAGGTGCCGCTCACCTCCGGAATGAAGGTCAGCAGAGCGTCGAGACCCGACGGCGTGTTCGGTCCGCCCCCATCGGCGGAAGTCAGCAGGTTGCCCGACGCGTCGTATAGCTCGATGAAGGCGTCGCTCAGCGGGACTCCGCTCGGTCCATCGAGCACCAGATACTGGCCGATGTCATAAATTCGACCGGCGACCAGTTCGACGCGAACGAAGTCCTGGTCGCCGATGCTGTCGATGGTCGAGATGATCGACGGGCCATCGACCGTGATGGTCGTTGTCGTGCTGGTGTCGTTGGCAATGGCGTCGGGGGTCAGCAGAAGGACAGACGTGGTCGTGATCGGCTTGAAATCACCAACCCCGTCGGCCGGAAAGGCGTCGGTCAGTTTGGGGCCGGCGCTAAAGGAAAAGTCGTCCGTCGGGGCCAACAGCATGGCATCGGCACTGCTTGGCCGCTGGAAATGGGAAACGCCCAGGCTGCTCAGATAATTTTGAACGACAAGCGAACGGTCGGTGTCACAGATCCAGCACATTGGTTCATTCCTTCCCTGTAGGTTGCATAGCCGCCGGTCCGCGCCGATGAAGCGACGGTCTGGTCAACGGTGGCATGATGGACAGGCGCGAAACGACCATGATGGCGGGCCTCTTGGCCCTCACGGATTTGGAGCAATCGGATACCCCTTGTTGCTGCGGCCGACAGTACGGCAGTTCGGCGCCTGCGTGGGTAACGACGGCCGCTGCCAATTTTCTTCGCCGTTAACGGTGAACTGATAAAATGTTTCGTTCGATCGAGGATAATCGCCCGGCTACGGAGAGGATGTTAACTCTGCGATAATCGGAATTTGTTGTCGGACAAAAATAAATGCTTTCCTACAGATAACCTTTTTGGTTATGTTTAAGGATGATTCGAACCAATTGCTCTTGTGCAATTTTAAGCCTGGAATCGCGCGTTCGGATTTCAGGAAAAGACCGAACGTCGCACAGCGTAGTGCGACTTTTGCGACTTTCCGATGCCTCCGGCCTCCACCCTTCCCTTTCGCCCCCGATCCGCTAGGGGCCGCCGCTTCCACCCAGCATCGCTGATGGAAATCCATTGCGGGAGGCAGCTTGCTGTCGTCTGGACCGCTAAACTTCGACGTCCTCGTTGAACCCGGACATGCTCCGGGCCCGGCCAGGACAAAACGAGAGTGATTTAAATGGCTAAGAAAATTACCGGTTACATCAAGCTGCAGGTGCCCGCGGGCGCCGCCAATCCGTCGCCGCCGATCGGCCCGGCGCTGGGTCAGCGCGGCGTCAACATCATGGAATTCTGCAAGGCGTTCAACGCCGCGACGCAGGAACTGGAAAAGGCGATGCCGATTCCGACCGTGATCACCGTCTACGCCGACCGCAGCTTTTCCTTCACCACCAAGACCCCGCCGGCGTCGTTCCTGATCAAGAAGGCCGCCAAGCTGAAGTCGGGCTCGAAGGAGCCGGGCAAGGTCTCCGCCGGCAACATCAAGCGCTCGCAGCTCGCCGAGATCGCCGAGATGAAGATGAAGGATCTCAACGCCAACGATATCGAGGCGGCGACCCGGATCATCGAAGGCTCCGCCCGCGCGATGGGCCTCCAGGTTGTGGAGGGTTAAGCCATGGCCAAGCTGACCAAGAAACAGAAAGCGCCTCGACGGCAAGGTCGATTCGAACAAGAATTACGGCGTCGACGAAGCCATCGCGCTGGTGAAGAGCCTCGCCACCGCCAAGTTCGACGAGACCGTCGAGGTCGCGCTGAACCTGGGCGTCGATCCGCGCCACGCCGACCAGATGGTCCGCGGCGTCGTCAACCTGCCCAAGGGCACCGGCAAGGACGTCCGCGTCGCGGTGTTCGCGCGCGGCGACAAGGCCGAGGAAGCGACCAAGGCCGCGGCGCCGACGTGGTCGGTGCCGAAGACCTGATGGAAGACATCCAGGGCGGCCGACATCGACTATCGACCGCGTCATCGCCACGCCCGACATGATGGGCATCGTCGGCCGTCTCGGCAAGGTGCTCGGCCCCAAGGGCCTGATGCCGAACCCGAAGCTCGGCACCGTCACCCCGAACGTCGGCCGAGGCGGTCAAGGACGCCAAGTCCGGCCAGGTCGAGTTCCGCGTCGAAAAGGCCGGGATCATCCACGCCGGGATCGGCAAGGCGAGCTTCCCCGAGGCCGACCTGAAGGCCAACTTCGACGCCTTCGTCGACGCCATCGTCAAGGCCAAGCCGGCCGGCGCCAAGGGCAAGTACCTCCAGAAGGCGGCGCTCAGCTCGAGCATGGGCCCCGGCGTCCGCCTCGACATCGCCGAAGTCACCGGCGCGTAAGCACCCGCGTCATCGCAGAAACAATCAGGCCGGGGTGGCAACACCCGGCCCTTTTTGTTGCCCTTGCCCCCCGCCCCGCGCTCCGTTTAGGCTCCGCTCATGGAGATCGAGGGGGATTACCGGCGTGATGGCTATGCGCTGATCCGTGAACTGGTGCCGCGCGGCGTCGCCCGCGCGCTGATGGCGCGGCTGCGCGCCGATCTTCCGGCCGGCCCGATCACCCCCCAGCCCCACACCGCCTCGGAAATCCTGCGCGGGCCGGCATTCGAGATTTACGGCAATGTCTATCCGCCGATGCAGGCCTTCCTGTGGGCCCTGACCCCGGCGATGGAAGCGATTACGGGGCAGCGGCTGATCCCGACTTACGATTACTTCCGTATCTATCGCGAAGGCGACATCTGCCGGGTCCACCGCGATCGACCGGCCTGCCAGCACAGCCTGTCGCTGACTCTCGACTATAGCGACGACGTGCCGTGGCCGCTCGAGGTCGGCGCGGCGGGTGATGCGGGACCACAGGATGCTTTTACCGACGACTTCGGCGAGGAGCCCAGCGCCGCCTTGTCAATGGGCGTCGGTGACGCGGTTGCCTATCGCGGGGTGGAGCATCGCCACGGTCGCACGCACCGCCCAATCCCAATGGCTGGTCGGCGCACCTGTTCCTGCACTGGGTTGATCCCGACGGCCCGTATGCCGATCAGGCATTCGATGGCGCGGGCGAACCCAAGCCGGTCAATTTCACCTTCGCGTAAGGAACACCGATCATGAGCGGAAAATCGATCCTGAGCTGGCAGCAATATGAGGAAGCGCTCGATCCCGCTGACCAAGGAATTGAGCGACGCGGCGCGCTGGATCCAGGAGACCGGGCAGCGCGTGGTCGTCCTGTTCGAGGGCCGCGACACCGCCGGCAAGGGCGGCTCGATCGACATGTTCGCCCGCACGCTCAATCCCGCGCCAGTGCCGCGTCGTCGCGCTGCCCGCCCCGTCGCGCACGCGAGCAGGGGCAATGGTATTTCCAGCGCTATGCCGCAGCATTTTCCGTCGAAGGGCGAGATCACGCTGTTCGACCGCAGCTGGTACAACCGCGCCGGGGTCGAGAAGGTGATGGGCTATTGCACGCGCCGAGCAGACCGAGGCCTTCCTCCAGGCCACGCCCGAGTTCGAGAAGCACCTCGTCGAGGACGGCATGTTGCTGTTCAAATATTGGCTGTGCGTCGACCAGGACCAGCAGGAGGAACGCTTCGCCAACCGGCTCGAAGAACCCGCGCCGTCGCTGGAAGTTGTCGCCGATCGATATCGCAATCGCGGACCCGCTACGACGAATATACCGAGGCGCGCGAGGCGATGCTCGCCGCGACCCATACCGAATGGGCGCCGTGGACCCTGGTCGACTTCAACGACCAGTCGGTCGGTCGCCTGACCCTGCTGCGCGACCTGCTCGACCGCCTGCCCGACACCGAGCTGCCCCAGTCCGGAAATCTCGACTGGCCGTCGCTGACCCATGACCCGCGCGCGCGAGCAATATCGGCGTGCTCCAGCCGATCGCCAATTATCCGGTGTCGCCGCGAAGCTGATCGCGGCGTCTTGCGCCCGCGCGAATTTCGCCTAGCCTTGACGACATCGGCGACTTGCCAGGGGGCGCGATGAACGCGACGCAGACTGATCTTCCAAGCTCGTCGCTTTATTACCTGGTCATCGTGCTCGGCATGTGTGGCGCTGCTGCACCGTCTGGCCCGAGCTTCGCGACTATCTGCCGGTCGGCGGCGCCGAGGCGCTGATCAAGGGCGGCGAGCAAGTCGGCCAGCGCTCGAGGCCGCGCGACCGCCGCCAGCGGTCAAGAATGCTCGGCGACAGCCTCGGCTGGATGGGCGTGGCGATCCTCGGCGCCTGGTTGACCGCGCTGCCGGTCAGCTGGGTCTACATGGCGACCCGCACCGTCGGAGGAATATGACCAGTCGCTGATCAGCTCGATCCTGATCCTGCCGGTGGTCGTCACCTCGATCGTCATCGTCGTCCAGGACAGCCTCGCGCTGGCCTTCGCGCTTGGCGGCATCGCCGGCGCGGTGCGCTTCAAGAACAGCCTCAAGAGCTCGGGCGACGCGCTCTACATCCTGCTCTCGGTCGGCATCGGCCTGGCTGTCGGGCATCGGCGCGGTCGAACTGGCGTTCGTGATGGCCTCGCCTTCAACATCTGCTTCGTCATTCTGTGGATCACCGAATATGGCGAGCGCGAAGGCATGAAGCGCTACATGACCGACTTCGACCCGTTGAAAGGGCCGGCCAGCACCGCACCGGCCGCGACATCGACCGCGGCGGATCCCGCGCCGGCTCCCGATCCGACCCTGAAGCCCCCGACCGCCTAAAGGCAGGTCTTGATCAGATTTGGCTTCGGCGACTGGCTGTCGGTGGCGATGTCGGCGAAGAAGCCGCCGAGATAGGCAGTCGCTTTCGCACCGTCTTGCGGATCCATCCCCGGGACCGCGGCGAAGGTCGACATCAAAGGCGCCTGCTGCGCGCGGATTGAGGCGACCGCGGCGCGCGCCTCGCGCATTGAAGCGGCAGAAGCCACGATAGCGCCGCTGGCGCACGCTGCTGACCCGGATCGAGTCCGGCGGCGTTGCATAAGGCGTGTCGACCAGTCCCGAGAAATCCAAGTCGTAGGGCACCGGCACCAGCCCCGACGCGGCGCCGGACCGATCAGCAGGCTGTTGTGGCAGCAATTGTCGCCCGCCGGCCCGGCCTGCATCGCCCAGTCGAGGTTGCCGATCATATATTGGAACACCCCGACCCGCGCCGCGTCGGCCGCGCTTAGGTTGGTCGACCGGGATGCGCGATCCCATCCGCGCTTCGCGCAAGGCCGTTGCGGCGCGCGACGTCGTCGATATCCTCGAGGAAGAAGCCGACCCGCGAGACGATCGGGCGGCCGTCGGTCGTCGACATAATCGATCTTCGCCAGCCGCGCCCGGATGCTCATCGGGGTCAGCTGGTTGTAGAGGCGATAGGCGGCATATTCGATCAGCACATATTGCTGGAACCCCTCGCCCTGGCGGCAATGGGTGACCAGCTTCAGCCGCCGCTGCCCGGCGAACAGCGACCCCGCGGGCGGCGGTGCCGGTGAAGGTCACGCGAAGCGGCGGGAATTGGCAGACGTCGCCCTTTCGCCGCGTAATCCCGCGCTGGGCGAGTTGCATCGGCAGCGCCTCGCTCGTCCCGGCGACGGTCACCGTCCCCGGATAGCTGGCCTGCAATTCCTCGGCCGCCTTGGCGATCGTATCGACCGGCCCGCTGATCGTGATACGGATGATCTCGTCCGAGGCGAACAGGGGCTTGGCCGGCTCTGCCGCCGCAACCAGCGCCAAGGCCGCCACCGCGATCGCTAATGCACGCATCATTTGCTGCTCCTCGCCGCCGCATGGGGGATCAACCGGTCGCCGAGGATCTCGAGCCAGCCCAGCTTGCCCCCGTAATAGCGCGAGATGCCGGTATCGATCTGGATCAGCTTGCCCCCGCGCAGGAAGCCGATGCCCTTGATGTCCGGGGTATGGCCGATCACCATCCTCCTGACCCCGTGGCCGAGCAGCGCCCCGTCGAGCTCGGCCTCGATTGTCGGTCGCCCGGCCGACGGTTCGCCCGCCCGGGTAATGAGCCCGCGATACCATAACGGCCCCATCGAATCGTTGATGATCGCCTCGTCGCTGGCATCCCCGGCCAGCAAGGCAACCCGGGCGCGGCGGTTGATTTCGACCAGGGGCACCAGTGCATATTTGGCGCTGATCCCGCCATGGACGAACAGGGTATCGCCCACCTTGGCCGCCGCGGGCAGCGTCGCCACCCACCGCCCGAGCTCGCCCGACGGCGACCAGGCGGCGACATATTCCACCTTGCCCAGCGGGTTGGTGGCATACCATTCGTCGCGGATCGCCTTCGGGCTGAGCGAGGGGTCGCGCTGGTGATAGAAAGCGATGATCGCCTTGGCGTTGGCGTCGAACGCCGCGTCGCGCCGGGCCTTGCTCTGGCGGTCGGCGAAGGCGGCGATTTCGCCCGGCGTGACATAGCGATAATCGCCCGTCACCTGCATCGCTTCGTGATTGCCAAGCAAGACGATCACCCGCCCGCCCGCACGCTTCGCCTCCCCGTCGAGCTTTTGCAGATGGCGGATGATCTTGAGGCTGTCGGGGCCGCGGTCGGTGATGTCGCCGGTCTGCACGAGCGTGGTCCGCCCGCCGGTCCATTTGTTCTTCGCGTCGATCAGCCCGGCATCGCGCGCAATATCGATCCAGGCGGCATAATCGCCGTGCAGATCGCCGACCGCGACGATCCGCTGCGGCGCGGGTTGGGCGGCCAACGGCGCCCCCAGCAACAGCACCGCAATCAACCACAACCAACGCCGCATCATCCACCCCGCTCCCGCGAATGAGGTCGCGATGGAGGCCTGTGGTGAGCCGCTTTGTCAAGCATATGCGCATCGCGGGTTAAATCGCCGCGTGTTTCCGCTATAGGCGCACTCGCGTCCCGGCTTGCCGGTGCGCACTCGTCCGAGACAGTCGCTGAGGGCTCCCCTCTTAATCCGCGGCCTAGACGGGGAACGGAATCATTCGGGCCCGGCGTTACTGCCGCTGCCCGACGTGCGTTGCTAAGCAGCGCCATCGATCCAGCCCCCCGGACATTTGGGACAATCGTTCGCGATTGTGCCCGCCCGCCTGTCGGATGGTCCGGCCGGCGGAATGGTTAGGAGTATGGCATGGATCGTTCCCAAAAGGCCGATCTGGTTACCGAACTGAAGCAGGTCTTCACCGAGACCAGCGTGGTGGTTGTCACCCGCAATCTCGGGCTCACGGTCGCACAATCGACCGATTTGCGACTGAAGATGCGCGACGCCGGTGCCCAGTTCAAGGTCGCGAAGAACCGCCTTGCCCTGATTGCGCTCGAGGGATCGAAGTATAGCCCGATCGGCGACCTGCTTACAGGTCCGACCGCTCTGGCGACGTCGGTCGACCCCGTCGCGGCCGCCAAGGTCGCGGTGGATTTCGCCAAGACCAACGACCGATTTGAAATTGTCGGCGGTGCGATGGGCGATACCATCCTTGACGTGAACGGGATCAAGGCGCTCGCCGCGCTTCCCTCGCTCGACCAACTGCGTGCAACGATCATCGGCCTCGTCCAGGCGCCGGCGACCAAGATTGCCCGTACGGTCAGCGAACCGGGAGCCCAGCTTGCCCGGGTCTTCGGGGCTTATGCGGCCAAGGCTGCTTAGTTCTTCTATTATCAACGCAACGCACAAGGGCCTCTTGAGCCCGCACACAGGAGTTAAACATGGCTGACATCACCAAGCTCGTCGACGATCTGTCGGCGCTCACCGTCCTCGAGGCCGCTGACCTCGCCAAGGCGCTCGAAGAGAAGTGGGGCGTTTCGGCCGCCGCTGCCGTCGCCGTCGCTGGCCCGGCCGCCGCCGCCGCCGGCCCGGCTGTCGAAGAGCAGACCGAATTTGACGTGATCCTCACCGGCGACGGTGGCAAGAAGATCAACGTCATCAAGGAAGTCCGCGCCATCACCCAGCTGGGTCTCGGCGAAGCCAAGGCGCTCGTAGAAAGCGCGCCGAAGCCGATCAAGGAAGGCGTCAACAAGGAAGAAGCCGAAAAGATCAAGAAGCAGATCGAAGAAGCCGGCGGCACCGTCGAGCTTAAGTAAGCTTCTTCGCTTTTCAGTGAACCAGTTTCATCGGTGTCTTGAAGCGCCGGTGGATGGGAAGGGCGGCCTCGCAAGAGGTCGCCCTTTTTCCGTTGCGGGTCCGCCTGCTCACGACCGCCTTGCTCTTGCATCGTGGCCGCGCGGCGGCGAAAGAGCGCACGACATGCAATTCGACCGGCCCCTGATCCAGCTTCCGATCCGTTTCTGCCCGGAAACCCTCGCGCGCGAGGTCGAAGCACTGCCGCCATCGGCATGGATGCCGCACCCCCAGGGGTTCGTCGGCAATGATGCAGTACCTTTGGTATCGGTCGACGGCGGGATGAACGACGAGTTCGAAGGCCCGATGGCCGCCACCGAGCAATTGCGCGCCTGCCCCTACATCATGGCGCTGATGGCCGAACTGGGCGGCACCTGGGGGCGCAGCCGGCTGATGGGCCTTGCCCCCGGCGCGTCGGTGCCGCGGCACGTCGACGTGCATTATTATTGGCGCACCCACCTGCAATTCCACATCCCCATTTTCACCAACCCCAAGGTAAGCTTCACCTGCGGCGGGGAAACGGTCCACATGGCGCCCGGCGAATGCTGGACCTTCGACAGCTTCCGGGTCCACGAAGTTCATAATCAGGGTACGGAAAAGCGCGTTCATCTAGTCCTCGACACCGTCGGCGGCGGGCGGTTGTGGGATATGGTCAAGGCCGCCGATGGGGGTGCTGCCCCCCCGCTTGCCGCCTGGACCCCGCCCCCCGGAGAGCAGCCCGAACTGCACTTCGAGCGGGTCAACCTGCCGCGGATCATGAGCGCGTGGGAAATGCGCTGCCACATGGCCTTCCTGACCGATCACCTCGTACCCCACGATGCGCTGGCCGGGTCGCTGGAGCGGATCGAACGATTCATCGACGACTGGCAGGTGACCTGGACCCGCTGCGGCGATGCGGACAAGGGCCGCCAGCACTATCGCCCGCTGATCGCCAATGCCCGTGCCGACCTCGTCGCTCTGGGTGCCGATCAGGTGCTCCTCCGCAACCAGGTCACGCTCGTCTATGCGATGGATGCGCTGGTGTTTAGCAAGGCCTTGTCGCAACCGGGCGGCCGCGCTGCGGCCGAACGCCCGTCCGCGATCGCCGAACCGCTTATTCCGTGACGATCTCCCCCGCGGCTCCGTCATCGCGATCGTTCCGCGGCCGGCTCAAGCGCCCGATCTTCATTGTCAGTTCGCCGCGGTCGGGCTCGACCTTGCTGTTCGAGACATTGTCGCGCGCGCCCGGCCTGTTCACCATCGGCGACGAAAGCCACGGCGTGATCGAAGACATTCCGGCCTTCTCCACCGCCGCGCGCGGCTGGCCCTCGAACCGGCTCGACGCCGCCGACGCCGTGCCGGAGCCGGTCGAACGGCTGGCCGAAGCCTTTTACACAGCGCTCAAGGATCGCGACGGCCACCCGCCGGACGGTGCCGCGCGAATGCTGGAAAAGACTCCCAAGAACGCCTTGCGGATCCCCTTTTTTGACGCAGTGTGGCCCGATTCCAGCTTCGTCTTCCTGTACCGAGATGTGCGCCAGACGCTCGCGAGCATGGCCGAGGCCTGGCAATCGGGCTATTTCCGCACCTACCCGCGACTACCCGGCTGGAGCGGCCCGCCCTGGTCGTTGCTGCTGGTCCCCGGCTGGCGGTCGCTCGACGGCCTTCCCCTGATCGAAGTGATCGCTCGTCAGTGGGCGATCACGATGGACATCCTGCTCACGGATCTCGCCGCGCTCCCCGCGCACCGTGTCGCGGCGATCGACTATGACGGTTTCCTCGCCGATCCTCCAGCCACGATCAAGCGTCTCGCTGATCGGCTCGACCATGCATGGGACCAGCCGCTCGGTGCCGAGCTCCCACTGTCGGTCACTACCGTATCCAGGCCCGCCGCGGACAAATGGCGCCGTCACGAGGCGGCGATCGAGAGCATCTGGCCAATCGTCGAAGCGGCCGACGCCCGCGCCCGCGCTTTCGCCAGCGCCCGCGGCGGCTAGTCGAAGATCGTCAGGTCCAGCGACTCGCTCGGTCCGAACCAGATGATGTTCGCACTGTGGTCCTTGAGATCGTCGCCGGTCGACGCATGGGCGAAGATCGTCAGCCCGCCGCGGTTGACGCTGAGCCACACCGCGACCTCGCCGAACCGCTCGACCGGTACCGTCATCTGGCATGATCCGCGCGGATGCGGTCCGACCGGCGCAAGATGGAAATGCCCGACCCTGACCCCGAAGCGCCGCTGCACCTCGGCCGCCAGCGCCTTCGCCCGCTCGACCTCGGCCGGATCGTAATAAATATGCGCATGAAAGTCGTGGATGCCGGTCATCGAGCAATAATGGGTATGGCGGAGGGGCTTTCAACCCATTTGCCCCTTGCGCGGTCCGCCGAACGCGCTATATCTCACTCATCCATTCATATCGGCTCCGCCGCACGGTGACGTGCGCCCGGGGCCCTTCCTGTCCTTGCCGGGACACGGACCGAAACTGCGCAGCGGTCCGCACGTATGGCAGGGAACTCCCGGGAAACGCGCCCGACATATAACTTGGGTGTCGCGTCTCCGCGCGCGCCCGGAGCGTAGGGAACATCATGGCGACCAAAGCGAAAGACGTGCCGACCTCGGCCCGCACCAACCAGCAACGCCGCATCCGCAAGATTTTCGGCAACATCCACGAAATCAGCGAGATGCCGAACCTGATCGAGGTGCAGCGCGAGTTGTACGAGCAGTTCCTTCGCTCCGATCCCAAGACCGGCTACATTTCGGGCCTCGAAAAAACCCTCCGCTCGGTCTTCCCGATTTAGGATTTCGCCGGCACCGCGCATCTCGATTTCGATCGTTATGAGCTAGAGCATCCCAAGTACGACACCGACGAGTGCCGCCAGCGCGGGCTGACCTACGCCGCGCCGATGCGCGTAACGTTGCGCCTGACCAGCTTCGAGATCGATCCCGATACCGAGGCCAAGTCGGTGATCGATATCAAGGAGCAGGATGTATACATGGGCGACATGCCGCTCATGACCATGAACGGCACCTTCATCATCAACGGCACCGAGCGCGTGATCGTCAGCCAGATGCATCGGTCGCCCGGCGTCCTGTTCGACCATGACCGCGGCAAGACTCATTCGTCGGGCAAATATCTCTTCGCCGCCCGCGTCATCCCCTATCGCGGGTCGTGGCTCGATTTCGAATTTGACGCCAAGGACATCGTCAACGTCCGCATCGACCGCAAGCGCAAGTTGCCGGTCACGGCGCTGCTCCACGCGCTCGGCCTGTCGAGCGAGGAGATCCTCAACACCTTCTACAACAAGGTGGTGTACGCGCGCGGTCCCAATGGCTGGCAGATTCCGTTCGTGCCCGAGAACTGGCGCGGCCAGAAGCCGACCCATGATGTGGTCGATGCCGACAGCGGCGAAGTGGTGTTCAAGGGGCATGAGAAGATCACCCCACGCAAAGCCAATGCCGCAGCCAAGGAAGGGCTCAAGAACCTCATCATCCCGACCGAGGAAATCTACGGCCGCTTCTCCGCTTTCGATCTGATCGACGAGAAGACCGGCCAGATTTACGTCGAGGCCGGCGATGAAATCTCCGCTGAGAATCTCGACATGCTCGACAAGGCCGGCACCGACCGGCTCGAGTTGCTCGACATCGATTATGTCAACACCGGTCCGTGGATCCGCAACACGCTCAAGGCCGACAAGTCGGAAGACGGCGACAGCGCGCTGGCCGACATCTATCGCGTCATGCGCCCCGGCGAGCCGCCGACGCGCGAGACCGCCGACGCCTTGTTCTACGGACTGTTTTTCGACAGTGAGCGCTACGACCTTTCGGCCGTCGGCCGGGTCAAGCTCAACATGCGTCTCGGCCTCGATGCCGAGGACACCGTCACCACGCTGCGCCGCGAGGACATCATCGCGGTCGTCCAGGAACTGGTGAATTTGAAGGACGGCAAGGGCGAGATCGACGATATCGATAATCTCGCCAACCGCCGCGTCCGCTCGGTGGGCGAATTGCTGGAGAACCAGTATCGCGTTGGCCTGCTGCGCATGGAGCGCGCGGTGAAGGAGCGCATGAGCTCGGTCGACGTCTCGACCGTCATGCCCAACGATTTGATCAACGCCAAGCCGGCGGTGGCGGCGGTGCGTGAATTCTTCGGCTCGTCGCAGCTATCGCAGTTCATGGATCAGACCAATCCGCTCAGCGAAGTTACCCACAAACGCCGCGTCTCGGCGCTCGGGCCGGGCGGCCTCACCCGTGAGCGCGCCGGTTTCGAAGTCCGCGACGTCCACCCGACCCACTATGGCCGCATCTGCCCGATCGAGACTCCGGAAGGCCCGAACATCGGCCTGATCAACAGTCTCGCCTCGTTCAGCCGCGTCAACAAGTACGGCTTTATCGAAACCCCGTACCGCAAGGTCGTCGACAACAAGGTGACCGACGAAGTCGTCTATCTGTCGGCGATGGAGGAGGCCAAGCACACCATCGCCCAGGCCAACGCCGACCTCGCCAAGGACGGCAGTTTCGGCGAGGAGATCGTCTCGAGCCGCCGCAACGGCGACTTCCTGATGGCCCCGCGCGACACCATCACCCTGATGGACGTCAGCCCCAAGCAACTGGTGTCGGTCGCCGCTTCGCTGATTCCGTTCCTCGAGAACGACGACGCCAACCGCGCGCTGATGGGTTCGAACATGCAGCGTCAGGCAGTACCGTTGCTACAGGCCGATGCCCCTCTGGTCGGCACCGGCATGGAAGAAACCGTGGCCCGCGACAGCGGCGCCGCGATTGCCGCCCGCCGCTCGGGCGTCGTCGACCAGGTCGATGCGACCCGCATCGTGGTGCGTGCCACAGGCGATCTCAAGGCCGGTGAATCGGGCGTCGACATCTACACGCTGATGAAGTTCCAGCGCTCGAACCAGAACACCTGCATTAACCAGCGTCCGCTGGTGAAGGTCGGCGATTTGGTGGTCGGCGGGGAAATCATCGCCGACGGTCCTTCGACCCAATTCGGGGAGCTCGCGCTTGGCCGCAACGTGCTCGTCGCGTTTATGCCGTGGAACGGCTACAATTATGAGGATTCGATCCTCATCTCAGAGCGGATCGTGAAGGACGACGTCTTTACCTCGATCCACATCGAGGAGTTTGAGGTCGCGGCGCGCGATACCAAGCTCGGGCCGGAAGACATCACCCGCGACATCCCCAACGTCGGCGAGGAAGCACTGCGCAACCTCGACGAGGCGGGCATCGTGTACATCGGTGCCGAGGTCGAGCCGGGCGATATCCTGTGCGGCAAGATCACGCCCAAGGGCGAAAGCCCGATGACGCCGGAAGAAAAGCTCCTCCGCGCCATCTTCGGTGAAAAGGCCTCGGATGTGCGCGACACTTCGCTGCGTCTGCCGCCGGGTGTTGCCGGGACGGTGGTCGAAGTGCGCGTGTTCAATCGCCACGGTATCGACATCGACGATCGTACCCGCGCCATCCAGACCGAGGAAAAAGAACGCCTAAAGAAGGATGCCGACGACGAGAAGGGCATCCTCAACCGCGCAACCTTCGGGCGCCTCAAGGACATGCTCAAGGGCCAGGTGGCTACTGCGGTCCCCAAGGGGATCAAGAAGGGCGCGACGCTCGACGATGCCACCCTCGACGCTGCCGAGCGGTTTGACTGGTGGAAGATCGCGGTCAAGGACGACAAGCGCCAGGCCGATCTCGAAGCCCTCAAGGGCCAGTATGACGCTAGCGTCGCTGTCATCAACAGCAAGTTCGAGGATCGCGTCGAGAAGCTCGAGCGTGGTGACGAACTGCCGCCGGGTGTGCTCAAGATGGTCAAGGTGTTCGTCGCGGTGAAGCGCAAGCTTCAGCCGGGCGACAAGATGGCCGGCCGTCACGGCAACAAGGGCGTCATCAGCCGCATCCTGCCGGTCGAGGACATGCCGTTCCTCGAAGACGGGACGCATGCCGACATCGTGCTCAACCCGCTCGGCGTGCCGAGCCGGATGAACGTCGGGCAGATCTTCGAAACCCATCTGGGCTGGGCCGCGCGCGGTCTCGGCAAGCAGATCGGCGACATGCTCGAAGGCATGCACGAGCGGGGCAAGGACATCAGCGCCAAGGACGCCAAGGACATGCGCGCCAAGCTCAAGGACGTGTATGGCGCCAATTACGACAAGGACATCGATGCGCGCGATGATGCCAGCATCATGGATTTGGCGCAGAACCTAGTCGGCGGCGTCCCGATGGGCACTCCGGTGTTCGACGGTGCCCGCGAAGCCGACGTCTCCGACATGCTGGAGAAGGCCGGGCTCGACAAATCGGGCCAGGTCACCCTGTATGACGGCCGCACCGGTGAGCCGTTCGATCGCAAGGTGACCGTGGGCTATATCTACATGCTCAAGCTGCACCATCTGGTCGACGACAAGATCCACGCCCGTTCGATCGGGCCGTACAGCTTGGTCACGCAGCAGCCGCTGGGCGGCAAGGCCCAGTTCGGCGGCCAGCGCTTCGGCGAAATGGAGGTGTGGGCGCTGCAAGCCTATGGCGCCGCTTACACGCTGCAGGAAATGCTAACCGTGAAGTCCGATGACGTCATCGGCCGGACCAAGGTCTACGAGGCGATCGTCAAGGGTGACGACACGTTCGAGGCCGGCATTCCGGAAAGCTTCAACGTGCTGGTCAAGGAAATGCGTTCGCTTGGCCTCAGCGTCGAACTCGATTCGATTGCCGAGGAAAGCGACGAGCCTGCCGCGATCGCCGCCGAATAACCCATTCCTCCCCTCACCCCTCCCGCCGCGGGAGGGGATTGGAGACTTTAGATATGAACGAGCTGACCAACTTCGCGAACCCGGTGGCAAAGCCGGAAACCTTCGACCAGATCCGCATCGGCATCGCCTCGCCGGACAAGATCCGGAGTTGGTGTTTCGGCGAGATCAAGAAGCCCGAGACCATCAACTATCGCACGTTCAAGCCGGAGCGTGACGGTCTGTTCTGCGCCCGCATCTTCGGTCCGATCAAGGATTACGAGTGCCTGTGCGGCAAGTATAAGCGCATGAAGTACAAGGGCATCGTGTGCGAAAAGTGCGGTGTCGAAGTCACCGTGTCGAAGGTCCGCCGCGAGCGGATGGGCCATATCGAGCTCGCCGCCCCGGTCGCGCATATCTGGTTCCTGAAGTCGCTGCCGAGCCGCATCGGCCTGCTGCTCGACATGCAGCTCAAGCAGCTCGAGCGGATCCTCTATTTCGAGAGCTATGTCGTCATCGAGCCGGGCCTGACCGCGCTCGAGAAGTATCAGTTGCTGACCGAGGACGAACTGCTGTCGGCGCAGGACGAATATGGCGAGGACGCCTTCTCCGCCGGGATCGGCGCCGAAGCGGTCAAGCATCATGCTCATGGACCTCGACCTCGAGGGCGAGCGCAAGGAATTGCTCGACGAGCTCGCGGTCACCAAGTCGGAACTCAAGCCCAAGAAGATCATCAAGCGGCTGAAGGTCGTCGAAAGCTTCATCGATTCGGGCAACAAGCCCGAGTGGATGATTCTCGACGTCGTCCCGGTGATCCCGCCCGAATTGCGCCCGCTGGTGCCGTTGGACGGCGGCCGCTTCGCGACATCGGACTTGAACGATCTCTATCGCCGCGTGATCAACCGCAACAACCGCCTCAAGCGCCTGATGGAACTGCGCGCGCCGGACATCATCGTGCGCAACGAAAAGCGCATGCTCCAGGAGGCGGTCGACGCCTTGTTCGACAACGGCCGCCGCGGCCGCACCATCACCGGCGCCAACAAGCGTCCGCTCAAGTCGCTGTCCGACATGCTCAAGGGCAAGCAGGGCCGCTTCCGCCAGAACCTGCTCGGCAAGCGCGTCGACTATTCGGGCCGCTCGGTGATCGTCACCGGTCCGGAACTGAAGCTGCATCAGTGCGGCCTGCCCAAGAAGATGGCGCTCGAGCTGTTCAAGCCGTTCATCTACTCGCGCCTCGACGCCAAGGGTCTGTCGATGACCCTGAAGCAGGCCAAGAAGTGGGTCGAAAAAGAGCGCAAGGAAGTGTGGGACATCCTCGACGAGGTGATCCGCGAGCATCCGGTGCTGTTCAACCGCGCGCCGACGCTCCATCGCCTCGGCATCCAGGCGTTCGAGCCGGTGCTGATCGAGGGCAAGGCGATCCAGCTTCACCCGCTCGTCTGCTCGGCTTTCAACGCCGACTTCGACGGTGACCAGATGGCGGTCCACGTGCCGCTGTCGCTCGAAGCGCAGCTGGAAGCCCGCGTGCTGATGATGTCGACCAACAACATCCTCTCGCCCGCCAACGGCAAGCCGATCATCGTTCCGTCGCAGGACATGGTGCTGGGCCTCTATTATCTGTCGATGGAGAAGGAAGACGAGCCCGGCCAGGGCATGCTGCTCGCCGACATGACCGAGGTTCACCAGGCGCTCGCGGCCGGCGCGGTCACGCTGCACACGCAAGATCGTCAGCCGCGTTCCGCAGACCGACGAGGCCGGCGAGCAGTACATGATGCGCGTCGAGACCACCCCGGGGCGCATGCTGCTCGGCCGAGACTCTGCCGCAGAGCCACAAGGTGCCGTTCGAGACCGTCAACCGCCTGCTCACCAAGAAGGAGATCGGCGACGTCATCGACGCCGTCTATCGCCACACCGGCCAGAAGGAGACGGTGCTGTTCGCCGACGCCATCATGGGGCTCGGCTTCCGCCACGCGTTCAAGGCCGGCATCTCGTTCGGCAAGGACGACATGGTCATCCCCGGCGCCAAGATCGCACTGGTCGACGAGACCAAGGCGCTGGTGAAGGATTATGAGCAGCAGTATCAGGACGGCCTGATCACCCAGCAGGAAAAGTACAACAAGGTGATCGACGCCTGGTCGCGCTGCGGCGACCGCGTCGCGACCGAGATGATGAAGGAAATCTCGTCGGTGAAGATCGGCGAGGACGGCCGCGAACTGCCGATCAACTGCGATCTACATGATGGCCCATTCGGGCGCTCGTGGCAGCCAGGCGCAGATCAAGCAGCTGGCCGGCATGCGCGGCCTGATGGCCAAGCCGTCGGGCGAGATCATCGAGACCCCGATCATCTCCAACTTCAAGGAAGGCCTGACCGTCCTTGAATATTTCAACTCGACCCACGGCGCCCGCAAGGGTCTCGCCGATACCGCGCTCAAGACCGCCAACTCGGGTTACCTCACCCGCCGACTGGTCGACGTGTCGCAGGACGCGGTGATCGTCGAGGAGGATTGCGGGACCGACCGGGCGCTCGAAATGCGCGCCATCGTCCAGGGCGGCGCGGTCATCGCGTCGCTCGCCGACCGCGTGCTCGGCCGTACCACCGCCGAGGACATCGTCGACGCCAAGACCAACGACACGTCATCGCCGAGGGCACCTTGCTCGACGAAGCGATGGTCGCGAAGCTCGAGGAAATGGGGCTCCAGGGCATCAAGATCCGCACTCCGTTGGTCTGCTCGTCGAAGCAGGGCGTGTGCGCCAAATGCTACGGCCGTGATCTTGCCCGCGGCACCCCGGTCAACATCGGCGAGGCGGTCGGCGTCATCGCCGCCCAGTCGATCGGCGAGCCCGGCACCCAGCTGACGATGCGGACCTTCCACATCGGCGGCGCGGCGCAGCTCAACGAGCAGTCGAACCTCGAGGCGCCGGTCGACGGCACGATCGAGTTCCGCGACATGCCGACGATCCAGGATCCGCGCGGCCGCCACGTCTCGCTGTCGCGGTCGGGCGAAATCGCGATCCTCGACATGGACGGGCGCGAGCTCAGCACCCACCGCGTCCCCTATGGCGCGCACATGCTGTGCGAGACCGGCCATATCGTCAGCCGCGGTGACCGCATCGCCGAGTGGGATCCGAGCTTCAGCCCGGTGATCACCGAGCGGGCCGGCAAGATCAAGTATCAGGATCTGATCGAAAACCGCACCATGACCGAGCAGACCGACGAATCGACCGGCATCACCGCAGCGCGTGGTGATCGACGATCTCGCCAAGTCGAAGAAGGAGGACCTGCGTCCGCGCCTGACCCTGCTCGGTGCCGACGATGCCGAGAGCGCGCTCTATCGCCTGCTTCCGGGCGCGATCGTCGCGGTCGAGGACGGCGCCACCGTCCAGGCCGGCGAAGTGCTCGCCCGCATGCCGCGCGAAGCCGCCAAGACCCGCGACATCACCGGCGGTCTGCCGCGCGTTGCCGAGCTGTTCGAGGCCCGCAAGCCCAAGGATGCGGCGATCATCGCCAAGATCTCGGGCAAGGTCAGCTTCAAGAAGGACTATAAGGCCAAGCGCAAGATCGTCGATCATCCCCGACGACGGCTCGGAGGAGGTCGCCTACCTCGTCCAGAAGTCGAAGGTGATCGACGTCCAGGAAGGCGATTACGTCAAGCGCGGCGACAATCTCGTCGGCGGTTCACCCGATCCGCACGACATTCTCGAAGTGCTGGGCGTCGTCGCGCTGGCCGAATATCTCGTCACCGAGATCCAGGAAGTCTATCGACTCCAGGGCGTGAAGATCAACGACAAGCACATCGAGGTGATCGTTCGCCAGATGCTGCAGAAGGTCGAGATCACCGACGGCGGGGACACCACCCTGCTGGCCGGCGAACAGGTCGACCGCGAGGAGATGGACGAGGTCAATTCGGCCGCTCGACCAAGAAGCAGAAGAAGGCGGAAGGGAAGCCGGTCCTGCTCGGCATCACCAAGGCGAGCTGCAGACCCGCAGCTTCATCTCGGCGGCGTCGTTCCAGGAGACGACCCGGGTGCTCACCGAGGCTTCGGTCCAGGGCAAGATCGATACGCTCAACGGGCTCAAGGAAAACGTCATCGTCGGCCGGCTCATCCCGGCTGGTACCGGCGCGGGCATGAACCGCATGCGTGTTGCCGCCTCCAGCCGCGACGCGTCGCTCCGGGCCCAGCAGCGCAAGCTGCAGGAAGCCCTGATCGCGCCGAAGAATGCGGCCGAGGAACATGCCGCCGAGCTCGCCCAGGGCCCCGCGAAGCCGCGACCACGGCGATCCGCTCGCAGCGGTGACGCCGTCGGGCAACGGCACTGACGCCGATGCGGGGGATTATCTGACGGAGTAGTTGGAACCGTCAGAATTGAGCCACACAAAAAGGCCGTCGTTCGAAAGAGCGGCGGCCTTTTCGTTGCGCGCTGTGGGATTGTTATGGATCAAGCGCGGATTCCCGTCCGATCGCGCCCGACAGTCGTTCCCGGGGGAGCAAGGATGATTTAGGCCAGTACCGGTTCGGGATGGCAGCGATGACGGGGCAGGCTATTATCGTGGTCATCGCTTTGCTGATGCTGTTCAGGGACCGGCGCAACAATTGGCCCTATATACTGGCCGCCGCCTCGCTCTTCGTCGGGGATGGATTGAAGGCCTCGCTGACCAGCATGAACCTCGTCGACCGGGCCGGGGCTCTTTGACAATTTCATTATATTGTCGCCGCGTTCGCTCTCGGCAAATTGACGGAACCGGGGCTAAATTGATTCTGGTCGATGCGCCAACCCTTGGAGGTCACCGAACTGACCGTTGGGGGCCACTAAGTCACAACCCCGGCAGAAAGCCTTTCAGACGCATTGTCCCCGTCCCAACTTCTCAGCGATCCAGCGGTAAAGCCCGCGCAATCCGGTGCGAGCTTCTTGGCAGTCCGGGTTAGCGGCTTAGCATTTGCCGTCGTTGATCGCGTTCTCGGTGCAGTTGGCGGCCGATTGCACGTCCTCGCCCGCGCCGCGGACGGTGTTGCAGGCGGCGACAGCAGGGCGCCGCTGATGAGGGCGACGGTGGTCATTTTCCGGATCATGCTAAATCTCCTGGTTGGCGTCGATACGAACGCAGACAGTCGCGCTTAGGTGCCATCACGCAGCCGAAATGTTTCGCATGCGGGGCGAACCGTCAAGCCGCGCAGCGCCTGGAGCGCGATTAAACCGCGACCGGCGCCGCGATGTGCGGGTGCGGATCATAGGCCTCGAAGGCGAAATCCTCGGGCTCGTAGTCGATCAGATCCCCTGCCCGCGGTCGCTGAGCACCAGCCGCGGCAGCGGCCGCGGCTCGCGCCCCAGCTGCAGCCGCGCCTGCTCGAGATGGTTCGAATAGAGGTGCACGTCGCCGCCGGTCCACACGAAGGTGCCCGGCTCGAGCCCGCATTCGCGCGCCAGCATGTGGGTCAGCAGCGCGTAGCTGGCGATGTTGAACGGCACGCCGAGGAAGAAGTCGGCGCTGCGCTGGTAGAGCTGGAGGTTGAGCTTGCCGCCGCGACCTGGGTCTGGAACAGGCAGTGGCACGGGGCCAGCGCCATCGCGGCCGAGTTCGCCGGGGTTCCACGCGGTGACGATCTGGCGCCGCGACGCCGGGGTCGGTGCGGATCAGCTCGACCAGCTCGGCGATCTGGTCGATGTGGCGGCCGTCGGCCGCCTCCCAGTCGCGCCATTGCTTGCCATAGACCGGGCCGAGGTCGCCATTCTCGTCGGCCCATTCGTCCCAGATGCCGACCTTGCGCTCCTGCAGCCAGCGGACATTGGTGTCGCCGCGCAGGAACCACAACAGTTCGACGATGATCGAGCGCAGGTGGAGCTTCTTGGTGGTCAGCAGCGGAAAGCCCTCGGCCAGGTCGAAGCGCATCTGGCGCGCCGAACAGCGACAGCGTGCCGGTGCCGGTGCGGTCCATCTGCTCGACGCCCTGGTCGAGGATCGCGCTGCATGAGGTCGAGATATTGGCGCATTCGCCCCACCCTAGCCGCCGGGGCGAGTGCGGCAAGGTGCAATGGAGGTCCAAAATGGACTAAAACTGACATCGTAACGGATGCGGTTCGCGTCGCCCGGTCGTCCTCCCTGCTCTATGCTGGGATCATGTTCCATCAGCGTGCCGAATCCCCGCTGCTGCTCAACGGCTATGACGCGGCCCGCCGCTTCTTCGCCGACTGCCTCGCCGAAACCGACGGCTCCCGCGAACATCTGTGGGTCGCCCATGTCGACGACCGCGCCCGCTGCATTCATCTCTCGCGCCACGACGGCGACGAGGGCGGGGCGGCTTTGCCTGTGCGCCAGGTTATCGCCGATGCCGCCAGCCACGGCAGCGCGGGGGTGATCCTGGCCCATAACCATCCCGGCGGCGACGCAACGCCCAGTGCGACCGACCGCCGGCTCACCCGCCGTCTGGCGCTCGCCGGCGAAGCGATCGACCTGACGGTCGTCGACCACTTAATTCTCGCCGGTCAGCAATGCTCGTCGATGCGGGCGATGGGATTGCTCTAGGGGCGCCTTCGCCCCCTCCTTCTGCTAGCCTTCACCGCACAGGGTTTGATCAGCGCGGTTCGGGTCGCGGTTTTGTCGCCGCATACAGCGTCATATAGCTGTCGGCCCCCGCAAGTGCCGCATCGCGCACGCTGGTCAGGCCCAAGCTCGCGAATTCGCACTGCAACAGCGCCGGCGGCATGCCGTGGCGCTTTACCGGGCGATTGGCGTCGACGACGACGACCACTCCGCCGGGTTTCAGCCCGGCGCGCAAGTGCCACAGGAAGGCATAGGGCTGCTCGACTTCGTGATACATGTGGACCAGGAAGATCCGGTCGAAGCTGCCGCGGGCAGCTTGGGATCGTCGGGCAGGCCAAGCCGCACGGCGACATTGTCGAGCCGGTCGCGCTGGACCCGCTGGCCCAGCCGGTCGCGAGTTGCGGGAACGATATCCTGCGCCAGGACCCGTCCGGTCGCGCCGACGGCCCGCGCCAGGCGGACGGTGTAATAGCCCTCGCCCGCGCCGATATCGGCGACCGACATGCCCGGCGTCACCCCGGCGAAGGCGATCACCTCCTCGGCTTCGCCAAGCCGGTCGCGCGCGTCCTCGGTGGAAAAGCTGTCGCGAGACGATCGGCGCGACTGGGCGGTCGGCGTCGGAGGAAAGCGGCGATTGCGGCTCGGCGCGGCAGCGACAGGCCTGCGAGCGCGAATCGCAAGCAAGGGCAACTCGCCCTAGTCGACATCCTCGACCTCGACCTTTTCGCCGCTGACCCGCTGCGACAAAGCGGCGGCCATGAAGCGGTCGAGATCGCCGTCGAGCACGTCGCCGGGCGCGGTCGAGGTCACCCCGGTGCGCAGATCCTTGACCAGCTGGTAGGGCTGCAGGACGTAGCTGCGGATCTGGTGACCCCAGCCGATGTCGGTCTTGGTCGCGGCGCTGGCGTCGGCCTCGGCCTCGCGCTTCTGCAGCTCGGCCTCGTACAGCCGCGCCTTTAGCTGCTTCATCGCCTCGGCCTTGTTCTTGTGCTGGCTGCGCTGGTTCTGGCACTGGACGACGATGTTGGTCGGAATGTGCGTGATGCGCACCGCGCTGTCGGTGGTGTTGATGTGCTGCCCGCCCGCGCCCGACGCGCGATAGGTGTCGATCCGCAGTTCGCTTTCATTGATCTCGATGTCGATGTCGTCGTCGACCTCGGGATAGACCCACACCGAGGCGAAGCTGGTGTGGCGCCGCGCCGAGCTGTCGTAGGGCGAAATCCGCACCAGCCGGTGCACCCCGCCCTCGACCTTGAGATTGCCATAGGCATTCTCGCCCTTGATCAGCAGCGTCGCGGACTTGATCCCGGCCTGCTCGCCGGCGTGATGATCGACCAGTTCGACCTTCATCCCGTGGCGCTCGCCCCAGCGCGAATACATGCGCTGCAGCATCCCCGCCCAGTCGTTGCTCTCGGTCCCCCCGGCCCCGGCGTTGATCTCGACATAGCTGTTGTTGCCGTCGGCCTCGCCCGCCAGCAGCGCCGCGACCTTGTCGCGCTCGGCGCGCTCGGCAAGTTCGGCAAGCGCCGTCGACCCCGTCGTCGACCAGCCCGTTGTCGCCCTCGGCTTCGGCCATTTCGATCAGTTCGACCGTGTCCTTGAGCTCGGTCTCGATCTTGGCGGTCGCGCCGATCGCTTCCTCCAGCCGGCGGCGCTCGCGCATCACTTCCTGCGCCGCCTTGGGATCGTCCCACAGCGTCGGATCCTCGACCTTGTCGTTCAATTCGGCCAGCCGCCGGTGCGCGCTGTCCCAGTCGAGGAAGCGGCGGAGCAACTGGGTTGCGGCGTTGATCTGGTCGATATGGGCTTGCGCTTCGGCGCGCATGATTTTGGCTTTCAAACGGGGCGGTATCGTGGCCCTAGTAGATCCCGCCCTGCCTTTGCAAGAAATCCTCGGCGGGTGCCGCGGGCGGTGGCGGGCCGTGGACGCGCCGCGCGCGGCCTGCGAGGCGCCGTCGCGCCTTCGGCCGCATCGCCGCTTGCCGCCAGCCGGTCCTCGCGGCGGAACGAGCGGCGCGGCTCGGTTTCGGGCTGGAACGCTTCCCAGATGACCGACGACTTGGGATCCTCGCTCGTCGGGAAGGTGCCGAACACGCGCTTGCCGCTGACGCGGTCGATGCGCACCATACGGATCCCCGCGGGCGCGACGAACGGCGTCTTGGGCACGTCTTTGAGGGCGACCTCGGCGAATTGCTTGAAGATCGGCGCCGCGATCCGGCCGCCCTTGCGCATAGCCGCCCATCGAGCGCGGCTGGTCATAGCCGAGATAAACCCCGGCGACGACATCGGGCGTGCCGCCGACGAACCACACGTTGGTCGGGCCCGATGTCGTGCCGGTCTTGCCGAACAGCGGCCGGTCGAGGTCGCGCAGCACGGTCGCGGTGCCGCGTTCGACCACGCCTTCGAGGATGTGGACCATCTGGTAGGCCGCCTGCGGCTCGAGTCAATTGCCTGGCGCGCAGCGGCGGGCGCGGCATCGCCCTGCCCGTCCCAGTCGGGCGCGTTGCAACCGTCCATTACCGCGCAGCGATTGTCGGTGCGATAGATGACCTTGCCATGGCGGTCCTGGACATAAGTCGATGATCGTCGGCCGCACCTCGCGTCCGTGGTTGGCGAGCATCGCATAGGCGTTGGTCAGCTTGAGCACCGTCGTGTCGCCCGCGCCAAGCGCGATCGAGAGATAATTGTCATAATTGCCGACGCCCAGCTTGGCGGCGGTGGCGATCACCTTGGCCATGCCGGTCTGCGAGGCGGCGCGGACCGTCATCAGGTTGCGCGACTGCTCGACGCCCCAGCGCATCGTCTTGGCGCCGGCGTAGCCGGCGTCGAAATTGCGGAAGCATTTGTTGCCGAGCCCGGCGCCCTGCCACACGCAGAACGGCGCATCGACGATGATCGAGGCCGGGGTCATGCCGTTTTCGAGCGCGGTGACATAGACGATCGGCTTGAACGTCGAGCCCGGCTGGCGCAGCGCCTGCGTGGCGCGATTGTAGGACGATCCGATCACGTCGAAGCCGCCCTGCATCGCCAGCACGCGCCCGGTGCGGACTTCCTCGGCGAGGAAGCCGCCGCCGATTTCGGGGATCGAGCGCAGGGCATAGCTGTCGGTGCCGACTTACTTGACGATGATGATCATGCCCGGCTTGAGCGCGCTATAGGCGGTACCGCCGCCACCGCGCCGGGCTGCTGGGCGGCCGAGGCCGAGAGCGTGCCGTCGCTGCCGTCGCGAGAAGCCGAGCCTCGCACTATTGCCTGTCTTGCTCAACACGACCGCCTTGCGCCAGTCGGGAAAGCCGGTGCCGAGCGCGGCGGCGGACAATTGCCGCGCCAGTCGCCGTCAGGTCGATGGTTAGCTTGGTATCGTGCCAGCCGCGCCCGCCGTCGAAGTTGGCGAGCCCCTCGCGCAGCGCCTCGGCGGCGGCATCCTGCATAACGGGACCATCGAGGTGCGAACCCACAGGCCGCCGGCATAGACGCTGTTCGGGCCGTGCTCGGCCGTCTCGCCGAATTTGCGCTATCAGGTCGCGGCGCACCTCCTCCATAAAATAGCCGCCCTTCTCGCGGAACTTGGCGTTGCTGCCGTAGCGGATCGTGCCCAGGGCCATCGGCGGCGGCCGCGGCGCGCTGCTCGTCGGTGATGAAGCCGTTGCCGGCCATTTCGCGGAGCACGTAATTGCGCCGGTCGGTCGCCTTCTCAGTCGCGCGGATCGGGTCATAATTGCTCGGCGCCTTGGGCAGCACCGCCAGATAGGCCGCTTCGTGCAGCGTCAGGTCGTCGACGTCCTTGTCGAAATAGGCGCGCGCCGCGGCCTGCACGCCATAAGCGTTCCGGCCGAGGAAAATCTGGTTGAGATAGAGTTCGAGGATCTGCTGCTTCGACAGGGTCGATTCGAGCCGGAAGGCGAGGATCGCCTCGCGAATCTTGCGGCTGATCGCATATGCATCGTCCTGGAGCAGTACCTTGGCGACCTGCTGCGTGATGGTCGATCCGCCGCGCGCGCGCCCGCCGCTGACCGACTTGCGCGAATAGTCGAACACCGCGCCCGATCAGGCCCGGATAATCGAGTCCCGCCATGGCTGAAGAAGGTCTTGTCCTCGGCCGAGATGAAGGCGTTGATCGATGAGCGGCGGATATTCGTCGAAGGCCAGTTCGACGCGCCGTTCGCGGGCAAAAGTCTGACCGGATTGCCGTCATAGCCGCGCACGTTGGTCGGCAGCGGGGGCTGGTAGCGAGCATCAGCTTTTCCGAGCTCGGGAGGCCGATGGCGAAGAACAGCCAGAGCGCGACAGGAAGAAGACAAGCCTGCCAGCCCCGCCCACGCCGCGCGGCGCACCCAGCGGCGCTCGAACACCGGATCGATGCGATCGCGAACGCGCTGCGTTGAACGGCGACCAGATCGGGCAAGGGAAGAGCGAACGAAGGCATGTCGGGCTGCGTCTAGCGGCTAAGTAGCGCCGCGAAAAGCTGGTAGCGCGACAGGGGCTCGTCAGCGCGACAATCGACGCGCGGCATCGACCTCGATCGCCTGTGCCAAGAGCGAGCGACGATCGGCGCGCGGCCCTCGCGGTGGCGAGCAGCGCCTCGTCTTCGACGTTGCTGATGTAGCCCGCCTCGACCAGCACCGCGGGCGTGTCGGCGCGGCGCAGCACCTGGAAGGCGGCGAACTGGTGCGGGCTCGGGCGCGGAGCGACGCGCCCCGCGCGCGGCCGACGATGAGCCGCGCGAGCTCGGCCGATTGGTCCATCTGATCGCGCAAGCGCGAGGTCGGAGCAGGAGTCGAGCGCACGCCGCCGTCGGCTTCGCTGCTGAGCGCCCCGCCGGCGCGGTTCTCGGCGCTGGGCGAAACGCGCCGCTTCGGCTCGACGCGACGTCGGACAGCGAGTAGAGCGTCGCTGCCGCGCGCCAGCGGGTTGGGAGCGCTGTCCATGTGGAGCGAGACGAACAGGCTGGCGCCGATGCGGCGGGCGATCGCGGCGCGCTGCTCGAGGGTGAGAGTGACGTCGCCGTCGCGGGTCAGCGCCACGCGGACCCGGCCGCGTTTCTGCGAGCAGGTCGGCAAGCTCGCGCGCAATGGCGAGGGTCAGTTGCTTCTCGGTGACTGTTCCCGACACGCCGGTCGCGCCAGGATCGCGGCCGCCATGGCCCGGGATCGATGAGCACGATCGGGCGGCCCGGGGTGCCGCGCGTCGCGGATCGGACATCGGCGACCGCCGTCGCGCAGCGCGACCGTCAGCCCGCCCCGGCGCGCTTCGCCGACCACGGCGGCTCGTCGGGCGAACCTGCGCGTCGGCGGGGCACGGAAAGCCATGCGGCGGCGAGTGCGGCAAGCACCGCCCAGCCGCGGCGAGCGCGATTTTACGTTTGATTGCCAACCGTTACTTCCTTCGCCGCGCCATGACCTTATCATCGCGACCGAGGCCCTGCGTCAATTCGCTCATTTGCGGCAAACGCGGCGAGACGGTTGCGGGGCGGGCGCACGCGGTGCTAACCGGACGTGTCCGTGCTCGATTTGGCAGGGACTGCTGCCGCGATCGTCCGATGATCGGCGCGGCTTTCAAGGTTGACGCTCCATGACGCCACACGACGCCCGCCCCATGCTCGCACACGAGCGTGGCGGAGTGTCGATCGCGCTCGATGGTCGCGATGGCGCATGCAGCAGCAGCAATTCTCGCACATCCCGCCGGCAGCAACATTCGCGCCGGCTCATTCAGATCGCGCGCCGCCGCTCGACACCGCCCGGCCTGCGCGCCCGGAGAAAATTCAATGTCAATGCGCATGCTGATCGACGCGCGCCACCCGGAGGAAACCCGGGTCGCCGTCGCCAAGGGAAACCGGATCGAGGAATTTGATTTCGAGTCCGAAGAGCACAAGCAGCTCAAGGGCAATATCTATCTGGCCAAAGTGACGCGGGTCGAACCGTCGCTGCAGGCGGCGTTCATCGATTACGGCGGCAATCGCCACGGCTTCCTCGCCTTCAGCGAGATCCACCCCGATTATTACCAGATCCCCAAGTCCGACCGCGACGCGCTGCTCGCCGAAGAGGCCGAGCATGCCGCCGAGGAAGAGCGGCTGCGCGCCGGCGAATATGACGACGGCCGACTCGACCCGCATCATGAGCGATGACGGCACCGACGATCGTCGCGACGATGGCGAGGACGAGGCGTCGAGGACGGCGACGCGAGGCCGGCACCGGCTCCGACGCCTCGCCGGTCGACGAAAGCGCCGCCGACGAGCTGCGCCGCAAGCGCCAGAATCTGCGCCGCCGCTACAAGATCCAGGACGTCATCCAGCGCCGCCAGGTGCTGCTGGTCCAGGTCGTCAAGGAAGAGCGCGGCAACAAGGGCGCGGCGCTGACCACCTATCTCAGCCTCGCCGGCCGCTATTGCGTGCTGATGCCCAACACCAGTCCACGGCGGCGGGATCAGCCGCAAGATTTCGAACGGCGCCGACCGCAAGCGGTTGAAGTCGATCATGTCGGACCTCAACCTGCCGCAGACGATGGGCCTGATCGTCCGCACCGCCGGCCTGTCGCGGACCAAGGTCGAGATCAAGCGCGACTTCGACTATCTCGCCCGGCTGTGGGACGAAATCCGCGAGAAGACGCTCGTCGAGCTCGGCGCCGGCGCTGATCTATCGCGACAGCGACCTCATCAAGCGCGCCATCCGCGATCTTTATCACAAGGAAATCGACGAGGTGATCGTCGAGGGCGAGCGAGGGCTATCAAGGCGGCGCGCGGCTTCATGAAGCTGCTGATGCCGAGCCACGTCAAGCGGTGATCAGCTATCGCGACCCGACCCCGATGTTCCAGCGCTACGGCGTCGAGGACCAGCTGTCGGCGATGTACCAGCCGGTGGTCCAGCTGAAGTCGGGCGGTTACCTCGTCATCAACCCGACCGAGGCGCTGGTGTCGATCGACATCAACTCGGGCCGCTCGACGCGCGAGCATAATATCGAGCAGACCGCCTTCGCCACCAACATCGAGGCGGCGCACGAGATCGCCCGCCAGCTGCGGCTGCGCGACATGGCCGGCCTGGTCGTGATCGACTTCATCGACATGGAACAGAATCGGCCACGTCCGCAAGGTCGAGAAGGCGATGAAGGACGCGCTCAAGAACGACCGCGCCCGCATCCAGGTCGGCCGCATTTCGAGCTTCGGGCTGATGGAAATGAGCCGCCAGCGGCTGCGCACCGGCGTGCTCGAGGCATCGACCAAGGCCTGCCCGCATTGCGAGGGCACCGGCCTGATGCGCACCGCCTCGTCGTCCGGACCTGAGCGCGCTGCGCATCATCGAGGACGAAGCGGCGCGCGGCCGCGGCGACCGGATCACTGCTTCGCGCCGGTCGCGAAGCGGCGATCTACGTGCTCAACAAGAAGCGCGCCGAGCTGGGCGAGATCGAGGACTACGCTATGGCGTGACGGTCGAAGTCATGATCGACGAGAGCTTCGAGGGCGCCCGGATGAGCGTCGAAAGCGCGGCGGCACGGCCCGATGGCACCGCAGCGCATCGCCGCCGCCGATCGTCGATGAAGACGAGGACGACGATTATTCGACCGAGGCCGACGTGGACGATGCCGAAGATGACCGAGGAAGCCGAAGGCGAAGGCGAGCGGCCCGCGCCGCCGTCGACGCCCGCCGCCGCGACGCCGAACGTGATGGCGATGGCGAGGCGGCCCGCGCCGCGCGCCGCCGCCGCCGTGGCGGTCGCGGTCGCAATCGGCAGCGCGACGAGGGCGAGCAGCCAGCGCGAGGGGCATCGAACGAGGACGAGCCGTCCGACGACGCCGGCGACGAGCGCGCCGGCAGGCCCCGGACCGTAGCCGAAGGCGACGAGGGCGAAGGCGGCGGACGCAACCGTCGCGGTCGCCGTGGCGGCCGCGGACGTGGTCGCCGTGGTGAAGGCGGTGAAACCGAAGCAGGTTCGCGCCGACGAAGCGCCGATGGTCGAGCCGGTGATCGCCGACGAAGCCCCGCTGGCCGACGCCGAGCCGGCCGAGGAGTCGAAAGCCCAAGACGCGTCGCCGTCCGCAAGGCGCAAAAGGCCGCCGAGGAACTGGGCGCTGAACCCGGAGCCGGTCGCCGAGGCGGCTCCTGCTCGCCGAAGCGGAAGCGGCCGAGAAGCCCAAGCGCCGCACGCGCGCCAAGAAGGCCGACGACGCCGATCGTCGCCGAAGCGACCCCGGTCGACGCGGCTCCGGTCGAAGCGGCTCCGGTTGAAGCCGAGGCCAAGCCGAAATCCCGCGCCAAGCCGGCGAGCAAGGCCAAGCCAGCTCGGCCAAGGCCGACAAGGTCGCGGCGCTGGCCGACAATGACGCGCCGTCCACAGCCGGCCCCTCATCCGACGAAGATGACGATGGCGAGCCGCGCGCGGCGGCTGGTGGCAGCGCACCTTTGGCTGAAGAATGACGTCGTCGTGCGAGCAAGCGAAGCAATCTGCCGGTTGCGACTGGTAGATTGCTTCGTCGCTTCGCTCCTCGCGATGACTGTTCGACGTTGGCGAGCCGTCTTTCATCTGGCGTTCAGGCGGGCGATGGGAGAGCGGCAGGCATGACCCGCCTGCCCTCCGGCTCGTCCGCCTGGTCCATGCTCGCCTGGCGCTGGCGTTCGCCGCGGCCCAGCCCGCCGCGGCGCAATCGATTCTACGCGACAGCGAGACCGAGCTGCTGTTCCGCGACATGTCGCGGCCGCTGATCCAGGCGGCCGGTCTCGACCCCGCCAACGTCAAGGTCGTGCTGGTCAACGATCCCGAGATCAACGCCTTCGTCGCCGGGGACAGGTCGTCTATATCCACACCGGGCTGCTGACCGTCGCCGACAATGCCAACCAGCTGCAGGGCGTCATCGCGCACGAGCTTGGCCATGTCGCGGGCGGTCACATCATCCGCATGTACGAGGGCGCCAAGCGCGGCGACCGGGATCTCCATCCTGTCGCTGGTGCTTGCCGCCGCGGCCGATCGCGGCCGGCGCGGGCGATGCCGGCATGGGCATCATGCATGGCCGGCCAGCAGGCCGCGATGGGCAATTTCCTCGCCTTCACCCGCGCCCAGGAAAGCTCGTCCGACCTTGCCGGCGCCTCCTATCTGTCAAAGGCTGGATTCAGCGGCAAGGGCAGCCTGGAGTTCTTCAAGAAGCTGCAGAACCAGGAGTATCGTCTCGCGATCTACGCCAAGGACAGTTACGACCGCACCCACCCGCTGTCGAGCGAGCGGATCGCAGGCGCTGACCCAGGTCTACAAGAACGATCCGGCGTGGAACGCAACCGACCGATCCGGCGATCGAGGCGCGCTTCCAGCGGGTCAAGGCCAAGCTGATCGGCTATGTCGATCCGAAGAATGCGGTCGACCCGCTATCCCGAGAGCGACCAGAGCATCCCGGCCCATTATGCGCGCGCTTACGCCTATCACCTCGGCGCCTATCCGGATAAAGCCGTCGTCCGAGGCCGACGCGCTGCTCGCAAGGCGTCCCGACGACCCCTTCTTCCTCGAGCTCAAGGGCCAGATCCTGCTCGAGGGCGGCCGGCCCAAGGAGGCGATCGCCCGTCTGCGCCGTGCGGTGGCCAAGCGCGCCTGACCAGCCGATGATCGCGGTCATGCTCGGCCATGCCCTGATCGCCTCGGAGGATCAGAAGAATTTCGCCGAGGCCAAGCAGGTGCTCAAGACCGCGGTCAATCGCGACAATGACAATCCGTTCGCCTGGTACCAGCTGGGCATCGTCTATGACCGCGAGGGCGATCGCGCCGCGCGCGGCGCTGGCCACCGCCGAGCGCAGCAATCTCGAGGGCAATGACCAAGCTTGGCGCTGGCCAGCGCACGAATGGCGATGGCCGGCATTCCCAAGGGCACGCCCGACTATCTTCGCGCCCAGGACATCGCCATGGTGTCCGATGACGCCGAGCTGAAAAAGGACAAAGAAGAAACAAGGTGATTGCGAGACATGAATGAGGAGCGATAGCGATCTGGATCGCGGCAATCGGCGGGGGCATGATCGGTCGCTGGCGACCGCGGCCTGCTGCTGCTCGCCGCGCCGCATGTTCGGCGAGCGGCTGGTACGCGAGCGCCCTGGTCACCCATCCGCGATATCTGGTCGATGCCTCTGATGCGCTTGCGCGACCGGCAGTATGCGCCGGCGCTGCCGCCAATCGCGCCGCGCATCGAAACGCCGTTCGCATCGAGCTGGAAGGGCGCCGCCAAGCCCGACGTGACGCTGACCTATTTCTACGATTACGCCTGCGGCTATTGCCGCAAGCGCAACCCCGACATCGACCGGCTGATGGCCGAGGACAAGGGTCTGCGCGTCGTCTATCGCGAATTCCCGATCCTGGGGCCGGACAGCGTCGCCGCGGCGCGGGTCGCGCTGGCGGCGTCGAAGGCGCGGCAAGTTCGCCGCCTTCCACGACGCGCTGTACGCCGCCGGGCCGTCCGGCCGCGAGACGATCGCCGCGGCGCCAACCGCCTGCGGCGTCACGCCCGACCAGGCCCGCGATCCGGCGATCGAAGCCGAGCTCAAGCCAACATGCAGCTCGCCGGACAGCTCGGCGCGACCGGGACGCCGCTGTTCGTGGTCGGCGACCGGGTGATCAATTCGGCGGTCGGCTACGACCAGCTCAAGGAAGCGGTCGCGACCGCGCGGGCGAAAGGGTAAACGCCTCGGTCCCTTTGTCAGTACAGGGGTGCAATCACTCCTCGTTCCGCCCCTTGAACCCCTGCGCGATCACATACCATTCGGTCGAGTCCTTGCGGCTGGCGGGCGGCTTGGCGTGCTTGACCGTCGTGAAGTGGCGCTTGAGCTCGGCGACGAGGTCGTTGTCGGCGCCGCCCGCCAGCACCTTGGCGACGAAGGCGCCGCCGGGCTTCAAGCACCTCGACCGCAAACTCAGCGCCGCCTCGACCAGCCCCATGGTGCGCAGATGATCGGTCTGCGTGTGGCCGACGGTGTTGGCCGCCATGTCCGACAGCACCAGGTCGGGCGCGCGTCGCCCAGCGCCTCGCGCAAGCGTCTCGGGCGCGGCATCGTCCATGAAGTCCATCTGCAGGATGGTCACGCCGTCGATCGGATCGGTCGGCAGCAGGTCGATGCCGACGATCGCGCGCCTTGGGCGAGCTTGCGCCGCACGACCTGCGCCCAGCCGCCCGGCGCGATGCCGAGGTCGACCACCGCCGTGACGCCCGCGCAGCAGCCCGAACCGCTCGTCGAGCTCGAGCAGCTTGTAGGCCGCGCGGCTGCGATAGCCCTCGGCCTTGGCGCGTTTGACATAGGGATCGTTGAGCTGGCGCTCGAGCCAGCGGGTCGAGCTGGCCGTGCGGCCGCGCGCGGTCTTGACCGTGCGCGGTCATACTCGCGGTCAACCGTCGCGCGCCATCAGGCGGCGCAAGATGCCCTCGCGGATGCCGCGGTCGGCGACGCCGAGCCGCTCGGCCGGCCAGATGTCGAGGATCGCCTCGAGGATCGCGCAGCCGGCGACGACCAGGTCGGCGCGCTCGGCGCCGATGCAAGGCAGGTTGCGAGCGGCCGCCGACATCGAGTTCGGCGATCATGGTCGAAATGTCGCCGCATGTCGCCGATCGGGACGATGCAGCCCGTCGACCGCGCGGCGATCGTAGCTCGGCAGCGCGAGATGGACGCTGGCGAGCGTCGTGACCGTGCCGCTGGTGCCGAGCAGGCGGATGCCGGGCGCATCGCGCGGCAGCAGTTCGGCGAAGCGCGGAGAAGCTGTCCGCGGCGCGCGCCTTCATCCGCGCATAGGCCGCCAGCCGGTCGTCGCCGTCGATCGCATTGCGGCCCTCGCTCTCGGTCAGCGACACGACGCCCCACGGCGCGGACCACCAGGCGACGATGCGCGGGGGGCGGTCAGCGCCCTCGCCCGGCTCGACCAGCACCAGCTCGGTCGATCCGCCGCCGATGTCGAAGATCAGCGCCGGGCCGTCGCCGGGCTCGAGCAGCTTGTGGCAGCCGAGCACCGCCAGCCGCGCTTCCTCCTGCGGCGGCGATGATCTCGAGCGCGATGCCGGTCTCCTCGCGCACCCGCTCGACGAAGTCGCGACCGTTGACCGCGCGGCGACAGGCCTCGGTCGCGACCGAGCGGGCGATGCGAGACGTGGCGGCGGCGCAGCTTGTCGGCGCAGACCGACAGCGCGGCGACCGCCCGGTCCATCGCATCCTGCGATCAGTCGGCCCGACGCGCCGAGCCCTTCGCCCAGCCGGACGATGCGCGAGAAGGCATCGATGATGGTGAAGCTGCCACCGGTCGGGCGGGCGATCAGCAGCCGGCAATTGTTGGTGCCAAGATCGATCGCGCCATAGGTGTGACGCTGCGGCTTCCGCCACGAGAGCGGTCCTGCCGGGGCCGCGGTTGCGCCGTCATAGGCTGGCCGCGGCGTGGTGGCGTCGCGATCCGCCATGTCCAAACGCCTATCTATCCTTGGCCGTCGGCGCAGAGCCAGCGGCTGACTTGGTACCTGTTTAACGGAGATTAGCCCTTGCGCGCAACCGCGGAGCGACTTTCGCCGCCAAAGTTGACAGTGGGCGCCGCGCTTCCTAACTGGCGCCCTGCTCTGCCCGATCGTCTAATGGTAAGACTACGGACTCTGACTCCGTCAATCGAGGTTCGAATCCTCGTCGGGCATCCAGCCTTTACACGGCGCCCTGAGCCCTCAGCCCTGCGTCCCCGCGATCCAATGCTCGATGCGGGTCTTGAACGAACGGCGCGAGGGGATGAAGCCGGGCGTGCCGGGTTCGCCTTCCGGCGTCGCCCGATGGTCGGCCATGCCGTCGTAAATCATCAGGTTGGCGCGGAAGCTTCGGGCGAAGCGTCTCGCGGCCGCGCATCACATCCTCGGCCATCGCCAGCGTCTCGGTGGACGTCCTCGGCGGTGAACGGCTTGAGCAGGCAGCCAAGCGCCAGATCGGGCATCGGGAAGGCGGGCGCCTTGCCGGTCACGAACAGGCAGGGAATGTCATAATCGCCGAGCCGCACCGCGACCGAAAAACCGGTCGAACCGCGCGCCAGCTGGAGGTCGACCAGGGCAAGGTCGGGGTTGTGATCCTCCGCCGCCGCGACCGCGCTGTCGAGATCGTCGGCCCGGGCGACGACGCGATAGCGTGGATTGTCCTCGACCAGATATTTCAGCGTCGTCGCCAGTTGCGCGTCGTCTTCGACAATCAGGATCTTCAGCACCGCGTTGCCCTCCCGGTTATCAGGAAAAACCCAATTACTGGAATAGGATGCTCGCTCATTCAGGCGAACATGCGAATCCCCAGCTTACCCGATTAACGACAGGAGGAATCTTATCCGCGACGGGCCGAAGGAACCGCGGCGATTTACGCGCGATAAAAGATGTGCGCGCCGATCTTGTCGACCCGCTGCAGACGCTTGCCCCAGACCGGCGCGACATAATCGGCGTGATACCACAGCACGTCGGTGGGCAGGCTGGCACTGGCATTGGCGACCGCGATGCGGGCAATGGCCTGCGCCTTGCGCCACGCCTGGCTCGCCGGATCGATGCGCGGGAACTGGCCGGCGCGGACGAAGCTGAACTGCGCCTTCTGCTTGACCACGGCGCACATGGTGGTCGGATAGCGGCCCGAGGCGGCACGGTTGATGACCACGCGGGCAACCGCCAGCTGGCCTTCGAGCGGCTCGCCCATGCTTTCGAAATAGACCGCGGTGGCGAGGCAGCGCTGCTGCTCGTCGAGCGCGGGGCCGGTGGCAAATCGCTCGACCATCTGGCCGAGATTGGGGCGCGAAGCGGGGGCGGCGGCGGCGTTGATCGCGCGGATCGCAGGGTTGAAGCTGCCGAGAATGGCCTGGGCGGCTGGGCCGCGATAAGGCGCTGCAGCGAGGCGCCATTCTGCCCGAACGCCTGGGTCGATCCGCCGACCAGGGCAAAGGTGATGAACATCGCCGCGGCGAGGCCGCGACGGCTGAGGGATTTGAACAAGATTCAGTCCTAAAGGGCGGCCAGCCGGCATGAGCAGCCTGATGATCAGGTTGCGTGGCTGCTCGGTCGGTCTGGCCGTCTTGCACGGGGGCGGCGCCAGGCGCTTCACCCACTCGCTGTTAAAATTGCTGCACCTGCACATAAAGCAACGGGCGCTTGCCGCAACGCGGACTCGTTGAACCGAGCCGATCGTGGGTTGGATGACCGGAACATTGGAAAAAATCCCGTAATTCTGTCAAAAATCTCGCGCCGTAATGACGGAATAGCGCTAGGAGTGCCCCACCAGACGGAGTGAAAAATGGCTTACTGGCTGCTGAAATCCGAGCCCGGCACCTACAGCTGGGCCGACCTGGTGCGCGACGGCGGCACCGACTGGGACGGGGTGCGCAACAATGCCGCGCGGCTCCACCTGCGGAGCATGCGGCCCGGCGACGAGGCCCTGTTCTACCACAGCGGCGCCGACCGCGCGGTGGTCGGCATCGCGAAGATCGCCGGTCCGGCCGAGCCCGACGGCGCCGATGGCGCATGGGTAAAAGTGAGGGTCGAACCGGTCAGGCCCCTCCCCCGCCCGGTCGCCCTGGCCGAGATCAAGGCCGAGCCCGCGCTCGCGCGCATGGAATTGATCCGCCAGTCGCGGCTGTCGGTGTGCCCGGTGCGGGCGGAGGAGTGGGCCAAGGTGCTGGCGATGGGGGACGAGTGAAAGCGGCGCGAGTTGTTCGAATGACGCGCGGCTGAAAATGTCCCGGAAAGTCGCAAAAGTCGCACTACGTCGTGCGACCTTCCACTTCCGGCGCGGCCGTCAGGACGCGAGGCAGGGTGCGAGGCTGGGACAGACATGCAGCCTACATAACCTAATCGGTTCGTGTAGGAAAGAAGTCTCTTGGCCCTGAGCGCCTTGCGTGCGCTACCTCATACACCTGCTGGCCGAGTTGCGCGCTCTCTTGGACATAAGCTCCCGATTGCTGGCGCAATCGCTCCCTTATGCTCGGGCGCTCAAGCACTAAGCCGCGACTTTGGCCCTGCGACGCGCGCTTGCGCTCGTGCGGGTCGAGGTGACGCTTGCGCAGGCGGATCGACTTCGGCGTCACTTCGACCAGTTCGTCGTCGTCGATGTAGGCGATCGCCTGTTCCAGCGTCATGCGCTTCGGCGGGGTCAGGCGGATGGCGTCGTCCTTGCCGCCGTCGCGCGGAAGTTGGTGAGCTGCTTGGCCTTCATCGGATTGACTTCGAGGTCGTCGGTCTTGGCATTCTCGCCGATCGATCATGCCTTCGTAGAGCGCCTCGCCGGTGCGCGACGAACAGGATGCCGCGCTCTTCCAGCGGGCCGAGCGCGTAGTCGACGGCCTCGCCCGCGCCGTTGGAGATCAGCACGCCATTCTTGCGGCCTTCGATCGCGCCCTTGTGCGGGCCGTATTTCTCGAACAGCCGGTTCATGATCCCGGTGCCGCGCGTGTCGGACAGGAATTCGCCGTGATAGCCGATCAGGCCGCGCGACGGGGCGCGTGAAGGTGATGCGGGTCTTGCCGCCGCCCGATCGGGCGCATGTCGGTCATCTCGGCCTTGCGGAGCGCCATCTTCTCGACGACGGTGCCCGAATATTCGTCGTCGACGTCGATGACGACGGTCTCGTACGGCTCGGTCTCGCTTGCCGTTCTCGTCTTCGCGGAACAGCACGCGCGGGCGGCTGATGCCGAGCTCGAAGCCTTCGCGGCGCATCGTCTCGATCAGCACGCCGAGCTGCAGTTCGCCGCGGCCGGCGACTTCGAAGCTGTCCTTGTCGGCGCTTTCGGTGACCTTGATCGCGACATTGCTCTCGGCTTCGCGCATCAGGCGGTCGCGGATCATGCGGCTGGTGACCTTGCTTGCCTTCGCGGCCGGCCATCGGCGAATCGTTGACCGCGAAGCGCATCGACAGCGTCGGCGGATCGATCGGCTGCGCGTGCAGCGGCTCGGTCACGCTGGGGTCGGCGATGGTGTCGGCGACGGTCGCCGTGGTCAGGCCGGCGATCGAGATGATGTCGCCCGCGTGCGGCTTCGTCGACCGGCACGCGCTCAAGCCCGCGGAAGGCCATGATCTTCGACGCGCGGCCGGTCTCGACGACCTTGCCGTCGGGGTCGAGCGCATGGATCGGCGCATTGATCTTGATCGATCCCGACGAACACCAGGCCGGTCAGGATGCGGCCGAGGAAGTTGTCGCGGTCGAGCAGGGTGACGAGGAACTTGAACGGACCGTCGGGGTCGGCCGAGGGCGCCGGGACGTGCGCGACGATCGTCTCGAACAGGGGCGTCAGATTGCCTTCGCGCGACGTCGTCGGTCGTGCCGGCATAGCCGTTGCGGCCCGAGGCATAGAGCACCGGGAAATCGAGCTGCTCGTCATTGGCTTCGAGCGTCAGGAACAGTTCGAACACTTCGTCGAGCACTTCGGCGGCGCGGGCGTCCGGCCGGTCGATCTTGTTGACCACGACGATCGGCTTGAGGCCCAGCGCCGAGCGCCTTGCCGGTGACGAACTTGGTCTGCGGCATCGGGCCTTCGGCGGCGTCGACCAGCAGGATCACGCCGTCGACCATCGACAGGATGCGCTCCACCTCGCCGCCGAAGTCGGCGTGGCCGGGCGTGTCGACGATGTTGATGTGGGTGGTGGCGCCGTCCGCGCTGGGCCATTCGACCGAGGTGCACTTGGCGAGGATGGTGATCCCGCGCTCTTTTTCGAGGTCGTTCGAATCCATCGCGCGCTCTTCGACGCGCTGGTTGTCGCGGAAGGTGCCCGACTGGCGGAAAAGCTGGTCGACGAGCGTGGTCTTGCCATGATCGACGTGGGCGATGATCGCCACGTTGCGAGAGGTCATTGATATATCCCGGAAAGGAGTTGCCGCGCCCTTAGCGCGAAATGGCGCGTTGCTGCAACGCAGCGAAACGTTACGCGCGGGGCAGCGCGTTCCAATATCTCGAGGCCGCGTTCGAGGGCGCGCAGTTCGCTGGTGGCGAGGCGGCCGAGGCGGCCTTCGAGGCTGCTTGTCGGCCGCCGGCGGGCGGGACAATGCGTCGCGGCCCGACGTCGGTCAGGCGCAGCGCGAGGCGGCGGCGGTTGGCGGGATCGGCCTGGCGTTCGACCAGCCCGGCGCGGACCAGCGTGTCGATCGCGCGGCTGATCGCGGGCGCGCCGCGCTTCACCTGCGCGGCAACCTGGTTGAGCGTCGCCGGCTCCTGAGCGGCGACCGCCTGCGAGCAGGTCGCGCTGCTGGCCCATCGCCTTGGCCGCGGCGGTATCGCCGCCCAGTCGCTCGACCAGCCTGGCAAAGCGCGCCGCAATGCGCGCCGGGGGATCCGCTGTTCCACATCAGATGATGCTATCAAACATTTCGCAATAAGCAAATTTGTGGCACCGCAATTTATCGATGAGCAAGCGTCCGCCCCTTCCCCGTACCGTCTGGGTGCTCGGCATCGTCAGCCTGCTGATGGACCTGTCGAGCGAGATTTATCACGCGCTGCTCCCGGCGTTCCTGACGGTCACGCTCGGCCTGCCGGTGGCGGCGATGGGCGCGCTGGACGGAATTTCGGAGGCCACCGCCAACATGGCCAAGCTGGTGTCGGGCAAGCTCAGCGACCATCAGCAAAGGCGCAAGCCGTGGGTACTGCTCGGCTATGGCATGGCGGCGCTGTCGAAGCCGCTGTTCCCGCTCGCCAACGGCGCGATGCCGGTGCTGGGCGCGCGGTTCGTCGACCGGATCGGCAAGGGGATCCGCGGCGCGCCGCGCGACGCGATGATCGCCGACGAGACCCCGCCCGAAATCCGCGGCGCGGCGTTCGGGCTGCGCCAGTCGCTCGATACGGTGGGGGCGTTTCTGGCGCCGCTGGTGGCGGTCGGGCTGATGATCTGGCTCGCGGGCGATATCCGGACGGTGTTCTGGATCGCAGTGATCCCGGCGATGCTCTCCTTCCTCGTCGCCTGGGCGCTGCTGCGGGAAACCGCGGGCGGGACCAGGATCGCGGCGAAGATGAAGTGGGGCGGCTTCCGCGATCTCGACAAGCCGGTGCGGCGGCTGATCGGGATCGGCTTCCTGTTCGGGCTGGCGCGCTTTTCGGAAGGGTTCTTGATCCTCAAGGCAATGGACGTCGGCCTGTCGGCGAGCCTGTCGCCGCTGGTGCTGTCGCTATTCGCTCTCGTCGTTCCTGGCTCTTGCCTTCCCTGCCGGCCGCTGGAGCGACCGGACCCCGCCGCGCACCATTTTGCTCGCCGGGATAGCGATGCTGGTGGTGGCCGACGTGTGGCTGGCCCGAGCCGACAGTTTGTGGATGGTCGGGGTCGGCGTCGTCCTGTGGGGCGCGCACATGGCGCTGACCCAGGGCATTTTCGCGCGGATGATCGCCGATGCGTCGGCGCCCGAGCGGCGCGCAAGCAGCTTCGGCGCCTTCTTCTTCGCCAGCGGGATCGCGGCCCTGCTCGCCAGCCTCGGCGCCGGATTGCTGTGGGACCGCGACGGGGCGGCGGCGACCTTCAATGCCGGGGCCGCGCTGGCCGCGGTGGCCGGGGCGATGCTGGTGCTGCTGCCTAGTGCCGGGTCGAGCGGAACGGCGGCATCCGGTCCGCCACCGGCCCGCGATTGACGAACTGGTTTTTCAGCGCAGCGGCGACATGGAGCACGAGCAGGCCGATGGTCGTCCAGACCAGCACTTCATGCGCGCCGCCCAGCGCCGGGATCGGCAGGGTCGGGAAATTCATCCCGTAAACGAGGTCGGTCCACGCCCCGCCCTTCGACACGGCGGCGAGGCCGGTCAGCGGAAGCGCGATGATCAGGAAATAGAAGGCGCGGTGATTCCACACGGCAAACCGCCGCTCCCACTTGGGAAAGTCGGCCGGATAAGGCGGCGGGGCGTCGATCAGGCGAAGCGCGAGGCGGATCAGCGCCAGCAGCAGGATCGTCACCCCGACGGTCTTATGCCACAGGAAGAATTCGGCGCGCTCGGGCGTGCCCTTGGGCAGATCGTCGAAGGTGAAGCCGAGCCAGACCTGAGTAAGGATCAGCGCTGCGCTGATCCAGTGGATCGCCACCGCCAGCCCGCCATAGCGGATCGCCCGCGTTCCGCTGTCTTCCTGGACCATGTAATCGGGCATGAGAAATCTCCTGCTGGATTTTCCCCAGCTTTCCGGTGTTTGATGCGATTGTCCAGCCGGATCGGATGTTGCGGAGTGTCGAGATGGTGTTGAGCTTGATCGCGGCGATGGCTTTTGCAGCCGCAAATCCAACCACCGACCCGTGCCGCGACGACCACCTGCGCGACCGCTGCTCCGCGGCGGAGCAGGACCGAATGCGCAAGCTCTACCGAGTCGAGCCGATCAGGGCGTTCGCTGCCGGGACGAGCCGCCGTGTGTTTTATGTGGATGGCTATGGCAACGACGTCGTGGCGATCGAGTTCCTGCGGATGCCCGAGCGCGATCCGGTGCTGCGGGTGCATTTTCCGACAGCGTCGGGAGATAAACCGGTCGCGCCGCTGCAGACCATCCTGAGTGTGGAGCAGTGGAAATCCATCATCGACGCTTCGGAATATTTCGACCGTAAGTTTGCGTCCAAAGAGCCAGCAAAAAATGCCGGAGACGACGATGCGATCACCATGTGCATTCACAGCTGGGTTTACTGGGCGGAAGCGACCGATCCTGGCGAACCATCGCGCAGCATAACCGACGATGCCTGTAACGATAGCCCGGTCGAGCAATTTGCCTGGACAGCGGCCAAGCTGGCGCGATCGCTATTCCCGCATTGCGCGATGCTAGATCCCCGATTCAGTCGCAATGACGCCACGCTGCTCAAGACGTGTCTGGGATTGTCCGGTGACCGCATTGCCGCCGCCGAAGTTTGGAACCGGGCCGAGGCATTTGGATCGGTCGATTCCGCTGGTCCGACTGGCGGAATCGACGAGTTTTCCGACTATGACATCTCGCTCGATATTAACGGCAGCGTGACGAAGCGCGGTTCCGCCGACGCGATGTGGCGAAGCTTATTCGCCGACAAGACGAAACGACCGGCTTTCTACTATGGTTCGATCAAGGGGATCGACGCGAAAACGGTCGTCGTCTCCGGCGAACTCTATCGGGCCGGGGACAACGACAAGGGCCAGGTTGCGGACGTCGAGATGCGCTGGGAAAAAGACGGCGACAGCTTTTCAATCGCGGCGATCAAGGTGGGACCTTACAAAGCTAGCGAGTGAATTTTTCTCCCGCCGCCGCCTTATCGAGCAGCAATTGGCTGAACGAAAAACCGCTACCCATGCGATCCTGTTGCGATTTAAGGCCGTCGACGATTTTCTGCAGGCCCTCGCTGTCGGCCCAGTGCATCGGGCCGCCGCGATAGACGGGCCAGCCGTAGCCGTAGATCCACACCACATCGATGTCGGATGCGCGCTGGGCCATGCCTTCTTCGAGGATTTTCGAGCCCTCGTTGACCATCGTGTAGAGCGTGCGCTGGACGATTTCCTCGTCGCTGATCTCGCGCCGTTCGACGCCCTTGTCGGCGGCGAATTTCTCGATGATGCCCTGCACCACCGGCGACGGGGTCGGGCGGCGCTTGTCGTCATAATCGTAGAAGCCGGCGCCCTTCTTCTGCCCCCAGCGGTCGATCGCGCAGAGTGCGTCGCGCAAATTGTCGATGCGGGTCGGATCGCGGTGCCAGCCGATGTCGACCCCGGCGAGGTCGGCCATCTGGAACGGGCCCATCGGCATGCCGAATTCGACATGGACGCGATCGATCTGCTCAGGGGTCGCGCCCTCCATCAGCAGCGCCTCGGCCTGCAACTGGCGCGGCATCAGCATGCGATTGCCGATGAAGCCGTAACAAACGCCGGCGACGACGGCGACTTTCTTGATTTTCTTGGCGACCTGCATCGCAGTCACGAGGACGTCGGGCGCGGTCTTCGCCCCGCGGACCACCTCGAGCAATTTCATGACGTTTGCGGGCGAGAAGAAGTGGAGCCCGACGACATCCTGCGGCCGCGAGGTGGCGGCGGCGATTTCGTCGATGTTGAGATAGCTGGTATTGGAAGCGAGGATCGCGCCGGGCTTGGCAATCTTGTCCAGCTTCCCGAAAATCTCCTTCTTGACGTCCATATTCTCATAGACCGCCTCGATGATCAGGTCGCAGTCGGCGAGCGCGTCGAAATCAAGCGTGGGGTTCAGATGCCCATCATCTGCTCGACCTGTTCGGTCGTGAAGCGGCCCTTGGCGGCGCTGGCCTCATAATTCTTGCGCATCACGCCGGTACCGCGATCGAGCGCATCCTGCGCCATTTCGACGATCGTCACCGGGATCCCGGCCGACAGGAAGTTCATCGAAATGCCGCCCCCCATCGTGCCCGCGCCGAGCACCCCGACGCGCTTGATGTCGCGGGGCGGGTGTCGTCGGGGATGCCGTCGATCTTGGCGGCCTTGCGCTCGGCGAAGAAGAAATATTGCTGCGCGCGGGCCTGTTTGCCGCTCATCAATTCCATGAACAATTTGCGCTCGTCGATGACGCCCTCGGCATAGGGCTTGGCCACCGCCGCCTCGACCGCTTTGATATTGGCTTCGGGCGCGTCGAAACCACGGAACTTGCGGGCGTTGGCTTTCCGGAAATCGGCGAAGACCGGATGCGTCGGTGCCATCGACCTTGTCCTGCCGCTCGGACGATTTGGGCAGCGGGCGAATGTCCTTCACTTCCTCGGCATAAGCTACGGCATGCTGCTGCAGATCGCCCTCGATCAAGCGATCGACCAGGCCGATGTCGTGCGCTTCCTTGGCGCCGATCATCCCCCCGCCGGTGACCATTTCGAGCGCCTTCTGCACCCCCGCGACTCGCGGCAGGCGTTGGGTACCACCGGCCCCGGGAAGCAGCCCGAGCTTGACCTCGGGAACGCCGAGCTTCGCCGACGGAACCGCGACCCGGTAATGACAGCCGAGCGCGATTTCGAGCCCGCCGCCGAGCGCGGTGCCGTGGATCGCGGCGACCACCGGCTTGGTGCAGGCTTCGATCCGGTCGACCACCTCGGGCAGCCACGGCATGACCGGGGGCTTGCCGAATTCGGTGATGTCCGCCCCGGCGAAGAAGGTCTGGCCTTCGCAGCGGATCACCACGGCTTTGACCGAGTCATCGGCTTCGGCCTGCTCGATCGCCGCGACCAGCCCCTGGCGGACCGCGGCGCCGAGCGCGTTGACCGGCGGATTGTTGCTGGTGACGACGAGGACGTCGTGGTGCTTGTGCGTGGAAATCGGGGAATTGGTCATGACGAGGGTTCCAGTTTACGATGAAGTTCGGCCGTAGCTTTGGTGGGTGAAAGGATGAGAGGCGCTTAGACCGCCATCGACGGGCAATGCCTGGCCGTTGACATAGCTGGCGTCGTCGGAGGCGAGGAACAGAGCGGCGTTGGCAATCTCGATCGGTTCGCCGCCGCGCTTCAACGGGTTGAGCTGGCCGATCCGGTCACCCTGCCCCTTGGCCCGCGCGCGATCGTAGATCGGGCCGGTCATGCCGGTTTCGATCAGGCCGGGGCAGATGGCGTTGACGCGAATGTTGGCGCCGGTGAGCTGGGTGGCGGCGACCTTGACCAGGTTGATCACGCCCGCCTTCGACGCAGAATAAGCCGCCCCGCCCGCCCCGGCGCGAAGCCCCGCGACCGAGGCGGTGCAGATGATCGACCCACCGCCATTTTCCTTCATCGCGGGAGCGGCATATTTGACCGCGAGGAACGGTCCGATGAGATTGATGCGGAGGATTTCGGCCCAGGTCGCGGCGTCCTGCTCGAACAGCCCGTCGAATCCGCCCGAGACGCCGGCATTCGCGAAGAAAACGTCGAGGCGACCGTGGTCGCGGACGACGCTTTCGACGAGGGTTTTCACGGCCGTCTCATCGCCCGCATCGCACTCCACATCGGCGCCTTTGAGATCGGCGCCAATGACGGTGGCGCCCTCGGCGCGGAACAGCTCGACGGTCGCCTTGCCGATGCCGGAACCGGCTCCGGTGACGATCGCAACTTTGCCGCTTAGCCTCACAGGCCGACACCGATGGTCGAGCCACCGTCGACGACGATCGTCTGGCCGGTCATGAAGGTCGAGGCCGGGCTGGCGAGAAAGACCGCCGCGCCCGCAATCTCGTGCGGCTCACCGATGCGGCGCATCGGGGTGTGGCGGGTGACGGCCTTCAATGTGTCCGGATTTTCCCAAAAGCGCGCGCGAAATCGGTCTTGATCAGGCCGGGCGCGATGCAGTTGATGCGCACCCCCTCGGGCCCGAATTCCGTGGCCAGGTTGCGGGCGAGCTGGAAGTCCGCCGCCTTGCTGATGTTGTAGGCGCCGATGGTCGCCGAGCCGGTCAGCCCGCCGACCGACGAGATGATGATGATCGAGCCGTCCTTCCGCGCCAGCATCTCGGGCGCGACCATGTTGATCAGCCAGTGATTGGCGATGACGTTGTTGTCGAGGATCTTGCGGAACTGGTCGTCGCTGATGCCCGCCATCGGCCCGTAATAGGGGTTGGAGGCGGCGTTGCAGACGAGGATGTCGACCTGGCCGAAATGAGCGCGAGTCTCATCGGCGAGGTTCTGCAGCGCTTCCTTGGAGGAGATGCTGGCCGCGATCGCGATGGCCTTGCCGGGATGCGCGGCGTTGATCGTCGGCCGCGACCTCGTCGCACGCATCCTGCTTGCGGCTCGAGATGACGACCTTTGCGCCGTGGTCGGCCAGCGCCTCGGCGATCGCCTTGCCGATCCCGCGCGACGATCCCGTGACGATCGCGACTTTACCCGTCAGGTCGAACAAGCCGCTCAAGCCACCACCTCCGCATGCTTGCCGAATTCGATCAGCGCGATGGCGCGGTTGTGGACTTCGTCGGGACCGTCGGCGAGGCGCAGGGTGCGGATTCCGGCCCAGCTGTGCGCCAGGGGCGTGTCCTGACTGACGCCCGCGCCGCCATGCGCCTGAATTGCATCGTCGATCACCTTGAGCGCCATGTTTGGCGCCTTGACCTTGATCATCGCAATCTCTGCCTTGGCAGCCTTGTTGCCGGCCTTGTCCATCAGATCGGCGGCCTTGAGGCACAGCAGGCGCGAGCAGTCGATCTCGATCCGCGCTTCCGCCACGCGCTGCTCCCAGACGCTGTGCTCGGAGAGGCGCTTGCCGAACGCCGTGCGCGACTGGAGGCGGCGGACCATCAGTTCCAGCGCTTCTTCCGCCGCGCCGATGGTGCGCATGCAATGGTGGATCCGGCCGGGGCCGAGGCGGCCTTGGGCGATCTCGAACCCGCGTCCTTCGCCGAGCAGCAAGTTCGTCGCCGGGACGCGGACGTCCTTCAACTCAATTTCCATGTGGCCGTGGGGGGCATCATCATAGCCGTAGACGCTAAGGTGTCGCTCGACCGTGATCCCGGGGGCATCCATCGGCACCAGGATCATCGATTGCTGCGCGTGCTTGCGGGCCTCGGGATCGGTCTTGCCCATCACGATCGCGACCTTGCACCGCGGGTCCCCTGCCCCGCTCGACCACCATTTGCGGCCATTGATGACATAATCATCGCCGTCGCGGACGATGCGACATTCGATGTTCGTCGCGTCGGACGAGGCGACTCCGGGTTCGGTCATCAGGAAGGCCGAGCGGATTTCGCCGCGCATCAGCGGAGCGAGCCACTGGTCCTTCTGGTCGCGGGTGCCGTAGCGGTGGAGCACCTCCATATTGCCGGTGTCGGGGGCCGAGCAGTTGAACACTTCGGCGGACCACAGGATGCGCCCCATTTCCTCGGCGCAAATGGCATATTCGAGGTTGGTCAGTTGCTCGCCCTCGAAGGCAAAGCTTTCGTCGACATGCAGAAGCGCGCCGCCGGGCGGCATGAACAGGTTCCACAGGCCCGCCTCACGCGCCTTGGGCTTCAAATCTTCGATCAGCTGGATCGGCTGCCAGCGATCGCCCGCGTCGATCTGCTTCTTATAGTCTGCGACTCGGGGGCGGACATGTTGAGCAATGAAGTCGGACACGCGATCACGGAAAAAAGACTGGCGTTCCGTAAGGTCAAAATCCACCGCGTCGCTCCCGCTTGCTTATTGCCCGTGTCCGGCTCCAAAACGGGCTAGGACTCTCCGCATCTGAAGGACAAGACCCATGGCCGATCTCGACACGTTTCGCGCCGATACACGGGCCTGGCTGGAGGCCAATTGCCCAGCCGAAATGCGGCAGCCGATGCGGTCGGAAAAGGATGCCTGCTGGGGCGGCCGGCGCTTTGAGTTCCAATCGCCTGCGCAGAAGCAGTGGCTCGACGCAATGGGGTCGAAGGGCTGGACCGTGCCCGACTGGCCGGCGGACTATGGCGGCGGGGGATTGAGCGCAGCCGAGGCGAAGGTGCTCAAGGAGGAAATGGCGGGGCTGGGATGCCGATCGCCACTGACCAGCTTCGGCATTTCGATGCTCGGGCCGGCACTGCTGAAGTTCGGTAGCGAGGCGCAGAAGAAGCATTATCTGCCGCAGATCGCGCGCGGGGAGATTCGCTGGTGTCAGGGCTATAGCGAACCGGGCGCGGGGAGCGATTTGGCGGGCCTGCAGACCAAGGCCGAGGATCGCGGTGATCATTACCTCGTCAACGGGCAGAAGGTGTGGACCAGCTATGCCGACGAGGCCGACTGGATCTTCTGCCTGGTGCGGACGTCGAGCGAGTCCAAGCATGGCGGGATCAGCTTTCTGCTGTTCGACATGGAGAGCCCCGGCGTCTCGACTAAGCCGATCCTGCTGATCAGCGGCAATTCGCCCTTCTGCGAGACCTTTTTCGACGACGTGAAGGTGCCCAAGGACCAGTTGGTCGGCGAAGAGAACAAGGGCTGGGACGTCGCCAAATACCTCCTCGGCCATGAGCGAGAGATGATCAGCGGAATGGGGCTCGGCGGCGAGCGCCAGGCCCTGGGCGCGTCGGTCGGCGGGGTCGAGGACCCCCTGCTCCGCGCCGAGATTGCGGACTTCGATGTCGATGCGCTGGCGTTTGCGGCGATGAGCGAGAAATTCATCGACCAGTTGAAGGCCGGCGAGGCGCATCCGGCCATGCCGAGCATGATGAAATATGCCGGGACCGAGCTCAACAAGCGGCGCCACGAGCTGGCGATGGCGGCCGGGGGGTCGGACGCGCTGGAGTGGGAGTCGACACGGTCGCGCGGTGGAAAGCTTCCCCGCGAATGGCTCCGCACCAAGGCCAATTCGATCGAGGGCGGGACCAGCGAAGTCCAGCTCGGAATCGTTGCCAAGCATATTTTGCGTCTACCAGGAGCCTGAGACGATGATGATCCTGACCGACGACCAAAGGATGCTGCAGGATGTGGTGCGCCCGTTCATGGCCGACGAGGGGGCAATCCCCAAGCAGTTGCGGCACTGGCGCGACACCGGTTGCAAGGACGGCTTCGGCCACGGGCTGTGGAAGCAATTGGCCGAGCTCGGGCTGACCGGCATCCTGGTCCCGGAGTCGCATGGCGGCGCCGGGCTGGGGCAGGTCGAAGCCAATCTCGTGCTCGAGGAAATCGGGCGCAACCTGACTCCCTCCCCGTTCCTGACGACGTCGGTCTCGGCGGTGCGGGCACTCGACGGCTCGGCGCAGGCGGAGCGCTGGTTTCCTGGAATTGTGGCGGGTGAGACCGTTGCCGCTTTGGCGGTGGACGAGGGCAAAAGTCACAATCCCGCAGCGACCAGACTGGAGGCCAAGCGGCAGGGCAATGGCTTCCTGCTCAACGGACAGAAACAGTTCGTGGTGCACGGGGCGAGCGCCGACTTGCTGCTGGTCGCTGGCCGGACGGCGGGCGCGGCGGGCGAGACCAGGGGGATCACCCTGTTCGCGGTGCCGCGCGACACCGCAGGCGTCGAGGTCGAAAATGTTGCGCTGGCGGACTCGTCCAAGGCGGCGCGGTTGACGCTCAGCAACGTCGCCGTCGATGCCGATGCGGTAGTCGGCGAAGTGGACGATGGCTGGACGCCGCTGTCCCGTGCGCTCGGGGCGGGCCGCGCCGGGGCGGCAAGCGAACTGGTGGGGGTCGCAGCCGGAGCAAGCGAGATGACCTTCGATTACCTCAAGCAGCGCAAGCAATTCGGCAAATTGATCGGCGAATTCCAGGTGCTTCAGCATCGCGCGGCGCATTTGTACGGCGAGATCGAGATTGCCCGAGCGGTGGCGCTCAAGGCGGCGCAACTGATCGACGCCAGCGATGCGCGGGCCGAATTGATGACCGCGGTGGCCAAGGCCAAGGCGGGCAAGGTGGCGCGGCTCGCGGTGCAGGAGGGCGTCCAGATGCATGGCGGCATCGGCATGACCGACGAACATGACATCGGCCTCTACATGAAGCGCCAGGCGGTGCTCGACGAGCTATTCGGCGGGCCGCGCTTCCATGCCGGCGAAGTGGCGAGGATGAGCGGTTACTAGGGCCGCTCCAGCAGGAAATTGATCCGCGCGGCGGCGATCGGCTTCGCCCGGTCGGTCTGCCATGCCATCGCCTCGACATTGGCGATGCGATTGCCGAGCCGCTCGATGGTCGCTTCGGCCACGGTGTCGCCCCGCGCTTCGCTGCCGCCGCGCAGATAGTCGATCGTCACGGTGACCGGCTTCATCACCACCGCGGGATCTCCAAGCGCCGCTGGCGAGCGCGTCGAAAGCGGCGAATTCGAGCAGACCGGCGATCGCTCCGCCGTGGAGGAAGCCGGGACGACCGACGACGTCGTCGCCGAACGGCATGACGAAGCGGCGGACTCGCCCTTCGTGATCAGAGCGAAGGCCGAGCAGCTGGGCATAAGGCGGCAATGTGTGTCATCCGCGCCTGAGTAGCGAGCGCGTGGACACGGGTCAGCCCCGCGATTTGTAGCTGGCGACGCATGCCGAGGATGAAGGCGGTGAACAACGCGAGCTGGACCTTGCCCGACGGGATCGGACCAGCCGAAATATGTTCGCCCCACCCGAACAGGGCGATGAACATGGCAAGTGGCAATACCGGCAACCATCGCGCGCCTCGTCTCAATTCCGGCACAGTTCTCGACGGCTGCATGATCGCGCGAATTGGTAAACAATGGGTAAAGCTTGCCCTGCCGCGGCCGCCTCGCCATAGGGGCCGCATCGACCGTCAGGCCAGGGAATCAGCACGCTCATGAAAGCCCGCGTTTTCGTCACCCTCAAGCCCGGCGTGCTCGATCCGCAGGGCAAGGCGATCCATCATGCGCTCGAAGGTCTCGGCTTTGCCGGGGTCAACGATGTCCGCGCCGGAAAGTTGATCGAGCTCGACCTCGCCGACGGCACCAGCGACGCCGACATCGAAGACGATGTGCCGCAAGTTGCTGGCCAACACGGTGATCGAGAATTTCAGGATCGAGCGGGCCGGCAGGGTGAACAGCGCGGTCATCGTCTTCCCCGGATCCAATTGCGACCGCGACCTGGCCGTGGCGATCGCGAGCGGTCACCGGCCGCGCCCCGGCGATGGTCTGGCACCGCGACACCGACGCTTCCCGACGGCACCGACTGGTCGCGGTGCCCGGCGGCTTTTCCTATGGCGATTATCTGCGCTCCGGGCGCGATGGCGGCGCGGTCGCCGATCATGCAGGGCAGTGGGCGAGGCGGCGGCGCAGGGCGTGCCGGTGCTCGGCATTTGCAACGGCTTCCAGGTGCTGACCGAGGCGGGACTGCTGCCGGGCGCACTGATGCGCAATGCCGGGCTGCACTTCGTCTGCCAGCCGGTCGCGCTGAGGGTCGAGAACAGCCAGTCGATCTTCACCAGCGCCTATGCAGGCCGGCGAGCAGATCGTCGTCCCGGTCGCCCATCATGACGGCAATTACCAGGCGGACGCGCGAGACGCTCGACCGGCTCGAAGGCGAAGGCCGGGTCGCGTTCCGCTACACCGGGGAGGTCAACGGCTCGGCGCGCAACATCGCCGGCATTCTCAACGACGCCGGCAATGTGCTGGGCATGATGCCGCACCCCGAGCGCGCGCTCGAGCCGGCGCATGGCGGGACAGACGGCCGCCGTCTGTTCGAAGGCCTGCTCGAAGCGGTCGCCGCTTAACGGCGGGCGCGCCGGATTTGGTGACAGCCCGCCTGCGACGGGGGCATCAGGCACAAATAGGTGCGGTCGGGGCCATTGGGGTCAACCACCACGCGGCGGGTTTCGAAGGTCATCGGATCGGCGAAGACGTACATGGTCGCGGCACTGGCCGGGGCAGCGCCGATCGCCGCACAACAGATTGCGGTCGTCGCGATCAACACCCTCATCATCATCGGCCCCTTTTGCTTTCCGGCTAGAAACGCCTCGCCGGTTTAACGGCATGTGAATGGACCCTTTGAGCGGCCGCTGCAATCCGGCTAGGAGGGCGTCAACGCGCCCGTAGCTCAGCTGGATAGAGCACGAGACTTCTAATCTTGAGGCCGCTGGTTCGAATCCAGCCGGGCGCGCCATTCATTGAAGCGAGTCGACACCATGATCCCGCGCGAACTGCTAGCCACCGCGAAAGTCCCGGGCGGGGGTGAGGAACTGCGGCTGGTGCGGCGCGGGGCGGATTATATGATCGTGCTCGATCGCAACGAACTGATGAACAGCCGGATGAGCGGGTCCGAAGAAGCGCTGGCCGACGATGACGATCGAGCGGCTCGGGCAACCGCGATGCGCGTCTGCTGATCGGCGGATATGGCATGGGGTTCACACTGAGAGCATCGCGCTGCCGCGGCTCTTCGCCGAGGGGGAAGATGACGGTGGTCGAACTGGTGCCGGAAATCGTCGCGTGGGCGCGAGGGCAGATGGCGGCGATGACCGGCGACTGCCTCGACGATCCGCGGCGTCGAGCTGGCGATTGGCGATGTGGCGGATGCTGATCGGTTATGGCGGCATTACGACGCGATCCTGCTCGATGTCGACAATGGCCCCGACGGACTGACGCGCCATGCCAACAACCGGCTCTATTCGGCGCAACGGACTGAGGGCGGCCAAGGCGGCGCTCAATCCGGACGGGATTTTGGCGATCTGGTCGGCAGCGCCCGACCGGCACTTCACGCGGCGGCTCGGCGAGGCAGGGTTCGCGGTCGACGAGGTGACGCTCAGCGCGCGCCCCAACAACAAGGGCCCGCGCCACACCATCTGGTTCGCGCGGCGTGCCTAGACCAATTTCCCGGGGTTCATCAGCCCCCGGGGTCGAGCGCCGCCTTGATCGCGCGCGGATTGCGGCCACGCGGGCCGGGTCAAGGCGCGCGAGCTCGTCGCGCTTCATCTGGCCGATGCCATGCTCGGCGCTGATCGAGCCGCCGGCGGCTGTGACGAGGTCGTCGACCAGCCGGGTGACGGCCGATCGCCCTCCCGCGCCAGCCAGTCGGCCCCTCCCCGTCGCCAGGCGCGGACGTGGAAGTGGATGTTGCCGTCGCCGAGGTGGCCGAACCCCGAGGCGCGGGTGCCCGGAAAGGCCGCCTCGACAGTGGCCGTGGCCTGTTCGAGGAAGCCAGGCATGGCAGTCGACGCGGCACGCGAGATGTCGTGCTGGGTGGCCGGGCCGAACGCGACCCGCTCGGCCTCCGACAGGCTGTCGCGGATCCGCCAGAACGGCGTCGGCCTGCGCCTCGCTCGCGGCGATGGCGGCATCGGCGATGAGGCCGCGCTCCAGCATCGGCGCGAGCAGGCGGTCGAGCAAGGTCGGCGGCGGCTCGTCGTCAGGCGCGGCGGACGTCGCCTCGACCAGCGCATGCCAGGGATGAGGCCCGCCAAGCGGCGAGCGCGTGCCGCGGGATGTGGGCGAGCGCGGCATCGAGCGATCTCCCGGGCAGGATCTCGAAGCCCTCGACCCGGTCGGTCACCGCTTCGAGGCGCGCGCAGCACGTCCAGCGCGGCAGCGGGGCTTGCGAGGCCGATCCAGGCGACGCTGCGCGAGCGATCGCGGGGACGAGCCTGAGCCGTGCCGCGGTGACGATGCCGAGCGTGCCCTCCGCACCGACCAGCAACTGGTCGAGGCTGGGGCCGCGATTGTCCTTCTTGAGGCCGGCCAGGCCGTCATGGATGCTGCCGTCGGGTAGCACCGCCTCGATCCCTCGACGAGCCGCGCATCGGCCCGAAGCGCAGCACCTGGGTGCCGCCGGCATTGGTCGAGACGAGCCCGCCGATGGTCGCGCTGCCCCTGCGCGCCGAGCGTCAGCGGGAAGCGCTGGCCGCTGTCGGCGGCGGCATGGTGGAGGGTTTCGAGGATCACCCCCGCTTCGGCGACGCGCATGACCCGGCTCAATGGTGCGAATACGATTCATCCGCCGCAGCGAGAGGATCAGCGCCGAGCCATCGGCGGGCGGGGTCGCGCCGCCGACCATCGACGTGTTGCCGCCCTGCGGGACGAGCGCGACATTGTGCTTCGCGGCCAGCGCGACCAGCGCCGCCACCTGCCTCGGTCGCTTCGGGCTGGAGGATCGCCGCGCTCGCCCCCGTCCAGCGCCCGCGCCAGTCGGTCAGCCACGGGGCGATGTCGGCCGCATCGGTCAGCGCGATTTTCGGCCCGAACTGCGCGATGGCCGCAGTGATCAGGGTTGCCCTACTCATTTGCGGTCGCACCGCTCGGCGGCGTCGGGGCGGTGAACGACGCGTCCAGCCTGGACCACGTCGGCGATGCAGCGCAGCGCGGAAATGTCGGCCATCGGATCGGTATCGACCGCCACCAGGTCGCCTGCCCCACCAACGCGGAGGGTGCCGAGTTCGCCCTCCTGCCCCAGCGCCTTGGCCGCCTCGCTGGTGGCGGAGGCGATGGCCTGCATCGGCACCATCCCGTAGCGGACCATGTACGCAAACTGGCGGGCGCCGAGGCCGTGGGGATAGACTCCGGCGTCGGTACCGAAGGTCAGCTTGACCCCCATCTTCACCGCCTTGGCGAAGCCCTGCCGCTGGACGTCGGTGGTGTCGCGGTTCTTTCGGAGATATTCGGCCGGCCAGCCGCTCGCGCGTGCCGACCTCCTCGATCCAGTCACCGTTGAAAATGTCCATGTCGAGCCACACCCCGCGCGCCCTGGCCAGCGCGAGCCCCTCATCGTCGATCAGCGAGGCATGTTCGACGGTCCGGGCGCCGGCGCGGATGGCCTCCTTGATGGCCAGCGCGCCATGGGCGTGGATGATGCAATATTTGCCCGTCGCGCGCGCCTCATCACAGGCGGCCTTCATCATCGCCGGGGTCAGCTCGAGCGCGCCCGGCTCGCTGCCGATCGCCAGCACCGCGCCCGAGCCGATCAGCTTGACGAAATCGACCCCGCCGGCGAGCAGCCGCCGAACCCGCGCCCGCGCCTCGACGGGGGTGCGCGCCTCGCCGATGCGGAATTCGGGGCCGATGACGGTGCCCTTGGGCGCGCCGGTGACCGCGCCGCCGCCGCCGGGAATGGTGATATAGCCGCCGGCGACGACCATCCGCGGACCTTCGACCTGCCCGGCGCGATGGCATCGCGCAGGGCGACATCGGCGAGGCCACGATAGACGCCGACATCGCGCACGGTGGTGAAGCCCGAGTGGAGCATGATCCGCGCCGCCTCCGCGCCCTTGAGGACGGTCGCGCCGGGGCCGTGCCTCAGCATGTCGGCGGGGTCGTTGGAGCTGCCGTAGCCATCGGCGACATGGGTATGGAGGTCGATCAGGCCGGGCAGGACCCAGCGTGCCGACCAGTCGAGCAGTCGCGGCGCTCCGGCCCGCGCCACGCGCCGACCGGACGACGATCTTGCCGTCGACGATCACGATCAACCGGTCATGGGTCACGCATGCCGTGCCCGGGATCGATCAGATGGCCGACATGGACCGGGACGGATTCCGGACGAGTGGGCGGCGACGACGGCGGCTAGGCGGCGAGGCAGCGAGCGCGATCCCCATTCTGTGCCGAACATCCACGGACGCGATCGGTCACCAGCGCTTTTGCAAAGCCTGGCCGCGTTAGGCAAGGGCGCATCGCCATAGCCCGCCCCCTGATCACCATCGTGCGTCGCCCGCGCAATCAACGGCGTCATCGGCAAGGACAGGCACCTCCCGTGGCATCTTCCGGGCGATCTCAGGCGGTTCAAGGCAGCTGACCATGGGATCGGCGATGATCATGGGTCGCAAGACGTTCGAAAGCCTGCCGGGAATGCTTCCCGGCCGCCGGCACATCGTCATGACCCGCGACACGCGACTGGCGGTCGACGGGCGTCGAGGTCGCGCATGATGCAGAGGGCGCGATCGCAGCTGGCCGGCGACGACGCGTCTCGGTCATTGGCGGAACCGCGATCTTCGAGATGTTTCGAATCGCCGCAGCGATCGAGCTGACCGAGGTTCTGGCCGAGGTCGAGGGCGACACCTTCATGGACGACCCCCGCGACACCGGCAGCTGGCGCGAGATCGCCTGCGAGGATCACCTGCCTGAGGGTACGCGCGAAGGGTATCGGTTTACGACCTTGGTGCGGGCCGACTAGGGTCACGGTCCGGCGAGCCGGGAATCTGCTCGCCAATCCGTGGGCCAATCGCCAGCGCCGGGCTAACTTGCATAGCAGCGTGCCAGTGCCGCCCGGTTGGACCGGGCGAATTCGGGCTAGAAATACTTCGCGCTAATCGACTGATCCTGCATTTCCCTAGTCACTTTTTGCCCACTCTCATGTAGCCGCTCCCACTCGCGCAGCGGCATGCACACGTTAAGTTTTCGCAGCCGGGACCCAGTGAGTTGCAGGTCTCGGCAGACAAGTTTGGCGGGCCGCATTTCAGCCAATTGAAGCACGTCCCTCGCTTCGTCTTTTCGGGCGAGCCGAGCGCGCTCCGCCTCAAACGCTGTGGCGTGGGCACGTAGGCGTTCGATCGCCGCTGACCCCGCCAACTTTGCCGTATCGCAATTGCTGGCGAGAATCGCCTTTTCGACCGCGCCGAGATTCTCGTGAACGAATAATAGTGTCGCGACGGCACTTGCCTCGAGCTGACCTATATATGTCCGCCACCGGGTTCGCAGGGCGGGATCAAGCGCCTTCTCCTGAACCAGTCTGGGAAGATCCGCTGTCGCCGAAAACGTCACACGGGCGGCAACTACGTTGCACTTTCCATCTACCTCTCGCCGGTCGAATCCCGCTTTGATCGCCCAGTCGGTGGCGGCGGTAGCGGGCCGGCTGCCAGCCCCAGCAGGCCGCCGCTCCGCAATGGACCGGTTGATCGCACTGATCGTTTTGCCGGAGACGTCGTAATAGCGAACGGTGGTATTGGGAATGTCGGCGATCGAGTTAGCGACCGGTTCGTTTCGCGCAGGCGCTTCCGGCTGAAGCGACGACAGCAAAAGTGGGATGAGTAGACCATGCACCATTGCATGGTGACGTGATTCAGTTCCTTCCGCAACGCTCACCGAAGCTAGGCCCCCGGCCTAGCGTCCAGGCTTGGCCAGGCGCGCGAGTTGTTCGCCGATCACTTGGTCGACCGCCAGCGCCATCGCCGTGCCATTGCCGCGGACGAAGCCGGCGACGCGATAGGTCAAGGTGACGCGGGTCACCCGCGTCTCGCGCTTCAGCTCGATATCCATCGATCCGGCGACCGCTTCATAGAGCAATGGCCCGAGCGCGCCGGTCAGCACCGCGCGCTTGCCCGGATCGGCATAGGTCACGCGCAAATGCTCGATCCCGCCGCCGTTGGGGAAACGCTCGCAAAAGCATCCGCCGGGAACAAGCGACAAGCGCAAATTGGCGGCATCGCCTGAATAAGTATGGCCTTTCGACCACCACGACTGGATCCGGCCGATCTCGGCCCAGGCCTCGGCCGGCGATCCGGTGAGCAACACCTCGTGCCGGAGCTCGAAGTTGTGGCTGTCGGCGCTGACAACCTTGGCCTGAGCCGGGGTGGCGGCGAGCAGCAGCAATGCAGCGGTCAGGTAGCGCATCAATTGACTTCCGCGACGCTCTTCCCTGTCATTGCGAGGAGCGCAGCGACGCGGCAACCCATGCGCCGACTGGGTTGCTTTGCTCACGCTCGCAATGACGAGTGCGTTTGTCTAGCTGTCGAGAATCGCGTCGATCGCCGCGGCGACCTCTTCGACGGCGGCCATGCCGTCGACCCGGCGGACGAGGCCCTTCTCCTCGTAGAACGGAAGGATCGGCGCGGTCTTGGCGCGATATTCGGCCATGCGGGTGCGGACGGTCTGTTCATTGTCGTCGGGGCGGCGCTTGAACTCGGTCGCCGCCGCAGACGTCGCACAGCGCCTCGACCTTCGGCAGTGGAAGGTGTCGTGATAGGCGCGCCGCACCTGGCGCAGGTGAAGCGGCCGGTGATGCGGTCGACCAGCGCCTCCTCGTCGACCACCAGTTCGATGACATGGTCGAGCTTGCGGCCGCGTTCGTCGAGCAGGATTTCGAGCGCCTCGGCCTGGGGCGCGGTGCGCGGATAGCCGTCGAAGATCGCGCCCTGCGCGGCGCGCGGTCGAGCTGCTCGCCGATCAGCGCCGAGACGATCGCGTCGCTGACCAGTTCGCCCGTTCCATCACCGCCTGGACGCGAAGCCCGACCGGGGTGCCGGCTTCGCGACGCGCGACGCGCAGCATGTCGCCGGTCGACAGCTGGACCATGCCGCGCCGATCCTCGAGCCGCTTGGCCTGGGTGCCCTTGCCCGCGCCGGGGGGTCCAAGAAGGATGATGTCCAACGCTTAACTCCCCGAACGTGGCGGCGCCGGCCCTAGCGCCGGCGCCCGCCCTTCAGCTTCGCCTTCTTGATCAGGTCGCCATATTGATGCGCGATCAAGTGGCTCTGGATCTGGCTGACCGTGTCCATCGTCACGTTGACCACGATCAGCAGGCTGGTGCCGCCCAGGTAGAAGCGCGATCCCCGCCTGGCTGAGGCCAGGATTTCGGGGATCAGGCAGATCAGGACGAGATAGGCGGCGCCGATCACGGTGATGCGGTTGAGCAGATAGTCGAAATAGGTCTCGGTCGCCTTGCCCGGACGGATGCCGGGGATGAAGCCGCCGTGGCGCTTGAGATTCTCGGACGTTTCCTCGGTGTTGAACTGCACCGCGTGTAGAAGAAGCAGAAGAAGACGATCCCCGCGCCGTAGAGCGCCAGATAGAGCGGCGCGCCATGCTGGAGATAGGTGCTGACGGTGATCAGCCAGTCGCTCGAGTCCGCGACTCGTCCTGCGCACCCGACATCTGGAGCACCGTCAGCGGCATCAGCAGCAGCGACGAGGCGAAGATCGGCGGGATGACGCCCGGCGGTGTTGAGCTTGATCGGCAGGTGGCTGCGCTCCTGCTGCATCGCCCCGCGCGCCGTCTGGCGCTTGGGATATTGCACCAGCACGCGGCGCTGGGCGCGCTCCATGAAGCAGATGAACAGGACGAGGCCGACGACCAGCGACGATGATCCGCAGGACGAGCACGGTGGTCCATCGTGCCGCTGCGGCCGCCCTCGAACAATTGGGCGAGGGTCCGCGCGGCAGCGAGGCGACGATGCCGGCCATGATGATCAGCGAGACGCCATTGCCGATGCCGCGGCTGGTGATCTGCTCACCGATCCACATCAGGAACAGCGTGCCGCCGACGAGGCTGATCGTGGCCGCGATGCGGAACATCATGCCCGGCTCGACGACCGCGGCGATGCCCTGGCTCGCGCCAAGGCTCTCGAGCCCGACGGCGATGAAGTAGCCCTGCACGGTGGTCAGGAGCGACGGTCAGGTAGCGGGTGTACTGGTTGAGCTTCTTGCGCCCGGTCTCGCCTTCCTTCTTGAGCGCCTGCCACGCCGGATAGAGCGTGGCGCCCAGCTGGACCACGATCGACGCGGTGATGTAGGGCATGACGCCGAGCGCGATGATCGACATGCGCTCGAGGCTCCGCCCGAGAAGGTGTTGAAGAAGTCGAGCACGCCGCCCTGCTGGGTCTGGAACAGCGAGGCCATCGCGCGCGGGTCGATGCCCGGGATCGGGACGAACGACAGCAAGCGGAACAGGACCAGCGCGCCGAGCGTGAACCAGAGGCGCTTCTTGAGCTCGGTCGCCTTGGAGAAGCTCGAAAGGCGGAATGTTGGCGGCCAGTTGTTCGGCTGCGGATGCCATCGATATTCCCTAGATAAAAGTCAGGCGACGGCGGGCCGAAAAACCCCCCGCCGCCCGATATAGTCACTGAGGCCTCATTGCGAAGCCCCCTCGCGCGACAAAAGGGATCAACCCTTGTTCGGCGGCGATCTTTTCGTTCTTGGCGGCGATCCGCGCGAGGCGGATCTTGCCCTTCTTGGCGGCGGCCTTCTCGGCGGCGGTGATCGACCTCGATCGACCTCGACCTTGCCGCCGGTCTTTTCGACCGCTTCGATCGCGCCCTTCGACGCGCCGGCGACCTTGAAGCTGACCTTGGACGTGAGCGTCGCCCTTGCCGAGCAGGCGGACGCCGTCCGGCCGCCGCGCGCCAGGCCAGCGGCCTTGAGCGCGTGCATGGTCGAGCGTGCCCTTGGCGTCGAGCTTGCCGGCGTCGATCATCTTCTGGATCGCGCCGAGGTTCACTTCGGCGAAGTCCTTGGCGAAGATGTTGTTGAAGCCGCGCTTCGGCAGCCGCATGTGGAGCGGCATCTGGCCGCCTTCGAAGCCCTTGATCGAGACGCCCGAACGGCTCTTCTGGCCCTTCTGGCCGCGCCCGGCGGTCTTGCCGATGCCCGAACCGATGCCGCGGCCGACGCGCATCGCGGCCCTTGCGGGCACCATCATTGTCGCGGAGTTCGTTGAGTTTCATGGTCGTGCACTCGCTTTCGCTTATTTCGCGCTGTGGGCCGAAGGCCCTGACTTGATTAACGTTCGACCTTGAGCAGATGCGCGACCTTGCGCACCTGGCCCATCACTTCCGGGGTCGCCTCGACCTCGACCGTGCGATGCATCTTGTTGAGGCCCAGGCCGACCAGGGTCGCGCGCTGGGTCTTGTCACGCCGGATCGGCGAACCGGTCTGGGTGATCTTGATCTTGGCCATATGAATTACTCCGTGATCGCTTCGGCGGTCGCTTCGGCCTCGGCCTTGTCCATGCCACCACGGCCGAGCAGGTCGGAGACCTTCTTGCCGCGACGCTGGGCGACCGAACGGGGGCTGGTCTGTTCCTTGAGCGCCTCGAAGGTGGCGCGGATCATGTTGTACGGGTTCGACGTGCCGACCGACTTGGTCACCACGTCGGCGACGCCAAGCGTCTCGAACACGGCGCGCATCGGACCGCCGGCGATGATGCCGGTCCCCGACGGAGCCGAGCGAACGGTGACCTTGCCGGCACCGAAATGGCCCTTGCCGTCATGGTGCAGCGTGCGGCCATCGCGCAGCGGAACGCGGATCATCGCCTTCTTGGCCGCAGCGGTCGCCTTGGAGATGGCTTCCGGCACTTCGCGCGCCTTGCCATGACCGAAGCCCGAACGGCCCTTGCCGTCGCCGACCACGACCAACGCCGCGAAACCGAAGCGCTTGCCGCCCTTGACGGTCTTCGACACGCGATTGATGTGGACCAGCTTCTCGATCAGCTCCTCGCCACCGTCGTCGGTGCCGCCACGGCCGCCGCGCTTGTCGTCGCGACGACCACGGTTGCCACCGCCACGATTGTCGCGACCGCCGCCACCGGGACCGCCACGACCACGACCGCCACGCGGACCGCGCGCATCGCGCTCAGGCTGGGCCGGCGCTTCGGCAGCGGCTTCGGGAGCAGCAGTTTCGGCGGCCGGGGCTGCCTCGACCGGAGCTTCGGCCACAGGTGCCTCGGCGGGGGCCGCTTCGGGAGCCGCGGCTTCAGGAGCCGGGGCTGCTTCAGGAGCAGGCGCCGCAGTCTCTTCGACCTTCGGGGTTTCGTTTTCGTCAGCCATTTAGAACTCCAATCCGCCTTCGCGGGCGGCATCGGCAAGGGCCTTCACCCGGCCATGAAAAAGGAAACCGCCACGGTCGAAGACGACCGACGATACGCCGGCCTTCTTGGCGCGCGCGGCGAGGGTCTTGCCGACTTCGGCAGCACCGTCGCGGGTGGCGCCGGTCTTGCCCTTGAGATCCTTGTCCAGGGTCGAGGCCGAAGCGAGCGTCTTGCCCGCCGCGTCGTCGATGACCTGGGCGTAGATGTGACGGCCCGAACGATGGACCGACAGCCGCGGCTTGCCGGCGCCACGGGCGCGGAGGGTGGAGCGAACGCGCTGACGGCGCCGATCGAAGAGAGAGAGTTTCGCCATGGCTTACTTCTTCTTGCCTTCTTTGCGGAAGATATACTCGCCGCGATACTTGATGCCCTTGCCCTTGTAGGGCTCCGGCTTGCGCCAGCGGCGGATTTCGGCGGCGACCTGGCCGACCTTCTGCTGGTCGATGCCGCTGATCTCGACCGTATTGGCGTCGGGGGTCTTGACCTCGACACCGTCCGGCACGGCGTAATTGACGTCGTGGCTGTAGCCGAGCTGCAGCTTCAGGTTCTTGCCCTGGGCCTGCGCACGGTAGCCGACGCCGTTGATCTCGAGCACCTTGGTGAAGCCCTCGGTCACGCCGGTGACGAGGTTCTGCACGTTGGTCCGCTGCATTCCCCAGGCGGCGCGCGAGCGCTGCGACGGCGGCGATCGGCGTGATGCTGATCTGGCCCTCTTCGAGGGTGGTGTTGACGAGATCGTCGAGCAGCGCCATCGCCAGGGTGCCCTTCGGCCCCTTGACGGTCAGGGTCTGGCCCTCGACCTCGGCACTGACGCCCGAGGGCATCGCCACCGGCTTTTTACCGATACGGGACATTAGAACACCTCCGCCAGCACTTCGCCGCCGACATTCTGGTCGCGCGCTTCGGCGTCGGACAGAACGCCGCGGGGCGTCGAGACGATGGTAATTCCAAGGCCGTTGCGGATGCGCGGCAGCTCGCTCGAGCCCGAATAGACCCGGCGACCGGGCTTCGAGACGCGAGCGAGGTGCTGGATCGCCGGCTGGCCTTCGAAATATTTGAGCTCGATGCGCAGGCCCTTCTGCCCGGCAAGCTCTTCTTCGGCATAGCCGCGGATATAGCCTTCGCGCTGAAGCACATCGAGCACGTTGGCACGAAGCTTCGACGCCGGCGTCAGGATGCTATCCTTGCGCGCCTGCTGGCCATTGCGAATGCGGGTGAGCATATCACCCAGGGGATCGGTCATCGGCATCATCGGCCCTTACCAGCTCGACTTGGTGAGACCGGGAATCAGGCCCTTGTTGCCCATTTCCCGGAGCATGATCCGCGACAGGCGGAACTTGCGATAATAGCCGCGCGAACGACCGGTCAGCTCGCAGCGGTTGCGGATGCGGGTCGGGTTGCCGTTGCGCGGCAGCTCGGCCATCTTCAGGCGCGCGATCAGACGCTCGGTCTCGTCGACCGATTTGTCATTCGCCTTCGCCTTGAGCTTCGCAAGCTTCGCCGCGGTCTTCGCGACGAGCTTCTTGCGACGCTCATTCTTGTTCACGGAACTCAGTTTCGCCATGACTTAAGTTCTCTCCTGGAGAGCGGGCAGACCGCTTACGCGGCCTGCTTCGCCTCTGGTTTCGTCGGCCGGGAACGGGAAGTTGAAGAGACGCAGCAGTTCGCGCGCTTCTTCGTCCGTGTTCGCGGTCGTGGTGATGATGATGTCCATGCCCCGAACCTTGTCGATCTGGTCATAGTTGATCTCGGGGAACACGATCTGTTCCTTGAGACCCATCGCGTAATTGCCGCGGCCGTCGAACGACTTGGGGTTGAGCCCACGGAAGTCGCGGACGCGCGGCAGCGCGATGGTCACCAGACGGTCGAGGAATTCGTACATCCGTTCGCGGCGCAAGGTCACCTTGCAGCCGATCGGCATGCCTTCGCGCAGCTTGAACTGCGCGATCGACTTCTTGGCCTTGGTGATGACCGGCTTCTGGCCCGAGATCTTTTCCATCTCGGCCGCGGCTGCTCGACCTTCTTCTTGTCCTGGGTCGCCTTCGCCGACGCCCATGTTGATGACGATCTTGTCGAGCCGCGGAACTTGCCATGCGATTCTTGTAGCCGAACTTCTCGGTCATCGCCTTGGCGATGCGATCGTCATAATCCTTGCGCAGCTTGGGCACATAGGCCGAGGCTTCCTTGGCCTTCGCCTTCGGCTCAGCCTTGGCTGTCCGGCTTGGTTTCAGTCTCAGCCATCGATCATCTCCCCGGACTTGGCGGCCACGCGGACCTTCTTGCCGTCCCTGGTTTCGAAACGGACGCGGGTCGCCTTGCCCGATCTTGGGGTCGGCAATCGCGACCTTGGAGACGTGCAGCGGCGCTTCGCGGCGCTCCAGCCCACCCTGCGGATTGGCCTGGGTCGCCTTGCGGTGACGGATCGCGACGTTGACGCCCGACACGACGACCTTGCCGTCCTTGGGCATCGACTTGGTGACTTCGCCGGTCTTGCCCTTGTCCTTGCCGGACAGGATCACGACCGTGTCACCCTTGCGGATCTTCGCGCTCGACATGTTACAGCACCTCCGGCGCAAGGCTGATGATCTTCATGTGCTTGCGCGCACGCAGTTCGCGAACCACCGGCCCAAAGATACGGGTGCCGATCGGCTCCTCGTTCTTGTTGACCAGCACCGCGGCGTTGGTGTCGAAGCGGATCACCGAGCCGTCGGCGCGGCGGATGTCCTTGGCGGTGCGAACGATCACCGCGCGGTGAACGTCGCCCTTCTTGACCTTGCCGCGCGGCGCGGCTTCCTTGACCGAGACGACGATGATGTCGCCGACGCCGGCCACGCGACGCTTCGAGCCACCAAGCACCTTGATGCACTGGACGCGCTTGGCACCGCTGTTGTCGGCAACCTCGAGGTTGGACTGCATCTGGATCATGGTTCGACCCTTCCCTTTCAAACTGCTTCAGGCGTCCGCGTCCGCATCGACCTTGGCCTTCTTGGCCTTGGTCGCTGCGGGCTTCTTGCGGCCGTCTTCGCCGGCGCCTTGGCCGGCTTGGTGTCGGTGGCTTCCGGCGCCTCGATCGCGACGGGCGCATCGTCTTCAGATCTCGGGACGAGCGACGCCGATCGCGGTCGAGCACGGTCCAGCTCTTCTGCTTCGACATCGGGGCGCTCTCTTCGATGCGCACCTGCTCGCCCTTGCGATAGGCATTGCCTTCGTCATGGGCATGATACTTTTTCGACAGCCGGATGATCTTGCCGTACAGCGGGTGCTTCACCCGACGTTCGACGCTGACCACCACGGTCTTGTCACCCTTGTCCGACACGACCGTGCCGGTGAGGACGCGCTTGGGCATTTCAATATACTCCTTACGCCTTGGCCGCGGCGGGCGCGGGCTGGCGTCTTGGGCGCCTGGCAGCCCGGGCGGTCTGCAGCGTCTTGATCCGGGCGATGATGCGGCGAACCACGCGCACCCGGCTCGGCTTCTCGAGCTGGTTGGTCGCCGACTGGAAGCGCAGGTTGAACTGCTCGCGCTTCAGCTCGGCCAGCTCGGTCGCCAGCTGGTCGTCGGTCTTGACCTTGATATCGTCCTTCTTGGCCATGACTTAATCCTCCTCAACCAGGCTTTCGCCGAGGCGGGCCACGACCTTGACCTTGATCGGCAGCTTTTCGGCGGCGCGTTCGAAGGCCACCTTGGCGAGCGGTCCGGGAACGCCGTCGAGCTCGAACAGGATGCGGCCGGGCTTGACGCGGGCGACCCAGAATTCGGGCGAACCCTTGCCCGTGCCCATGCGGACTTCGGCCGGCTTCGACGACACCGGAACGTCCGGGAAAATGCGGATCCACAAGCGACCCTGGCGCGCGGATGTGACGCGTGATCGCGCGGCGAGCCGCCTCGATCTGGCGCGCGGTGATCCGCTCGGGCTCCATCGCCTTCAGGCCGAAGGCGCCGAAGTTCAGCTCGGTCCCGCCCTTGGCGTTGCCGTGGATCCGGCCCTTGAAGGCCTTGCGGAACTTGGTGCGTTTCGGTTGCAGCATCTCAAATGATCCTTAGCGACGATCGTCGCGCATCGGGCGAACGCCCGAAGTCTGCGCTTCCATCATGAGGCGATCCTGCGCGAGCGGGTCATGGCCGAGAATCTCGCCCTTGAAGACCCACACCTTGACGCCGCACACGCCGTAAGCGGTGTGCGCCTGGGCTTCGGCATAATCGACGTTGCCGCGCAGCGTGTGGAGCGGAACGCGACCTTCGCGATACCATTCCGAACGCGCGATTTCGGCGCCGCCGAGACGGCCACCGCAGTTGATGCGGATGCCTTCGGCGCCGAGACGCATGGCCGACTGGACGGCGCGCTTCATGGCGCGGCGGAAGGCGATACGACGCTCGAGCTGGTCGGCGATGCCCTGCGCAACGAGGCGCGCATCGATTTCCGGCTTGCGGATCTCGACGATGTTGAGGCTGACTTCGCTGCCGGTCATCTTGCCGAGTGTCTTCTTCAGCTTCTCGATGTCCGAGCCCTTCTTGCCGATGATGACACCCGGGCGGGCGGCATAGATCGACACGCGGCACAAGCTTGGCCGGACGCTCGATGACCACCTTGGAGATCGCCGCCTGCGGCAGCGATCTTCATGATGTACTTGCGGATCTTGAGATCTTCGAGCAGCAGGCGACCATAGTCCTGACCTTCCGCGAACCAGCGGCTGTCCCAGGTACGGTTGATCTGCAGGCGCAGGCCGATCGCTGAGGATTTGTTACCCATTATGCTTCTTCCTGCTCGCGAACGACGACGCGAAGGCGGCTGAACGGCTTCTCGATGCGGGTCGAGCGACCGCGCGCGCGGGTCGCGAAACGCTTCGAGCGAGATCGACTTGCCGACCGACGCCTCGGCGACGACCAGGCTGTCGACGTCGAGGTTATGGTTGTTCTCGGCATTGGCGACCGCCGAAGCGAGCACCTTGTAGACCTCGGCTCGGCCATGCCCTTGGGCGAGAACTTCAGGATGTTGAGCGCTTCCTCGACCTTGCGGCCGCGGATGAGCTGCGCCACCAGGTTGAGCTTCTGCGCCGAGCCACGGATCATGGTGCCGACGGCCAGCGCTTCCTTGTCGCCGACGCGACGCGGTGCGGATTGCTTGGACATCAGCGCTTACCCTTCTTGTCCGACGGCGTGGCCCGGGAAGAAGCGCGTGGGAGCGAACTCGCCAAGCTTCATGCCGACCATGTCTTCGTTGACCGACACCGGCACGAACTTGCGGCCGTTGTAGACGTTGAAGGTCAGGCCGACGAACTGCGGCAAGATGGTCGAGCGACGCGACCAGGTCTTGATCGGCGCGCGCTTCGTTGCTTCCTGAGCGGCTTCCGCCTTCTTCAGCAGCGAAAGCTCGACGAACGGACCTTTCCAGATGGAGCGAGCCATTATTTCTTCCTCGCGTGACGCGACCGGATGATCAGTTTGTCGGTCGACTTGTTGTGACGGGTGCGGGCACCCTTGGTCGGCTTGCCCCACGGGGTAACCGGGTGACGGCCGCCCGAGGTCCGGCCTTCACCACCGCCGTGCGGATGGTCGACCGGGTTCTTGGCGACGCCGCGGGTCAGCGGACGACGGCCCATCCAGCGGGTACGACCCGCCTTGGCCAGCGTCTGGTTGCCGTTGTCGGGGTTCGACACCGCACCGACGGTCGCCATGCAGTCCGAGCGGATGTAGCGCTGCTCGCCCGAGTTCAGGCGGACGATGACCATCCCCTTGTCGCGGCCGACGACCTGCACATAGGTGCCGGCGGCGCGGGCGATCTGGCCACCCTTGCCGGGCTTCATCTCGACATTGTGGACGATCGTGCCGACCGGCATCTGGCCGACTTCCATCGCGTTGCCCGGCTTCACGTCGACCTTCTTGCCGGCGACGACCTTGTCGCCCGGCGCAAGACGCTGCGGAGCAAGGATGTAGGCCTGCTCGCCGCCGTCATAGGTGACGAGCGCGATGAAGGCCGAACGGTTGGGGTCATACTCGAGCCGCTCGACCGTCGCCGAGACGTCCCAGGTGCGACGCTTGAAGTCGATGATGCGATACTTCTGCTTGTGACCGCCGGCGATGCCGCGCGAGGTCACATGGCCCTTGTTGTTGCGGCCACCGGTCTTGCGCTTGCCTTCGGTCAACGCCTTGACCGGCTTGCCCTTCCACAGCGACGACTTGTCGACGAGGATGAGGCCACGGCGGGCCGGCGATGTCGGCTTATATGCTTTCAATGCCATGGCTTAGATTCCGCTCGTGATGTCGATCGACTGGCCGGCGGCCAGCGTCACGATCGCTTTTTTCACGTCCGACCGCGGTAGGGCTGACCCTTCCACTTCTTGGTCTTGCCCTTGGTGACGATCGTGTTGACGTTGGTCACGCTGACGTTGAACAACGCTTCGACCGCAGCCTTGATCTCGGGCTTGGACGCGGTTCCGGCGACCTTGAACACCACCGCATTATGCTCCGACAACATGGTCGACTTCTCGGTGATGTGCGGCGCCAGGACGACGTCGTAATGGCGGATATCGACCGCCGTTGCTGTCGGGCTTCTTAGCCATTGAACCGGGCCTCCAGCTTTTCGACCGCGGCGCGGGTCAGGACCAGCGTCTCGTGGCGCATGATGTCGTAGACGTTGGCGCCGACCGCCGGCAGCAGGTTGATGCCGTGCAGGTTGGACGACGCCCGGGCGAAACCGACGTTGAGCGCGTCGCCGTCGATCACCAGGATGGTCTTGCCGAAGCCGAGCTTGCCGATCTGCTGGTTGAGCAGGCTGGTCTTGCCGTCCTTCACGTCGAGATTGTCGACGACCATCAGATTGCCGCCCATCGCCTTCGACGACAGCGCCATCTTCAGGCCCAGCGCGCGGACCTTCTTGTTGAGGCCGAGCGTGAACAGGCGGGCGCGCGGGCCGTGGGCCTTGCCGCCGCCGATGAAGATCGGGGCGCGACGATCGCCGTGACGAGCCGTACCGCCGCCCTTCTGGCGACCGAACTTCTTGCCGGTGCGGGCGACGTCCGACCGCTCGCGAGCCGCGCGGGCCATGCCGCGACGGTTGGCGAGCTGCCACGTCACCACGCGGTGAAGGATGTCGGCGCGCGGCTCGACGCCGAACACGGCATCGTCGAGCTGGATATCGCCGCCAGCCTTGCGCGTCGAGGGTCTGAACCTTGACCTTCATGACTTAGCCTTCCTTGCTGTCGTCGGCGGCGGGGGCATCGCCCTCGCCGGCCGCGGCATCATTGTTGTCGGCAGCAGCTTCATCGGCTTCGGCCGCGGCTTCCGCCTCGATCGCGCCAGCTTCCTGCTCGGCGGCGATGGCCGCGACTTCGTCGTCGCCGGGCAGCGCCGGAATTTCGTGGACCGCGGCGTCGTCGACCAGGCCGGCCGCGGCCATTTCGGTCTCGTCGATCTTGGCCTTCTTGTCGAACAGGCCCGCGGGATAGGGAACGTTCTCGTTGACGCGCAAGCTTGACCGCGTCGGTGACGCGTCAGCCAGCCGCCCTTCGAGCCGGGCACCGAGCCCTTGACGAAGATCAGGCCGCGCAAGCGCGTCGGTGCGGACGATCTCGAGGTTCTGCTGGGTGCGGTTCTTGGCGCCCATGTGACCGGCCATCTTCTTGTTCTTGAAGACGCGGCCCGGATCCTGGCGCTGACCGGTCGAACCGAGCGAACGGTGCGAGACCGAGACGCCGTGGGTGGCGCGAAGACCACCGAAGCCCCAGCGCTTCATGCCGCCGGCAAAGCCCTTACCCTGCGTCACGCCCTGGATGTCGACCAACTGGCCGGCGACGAAGTGGTCGGCGCGAGATCGTCGCGCCGACGTCGAGGAGCGCATCCTCGGCGACGCGGAATTCGACGACCTTGGCTTTCGGTTCGACTTCGGCCTTGCCGAAAGTCGCCGCGCTGCGGCTTGTCGACATTCTTCGCCTTGGCCGTGCCGGCGCCGAGCGCAACGGCGGTGTAGCCGTCGCGGTTCATCTCACGACGACCGCACGACCTGAACGTCTTCCAGCTGGAGAACCGTGACGGGCACATGGCGCCCGTCCGCTTGAAACAAGCGGGTCATCCCCATTTTCTTCGCGATCACGCCAGTGCGCATGATCCATGCTCCTACAGAGGCCCCGTCTCGCGAACTGCGATCGGGGGCGTGCGGCCCGTGAATATGATGCGTGCCCCGCCTGGGCCAGTTCCCGCCCGAGTGGCAGGATGCGGGGGACGCAGGCCGGGTGCTTCGAGAAGCGCCCTGCGGTATCCCTTGATCCGTTGTCGCCCTCCGAGCGAGCGACCGTCGACCGAACAGAATCGCGCGACCGAATCTTGGTCGCGGTGCCGAGCCCTTTAGGCCAGCTTGATCTCTACGTCCACACCGGCAGCGAGATCGAGCTTCATTAGCGCGTCGACCGTCTGCGGAGTCGGCTGAACGATGTCCAGCAGAGCGCTTGTAGGTGCGCACCTCGAACTGCTCGCGCGACTTCTTGTCGACGTGCGGCGAGCGGTTGACGGTGAACTTCTCGATGCGCGTCGGCAACGGGATGGGCCCGCGAATGAGAGCACCCGTGCGCCGAGCGGTGTCGGCGATGTCGCCGGTCGCCTGATCGAGCACTCGATGATCGAACGCCTTAAGGCGAATCCGGATATTCTGCGTTTCCATGTCCACTACCGATGCGAAAGAGCCAAACCCGTCCGCGCGACGCGGTTGGGGCAACAAAAACGGGGATCAGCGGCGAACCATCAAAGGCCGAACGCCACCTTACCCGCGAAAACTAGAAGCTACGGTCGCGCATCCCCGTGAGGAGAATCGCGCGACCGGTCGCCCTATATTACTTCGAGATCGATGCCGACAACCCCGGCGCCGACGGTACGGCCGCCTTCGCGGATCGCGAAGCGCAGGCCCGGATCCATCGCGATCGGAGCGATCAGCTTGATCGACAGCGTGACGTTGTCGCCCGGCATGACCATCTCGGTGCCTTCCGGCAGAACCACTTCGCCCGTCACGTCGGTCGTGCGGAAGTAGAATTGCGGACGGTAGTTGGCGAAGAACGGCGTGTGACGGCCGCCCTCGTCCTTCGACAGGACGTAGACTTCGGCCGAGAAGTCGGTGTGCGGCTTGATCGAGCCCGGCTTGCACAGGACCTGACCACGCTCGACTTCTTCACGACCGACGCCGCGGATCAGCGCGCCGACGTTGTCGCCGGCCTGGCCCTGGTCGAGCAGCTTGCGGAACATTTCGACGCCGGTGACGACGGTCTTCTTGGTGTCCTTGATGCCGACGATCTCGACTTCCTCGCCAACCTTGACGATGCCGGTCTCGATGCGGCCGGTGACGACCGTGCCGCGACCCGAGATCGAGAACACGTCTTCGATCGGCATCAGGAACGGCTTGTCGAGCGGACGCTCCGGCTGCGGGATCCACTCGTCGACGGCCTTCATCAGCTTGAGGATCGCTTCCTCGCCGATTTCCGGGTTCGTGCCGTTCGAGGACGGCCAGCGCCGAACCCGCGAACGATCGGAATGTTGTCGCCGTCGAAATCGCGCTTCGAAAGCTCTTCGCGGATTTCGAGCTCGACGAGCTCGAGCAGTTCCGGGATCGTCGACCTGGTCGACCTTGTTCAGGAAGACGACCATGGTCGGCACGCCGACCTGCTTGGCGAGCAGGATGTGCTCCTTGGTCTGCGGCATCGGGCCGTCGGCGGCCGAGACGACGAGGATCGCGCCGTCCATCTGCGCCGCACCGGTGATCATGTTCTTCACATAATCGGCGTGGCCCGGGCAATCGACGTGCGCATAGTGACGCGCGTCGGTTTCATATTCGACGTGCGCGGTCGAAATGGTGATGCCGCGCTCGCGCTCTTCCGGCGCCTTGTCGATGTTCGCGAAGTCGACGGCGACGCCGCCGACCGTTTCGGCCAGCACCTTGGTGATCGCCGCCGTCAGCGACGTCTTGCCATGGTCGACGTGACCGATGGTGCCGATGTTGCAATGCGGCTTGTTCCGCTCAAATTTCGCCTTCGCCATTTTAAGCCTCTTCTACGCTAGAAAAAACCGGAGCGCCGCCCGTGTGCGGTCGCGCCCATAGCCACAAATTATCGGTTACGCCAGCTTCGCCTTCACTTCGTCGGCAACGTTCGCGGGCACTTCGTCGTAATGCGAGAATTGCATCGAATATTGCGCCCGGCCCTGCGTGAACGAGCGCAGCTGGTTCACGTAGCCGAACATGTTCGCCAGCGGCACCATCGCCTCGACCGCCTGGGCATTGCCCCGCGTGTCGGTGCCCTGGATCTGCCCGCGACCGCGAGTTCAGATCGCCGATCACGTCACCGAGATAATCCTCGGGCGTGACGATTTCGACCTTCATGATCGGCTCGAGCAGCTTGATGCCCGCCTTCTGGGCCGCTTCGCGCATCGCGCCGCGGGCACAGATTTCGAACGCCAGCGCCGACGAATCGACGTCATGATATTTGCCGTCGGTCAGCTGGACTTCGAAATCGATGATCGGGAAGCCGATCAGCGACCCGGTCTGGGCGGTTTCGCGCATGCCCTTTTCGACCGACGGGATATATTCCTTCGGCACGTTGCCGCCCTTGACGTTGTCGGTGAAGACAAAGCCCGAACCGCGCTCGCCCGGGGTGACCGTGATGCGGATTTCGGCGAACTGGCCCGAACCGCCCGACTGCTTCTTGTGGGTGTAGGTCAGGTCGACCGGCTTCGCGAGATATTCGCGATAGGCGACCTGCGGCGCGCCGACATTGGCCTCGACCTTGAACTCGCGCTTCATGCGGTCGACCAGGATCTCGAGATGGAGCTCGCCCATGCCCTTGATGATCGTCTGGCCCGATTCATGATCGGTCGAGACGCGGAACGACGGATCTTCGCGCGCCAGGCGATTGAGCGCGACGCCCATCTTTTCCTGGTCGGCCTTGGTCTTGGGTTCGACCGACAGCTCGATGACGGGCTCCGGGAATTCCATCCGCTCGAGGATGATCGGCGCGTTGATGGCGCACAGCGTGTCGCCGGTCGTCGTGTCCTTGAGGCCCGGCCAGGGCGACGATGTCGCCCGCATAGGCGATCTGGATGTCCTCGCGCTCGTTGGCATGCATCAGCAGCATGCGACCGACCTTTTCCTTCTTGTCCTTGACGCTGTTCGTGACCTGCGACGAGGTTTCCAGCTTGCCCGAATAGATGCGGGCGAAGGTCAGGGTGCCGACGAACGGATCGTTCATGATCTTGAACGCCAGCGCCGAGAAAGGCGCTGCGTCGTCCGACGCGCGCGCGCCTTCGTCGCCATTGGGCAGGATGCCCTTGATGGCCGGGACGTCGAGCGGGCTCGGCAGATAGTCGACCACGGCGTCGAGCAACGGCTGGACGCCCTTGTTCTTGAACGCCGAACCGCAGACCACCGGAACGAACGCCATCGCGAGCGTGCCCTTGCGGATCAGCTTCTTGAGCATCGCCGTGTCGGGCTCGGTGCCTTCGAGATAGGCTTCCATCGCGTCGTCGTCCTGGTCGATGACCAGCTCGATCAGGTCCAGTGCGCGCCTTGGCGGCCTTGTCCTTCAGATCGTCGGGGATTTCCTGATATTCGAACTTCGCGCCCAGGCTCTCCTCGAGCCAGATGATCGCGCGGTTCTCGACCAGGTCGACGAGGCCCTTGAAGCCGCCTTCGATGACCGATCGGGAGATAAAGGACGGCCGGCTTGGCACCCAGGCGATCGATGATCGACTGGACGCAATATTCGAAATTGGCGCCGGTGCGGTCGAGCTTGTTGATGAAGCACATCCGCGGCACGCCGTACTTGTCGGCCTGGCGCCACACGGTTTCCGACTGCGGCTCGACGCCGGCAACGCCGTCGAAGCAGGCGACCGCGCCATCGAGCACGCGCAGCGAACGCTCGACTTCGATGGTGAAGTCGACGTGGCCCGGGCGTGTCGATGATGTTGATGCAGATGCTCTTCGCCCTTGCCCTCTTCGGCGCGCCACTTGCACGTCGTCGCGGCGGACGGTGATGGTGATCCCGCGCTCCTGCTCCTGCTCCATCCAGTCCATCGTCGCGGTGCCTTCATGCACTTCGCCGATCTTGTAGGACTTGCCGGTGTAATAGAGGATGCGCTCGGTCGTCGTCGTCTTGCCGGCGTCGATGTGCGCCATGATGCCGATGTTGCGATAACGGTCGAGCGGATGGCTGCGGGCCATGTCAGAGTTCCTTGAGAATGCGGGGAGGCCGAATACTCGGCGTCCCCGCGATATAGGTACGAAACGACTGCGCCAGTCTACCAGCGGTAGTGGCTGAAGGCGCGGTTGGCTTCGGCCATGCGATGCGTGTCTTCGCGCTTCTTGACCGCATTGCCGCGGTTCTGCGAGGCGTCCATCAGTTCGCCCGACAGGCGACCGGCCATGGTCTTTTCCGACCGGGCACGCGCCGCGGTGATCAGCCAGCGGATCGCCAGCGCCTGGGCGCGGACGTCGCGGACTTCGACCGGGACCTGGTAGGTCGCACCGCCGACGCGGCGGCTGCGGACTTCGATGCCCGGCTTGATGTTGATCGAGCGCTTCGTGGAACACGCGCGAGCGGGTCCTTCTTGAGACGCGCCTCGACGGTTTCGAGCGCACCGTAGACGATGCTCTCGGCGACCGACTTCTTGCCGTCGAGCATGACCGAATTCATGAACTTCGACAGCGTGATGTCCCCGAACTTGGGATCGGGAAGAATGACGCGCTTTTCTGGGCGACGACGACGGGACATAGTATAATTCCTTTCAGAGCGGCGCACCTGCGCATCGAGGCGGCGCGGCCGACGAACCAGCTTATTTCGGGCGCTTGGCGCCGTACTTCGAGCGCGACTGACGACGATCCTTGACACCCTGCGTGTCGAGCACGCCGCGCAGCACGTGGTAGCGCACGCCCGGAAGATCGCGCACACGACCGCCGCGGATCAGCACGACGCTATGCTCCTGGAGGTTGTGCCCCTCGCCCGGAATGTAGCTGATGACTTCGCGCTGGTTGGTCAGGCGAACCTTGGCAACCTTGCGCAGCGCCGAGTTCGGCTTCTTCGGGGTCGTCGTGTAGACACGGGTGCAGACGCCGCGCTTCTGCGGGTTCTGTTCCATCGCAGGGACCTTGGACTTGGCCTTCTGCGGGTCGCGACCCTTGCGGATCAGCTGGTTAATCGTCGGCATGAAGCCTTCACCTTTCTGTGCCGGGAAGCCCCCGGCGGTTACTTTTGCCCAGCCCACTCGGAATGGACGAATGCGCGAAGATCGGCGATCCTTGCGGGTCACCGGCCTTCACGCGTCGAGCAATGTTCAGCTCTTGTCCGTGACGGCTGCGAAGAATCGCGGAAGCCTGCCGGACGAGGGGCCCAATACGGGTGATGCGGCCTGAGGTCAACAATGGGCCGGCGATAGCGGCTGAATCCTCGGGGTTTACGCGTTGGTAGCATTTTTCCGGTTACCACCGACCCGCCGAAAATGCGGAGAAAGGGTAGCGTCATGGGGAAAATTCACTTTTGGCTGATCGGGTTCGGAGTTGCCTGGCTGACGGGCGTATTCCTGTTCGACGCCCCCATGGGCTTATTCGCGATCGGTATCCCGATCGGCGCAATCGGCCTCGGCATTCGCCAATGGTTCATGGCCAACGCCTACGCCGAACAGCGTGGCGGGGCCTTTTCCAATACCGGTGTCGGTAGCAGCTACGACAAATATCACTACCACGAGCTCGATTAGGCGTTGGCATCACGGCACGACGGGTTTCGGGACGAAATCCTCCCGCGGCGTGCCGTTGACGGCCGACAACCGCTCGACCGGGAATTTCACGGCTAGCCCAGACCGTTCAAGCCTGATGTCGTAGATCGCCCCGAGGAGCCCAGCCATCTTATCGCCCTCGACCCGGGCGCCGATGGCGTCGAAACCAATCGCCAGCCCCTCCCCCATGCTTCCGGTCCAGCGGCCGACGCGGACCGTCACCGGGCCGCGCCATTGCTTGCCGGGGCGGGGCAGAACTTGTTCAACCCATTGCCGTGCGATGCCTGTCCGGCGCCGCTCGGCGGGGAGGTTATGGACTTGATAGGCGGTCGGCCGGGTCACGAACCAGCCGAGAATGGCGCGGGCGATGCTGGTGTTTCCGCCGCTCGGCGTCTCAGTCAGGTCGATCACCAGCCGCCGGCCTGGGCGCACGGACGCCATTGCCGCATCGAACGCCGGGATGGTCGCATCGTCGCCGAGCGAATCATTGAGACGAAGACGGGTCGTGCGCCCTTCAACGAACGCGCTGACCGGCGGTCGATTGACCCGGGGCACGGCATAGAGGCTGGGCAAGGTTAGCTGGCGCGACGACCCTTCCCAACCGGCGATGGTCAGCACGCGCGGCCGGTCGCGGCGACCGGCGGCGAGGATGCGTGCGGCGAGATCGTCGCGTTCGCCGCCCCCGACGCCGCCGAGATCGTCCCAATAGGCCTTCACGGCGGCGTCGATCGGCTGGTCGCCAACCGCTACCAGGCGATCGCCAACGCGGACGCCGGACTGTTCGGCGGGCGACCCCGACCGGACCGAGGTGATGAGGTAGGCTCCGTTGCGGCGCTCGATCCACAGGTCGCTATAGGAGGGCACCAGCGCCCAGCTGTCCTTGAAGGAGCTGCCAACGATAGCGTGGTGGTCGGCCAGCAGCGCCATTGCCCGTTCCGCGTAGCGCACCAGCGAGCGTTGATCCTTTACGGCCGCGGCTTCGGCACGAAGCGTTTCAGTCATCGGCATGCGCTGGCCGGGAAAGCGATCGAGATAGGCATAATCTTCGTTGACCCGGCGCTCGATCGACGCGGCGTCGCTGGAAAAATCGGCGGCACCCGGCTCGGCATGGGCACCGCTATCAGTCAGCATTACGGCCGCGATCATACGCATCATCATGGGGCAGGCCTCAGGGCATAGCGGAACAGATAGTCGTAATCGGGACGGCAGGCATCCGCGATGACCTGTTCTTCCGGGGCGAGATCGATCGCTCCCTCTTGGGGCGGGCCGAAGCCGGTGCTGGCGGCGACGGTGGCGTACCAATGTGGTGCCCAGATGCCGTCGGTGTCGCGGATGCCGGATGCCCATTGGAGCATATCCGGGTCCCACGCGATGCCGAGCGCGGCGCACAGCAGGCGAAGCGTTCCCTCGGGATCGCGGAGCACGTCGGCGCTGTCGATCACCGGCGGGGCGCGGCCGAGGCGGTCGGCCTCGCGATCGAAATATTCGACCTGCCGAGCGGTGCCGAGATGCTCGGGGCGCACCGCTTCGCGCTTGGCGGCATAGCTCGCGACGACCCGCGCCGGGTCGCGGATCAGGAAAGCATGCGTCAGGCCGGTAAGGTCGTCATGCGCCACCGGCCCGACCATGTGGTGGGCCATGTGCTTCTGATACCAGATCGGCGTCATTGTCCGGGCACGGACCGGTCAGGGTGCGGGTGACGCTGGCCCAGTCGCAATCCATGTCCGCGATTACCCGGTCGGCCATCGGCTGAGGATCGCCAGTGGCTTTCAGATAAGCGCCATAGAAGGGCTCGTCGGTGACGAAGGTATCGGCGCGGCTGCCGAAGCTGCGCATCATCGCGGTGGAGAGATTGCGCGGGCCGGACCACATGGCGATCCGGATGGTCACGGACGGACTCGACCCCGATATCCGCCGCAACCCGATCCGCGTAGAGCCCCTGCAGCCGCTCGACCATCGGGCCGCGGCCGTCGCTGATGACCCTTCCGTCGACGCTGCGGACCGGGGTCGAGGCCGGCGAAGGTGCCGGTGCAGAAAGCCTCGTCGGCGCCATAGACGTCGGTCAGCGAGAAGTTTTTCTCGAAGACCGGGATGCCTGCCTCGCGGCAAATCAGGATGACGTTCTCGCGGGTGATCCCGCCGAGGCAATAGTCGCCGCTCGAGGTCCACACCTGGCCGCGGCGGACGATGAAGAAATGGGTCGAATTGCAGGTCGCGACGAAGCCGTGCGGGATCGAGCATCAACGCCTCGTCCGCTCCCGCCTCCGCCGCCTGGATGCAGGCGGTGATGCAGTTCAATTTGCTGTGCGAATTGAGCTTGGGATCCTGCACCGCCGGATCGCCGCGGCGGACATGGACGGTGAACAGGTTGAGTCCTTTCACCGCAAGTTCGGGCGGCGGTTGCTTGTACTCGGCGATGATCACGATGGTCGCGCCGCCGACGACGACGCGCGGGATCCTGATAGGGGGTCGAGCGGATGCCGCGGGTGACCATCAGGCGGATGTGGGCGCCGTCGGTCATCTGGTTGGCGTCGATGGTCTCGTACAGTCGCTGGGTCAGTGCTGTGCGGTCGAGGCCGATGTCGAGCGCAATCGCCCTGATCCCTTCGAACAAGCGGTCGAGATGGCGATCGAGGAATGCGATCCGCCCGCCGACTACGCGCATCCCCTCCCAGATGCCGTCGCCGAGCATGAAGCCGCTGTCGAATACCGACACCATCGCCTCGGCGCGCGGAGTCATCGCGCCGTTGACGTTGATCAGGATGGTCGCATTGCGCGGATCGGACGTGTCATGGAGCGGTTGGACCATCACTTATTCTGTGGTGCCCCCGTCCCATTCTTCATCGTGATGGCGCGCTTCGGCCTCGGCCTTGGTGGCCTGGGTGATGCCATCAAGATGTTCGGGCGGGCCGTAGAGCGTGTACATCTTGAGCGGCACATCGCCGGTGTTCCGGACGTTGTGCCGCGTGCCAGCCGGAATGACGACGCCGCTGCCGTCCTGAACCTGGTGGCTGTGGTCGTCGATGTCCACGACGCCACTGCCTTCCTCGAAGCGGAAGAACTGGTCACGGTCGTCATGCACTTCCGAGCCAATCTCTTCGCCCGGCTGGAGCGTCATCAACACCAGCTGGAGGTTTTTGCCGGTGTAGAGGACGCGGCGGAAATCGCCGTTGCCGGTCGCCAGATGCTCGATATTGTCATGAAAGCCCTGCATTGGCTTGCTCCTTTTCCTAGATTCTATCGCGCCCGCTCGATCAGCGTGCCACCCTTGACCACCGCCGCCGGCGTCTCGAGCAAGCGGACATTCTGGAGCGGGTCACCGGTGACCGCTACCAGGTCTCCATAGCGGCCGACCGCGATGGCACCGACATCGCGGGTCCGGCCGAGCGCGTCGGCGGCGTTGCTGGTGGCGGCGCGGATCGCATCGAGCGGGGTCATGCCGTAGGTGACCATGGTGGCGAACTGGCGGCCGATCTGGCCGTGGGGCATGACCCCGGCATCGGATGCGAACACCATCTTCACGCCGGCGCGGTGGGCGGCACGGAAATTGTCGCGCTGGATCTGGGCAACCTCGCGATCCTTGCGCAGATTGTCGGGCAGCACGCCATTCTTCGCGCCTTCGGCCTGGGTGTAATCGGTGTTGTAAATATCCATCCCGAACCACACCGGCTGCTTGCGCTGCGCGGCAAGGCGGATGCCCTCGGCATCGACCAGCGACGCATGTTCGATGGTGTCGATCCCGGCGCGGATTGCGGCCTTGATGCCGTCGGCGCCATGGGCGTGGGCGGCGACGCGGATGCCCCACTGATGCGCCTCGTCGGCGATGGCGCGCATCTCCACCTCGGTCAGCTGCTGCTGGCCCGGCTCGGTGTTGCGGCTGAACACGCCGCCGGTGGCGCAGATCTTGATCACTTCGGCGCCGAACTTGCGCTGGCGGCGCACCTGGTGACGGAGCTCCTCGGGCCCGTCGCCAATGCCTTCCTCCTTCTTGTCCTTTTCCAGGCTGGGCGGAAGGAAGGTGCTGTCGCAATGCCCACCGGTCGCGCCGAGCGCATAGCCGGCAGGGACGATGCGCGGGCCGATCGCATAGCCATTGTCGATCGCCTGCTTCAGTCCGACATCGTTGCGATTGGCCGAGCCGACGTTGCGCACGGTGGTGAAGCCGGCATCGAGCATAGCGCGGGCATTGCCGACCGCGGTCATGCCGACCAGAAGCTGTCGGTGAATTCGAGCCCGCGATAGCCGCCGATGTCGGCCGGTCCGTCGAGATGGACGTGCATGTCGATGAGGCCGGGCACGAGCGTGCGGCCCGACAGGTCGATGTGGCGGACGTCGGCGCCCCATTTGACGGTGCGGGCGTCGGCGATGGAGGTGATGCGGCCATCGTCGCCGATGAAGATGGCCGGATGATCGACATAGCGGCCGGTCGCGACGTCGAGATAGCGGTCGGCGGTGACGACCGCTTTTCGGCGGAGGCGGGTGCCGCGAGCGCCAGCGCGACATGGCGATCGCCAATCGTTCGAATCATGCGCGTCCCCTGTTGTTGCCGTTCGATCACGCGGCTGTTGCACTGCGGTTGGAAGCTCAAAAGTCGCGCTACGTCCAGTTCGGAATCGTCCTGTCGGATGCCGATGGCGATCATGCGACGCGACAGGCAGAAGGACGTCATTGCCGAACGATGGCCAATCCAGCGGAATAGGACGGTTTTCTGGCGCATCCTCATTCAATCGGGCACAACGGCCTGCCCGTTCGACCGAGCGATGCAATGGAACCGATTGCCGCGACGATCCGCAATCTCGCCCATCGCGGGCGCGCCGAACAAGCTCGAACTGCAGATGCCTTAGCGAAAGCAGCGAGAGAGTCACCCTGCACCTGCCGCGGCCAGACGCAGATGGCGACGCTGGCTGTCGTCCAGCTGGGATCCTCGTCGAAGGGCACGACATAGCCCCGCTCGGCATGCTTCTCGCCCTCGTCGCGGATGAGGTCACGCGCCGTGACGGTGAGCCAGAACGGCGGGGTGACGACCCCGAACGCCCGTCCTCCACGGCGGGTGCGGTTCCGGCGGTGCAGGGTTACCGCGTAGATGTCCTTCCAGTCATAGGCATCGGGTTCGCCGCCATTTTCATACTGCAGGCCAAGTCGGTGATCATCAGCAGCGGCGTCGACTGGGCGCCTTCGCTTAATATGTTCGGTCCAGCGATAGAAGATCGAACAGATGGCGCAGGGGTTGATGCGCAGCGAAATGACCGCGGCTGGAAACAGCAATTTTGAAAACCACAGGCCGACGCCGACCACGGGAAGGTAGGCGAACCTGACGCATCGCCCAGTCGGCGCGAATCTCAGCTCGGTCACCTGGGCCATCTGATGCCCCGCCGCTAAATGTGGATCAGCGCCCTTCCGTAGCGGCCAGCACGCTCTCGTGCATCATTTCGCTCAGCGTCGGATGCGGGAAGACGGTCTGGATGAAGTCGGCCTCGACCAGTTCGGCGGTCTTGCCGATGGTGTAGCCCTGGATCAGCTCGGTCACCTCCGCGCCGATCATGTGCGCGCCGAGCAATTCGCCGGTCTTGGCGTCGAACACGGTCTTGATGAAGCCCTCGACCTCGCCCAGCGCGATCGCCTTGCCGTTGCCGATGAAGGGGAAGTTGCCGACCTTGACCTCGTGCCCGGCTTCCTTCGCCTTGGCTTCGGTCAGGCCGACCCAGGCGACCTGCGGGTGGCAATAGGTGCAGCCGGGGATGTTCCGCGGGTCCATCGCGTGCGGGTGGACGTCCTTGTTGCCGAGCGCCTGGGCGATCGCCTCGGCGGCGATGACGCCTTCGTGGCTGGCCTTGTGCGCGAGCCACGGCGGCGCGGTGATGTCGCCGATCGCCCAGAGGCCGGGGACGTTGGTGCGGCACATCGGGTCGGTCTTGAGGAAGCCGCGATCGGTCGTCGACGCCGAGCGCCTCGAGCCCGATATTCTCGGTGTTGGGGACGATCCCGACCGCGACGATGCAGTGGCTGAAGTCGCTGCTCGGCGATCTTGCCGTCGGCGGTCTTGATCGTCGCGGCGACGCCCTTGGCGTCGGCCTTGAGGCTCTCGACGCCGGCGCCGGTGAGGATCGTCATGCCCTGCTTGGTCAGCGCCTTTGCGAGGAGCGTCGGACACGTCGGCGTCCTCGACCGGGACGATGCGGTCGAGCATTTCGACGACCGTCACCTTGGCGCCCATGTCGTTGTAGAAGCTGGCGAACTCGATCCCGATCGCGCCCGATCCGATGACCAGCAGCTCGGTCGGCATTTCGGGCGGCACCATGGCGTGGCGATAGGTCCAGATGCGCTTGCCGTCGGCCTTGGCGAACGGCAGGTCGCGGGCGCGCGCGCCGGTCGCGACGATGATGTGCTTGGCGGTCAGTTCGGTCGCTCTTGCCGTCCTTGGTGACGGTCGAGCTTGCTCGCCGCGGTGAGTGCGCCGTCGCCCATGTGCACGGCGATCTTGTTCTTCTTCATCAGGTGCGTGACGCCCTGGTTGAGCTGCTTCGCGACCCCGCGGCTGCGCGCCACGACCTTGGCGAGATCGGCGCTCGGCTTGCCCGCCGCGCTCAGGCCGTAGGCGTCGGCATGCTTCATGTGATGGAAGATCTCGGCCGAGCGCAGCAGCGCCTTGGTCGGGATGCAGCCCCAGTTGAGGCAGATGCCGCCGAGATTCTCGCGCTCGACGATCGCGGTCTTGAGGCCGAGCTGCGCCGCGCGGATCGCGGCGACATAGCCACCGGGCCCGGAGCCGAGGACGATGAGGTCGTAGGTGTCAGCCATTATTGTCTTTCTTTTCAGCGATCGCTCTCGGTCGATCGTCATCGCCAAGCGCGACAAAGGTGAATTCGCCGCTCGCCACCGCGAACACCGGCTCGCCGTCGCGATCCCGCGCTTCGGCGTCGACGGCGATAGTCATCGAACTTCGGCCCTGGCGCATCAGCTCGGCATAGACCGAAATCTCGTCGCCCACATTTGGTGCGCCGGTGAAGCTCGAGCGCATCGGCCGCGACGACCACGCACTTACCTTGCGCGATGGCGCGAGGCGAGCGAGCCCGCCGCAAGCGCCATCTGGCTCATCAGCCAGCCGCCGAACACCCCGCCATAAGGGTTGGTGTCGGTCGGCATGGCGGTGACGCGGATCAGGGGGACGCGGTCCGTCATCGTCGATCCGCGATCAGTTGCTGTGCCAGTTGAAGAATAGACGGAAGGCGAGCGCCGATCCGAGGAAGACGGGAACCGAGAACAGGAGACCGGGCGAGCCGGCGATCGGTCGGATAGGTGCCGACCTTCGTCCAGCCAGTCATCCACACGCCGTCGGAGCCGCCAAGGGCCATCGGCAGGGTGAAGGCGAGGATCGCACCGATGATCAGAGCCGTGATCCATTTCATGTCAGGCCACCATTGCCCAGCGGATTTTCCACCAACGCCTTGAACACTTTCATCAGCCGGGCACCGTCGGCGCCGTCGATGGCGCGGTGGTCGAAGCTGCCGGTCGCGCGACATGATGGTCGCGATCTGCAAGCGTGTCGTCGATCACATAGGGTCGCTTCTCGCCCGCGCCGATCGCCATGATCATCGCCTGCGGCGGGTTGATGACCGCCTCGAACTGCTTGATGCCGAACATGCCCATGTTGGACAGGCGAAGCGGTGCCGCCCTGATATTCGTGCGGCTGCAGCTTGCCGTCCTTGGCGCGGGCCGCGAGGTCGTCCATCTCGGTCGAGATCTTCGACATCGCTTTTGCTCGTCCGCGCCGGCGACGATCGGGGTGATCAGCCCGTCCGGGATGCTGACCGCGACCGAGATGTCGGCGCGGCTATATTTGATCAGCGTGTCGCCGGCGAAGCTGACGTTGCATTCCGGCACTTCGATCAGCGCGACGGCGAGCGCCTTGATCAGCATGTCGTTGACGCTGAGCTTGACGCCGCGCGCTGCGAGGCCGGCGTTGAGCTCGCCGCGCAGCTTGAGCAGGCGATCGAGCTGGATGTCGACCGTGAGGTAGATGTGCGGGACCTGCTGCTTCGATTCGGTCAGGCGGCGCGCGATGGTCTTGCGCATGTTGCTGAGCTTGACGACTTCGTGCGGGATGTCGCCCGGTTCGACTGGCGGGACGGGCTTAGCGGTTAGCAGCGGGCGCCTGCGGCGCGGCGCCGCCTTCGGCGCCGCCAGCGCCTTCGCCCAGATCGGCGCGGACGATGCGGCCGCCGGGGCCGCTGCCGGTGAGCGACGCAAGGTCGATGCCCTGCGCTTCGGCAAGACGGCGGGCGAGCGGGCTGGCCTTGATGCGGTCGCCGGTGTCGGCCTTGGGTGCGGGGGCGGGTTGCGGCGCTGCGGGCGGGGTTTCACCACCGCCTTTCGCCGGCGGCGCCGGATCAGGCCGGGGCTCGTCCTTCTTCGCAGGCGGAGGCGCATCGGCCTTGGGAGCAGGGGCAGGACTGGCTGCCTCGCCCTCGCCGCTCATCAGCGCGATCGGGGTACCGACCTTTACGCCGTCAGTGCCCTCGGCAACCAGGATCTGGCTGATCGTCCCTTCGTCGACCGCTTCAAATTCCATCGTCGCCTTGTCGGTCTCGATTTCCGCCAGCAGATCACCGGATTTGACCGTATCGCCTTCCTTGACCAGCCATTTGGCCAGCGTCCCCTCCTCCATCGTCGGCGACAAGGCAGGCATTTTGAGTTCGATCGGCATGAGGCGTCCCGGCTGAGAATGAGTCGAAGGCACAAACGCCAAAGCAGGGTGCGCGGTCAAGGGCCGCTTGCCATCCACAGGGCTTTGGCGCAGCAGGGGCGCGATGAACGGGGCAACGGAAAAGCGCACCTACCTGGTGGTGATCGACGACAGCCCGGAGGCGCGCACCGCGCTCCACTTCGCCGCGCGCCGCGCCGCAAAAACGGACGGTGCGGTAGAGGTGCTGGCGGTCGTCGAGCCGCAGGACTTCGTCCAGTGGGGCGGGGTCCAGGCGGCGATTGAGGAGGAGCAGCGTCTGCGGATCGAGGCCAGCGTCGCGGCGTCGGTCGGCGAGATCGTCGATGCGGCGGGAATTCAGCCCAACATTATCGTCAGTCCAGGCGATCCGGTCGCCGCGGTGCGCGGGCTGATCGGGACGCGGAGCGACATCGCCGCGCTGGTGCTGGGCGCCGCGCCGTCGGGCAATCCGGGGGTGCTGGTCGCGAATTTCACCGGCAATGATGCGGGGAAATTGCCATGCCCGGTGATGATCATCCCTGGCGGCCTGAGCGACGAGCAGCTGGAGCGGTTGAGCTAGAGTATTTTCGCCAATATTTCGGCAAGGACGACGCAGCCCGCCTCATCTTCCGCATCGAACCGCGCATGGTCCGGGCTGTCCAGATCGAGCACCGCGATCAGCTTTCCACCCCTCACGATGGGCACCACCAGTTCGCTGTTCGAGGCGCTGTCGCAGGCGATGTGACCGGGGAAGGCGTGGACGTCGTCGACGCGCTGGACCTGAAGCGTCGAGGCCGCCGTGCCGCAGACGCCTTCGCCATATTTGATGCGGATGCAGGCGGGGCGGCCCTGGAACGGGCCGAGCACCAGTTCGTCGTCTATGGCACGATAGAAGCCAGCCCAGTTGATCCCCGGCAGCGACTCCCAGATCAAGGCCGCGGCATTCGCCATATTGGCGATCGGGTCGGGTTCGCCGTCGGTCAGCCCGCGCAACGCCGAAGCGAGGTCGCGATAGAGAATGCCCTTGTCGGCGGCGTCGATCTTGAAATCGTACATCAGTAGTCCGTCACTTTCCCGCGGCCGGCCTTGATCGTGGCGCGGCCCTTCTTGGCATCGACCCGCTTGGCCTTGGCCGATCGGCTCGGCTTGGTCGGCCGGCGGCGGGCCTGGACGATATGGGCCTCGGCGATCATTTCTGCCAGCCGGATGCGCGCATCCTCGCGGTTGGCCTCTTGGCTGCGGAAGCGGCGGGCGGTGATCACCAGTTCGCCGCCAATGGTCATCTTGCTCCCCGCGATCACCTTCAGTCGCTGGAATACGTGCGGCGCGAGGCCGAGCTTATAGACGTCGACCCGCAACTGGCAGGCGGTCGCGACCTTGTTGACATTCTGCCCGCCCGGCCCGGTAGCGGCGAGGAATTTTTCCGACAGCGCGTCCTCGGGGATCACGACGTCCTCGGGCTTCACGCCAGCAGGTCCAGCCAGCGCCCGAACCGCTCGGGGACCGGCGCGGTGACGTCGATCGGTTCCTTCGGCTCGCGCGGTAGACCGATCCGCCAGGCATGGAGCAATAGCCCGCTGTCGGGGAGCACCATGTTGTTGGGCTCCTCGTCGTCGTCGGCGCGGCAATAGACCGGATCGCCGACGATCGCGGCACCGAGGCCGCGCGCGGCATGGACGCGGATCTGGTGGGTGCGGCCGGTCGATGGCAGGAACTCGACCAGGCTCTGGCCGTCGATCGCGCCGATCCGGCGCCAGCGGGTCACCGCCTGCTTGCCGCCATCCTCGATCACCATCCGCCAGCCGCGCGCGGCACTGGAGCGCTTGGCGATGGGCAGGTCGATCACCCCCTCCTCGCCCGGAGTCTCGCCATCGACCACCGCGATATAGCTTTTGCTGACCAGCCCCTGTTCGAACGCCTGCTGATACTTTGCGCGGCTCTTGTGGTTGCGGGCGAACAACAGACAGCCGGAGGTATCACGGTCGAGCCGGTGCATCGCCACCGGCGGGCGAGCGAAACCCAGTGTCAGCTCGCCGATCCGCGTCTCGATGCTGGTCCCGCCAGCGCGCGGCTGGTCGACCGGCAGCCCGGCTGGCTTATCGATTACGATCGCTTCGCCATCAACGAACAGGATGAGGTCTTCGAGAGTCATGGCGGAGCAGATGGCATTTGCCCAAGGACGCGGCAAGGGAGCCGCCGCCAAACTGATGCACAAGCGCAACGATTCGACCGGATTCCAACCTTTTAGGACTTATTAACCTTTTGCCTTCAGACATCGCATGGTTAATGAACGCTTCAAGACCGTTAAGCAGCTTTCATGCTTTCGGTTTTCGGAACGGGGAAAATTGCTCATGCGCGTGCTGTTGATCGAAGACGAGGCGACCATCGCCAAGAGCATCGAACTGATGCTGTCGACCGAGGGCTTCAACGTCTACACCACCGATCTGGGCGAAGAGGGCCTCGATCTGGGCAAGCTCTATGATTACGACATCATCCTGCTCGACCTCAACCTGCCCGACATGCACGGCTATGACGTGCTCAAGAAATTGCGCGTCGCCAAGGTCGGCACCCCGGTGCTGATCCTGTCGGGGATGAGCGAGATGGACAGCAAGGTCCGCGCATTGGGCTTCGGCGCCGACGATTATGTCACCAAGCCGTTCCACCGCGACGAGCTGGTCGCCCGCATCCACGCCATCGTCCGCCGTTCGAAGGGCCACAGCCAGTCGGTCATCCGCACCGGCAAGCTGGCGGTGAACCTCGACGCGAAGACGGTCGAAGTCGACGGCAGCCGCGTCCATCTGACCGGTAAGGAATATGCGATGCTCGAGCTGCTTTCGCTGCGCAAGGGCACGACGCTGACCAAGGAAATGTTCCTCAACCATCTCTATGGCGGGATGGACGAGCCCGAGCTCAAGATCATCGACGTATTCATCTGCAAGCTGCGCAAGAAATTGTCGCTGGCGTGCGGCGGCGACAATTATATCGAGACCGTCTGGGGCCGCGGCTATGTGCTGCGCGACGCCGAGGGCGATGCGGTAACTCCGGAAGCCGCGGTCGCCTGATTTCGAAATATCAGAGCAGGGGCTCGGACGGCGGGGTGCGAAAGCGCCTCGCCGTTTCTTTGGGTTGCCGTTAACGTGTTGGAAATGTCACAAGCGCAGATTAGTCGATGATTTCATTCGTTTTATGCTCTTCGATCTGGAACAAATCCTCGTTAAGGGCCTTAACCGAGACATCATGTAGTGGGATGTGGTTTATGTTTACTTTCCGAAACGTTCTTTTGGTCGGCGCTGTTACCATGCTGCAGTCCGCGCCCGCGCTTGCTCAGTGCGGCGGTCCGGGCGGCACGGGATGCGCTGCAGTTCCTGGGCCCGAGATTGGCGCTGGGATCATCGGCCTGATCGTTGCCGGAGGCATCGTCCATTTTCTTCGCCGTAGGGCAAATCGCTAATTAGCAGCTTGGTATTGGCGGCAGGCTCCGCCCCTCGAGTTAAGCGGTCGTTGCTGTTCGCGGCGGCCACGATACTGCTCCTGATCAACGCCCTGGCCCCCGCGCTATTCCAAGATATCGCGCAGAAGGGGTTTCCAGTTTCCGCGCTGAACCTGTTCGGCATCAGCGCCGTATTCCCGATCGCCGGCTATGCGCTGTGGGCCGTTGGGAGTCGCCAGGAGGAGGCCACGGCCAGCTGGGCAGACTGGGTCGTGGTGACGCTGGCGGTGGCGGCGGCGCTCGTGCCCATCCATCTGGCCGCCAAGGCCGCCTTGCTTCCGTTGTCGATCTACCTTGTGGCAACTTCCAAGGCCGGAGATTCAAGCCGCGGCGTCGGCGCCATCGGCCTTGCCCTGTGCGGCGCCTTCATCGTCGGGGCGATCGTCCTGGACGTGTTCGCCGGCCCCCTACTCGCGCTCGACGGCCTGTTGGTGGAAGCGACGACCGGCGCGAGCGTGAAGGGCAATCTCGTTTCGATCGACCCGAGGTCGTCGGGCGTGGTATTCGAAAAGATCGTCATCATGCGCGATTGTTCCTCGGTCCGGAACGTGTCTCAGGCAGTCATTCTATGGGCGAGCATGGTCGTCCTGTTGCAGGCCAGGGTAACCCGCGCAGTCCTGATTTCAGGACTGCTGACGATGGCGGTAATGGTCGCGCTCAACGTTATCCGAATCGCACTGATCGTCACCTATCCCGAGCATCTGGCGTTCATCCACGAGGGACTTGGCGCAACCGCTTTCAGTCTTGCCGCGCTGGTAGCGGGGCTCGCAATCATTGGATCTGCAATTGTCGCACAAGTCCGCACTCTGGAAGATTAGCCTTCCGTTCATTGCCGTTGCTGTCCTCTCCGTCGGCCTCAAATATCTTGTCATCCAGAGCGATGTCGCGATGGATTCGCGGGCGGTGGCCCGGCAATTGACGGCAAGCCTCGTGCAGCGCGGGTTGACGGTTCGATCGCAGGAGATGTTCGCCGGCACGCTGGTAACCGCCGAGGGCCGGGGATGTCGACTGGCGGTCAGGCCTGTTCCTCCCTCGGGCGAACTCGACCAGACGTTCGGGGAAACCTTCCGCGCCTATCCACGCACGCACTACTGGTTCGAAGGGTCGATGACGCCGCGACCGCCGCGCCTTGCCGCGTCAATTACCTACCAGTCGGCGCGGATCGCCAACCGCCTAGGGGTGGCGAGCCAGTGGAAGCCCTTGCTGATCGTCGGCGACAATGGCGGCTGTCCCGCTGAGGTGACCGACTTCGGCGCCGTGAGGGCTCCCTTCGTGCAGCAGGTCCCGGACGCATAGCGACGCTGACGTCGCGCCGTCAGGCGTCGACCAGAATTCGTTTCGGGCTGCGCGACGGGAGCTGGTCGCCGATCGAAGGGACCGTGGCTTCTTCGACCGCATCCATCGGTCCCCAGCCTTCGCGTCCGAGGCGCTCCATCGGGCGGAAACTGGCCTTGTAGGCCATGCGGTCCGAGCCCTCGACCCAATAGCCGAGATAGACGAAGGGCAGATTGGCGCGCGCGGCGCGGATAATGTGGTCGAGAATGATGTAGGTGCCGAGGCCGCGTCTGGCGCCCGGGGCGACATCGTAGAAGCTGTAGATCATGCTGAGGCCATCGCCCTGCTGATCGCTGAGGCAGGCACCGACCAGTTTGCCGGGTTTTCCATCGACCGAGGGCTCGCGATATTCGACGACATAAGTGCGGACCGGAGTCTGCTCGACCATGTCGGCGAAGTCATGTTCGTCCATTTCGGCCATCCCGCCGCCGGGGTGACGCCGCGCTAGATAGCCGCGGAGCAGGCTATATTGTTCCTCGGTGGTCCACGGCCGGCAGGCGCTGACCTCAAGGTCGGCATGGCGGCGCATCAGCTTGCGTTGCGTGGCGGAGGGGATGAACTGATCCGCCATGACCCGTACCGAGACGCAGGCCGAGCAATCGATGCAGCTAGGACGGTAGGCGACCGATTGCGAACGGCGGAAACCGATCCGCCCGAGCGCCTCGTTCAATTCGCTCGAATGACGGCCCGACAATTCGGTGAACACCTTCCGCTCGACCTTGCCCGGAAGATAGGGACAGGGCGACGGGTTGGTGACAAAGAATTTGGGAAAGCGAAATGGTGCGCTCAACCCGACGGCCTCCAAATGGTTACTAATCTCTTTATGCGACCGGTAAACGCGGTTGAAAAGAGTTAGTCGCCAAGGAAACGGGGTTAAGTGCTCGAGGTGTCCCGAAGCGGGATGATTCCGATTAGTCGAGTTGCGCGCGTTCGACCTGAAAACCGGCGCTTTCCAAGCGGGTAATCAGCATCTCTATAGCCTGCGCGTCGCGGGCTTCGCATTCGACCTCGATCAACGTGTCCTTGGCCGGAAGCCGAGTGAAGATGCGCTGATGCTCGACCTCGATGATGTTGACCCCGCATTCGTGGAATTTCGCGGTGATGGCGGCGAGCGCTCCGGGACGGTCCTGGGCGTTGATCTTTAGCCGCGCGATCCGGCCGCAGCGGACCAGTTCTCTGACCAGCACATTGGCCAGCAGATGGGTGTCGATATTACCGCCGCACAAAATGGTGCCCACCTTCTTGCCCGCGAAGCGGTCGGGGTTGGCGAGGATATACGCGAGGCCCGCGGCGCCGGCGCCCTCGACCACGCTCTTTTCGATCGCCACCAGCAACGCAACCGCATGTTCGATGTCGCGCTCGGCGACCAGCTCGATCGAGTTGACCTTGTCGGCAATAATCGCGCGGGTCAGCTGGCCGGGTTCCTTGACAGCAATGCCTTCCGCCAGCGTGTCGCCGCCGATCTTACCGCGGCCGCCTTCGACGACATTCTTCATCGACGGGTAAAGCTCGGCCTCGATCCCGATGATCTCGATTTCGGGACGAATCGTCTTGGCCGCGATCGCCATGCCCGAAATAAGTCCGCCCCCTCCGATGGGCACGACGAGCACGTCGAGATCGGGGACTTCGGCGAGCATTTCGAGCGCGATGGTGCCGGTGCCGGCGATGATCTGGCCGTCGTCGAACGGGTGGACGAAGGTCAGCGCCTCCTCCGCCTCGAGCTCGCGCGCATGGTCGTAGGCGTCGTCGAACGTCTCGCCGTGAAGCACGACTCGTGCGCCATGGCCCTCGGTCTGGGTGACCTTCATCGTGGGGGTCGGGCCGGGCATGACGATGGTCACCGGGATGCCGAGCCGTTTGCCATGCCAGGCGACCGCCTGGGCATGGTTGCCGGCCGACGCGGCGATCACCCCGCGGGCCCGATCCTCGTCGCTCAGCTGGAGCAGTTTATTGAGCGCCCCGCGTTCCTTGTAGGCGGCGGTATATTGGAGATTTTCAAACTTCAGCCACAGGTCCGCGCCGATCATGTTCGACAGGACGCCGCTGTGCGACATGGGAGTCTGCTCGATCGCGCCGGCGATCCGGGTCGCGGCGGCGCGGATGTCGTCGATGGTCGGGGCGGTCAGGATTGCAGTCGTGGTCATGGCGCGCGGACTAGCCCTTCCGGGGCGCCCGAACAATGCTATGAAAGCCTCATGAGAAACGCCCTTGTCGCAGCCCTGCTGCTCGCCGCCTCCCCCGCCACCGCCGATACGCTGATCGACAATGTGAACGGCGTGCAGGTCGACGTCGCCGGCAAATTGGAGCGGTTTACCGGCATCCTGGTCGGGGACGACGGCAAGGTGCTGCGCGTGCTGCATGGCGAGAAGTTCAAGCTGCGTGACGGGACACTAGTGATCGATGGCGCGGGCCGTACGATGCTGCCGGGACTGATCGACGCGCATGGTCATGTCATGGGGCTCGGCTTCCAGGCGCTTCAGCTGGACCTGACCGGAACGACTTCGCTGGCCGACCTGCAGGCGCGGCTAAAGGCTTATGCGGTGGCGAATCCAGGCGACGGATGGATCTTGGGGCGCGGCTGGAACCAGGAGAATTGGGCCGACAAGCGCTTCCCGACGGCCGCCGACCTCGACGCGGTGGTGGCCGGCCGGCCGGTGTGGCTGGGGCGGGTCGACGGCCATGCCAGCATCGCCAACAGCGCGGCGATGAAGGCGGCGGGCGTGACCGCGGCGACCAGGGCACCGAGCGGCGGCGAGATCATCAACGGGATGTTCGTCGACAATGCCGAGGGGCTGGTGACGAAATTCATCCCCGCCCCCACCCCTGCGCAATATGATGCGGCGCTGGCCAAGGCGCAGGAGATCATGCTGTCGGTCGGGCTGACCGCGGCGGCGGACATGGGCACCAGCGCCAGCGACTGGGCGGCAATGAACCGCGCCGGGACGGCGGGCACGCTCACCGTCCGGATCATGAATTATGCCGGCGGGATCCCGGCGATGAAGGCGATCAACGGCGGGCGGCCGAGCGGGTGGCTCTATGCCGACCGGCTGCATCTTGGCGGGGTGAAATTGTACACCGATGGGGCGCTCGGATCGCGCGGGGCGTGGCTGAAGGCGCCCTATCACGACAAGCCGGACACGCGGGGCTTGCGGTTCCTGACCGATGCCGAACTCGATGCGCAGGCGGGTGCGGCCGCTGCGGGCGGTTATCAACTGGCAATCCATGCCATCGGCGATGCCGCCAATGCGCAGGTAATCGGTGCCTATGAGAGGCTCAACCGCAACCACAAGGGCGACCGGCGGTGGCGGATCGAGCATTTGCAGATCGCCGATCCGGCCGACCTCAGGCGGTTGAAGCCGGCGGGGATCATCGCCTCGATGCAGCCGACCCACCAGACCAGCGACCGAACAATGGCCGAAGCGCGGCTGGATCCGGCGCGGCTGGAGGGGGCCTATGCATGGCGCACCATCGAGAAGATGGGCGTGCGGCTGGCGTTCGGGTCGGACTTTCCAGTCGAGAACCCCAACCCCTTCCCCGGGCTTAGCGCCGCGGTCAGCCGGCAGGACCCCAATGGCCAGCCGCCCGGCGGGTGGCGACCGGAAGAGCGCGTGAGCTTCGCCACCGCGCTGAGCGGCTTTACGCGCGACGCGGCATATGCCGGGTTTGCGGAGACCCGAATCGGCAGCCTCGAACCGGGCAAATGGGCCGATTTCATCCTCATCGATCGCGACGTGTCGAGGGTCGACCAGCAGGCGCTGGCGGCAACGCGCGTACTGGAGACGTGGGTTGCCGGGAAACGGGCTTACGCTAGCGCGGCGGTGCCAGCGGGCGGGGGCGGAGAGCGCGGTCGCTAAGCATTCCAGGGGTGAGAACTTGCGGCAGTTCCTCCGGTTCGGGCTTGCCCGGTTCATACCATAAATAGAGCGGCACCCCGGCCCGGCCGCGGCTTTCGAGCAGGCGGGTTATGGCGGGGTCGCCATCGGTCCAGTCGCCGACCAGCGTGACCACGCCAGCCTTGTCGAAAGCCGCCTGGACCGAATCGCGATCGATCGCGCTGCTTTCGTTGACCTTGCAGGTCAGGCACCAGTCGGCGGTGAAATAGACGAACACCGGCTGGCCGGCGGCCAGGGCGCGGGTGACCGCGTCGTTGGACCAGGCGTTGGCGGCGATTGCCCGGTCGCCGGGTTCACCCCGCGACGGAAGGAGCAAGATGCTTGCCGCGATCAAGGCCAGCGCGACCGGTAATCCCCACAGCACCGACATCCCCCGGCGCTGGCGAAGGCCGAGCCCGTACAGCAACAAGGCGAGTCCGAAGGCGCCGGCGAGGCCGATCCCCAGCGCCGTTTCCCCACCCAGCCGCCACAGAAGCCACAGACAGGCGGCGGCGGTGAGTGCCATGGGGAAGGCGAGGATGCGCTGGAGCCTGACCATCCACGCGCCGGGCCTGGGTAGGCGCTTGCGCAGGCCGGGGATGAAGGCGACCGCGACGAACGGCAAAGCGAGACCGAGCCCGAGCATTGCGAACACCGCGATCGATCCGGCGGCGGGGAGCAGCAAGGCGGTTCCGAGCGCGGCGCCGAGGAACGGGCCCGCGCAAGGGGTGGCGACGAAGGCGGCGAGCGCGCCGGTGCCGAAACTGCCCGTCGGGTTGCGTTCGCCGGCCATCACCGGAAGCTCGAACACCCGCAGCAGGTTGAGGGTGATGGCGGTCGTCAGCAGGACCAGCAGCAGGATGGTGCGCGGGTCCTGCAGCTGGAACGCCCAGCCGGCCGCGCTGCCGCCGGCACGGATCGCGAGCAGGGCGACACCCAGCGCACCGGTGCCGACGATCGCGCCCGCGGCATAGCCGAGCGCATCGCGTCGCGCGGTGCGCTCGTCGCCGCCGGATCGGGCGAGGTGGAGCGCCTTCAGCGCCAGGATCGGGAAGACGCAGGGCATCAGGTTGAGCAGGATCCCCCCCGCCAAGGCACCCAGCAGCGCGAGCAGCAGCGCGTTGAGGCCGACCCCGGAGTCGGGCACTTGCCCGGGAACCGCGCGAAGCTCCAGCCCACGACCGTCGCCAAAAGCGAGCACGCCGCTGATTGCCGTCGGCTCGCCGCGGCGGCGTTTGAGTTCGGCGATCAGCAGGTCGCCCTTGCGAGTGAAGCTCTGCGGCGCGGCATAGTCGATCGGGCCATCCTCGGCGGGGAAGAAATAGGGCTCGCCGATGGTCGCGCTGGCGGGGAGCGGGATGGCGAGGCGGAGTTTGTCGTTGGTAAGCGCGAATTCGGCGGGCGTGGTCAGCGGGCGCGGCAAGGCGCGGCGCCAGTCGTTGAAGCGGCCGTCGGGCACCGCCATCCCACCCGTCGGGACGGCAAGCGAGACACTCCCCTGCTCGGGCACGCACACCTTATCGGTGCAGGCGAGCCAGCGCATCTTCGCCGAGATATTCTGCGATCCAGTGGCGTCGGGGGGAGCCTTCAACCGAAGCAGAATCGCGTAATCGGCCTCGAAGACATGGTTGACGATCCCCGCGACGAGCAATTTTGTCGGTACCGGGTAGCGCATGGGCCCGACCGACCAGCCGGGGGGAAGCGACCATTCGACGCTCATCGGCAAGCCGGCGTCGCCGGGGTTGAGCCAATAGCCGTGCCAGCCAGGCTTCGTCCGCATCAGGATCGCCAGTTCCGCCTCTCCGCCCGGCACGGCGCGCGATTCGACGAGCAGTTCGGGCTGGATGGCATTCTGCCGCGCCGGTTGCGCCGCCACGGGTGTGGCGACGAGCGCGAGGAAGAGGAGCAACATGCGGACCATCAACCCGTCATTGCGAGAAGCGCAGCGACGAAGCAATCTACTCGTTCGAGCGGAAAGACGGCTTCGCTGCGCTCGCAATGACGGCATTCCTAGTCCAGGTTTGGGCGCAGCCAACGGCCGGCAGTCTCTCCGTCCACCCCGCGCCGCGCGGCATAATCGGCGAGCTGGTCCTGGCCGATCTTGGCGACCCCGAAATATTGGCTGTCGCGGTGGCCGAAATAAAAGCCCGAGACCGCCGATGCCGGGAGCATGGCGAAATTCTCGGTCAGGGTGACGCCAGCCGGCCCAATCCCCGCAGAATCGCCGCCGAGCATGTCGAACAGAATCGGCTTCAGACTGTGATCCGGACAAGCCGGATAGCCGGGCGCGGGGCGGATGCCGGTGTAGGTTTCGCGGATCAGGTCGACGTTAGGAATCGCTTCGGTCCCGGCATAGCCCCACAGGCTTTCGCGGACGTGCTGGTGGAGGCGCTCGGCGAAGGCTTCGGCGAGGCGATCAGCCAAGGCTTTAAGCAAAATGTCCGAATAATCGTCGGTCGCGGCGCGGAAGCGCTCGAGGTGCGGCTCGATGCCGTGAATCCCGACCGCGAACCCGCCGATCCAGTCCTCCCCCTCCTCGTCGATGAAGTCGGCGAGGCACATGTTGGCACGGCTAGCCCGTTTCTTCACCTGTTGGCGAAGGAAGGGAAGGCGAACCTCCTCATTGCCCGCCAGCGCGACGACGTCATCCCCTTCCCTGCGGCAGCGCCACAGGCCGACCACGCCGCTCGGGCGGAGCCAATGCTCGGTGATGACCCGGTCGAGCATTTCCTGCGCGTCGGCGAACAAAGCGCTAGCGCTTTCGCCGACCACCGGATCGGTCAGGATCGCCGGATAATTGCCGGCGAGCTCCCAGGCGCGGAAGAAAGGCGTCCAGTCGATATGCGCCTTTAGATCGCGCAGCGGCCATTCGCCGAACTGGTGGAGCCCGGGCTTCAGTGGCGACGGGGCCTTGCCGTCGGGATCGTAGGGGAAGGCATTGGCGCGGGCTTCCTCAAGGCTGGCGAGATCCTGCAGCGCGCGGCCGGAGCGGGCGGTGCGGATGGCGTCATAATCGGCCGCGGTCCCGTCGATCAGCTCGACCTTCTGCGGGCCGTCGCTGACCAAAGCCGAGGCAACCCCGACCGCGCGGCTGGCATCGAGCACATGGATGACCGGGCCCGAGTAAGCCGGGGCGATGCGCAGGGCCGTGTGAGCGCGGCTGGTGGTAGCGCCGCCGATCAGCAATGGCATCACCATCCCGGCGCGCTCCATCTCTCCCGCGACGGTGACCATCTCGTCGAGGCTGGGGGTGATGAGACCCGACAGACCGATCATGTCGGCGCCGTTGTCGTTGGCGGTCTCGAGGATCTTCGTCCACGGCGTCATCACGCCCAAGTCGATCACTTCATAGCCGTTGCACTGCAGCACGACCCCGACGATGTTCTTGCCGATATCGTGGACGTCGCCCTTGACCGTGGCCATGACGATCCGACCCTTGCCCTTGGCATTCTCGTCCTTGCCAGCCTCAATGAAGGGCAGCAGGTGGGCGACCGCCTTCTTCATCACGCGGGCCGATTTGACGACTTGCGGGAGGAACATCTTGCCCGATCCGAACAGGTCGCCGACGACGTTCATGCCGTCCATCAGCGGGCCTTCGATGACGTCGATCGGGCGGGCGGCGGTAAGGCGTGCCTCCTCGGTGTCCTCGACGATATGCGCGTCAAGGCCCTTCACCAGAGCATAGGATAATCGCTCGGCGACGGGGAGCGAGCGCCACTCGGCCTGAGCCTTCTCCGCCTCGACATCGGTGCCGCGGTAGCGCTCTGCCAGCGCGACCAGCCGTTCGGTCGCCTCGTCGTTGCGGTCGAAGATGACATCCTCGCAAGCCTCGCGGAGTTCGGGGTCGATCTGGTCGTAGACGTCGAGTTGGCCGGCGTTGACGATCGCCATGTCGAGCCCGGCGGGGATGGCGTGGTAGAGAAACACGCTGTGCATCGCGCGGCGAACAGGCTCGTTGCCGCGGAAGCTGAAGCTGAGGTTCGACAGGCCGCCCGAAATGTGGACGCCGGGGCATTGAATGCGGATGGCGCTGCATGCCTCGATGAAGTCGATCGCATAGCGGCGATGCTCGTCGATGCCGGTGGCGATCGCGAAGACGTTGGGGTCGAAGATGATGTCTTCGGCGGGAAAGCCGTCGGCGGTGAGGAGGTCGTACGCGCGCTTGCAGATCTCGACCTTCCGCGCGGCAGTGTCGGCCTGGCCGGTTTCGTCGAACGCCATCACCACCACGGCGGCGCCATAGGCCCGCACCCGCCGCGCTTGGGTCAGGAACGGCTCCTCGCCTTCCTTGAGGCTGATCGAATTGACGATCGGCTTGCCCGAGACGCATTTCAGTCCGGCCTCGATCACGCTCCATTTGCTGCTGTCGATCATCACCGGCACGCGGGCGATGTCGGGCTCGGCGGCGATGCGCTTGAGGAAGGTCGCCATCGCGGCGTGGCCGTCGAGCAGGGCTTCGTCCATGTTGACGTCGATGATCTGCGCCCCGGCGTCGACCTGCTGGCGGGCGACCTCGACCGCGGCGTCGTAATCGCCGGCCAGGATCAGCTTCTTGAACCGCGCCGATCCGGTGACGTTGGTGCGTTCCCCGATGTTGACGAACCTTGCGCCTGCTCCGGTCATGCTGCGAGTATCATATGCTCGAGGCCGGCGAGCATGGTGGCGTCGGGCTTGTTGGGGATCATTCGTGGCGGTTTTCCGGCGATTTCCGAGGCGATGGCGGCGATGTGGGCGGGGGTGGTGCCGCAGCATCCGCCGACCACATTGACCAGTCCGTCGGCGACCCATTCGGCTACCTGCCGGGCGGTTTCCTCCGCCGCTTCATCATAGTCGCCCAGGTCGTTGGGGAGGCCGGCGTTGGGATAGGCCATGACCAAAGTCTCGGCGCGCTTCGACAGCGCCGCGAGGTGGGGGCGAAGCTGCGCCGCGCCGAACGAGCAGTTGAGCCCGATGGTCACCGGGCGGGCATGGCGAACGCTGGCCCAGAAGGCCTCGACCGTGTGCCCCGACAGGTTGCGGCCCGAAAGATCGGTCAGGGTCATCGAGACCATGATCGGCAACTCGCGGCCAAGCGCATTTCCCGCCTCGATCACCGCCATGATCGCGGCCTTGGCATTGAGCGTATCGAACACCGTCTCGACGAGGATGAAATCGACCCCGCCATCGACGAGCGCGTCGACCTGCGCGCGATAGGCGGCTTTGACCTCGTCATAGTCGACTTCGCGGAAACCCGGATCGTCGACCCGGGGCGACAGCGAGAGGGTCTTGTTGGTCGGCCCGATCGCCCCCGCGACCCAGCGCGGACGCCCGTCGGCGGCGGTGGCGGCGTCGGTGACGCTGAGCGGATGATCCGGGCCGAGGCGCGGTTCATTTCGTCCGATAGGGCCACGGCTTCGGGGCCATAATCGGACTGGCTGATCGCAGTGGCGTTGAAAGTGTTGGTGGCGAGCAGGTCTGCGCCGCCGTCAACGAACCGCCGACAGATGGCGGCGATCAAATCGGGCCGCGTGAGGTTGAGGAGGTCGTTATTGCCGCGCTGGTCGAGGGTGAAGGCCAAGTCGCCGCGATAGTCGGCCTCGGCCAGTTTCTCCGCCTGGATCATGGTCCCGTAAGCGCCGTCCTTGACCAGGATGCGGCGCGCGGCCTCGGCGCGGAAGGTGTCGGCGGCGGCGGTCATTTACCGCGCACCCCGAGCAAATGGCAGATGGCGTAGGCCAGCTCGGCTCGGTTCAACGTGTAGAAGTGGAAGTGACGCACCCCGCCCGCGTAGAGCTGGCCGCACAATTCGGCGGCGACGGTGGCGGCGATCAACTGTCGCGCGGCGGGAAGTGCGTCGAGCCCTTCGAACATTTCGTCCATCCAGGCGGGGATGGCGGCGCCGCACTGGCCGGCGAACTTGCGGGTGGTGGCGACATTGGTGACGGGCAGGATGCCGGGGACGATCTCGATCGTCATGCCGGCGGCGGCGGCGCGATCGCGGAAGCGGAAGAAACTTTCGGCGGAGAAGAAGAACTGGCTGATCGCACGGTCGGCACCGGCATCGACCTTGCGTTTGAAATGGTCGAGGTCGGCGTCGGGACAGGTCGCCTCGGGATGGACCTCGGGATAGCAGGCGACCGAAATGTCGAACGGCGCGACCTTCTTGAGCCCCGCAACCAGCTCGGCGGCACTGGCATAACCCTGCGGATGGGGGGCGAAGGCGCGGCCGGCCTCGGGCGGGTCGCCGCGCAGCGCCACGAGGTGCCGCACCCCGGCCTCCCAATAGGATCGGGCGACGGCATCGACTTCGTCGCGGCTGGCATCGACGCAGGTCAGGTGCGCGGCGGCGGTGAGCGGGGTGTCGCGGACGATCCGCTCAACCGTCTGGTGGGTGCGCTCGCGGGTCGAGCCCCCTGCCCCGTAGGTCACGCTGACGAAGCGGGGGTTGAGCGGCGCGAGGGTCTCGATCGACTGCCACAGGGTAGCGGCCATGGCTTCGGACTTGGGCGGGAAGAATTCGAAGCTGACATCGATGTCGCCGCGCGCCTCGGCGAACAACGGGGCGTGCTCGGCCAGGGCGGTTTCGGAGCGCGGGTTCATGCCGCGATCCGGTCGAGGTTGTCGCCCTTAGAGCCGCGCCAGAGGGTGACGGTCAGTTCGCCGCCCGGCAGATGCTCGGTCAGGTCGAGGGTGAGCCCCGCCGCATCGAACCAGCCGGCAATCGCCTCATCCGAGAAGCCGAGGCGCTGATGCGCGTCGGTCGAGCGCAGGTCCTCCCGTCCGTGCGCCGCGAAATCGACCACCAGCAGACGCCCGCCGGGGCGCAGCACCCGTGCCGCCTCGGCAATCGCGGCCGCGGGCGCGAGGGCGTAATGCAACACCTGGTGGATGATGATGCTGTCGGCGCTGCTTTCCGCCAGCGGGAGGGCATACATGTCAGCCTGGCGCAGGCTGGCATCGGCGATCCCGGCCTTGTCGAGCTTGACCCGCGCGACGCGCAACATTTCCGACGAGCGGTCGACGCCGAGCGCCTGAGCCGCACCGGGGCCGAGCAGTTCGATCATCCGCCCGGTCCCGGTGCCGATGTCGAGCAAGGTGCCGAGTGGCTGGTCGCTCATCGCGCGGGCAATGGCCTGCTCGACCGCGCTTTCGGGGACGTGGAGCGAGCGGATGCTGTCCCACGCCTCGGCATGGGCCGCGAAGTAGCGCGCCGCCGCCTCCGCCCGATCGGCGCGGACCGCCGCAAGGCGGTTCGCATCCTCGTCGAGCAAAGCGCGGCTGTCATCGTCGAGCGACTGATCGATCAGATCGACCAATGCAGCGGTGCGAGGCCCGGCGGTCAGCGCGAGGAATACCCAGCTGCCTTCCTTATGGCGATCGATCAGCCGCGAATCGGCGAGGATCTTGACGTGGCGCGAGACGCGCGGCTGGCTCTGCCCGAGCACCTGCGCCAGTTCGCCGACCGACAATTCCATCGAACGAAGCAAAGCGACGATTCGCAGCCGCGACGGATCGGCGAGCGCCTGGAACAGCTCGGCCAGCGGCAAATGCTGCGCTGCGGCAGAAGAAGCGGCGGAGGCGGAAGCGTCGATCATCGGGAGTAGATATAAAGAATTCTTTATATCCGTCAACGAAGCAGAGAGGGACCGAAGAGGCGACCGCAGAAAAATCACTCGACTCGACGAAATCCCGATTGCGTAGTCGCCAAGGTGCCTATACATCCGCGCGCTGGCCTGACCGATTATTGCGGCAGGCCGAGCCCTGGTGCCGCGAAAGCGGCACATTTGATGGAATGGAACGATCATGAAGAAAGTTGCACTGACCGTTGCGGTCCTCGCGCTCGGCCTCGCCGCGTGCGAAGATAACGCTGCTGATAACGCCACGAGCACGCTGAACACCATCGAGACGGAAGCCAATGCGGACACCGCAGCGGCCGCCAACTCGGTCGACAATGCGCTCGACGCGACCGCGAATGCCGCTGACAATGCCGTTGTCACGGACAACGAAGTCGCCAACGGCGACGTCGCAGCCAACAACGCGATGTAACTATCGCGTGCCTGCCTTTACGGCGGGTACGGCAAAAGAGGGGCCGTCCGGGAAACCGGGCGGCCCTTTTTTTATGGCCGGTGGAGGTGATAGCATGATCACGATGCGGATAATGATTGCCCTGACGGCCCTGTTGCTCACCGCCTGCGGCGATGACCGCCCACCCGCGCCGACCGCGGAGGAAAATCGCCAGCTGGATGAGGCCGAAGCCATGCTCAACGAGGCGGGGAATGAGGCGCAGTAGGGTTGCCCTGTGGGCGAAGCGATTGCGTCGCGGCATGAGCATTTGCAGCGACTCGGCCGACCGTGATTAAGTGACTTCTCCAACAGAGGAGGCTGAAAAATGTCAGTATTCATGGTGGAACGAAGCCTTGCCGGTATCAGCATGGACGACCTTGGCGGTGCCCAGAAGGCTGCAATCGACAAGGGCGAACAGATGACCGCGACGGGCACACCGGTGCGCTACATTCGCACCACCTTCACGCCTGAAGACGGACGCTGCCTTTGCCTGTTCGAGGCTCAGTCCGGCGAGGATGTGAAACGCCTGAACGATGAAGCGGGACTTCCCTATGATCGCGTTGTTCCCGCAATGGACCTGACTCCGCAATAGAGTCGGGATCCCTTCATTGGCAGCGACCGTCGCTTCAACAGGCGATTGTCCAATCCTATGGTGGAGCCGTGAACCGCTATGTCCGCAATGGGTGGAAAGCGGGCATTGACGAGCGCTGTCTAGGCGCGCCCAATGTAGAGGCGGAGAATGACCTATGGCTAGTTCATTACAGCTTGCGCACTTCGGTTTGAGGAACTCGGGACCTCCCGACCGCGATCGAATGGTATAGCCGTGCTCTGGGCGCGCAGGTGCGGTTCCAGAATGACCTGGCTGCTTTCATGAGCTTCGACGACGAGCATCATCGCTTCGTCATTTGGGACGATGGCGACACTGGCGAAAAGCCGGAGAATGCACGGGGCGTTGACCACATCGGATTTACCTGCGGCGGACCATCGGAACTTGCAGCTGAATATGAGCGCCTGAAAGGGCTGGGCATTTTGCCCGCGATGAGCGTGAACCACCACTTCACATCATCAATCTACTACCGCGATCCCGACGGCAATGAGGTTGAGATCACTTGCGATAATTATCCGAGCAAGGCGGAGTGCTCGGCGTTTATGGCGACGCCTGCGATGGCTGACGCAATGCAGCCACCGTTCTTCGGCTCCGAGTTCAACCCGGAAGAGTTAGTGAAACGATGCAACGAGGGCGCGCCAGATCAGGAATTGGCAAGGATAGGACTCTGATCAGGCAGTGCTCAGGCGTCCGCTTTGGGTAGAAAACGGACATTAGCCTCGGCGGCATGAAAAAGGGTCGGCGTCCGGGGACGCCGACCCTTTTCGTTTTGGGTAGGACGATTTCTTTCGGCTTGAGGCCGAAAGCCCGCCAGCCGACGCCTTCGCGAGTCCGGGATTAGCTAACGATCCAATTGGATCGCTTCGCTAATCCCGGCCGCTACGGCTTAGAAATCCATTCCGCCCATGCCGCCCATGCCGCCGCCGCCCATCGGCATTGCCGGCTTGTCTTCCGGCAATTCGCTGACCGCCGCTTCGGTGGTGATCAGCAGGCCGGCGACCGAGGCCGCATTCTGCAGCGCGGTGCGGACGACCTTAGTCGGGTCGATCACGCCGGCTTCGACGAGGTTCTCATACTTTTCGGTCTGGGCGTTGAAGCCCTGGGTCGGGTCATTGCCTTCGAGCAGCTTGCCCGAGACGACCGCGCCATCATGGCCGGCGTTGCTGGCGATCTGGCGAACCAGCGTGGTCAGCGACTTGCGGATGATGTCGATGCCGCGGGTCTGGTCGTCATTGGCGCCCTTCATGCCGTCGAGCGCCTTGGTGGCGTAGAGCAAAGCGGTACCGCCACCGGGGACAATGCCTTCCTCGACCGCGGCGCGGGTGGCGTGGAGCGCATCGTCGACGCGGTCCTTGCGTTCCTTGACCTCGACCTCGGACGCGCCGCCGACCTTGATCACGGCCACGCCGCCGGCGAGCTTGGCAAGACGCTCCTGGAGCTTTTCCTTGTCATAGTCGCTGGTGGTGTTCTCGATCTGCTGGCGGATCGCGACGGTGCGGCCTTCGATCGTCTCACGGGTGCCGGCACCATCGATGATGGTGGTGTTGTCCTTGTCGATGGTGACGCGCTTGGCGGTGCCGAGCATGGCGACAGTGACATTCTCCAGCTTGATCCCGAGATCCTCGGAAATCATCTCGCCGGCGGTGAGGATCGCGATATCCTCGAGCATCGCCTTGCGGCGATCGCCGAAGCCCGGGGCCTTGACGGCGGCGACCTTGAGGCCGCCACGCAGCTTGTTGACGACGAGCGTGGCCAGAGCCTCGCCCTCGATATCTTCCGCGATGATCAGCAGCGGACGGCCCGACTGGACAACCGCTTCGAGGATCGGAAGCATCGCCTGCAGGTTCGACAGCTTCTTCTCATGGATCAGGATGTAGGGATCGGTCAGCTCGACCGACATCTTTTCCGGATTGGTGATGAAGTAAGGCGAGAGGTAGCCGCGGTCGAACTGCATGCCTTCGACGACGTCGAGCTCGAATTCGAGACCCTTGGCTTCCTCGACCGTGATGACGCCTTCCTTGCCGACCTTTTCCATCGCTTCGGCGATTTTCTCACCGACGACGGTGTCGCCATTGGCCGAGATGATCCCGACCTGGGCGATTTCGTTCGAGCCCGAGACGGGCTTCGAGCGCGTCTTGAGATCCTCGACGACCTTGGTCACGGCGAGATCGATGCCGCGCTTCAAGTCCATCGGGTTCATGCCGGCCGAGACCGACTTCATGCCTTCGCGGACGATCGCCTGGGCGAGCACGGTGGCGGTGGTGGTGCCGTCACCGGCATTGTCGTTGGTCTTGGAGGCGACTTCGCGGAGCATCTGCGCGCCCATGTTCTCGAACTTGTCCTTGAGCTCGATTTCCTTGGCGACGGTAACGCCGTCCTTGGTGATGCGCGGGGCGCCGTAGCTCTTGTCGATCACGACGTTGCGGCCCTTCGGCCCCAGCGTGACCTTGACCGCGTCGGCCAGAATATCGACGCCCTTGAGAATGCGTTCGCGAGCGTCGCGCGAGAATTTTACGTCTTTGGCTGCCATGTTGAGCAATCCTTATGTGAGTTGGTTGATTGGGGAAGCGAAGGCTCAGGCGATGACGCCGAGGATGTCGCTTTCCTTCATGATGATCAGCTCTTCGCCGTCGACCTTGACTTCGGTGCCCGACCATTTGCCGAACAGGATCTTGTCGCCGGCCTTGACGTCGAGCGGGGTGATCTTGCCATCGTCGGCGCGGGCGCCGGTGCCGACCGAGACGACTTCACCCTCCTGCGGCTTTTCCTTGGCCGAATCGGGAATGATGATCCCCCCGGCGGTCTTTTCCTCAGCCTCGACGCGGCGGACGAGGACTCGGTCGTGAAGCGGCCTGAAACCCATGGTGTTGACCCTTTGTTGGTTCGTTGATGTGGCTCGCTTGGCACTCACGGTGTTGGAGTGCCAGCGACGGGCTGCATCTGGGTGGGCACGTCCAACATGTCAATGCATCGGGCTTGGCATTTGCCGTGAACTAGGCAAAGATTGATCCAGATTTATTATCCAGGACGATGATTCCGCATGAAGAAAATTTTAACCGCCGGCCTCGGGCTGATTCTCGGCCAGTTGCGCCACTGCGCCGGCGCCGCGCGCGCCGGTCGCCTACGCGCCGCCGGTCCAGCAAGTGATCAACAATCCGCTGACCATCGCGGCCGAGGCGGAAGCGGCGGCCAAGTTCGGATCGACCGCGATCCGGCCGGGCACCTATCGAATGTTGCCCGCGGTCGCGATCCCCAAGTCAGGCAAGGTCAATATCCTGGTCAGCCTGCGCAACCAGCGCACCTATGTCTACAAGGCCGGGGTGCTGGTCGCGATGTCGACCCACAGCCACGGCACCGCGGACCATCCAACCGATCCGGGCAAGTGGACCATCCTCGCCAAAAAGCCATTCCACCGGTCGAACAAATATTCCAACGCGCCGATGCCGTTCATGCAGCGGCTCGACAAATGGGGCCGCGCCTTCCACGCCGGAGTGGTGCCGGGCTATCCCGCCAGCCACGGCTGCATCCGCCTGCCCGCGCCAATGGCGAAGGCGCTGTACGGGATGACCAAGCTGGGCGACGTGGTCGAGATCGAGGCTTAGGAAGCAATCGGCGGCAACAGGCCGAGCGCCTCGCGCCGCCGCCAGCGCCACAACATCAGCACCGACACGATCGCGAGGCCGATGGCGAGGCCGGTCCACAGCCCGACCCCGGCCCAGCCGCGGTCGAACGCCAGCCATACGCCGATGCCGATGCCGATGCCCCAATAGCCGATCAGGGTGAACAACATCGGCACACGGGTATCGTGCAGCCCGCGCAGCATGCCCGCGCCGACCACCTGCGCGCCATCGACGATCTGGAAAATGGCGGCGATGCCGAGGAACGACACGGCAAGTGCAATGACTGGCGCATTGACCGGCGTGTCCTCGAGAAACAGGGTGACCAGGTCGCGCGGAAAGGCCCAGATGACGAGCGCCATCACGGTCATGAACGCCACGCCGATGACCCAGGCGGTCCAGCCAGCGCGCATCACGCCGTCGGGATCACCGCGGCCAAGGAACAGGCCGACCCGCACCGTCACCGCCTGCGCCATGCCCCACGGCACCATGAAGCTGAGCGCCGCAATCTGCAGCGCGACGGCATGGGCAGCGAGACTGTCGGCGTTGATCAGCCCCATGAGGTAAGCGGCGGCGCTGAACACCCCGCCTTCGAACCCCATCGCCAGCCCGATCGGGAGCCCGAGCAGCCACAATTTGCGATAGCGCGGCCAGTCCGCCCGCCACCAGTTGCCGAACAGGCGGAAGCGGCGGAACTGGCGGTCGGTAACGATGACGATGGCGAGCATGATGGCCAGCAGGCCCCAGACAATCGAGCTGGCGAGGCCGCCGCCGAAAATGCCCAGTTGCGGCAGGCCCCACTCGCCGAAGATCAGCCCGTAACCGAGCAGGGCGTTGAGCAGGATTCCGACCAGGCTGATCGCCAGCACCCAGCCGGGCCGCTCCAGCGCCGAGACAAAGTTGCGCATTGCCTGGAAGGCAAGGAAGGGCAGCGCCGACCACAGATAGCCACGCAGGAAGGTCTGCGCGTCGCGCGCCAGCGCCGGTTCCTGCCCCAGCCCGCGGATAATCGGTTCGGAATTGTAAAGGATCAGCCAGATCGGCACCACCACCGTCGCCACCAGCCACAAGGATTGCCGGAAGGTCCGGCGGACGTCGCGCACCGAGCGGGTCTTGGCGCCGAGCGCGGTCGCCATCATCGGCGAGGAAGCGGTGACCAGGCCTAGCGCGATTAAGGTCAGCGCGAAGGTCAGGTTGAGGCCCAGCGCGGAGGCCGCCAACGGTCGCGGGCCAAGCCACCCCATCAGCACCACATCGGTCGCCTGAATCGCGGCCATCGTCAGGTTGGCAAGGATCAAGGGCCAGGCGAGCGCCATGGTGGCGCGAAATTCGGTGCGCCAAGGGGAAGCTTCTGCGGTGGTCGAGGGCATGGAGGGCGGTTAGCAGCTAAACGTATCCCCGCGAAAGCGGGGTCATAGACCGCGGCCAAGGGCAGCGATGGCGCTGGACTGGCCCCCGGACTGCGCAGGAGCGCAGCGTTCGTCGAAAAGACTTAGCGTCCTCCCTCCAGCCCGCTAACAGCGTCCCAAAGGAGTTTCTCATGCGGTTCGTCAAGGCGGTCTGGAAATTGCTGGTTGGGGTCAAGGACGCGTTGGTCCTGATCCTGATGCTGATGTTCTTCGGCGGGATTTACGCCGCTTTGTCGACACGTCCGGCGCCGGTCGGCTCCGGGGTGCTGGTGCTCGACCTGAAGGGCGTGGTGGTCGAACAGCCGACCCAAGCCGCCTTTGCGGACATGCTGAGCGGCGGGGGGTTGCGAGAATATCGCCTGCGCGACCTGGTCTCGGCGCTCGACGAAGCCAGGGACGATGACCGGGTCAAGGCGGTGGCGCTCGACCTCGATTCGTTCCTGGGCGGCGGTCAGACCGCGCTCGGCGACCTGGGCGATGCGGTGCGCCGCGTGCGCGCCAGCGGCAAGCCCGTGGTTGCCTATGCCACGGCCTATGGCGACGACGCCTACCAGCTTGCGTCCAACGCGTCGGAGATCTGGCTCAACCCGATGGGCGCGGTGGTCGTGGCGGGGCCGGGCGGCAGGAACCTCTATTACAAGGGGCTGATGGACAAGCTCGGCATCACCGCCAACGTCTATCGCGTCGGCACCTACAAATCGGCGATCGAGCCGTTCACCCGCAGCGACATGTCGCCCGAGGCGAAGGAGAATGCCCAGGCGCTGGCCGGGTCACTGCTTGAGACGTGGCGCCAGCATGTCACGACCGCGCGACCCAAGGCAGCGGTCGATGCCTATCTGCGCGACCCGGTCGCGGCGCTCGACGGCGCCGGTGGCGATCTCGCCAAGTCGGCGGTCGCGGCGCGGCTGGTCGACAAGCTTGGCGAGCGCCAAACTTATGAAGCGCGGCTGGCCGAACTCGGCGGCAAGGATGAAGACCGCAAGGGCGGTTACAAGACGATCCGGCTGGCGGCCTATGTCAACGACAAGGTCGACAGCGCCGGGAGCGGCCCGATCGGGATCGTCACGGTTGCGGGGGAGATCGTCGACGGTAAGGCTCCGGCCGGAATGGCGGGCGGCGAGACGATCGCCCGGGCGATCGAAAAAGGCCTGCGCGACGACAGCTTGAAAGCCCTCGTGGTGCGGGTCGATTCGCCCGGCGGATCGGCGATCGCCTCCGAGCGCATCCGGCAGGCGCTGCTGGCGGCGCGGGCCAAGAAGATCCCGGTAGTCATCTCGATGGGCAACGTCGCCGCGTCGGGCGGTTATTGGGTAGCGACCGCGGGCGACCGCATCTTCGCCGAACCGTCGACCATTACCGGGTCGATCGGGGTTTTCGGGGTGCTACCGAGCTTCCAGGGCAGCCTCGAGAAGCTCGGGGTCGGCGCCGACGGCGTCAAAACAACCCCGCTGTCGGGCGAACCCGATCTGCTGGCCGGCCCGTCGCCCGAGGCCAACCGCATGATCCAGGCGGGGGTCGACAGCATCTATCGCCAGTTTCTGGGGATCGTCGCCCAGTCGCGACGCAAGACCCCGGCCGAGATCGACCGAATCGCGCAGGGCCGCGTGTGGGATGGCGGCACCGCGCGTCAGATCGGGCTGGTCGACCAGTTTGGCGGGCTCGAGGAGGCGATCGCCGCCGCCGCCGGCCTCGCCAAGCTGGGCGACGAGCGCGGCGTCCGCTATCTCGACAAAAAGGTCACGCCGTTCGAGGAGTTCATCGCGCTGTTCGGCGGCGAGGACGATGCCGAGGCCGCCCCGACCGATGCCTTCGCGTCGCTCGCCCCGGCGCCCGCGGGGATGCTCGATGTGGCGCTGGCGGACCTCAAACGGATCCTGTCAGGCCCGTCGATCCAGGTGCGCTGCCTCGACTGCCCGGTCGAACTCCGTCCCGCCGCGCCCGAGCGCGCCGGGTGGAAGGCGCTGCTGACGGGGCTGTTCGGCTAGGCCGCAACGGCTCGCGGCCCGGACGCTGTGCCGACGTCGATCAGATGTGGATCGGCTTCCCGGTCACCGCCATCGCCGCTTCCTTCAGCGCTTCGGCGTGGGTCGGATGAGCATGGCAGGTGTAGGCGATATCCTCGCTGGTAGCGCCGAATTCCATCGCCAGCGCGGCTTCGGCGATCAGCGTTCCCGCCAGCGACGAGATGATCCACACGCCGAGGACGCGGTCATTCTTGGCGTCGGCGATGACCTTGACGAAACCGTCGGTGTCCCGGTTGGTCTTGGCGCGGCTGTTGGCCATGAACGGGAATTTGCCGACGCGGATGTCGTGGCCCTTGGCCTTGGCCTGCTCTTCCGACAGGCCGACCCCGGCGATCTCGGGATAGGTATAGACCACCGACGGAATGACATCGTGGTTCACGATGCCGGTCTGGCCGGCGACATTCTCCGCGCAGGCGATCCCTTCGTCCTCGGCCTTGTGGGCAAGCATCGGGCCAGGAATGACGTCGCCGATCGCCCAGATACCCGGTACCTTGGTGCGGAAGTCATGGTCGGTTTCGATCTGGCCCTGCTTGTTGGTCGCGAGGCCGATCTTGTCGAGACCGAGATTGTCGGTGTTGGGCTTGCGACCGATCGAGACGAGCACGACATCGGCCTCGATGGTCGACGCCTCGCCGCCCTTGGCGGGCTCGACCGTCAGCGTGGCCTTGCCGCCGTTGACGGTGGCGCCGGTGACCTTGGTGCCGGTCTTGATGTCGAAGCCCTGCTTCTTGAAGATCTTGGCCGATTCCTTGCGCACTTCCTCGTCCATGCCGGGCAGGATCTGGTCGAGATATTCGACCACAGTGACCTTGGCGCCAAGGCGAAGCCAGACGCTGCCGAGCTCGAGCCCGATCACGCCGCCGCCGATCACGACCATGTGCTCTGGGACCTTGGGGAGCGCCAGCGCGCCGGTGGAATCGACGATCACGCCGGCCTCATTATCGACGGTGACGCCCGGAAGCGGGGTGACCGAGGAGCCGGTGGCGATCATGATGTTCTTCGCGGTGACGGTCTTTCCATCGACGGTGACCGAGTTGGCGCTGTCGAACGTCGCATAGCCCTTGAGCCAGTCGACCTTATTCTTCTTGAACAGGAATTCGATGCCGCCGGTCAATTCGGTGACCGCCTTGGCTTTCTCGGCATGCATCTGGTCGAGATTGAGCGCCGCGCCCTGAAGATCGATCCCGAACTTGGCGAGCGCGCCCGACGATGCCTCATGGTATAATTCCGACGCGTGGAGCATCGCCTTGGACGGGATGCAGCCGACGTTGAGGCAGGTGCCGCCAAGCGTCGCGCGCCCTTCGGCACAGGCGGTCTTCAGCCCCAGCTGCGCTGCGCGGATCGCGGCGACATAGCCGCCGGGTCCGGCGCCAATGACGATCAGGTCGTAGTCGAAGTCAGCCATTCAAAATTTCCTTAGAGATCGATCAACAGCCGCGTGGGATCCTCGATCGCTTCCTTGACGCGGACGAGGAAAGTGACCGCTTCGCGGCCGTCGATCAGGCGGTGGTCGTAGCTGAGCGCGAGATACATCATCGGGCGGGCGACGATCTGTCCGTCCTTGACCACCGGTCGCTCCTCGATGCGGTGCATGCCGAGCACCGCCGACTGGGGCGGGTTAATGATCGGGGTGGAGAGCAGGCTGCCAAACACGCCGCCGTTGGAGATGGTGAAGGTGCCGCCCTTCATGTCCTCGGCGGTGAGCGCGCCGTCCTTGGCCTTCTTGCCGAAGCCGGCGATGGCTTTCTCGATCTCCGCGAAGCTCATCCGGTCAGCGTCGCGGACGACCGGGACCACAAGTCCCTTGGGCGCGGAAACCGCGACCGAGACGTCGAGATAATCGTGATAAACGATCTCGTCGCCCTCGATGCTGGCATTGACCGAGGGCACGTCCTTGGCGGCAAGCGCGACGGCTTTGACGAAGAAGCCCATGAAGCCGAGGCGGATGCCATGCTTCTTTTCGAACAGATCCTTGTAGCGGGCACGCGCGTCGATGACCGCGGTCATGTCGACGTCGTTGAAGGTGGTAAGCAGCGCCGCAGTGTTCTGCGCATCCTTCAGGCGAGTGGCGATGGTCTGGCGCATCCGGGTCATCTTGATGCGTTCTTCGCGGCGGGCGCCGGCGGGGGTAGCAGTGGCTTGCGTCTTTTGCTCGGGCTGGGCCCCTGCCTGCGTAGGGGTAGTGCTAGTCTTCGCCGTAGCCGCGGCAAGCACGTCGTCCTTGGTGATCCGTCCGTCCTTGCCGCTGCCCTTGATGCTCGACGGGTCGACATGATTGGCTCGAGCACCGCGCGGCGCACCGCGGGAGAGAGGGTCAGCGCGGCGTCAGTGCCGGAGCCGGTTCGGGTGCCGGCGCGGGTTCGGGGCCGGGCGTCGCCGGCGCGGGTTCAGCGGCCGGAGCCGGGGCAGGCGCTGGTTCGCCGCCGCGCCTCGCCGATCAGCGCAATCAGCGCGCCGACCGCCACGGTGTCGCCTTCCTTCGCTACACTGCTCGGCGAGCGTTCCGGCGACGGGCGACGGCACTTCGACGCTGACCTTGTCGGTTTCCAGGCTGACGATCGGCTCGTCGAGCTGCGACCGCGTCGCCGGGCGCCTTCAGCCACTGGCCGACGGTCGCTTCGGTGATCGATTCGCCCAGTGTGGGGACTTTGACCTCGGTCGACATGTCATCCTAACTCCCGGCCTTGCCGGCTTTTTGAACGGTTTCGATCGCGGCCCTGGCCGCCGCCGGGGCCGCGTCGCGCTGCCCGAGCGCGTCGGCGATCAGCGCCGCCTGCTCGGCCACGTGGCGCTTGGCAAGGCCGGTCGCGGGCGAGGCCGAGGGCGAGCGGCCGGCATAGATCGGGCGGAGCATCGGCTAGCCCGCCTCGGCCAGGCATTCCTCGAGCAGATCCTCGACGAAGCTCCAGGCGCCATTGTTCTTCGGCTCTTCCTGCGCCCACACCAGTTCGGTCAGCTCGGGCATCGCCTTGCAGGCGCTTTACCAGCGGCTCGGACGGGAAGGGATAGAGCTGCTCGATGCGCAGGATTTCGGTGGTCGTGTCGCCACGCCGCGTCGCGCGCTTCCATCAGTTCATAGGCAAGCTTGCCCGAGCACAGAACGAGCCGCTTGGTCGTGCCGGCCGCGGGCGGGTCGAGGTCGGACAGGATGCGCTTGAAATGTCCCTCGCCGATGAAGTCGTCGCGGGTCGACACGGCGAGCTTGTGCCGCAGCAGCGACTTGGGCGTCATCATGATCAAAGGCTTGCGGAAATCGCGCTGCATCTGGCGGCGCAGGATGTGGAAATAATTGGCCGGCGTGGTGCAATTGGCGACCTGGATATTGTCCTCGGCGCATAATTGCAGGAAGCGCTCCAGGCGGGCGCCGAGCTATGCTCCGGCCCCTGCCCTTCGAAACCGTGCGGCAGCAGCAGGACGAGTCCCGCTCGCGCGCAGCCACTTGGCCTCGCCCGCGGCGATGAACTGGTCGATGATCGTCTGCGCGCCATTGGCGAAATCGCCGAATTGCGCCTCCCACAGCACCAGCGTCTTCGGGTCGGCGATCGAATAGCCATATTCGAAGCCGAGCACGCCGAATTCGCTCAGCGGGCTGTCGCGGACTTCGAAGCGCGGCTTGTCCGTATGACCGTCATTGATGTGGCGCAGCGGGATATATTTCTCGCCGGTCTTCTGGTCGATCCACACCGCGTGGCGCTGGCTGAAAAGGTGCCGCGACCCGAATCCTGCCCCGACAGGCGCACGCCATAGCCGTCCTCGACCAGAGCTGCCGAACGCCAGCGCTTCGGCTGTCGCCCAATCGATCCCCTGCCCGCCGTCGAGCGCCGCCTTGCGCGCGTCGAGGATGCGGCCGAGCGTCTTGTGGATCGCGAGGCCCTCGGCGCGGACCGTGGTCAGTCAGACCGGACAGGCCGGTCATAATGATCCGTGTCGATGGCGGTGTTGATGTTGCGCCGCGCGTCGACCGGCTCCCCGGGCTATGCCGAGACCCGACCATCGGCCCTCGAACCAGTCGGCCTTGTTGGGAAGATAAGTGGCGCCGGCGCGTCGAACTCGTCTTCCAGCAGGGTGACGAATTCCTTCGTGCCGCGCGTCGACCCATGCCTGGTCGACCACGCCCTCGGCGATCAGTTTCGTGCGCCGTAGATCGCGCTGATCGGCGCATGCTTGGCGATGTCGGCGTACATGAGCGGCTGGGTGAAGCTCGGCTCGTCGCCCTCGTTGTGGCCGAAGCGGCGGTAGCACCACATGTCGATGACGATGTCGCGGTTGATATTCCTGGCGGTATTCGATCGCGAGCTTGCAGCAGAAGGTCACCGCCTCGGGATCGTCGCCGTTGACGTGCAGGATCGGCGCCTGGATGCCACTTGGCGACGTCCGACGGATAAGGCGACGAGCGCGCCGAACTGCGGGCAGGTGGTGAAGCCGATCTGGTTGTTGATGACGAAATGGATCGTGCCGCCCGTGCCATAGCCGGGCAGGCCGGAGAAACCGAGGCATTCGCAGACGATCGCCCTGCCCCGCGAACGCCGCGTCGCCGTGGAGCAGGATCGGCAAGGACGGTGTCGCCCTCGCGGTCGCCCCTGATGGTCTGAACGGCGCGGCTCTTGCCGAGCACGACCGGGTCGGCGGCCTCGAGATGCGACGGGTTGGGGACGAGGCTCAGATGGACCTTGTTGCCGTCGAATTCGCGGTCGGACGAGGTGCCGAGGTGATATTTGACGTCGCCCGATCCGCCGACGTCGGTCGGGTTGGCCGCGCCGCCGGCGAATTCGCTGAAAATCGCGCGGTAGGGTTTGCCCATCACGTTGGCGAGGACGTTCAACCGGCCGCGGTGGGCCATGCCGATGGTGATCTCCTCGACCCCGAACTGGCCGCCATATTTGATGATCGATTCAAGCGCCGGAATGGCGCTTTCACCGCCGTCGAGCCCGAACCGTTTCGTCCCGACATATTTGCGGGCAAGGAATTTTTCCCACTGCTCGCCGTGGATTACTTTCTCGAGGATCGACTGCTTGCCCTCGGGAGTGAAGGCGATGGTCTTGTCCTTGCCCTCCATCCGGTCCTGGAGGAAGCGGCGCTCCTCGAGGTCGTTGATGTGCATATATTCGAGGCCGACATGACCGCAGTAATTGGCCTGCAGCACGTCGACGATCTGGCGGACGGTGGCGCTTTGAAAACCGAGTGCGCCGCCAAGCCAGATCGGGCGGTCGAGGTCGGCGGCGGTGAAGCCGTGGAAATCAGGGGTCAACTCGGGCGGGGTGTCGTGATGGGCGAGGCCAAGCGGGTCGAGCCTGGCCGAGAGATGGCCGCGCACGCGGTAGCTGCGGATCAGCATCATCGCGCGGATGCTGTCCTCGGCGGCGGCATGGACCGCGGCTTCGTCGGTCACGCCCGCGGAAGCGGCGGCGGCCTTGGCGCCTTCGACGATTTTCTCGATCGTCGCCTCAGTCGGATCAAGCCCGTCATTGTTGGAATCGAGCGCCGTCACCGGCCAGTTCGGCCGCGCCCAGCTTGGACCCTGTTCCTTCTCGACCGCCATCGAGTCCATGTTCTGGCTTATCCCTTGAGCAGCGCCGAGAGCGTGGTGCCGAGTTCAGATGGCGACGGGGAGACGCGAATTCCAGCCGCTTCCATCGCCGCGATCTTGCTTGCCGCGTCGCCCTTGCCGCCAGCGACGATCGCCCCGGCGTGGCCCATGCGGCGGCCCGGCGGCGCGGTCAGGCCGGCGATGAAGCCGACGGTCGGCTTGGAGCGGCCGCGGCGTGCCTCGTCGGCGAGGAATTGCGCGGCGTCTTCTTCGGCGCTGCCGCCGATCTCGCCGATCATGATGATCGAACGGGTCGCGTCGTCGGCGAGAAACAGTTCGAGCATGTCGATGAATTCGGTGCCCTTGACCGGATCGCCGCCGATCCCGACCGCGGTGGTCTGGCCGAGGCCCTCGTTGGTGGTCTGGAACACAGCTTCATAGGTCAGCGTGCCCGAGCGCGAGACGACGCCGACGCTGCCCTTGGAAAAGATGTTGCCGGGCATGATCCCGATCTTGCATTCGCCCGGCGTCAGCACGCCGGGGCAATTAGGCCCGATCAACCGCGACTTCGATCCGCACAGCGCGCGCTTGACCTTGACCATGTCGAGCACCGGAATGCCCTCGGTGATGCAGACGATCAGCGGCACCTCGGCATCGATCGCCTCGAGGATCGAATCCGCGGCGAAGGGCGGCGGAACGTAGATCACCGAGGCGGTGGCGCCGGTCGCCTCGACCGCTTGCGCGACGGTGTCGAACACCGGCAGCCCGATATGGGTCGTCCCGCCCTTGCCCGGCGTTACCCCGCCGACCATCTGCGTGCCGTAGGCGAGCGCCTGCTCGGTGTGGAAGGTGCCGGTTTCCCCGGTCATCCCCTGGGTGATGACCTTGGTGTTACGGTCGACGAGAATGCTCATTATTTGGCTGACCTTTTCGGGATCATCATGACCTTGACGATATACGCGCCATCCTTGGCGTTGCTCATCACGGTGAAGCGCTGCTTGTCACCGATGAGTATCCGCTCGCGTGCCTGCGGTGAAGAACGCTCCATCGTGGCTTTGAACGCGACATCTCCAGGATAGTCGGCAAAAGGTTTCACACCGGTTGCGACGATCAGGCGTTGGCGCAAATCGGCAATTTCGGCTTCGGTGCGAAGACGGCCGACAGACATGCACGTTGCCGAGATTCCCCCAGTAACTTGCACCATCTGAATGACATTGCCGCCTTCGCGACCAAACAGATGTTCTTCCAATGCAATGCTGCCAAGCGACCGCTTCTGGGTTCCGCCGAACCTCCAGCCCATTTCCTTGAGTGCTGGAAGGTCGACTTTGCCCGGCGTTACTACCTTGGTGCAGTCGACCACTGCTCCCACCAGCTCCTCCGCGCTCGCCGGTTGATCGCCGACGGCCGCGGGAGCAACCATTGCGAGGGCATAAAACATCAAAAACATTATGCGAGGCTCTCGTCGATGCCCTTACACGCCTCGAGCAGTTCCTTGACCGCCTCGACGCTGACCGCGAGGTTCGCCTTCGCTTCGTCGTCGAGCGCGATTTCGATCACTTCTTCCGCGCCGCCAGCACCGATGACTGTCGGAACGCCGACGTAGAGCCCGTCCAGGTCATATTTGCCCTCGACGTAGGTGGCGCACGGAAGGATGCGCTTCTGGTCGCGAAGGTAGGCTTCGGCCATCGCGATCGCGCTGGTGGCGGGGGCGTAGAAGGCGCTGCCGGTCTTGAGCAGACCGACGATCTCGCCGCCGCCGCCGCGGGTGCGGGTGACGATCGCGTCGATCCGCTCTTTGGTCGAGCGGCCCATCTTGACAAGGTCATCGACCGAAATGCCGTTGACCGTGGTGTAGCTGGTGACCGGGACCATCGTGTCGCCATGACCGCCGAGCACGAAGGCGTTGACGTCGCGCACCGACACGCCGAATTCCTGCGCCAGGAAGGTGGCGAACCGCGCGCTGTCGAGCACGCCCGCCATGCCGACGACCTTGTTGGCCGGAAGCCCCGAGAATTCGCGCAATGCCCAGACCATCGCGTCCAGGGGATTGGTGATGCAGATCACGAACGCGTCGGGGCAATGCGCCTTCAGGCCGGCGCCGACCGCCTTCATCACGCTGAGGTTGATGCCAAGCAGGTCGTCGCGGCTCATGCCCGGCTTGCGCGGCACGCCGGCGGTGACGATCACCACGTCTGCACCGGCGATGTCGGCATAATCGTTGGTGCCGGTAATCTTCGCGTCAAACCCTTCGACCGGGCCGCACTGACTGATGTCGAGCGCTTTGCCCTGCGGAATTCCCTCGGCGATGTCGAACAGGACGATGTCGCCCAATTCCTTTTTCGCGGCGAGGTGGGCGAGCGTGCCGCCGATCATGCCAGCGCCGATCAGGGCGATTTTCTTTCGGGCCATAAGGGGGTTCCATCACTCCGGCTGGTTGGGCCGCGCCTCGAGGCACGGGAAACTGCCGGCGCTCTAAACCGTGCGGGCCGTGCTCGCAACCGCCTCGACGGGCTGGATTGGGGCCATCAGCGCCGGTTCATGCGTTGGGGTGCAGACACGTCGATATTCAGGAAGGAAACCACCATGTACAAGCTCCTACTCGCCGCAGGTGCTGCTGCCCTTGCGCTTGCTGCGCCCGCCTCGGCCGACCCGGGCAAAAACAAGGGCCAGGGCAAGCAGGCCAAGCATGGCCAGATGATGCACAAGGCCCAGGCCAAACATGCCAAGCAGGTGCGAAAGGTCCACGAGGCGCGCGTCGGGGCCAATTACTGGGGCAATCGCTCGTGCCCGCCGGGTCTGGCCAAGAAGAACAACGGCTGCCTGCCGCCGGGCATTGCCAAGCGCAGCTTCAACGTTGGCGACCGCTGGAACGGCAATTATGGCCTGTGGAGCTACAACCAGGTGCCGCTGGACTGGCGCAACCAGTACAATCTTGATGACGACAACCGTTATTATTACCGCAACGGCTACCTCTACAGCGTCGACCCGCGCACTCGCTTGGTAGAGAGCGTTATTCAGGCGCTCATCCGCTAATCGGTTCGACCATCCAAAAACAGATCAGGGCCGCCCGCAAGGGTGGTCCTTTTTTGCATCAGCCCGCCAGTCGCCGCAGCATCTCCACCCAGATCGGCACCTGCCCGTGGAAGCCCTCGACCAGCACGCGCTCGTCGAGGCCGTGCGCGCCGCTCGGCTCACTCAGATAACTCCACAGCCCGCCGACGCCATAGACCGGCATCCCGGTGCTGCGCAGATAGGCGCCGTCGGTCGCTCCCGCGCTCTGCACCGGGATGATGTTGCTGTCCTTGAAGCGGGTCGCGACCGCGGCGCGATAAGCGTCGACGATATCGTCGCGCACCGGGCTGACGTTCGACGCCGGAGAGGAATTGCCGAGAGTGACGGTGACATCCTGCCCCGCAACCGATTGCAACTGCTGGCGAACAGTTTGCAGCGAGACCCCGGGAAAGACCCGGCAATTGACGTTGGCCTCCGCTTTCTGCGGCAAGGCGTTGGGGGCATGGCCGCCCGACAACATGGTCGCGACGCAGCGGGTGCGGGTGTAGCCGAGCTCATTGGCTTCGAGCAGATCGGCGGTCTGGCGGTCGGTCGGGTTGCTGAGCCACTTGGTGATCAACTCGCCATAGCTACCCTTGTCATTGGCCGCGATGCGCTCGAAGAACGCCCGCGTCGCGGCATTGATCATCGGCTCGAAGCGATATTGCTCAACCTGCTTCAAGGCCCCGGCCAGAGCGTAAATCGCATTGTCGGGGCGCGGCTGGCTGCTGTGGCCGCCTTTGTTGACCGCGGTCAGCTTGTAATCGGCATAGGTCTTCTCGGCGACCTGCATGTAGAACGCGTCGAGTCGGCCATCCTTGTAGATCGCCCCGCCCCCGGCATCGCCGTTCAAGGCATATTCGGCGTCGATCAGTTGGCGCCATTCGGTCGCGGCGCGGCGCGCGCCATCGCCGCTGGTCTCCTCGTCACCGGTAAACAGCACGACGATGTCGCGGGTCGGCTGGAATCCTGAGCGCTTCAAATTCTGCAGCGCCAGCACGATCCCCGTCAGCGCCGCCTTATTGTCGCTGGTCCCGCGCCCGAGATAATAACCGCCCGCCTCGCGAAACTCGAACGGCGGGTTTTTCCAGTCGGACGCCTTGGCCTCGACCACGTCCATGTGGGCCATCAGCAGGATCGGCTTCTTGCCGCTGGGGCGCGCGGCGGGCCAGCGGGCGATCAGGGTCTGGGTGCCATCATGGTCCTTGACGATAACGTTGGTGATCCCGGCCTTGCCGAACTCGGCCTTGAGCAAGGCGGTGAGCTTCTTGAACTCGGTGGTGCGGCCGCGGACGGTCGGGATCTCGACGATCTTCTCGAACAGGACGCGCTCGGCGTTCTTGCGCGCGGGGTCGGGCGCCTGCGCGGTGGCAGCGGTGGCGGAGGTGGCGAGCAACAGTGCGGCGACGTACTTACGCATGGAGATTCTCCCCCGACGGACGGGAAAAGCTAGGCCGCGCCGTGGCCCTCGGCAAGGTAATCCGCGCTCTGCATTTCCTCGAGCCGGCTGACGGTGCGGGCGAACTCGAAATGGCCGTCGCCTGCGGGGTAGAGGCCGCCCGGCTCGGCGTCGGCGGCGGCGAGCAGTTTGACCTTATGCTCGTAAAGCTGGTCGATCAGAGTGACGAACCGCGATGCCTCGTTGCGCTGCTCGCGGGTCATTATGGGGATTCCGACCAGGATCACGGTGTGGAAGCGCCGCGCGATGGCAATGTAATCCGCCGCACCGCGCGCTTCCCCGCACAGCCGCTTGAACGAAAAGACCGCAACGCCCTTGAGGCTCTTGGGCACGTGCATTGTCCGTCCGCCGCCGACGTCGAGATCCTCGGCCGGCACGTGCGCCCGATCCTGGACCGGATAGTCGGTCATGCGGAAGAAAGCGTCGGAGAGTTTGGCGGTGGCCTCGGGTCCGTTGGGCACCAGCCAGGTATCGAGCCCGGCAAGCCGGTCGAGCCGGTAATCGGTCGGGCCATTCAGCGGCAGCACCTGCATCCGGCGCTCGATCAGCGTGATAAACGGCAGGAAAAGCTCGCGATTGAGGCCGTCGCGGTAAAGGTCGAACGGCGGACGGTTGGAGGTGGTGATGATCGCCACTCCTTCCTCGATCAGCGCGGTGAACAGCCGGCTCATGATCATTGCATCGGCTGGATTTGTGACCATCATCTCGTCGAACGCGAGCAGCCGCACGTCGTCGGCGATCGCCTCGGCCACTGCGATTACTGGGTCGCCATCCCCGGTCCGGCGGGCGGCGCGCAGTCGATCGTGAACCTCGATCATGAAGGCGTGGAAATGGGTGCGGCGCTTGGGGGCGACGTCGATATGGTCGAACGCCAGGTCCATCAGCATCGATTTGCCGCGCCCCACCCCGCCCCACAGATAGAGACCGCCGGGTGGACGCGCGGTGCCGAGCAGCCGTTTGATCAGCTTGCCGCTCTTGACGAGCCGCCGCGCGAAGCGGTCGATCGCGACCACCGCCGCCTGCTGGTCGCGATCGGCCTTGAGCTCTCCCGCCGCGACCAGCGCGGCATAGGCGTTAGCGACTTGCGTCATCAGCCGCGGAGGCGTCGCCGGTCTCGGATCGCGACTTGATGCGCTTGAGCGTGCCGGTGAAGCCGTAGCAGATCTCGCCGTCCTGCTCGCAATGGCCGGTAAGGAACACCAGCCCGCCCGGGGTTTGCTTGAGCAATCGCACATGGGCGTCGAGCGGGATGCCCGACTTGCCCCGCGCGATGAACCGCGTCGCAAGATCGAGCGTGACATAATGGCCGCGCGCCATCCCCGAGCAAAAGCCACCCGAGAACAGCGCCATATCGATAAAGCTCATGACCGCGCCGCCGTGGATCGAGCCGCCGAAGTTCATGTGGCGGTCCTCGGGGAACATCCGCACCACGGCACGCCCAGGCTCACCAGGCTTGAAGATGATCCGCCCGGTTTGCGCCGCGAAGCTCTCGGGCGGAAGCTCGCCCCACGTAAACCAGCCGGGATGTTCGGGAGCGGGCCGCGCTCCCGAGGGGAGCGTCGGCGCTTCGCTCACGCCACCCGCTCCGCTACCATCTTCTTGACCTCGGCAATCGCCTTGGCCGGATTCAGCCCCTTGGGGCAGACACTGGCGCAGTTCATGATCGTGTGACAGCGGTACAGCCGGAACGGGTCTTCGAGCTGGTCGAGCCGCTCGCCGGTCATCTCGTCGCGGCTGTCGGCCAGCCAGCGATAGGCCTGGAGCAATACCGCCGGACCGAGGAATTTGTCGCCGTTCCACCAATAGCTCGGGCACGACGTGGTGCAGCAGAAGCACAGGATACATTCGTACAGCCCGTCCAGCTTGGCCCGGTCGTCGGGCGATTGCAGCCGCTCCTTGCCCGACGGCTCGGCGCTTTTCGACTTCAGCCACGGCTCGATCGAAGCGAGCTGGGCATAGGCATGGGTCAGATCGGGGACGAGGTCTTTGACCACGTCCATGTGCGGCAGCGGGGTGATCTTTACCTCGCCCTTGATGTCGGCGATGGCGGTGGTGCAGGCAAGGCCGTTGCGGCCGTCCATGTTCATTGAGCAGGAGCCGCAAATGCCTTCGCGGCACGAGCGGCGGAAGGTCAGCGTCGGGTCGATCTCGTTCTTGATCTTGATCAGCGCGTCGAGCACCATCGGTCCACATTTGTCGAGATCGATCGAATAGGTGTCGTAGCGCGGGTTGGCGCCGCTGTCCGGATCGTAGCGATAGACCTTAAAGGCCTTGGTCCGGCCGCCGCCTTCGCCCGCGTGCGCCTTGCCGCGCTTGATCTTGCTGTTTCTGGGAAGCGCGAACTCGGCCACGAGCTACTCCTGATGACTTGCTTGCAGCGCCGCTAGCATGGCCGTGCGGCTTATTCAAAAACTTCGACACGCCCAGAGGCGCATGCGCGGCTCGGGCGCGGATTTCTTAGATGCCGGGCGGGGTCAACTTGCGCGCAGTACCTCCGGCGCGAGAAGGCAAATCGATGCCGCCGCAGCCAGTTAATCAATTGATCGCCACCGTCACGGGCACCGTTGGTGATCGGTTGGGCTCGGCGGATGGCTCGCGACTGTTGCCTAGAGCGCGGTGCGTTGGAGACGCTTGCGCAAGCTCGTCATGCTGATCGCGTCGATTGCCTGCTCGGGCCTGTCGGCAACCAGCACCGCCGCCACATGTCCGAGGATCTGCGCCGAAATGTCGAGATTCTTGCAGTTTCTCGGCGTGGCGCATCACCAACAGGGGCTCGCCACAGAGATCTTCGCCCAGGCTATCGAGCAGTCGTCCGACAAAGGCCAGTTCCTCCGCCAGCCGCTGCGGCAGGATGGCGTCGAGCGCGACCGCCTGAGGCGCGGGCGGCGACGGGAATGGCAGCACGTCGGCATCGCCAGATCGCCGTGCGGCGACCATGTCGTCGTCGACGTCAATCAGATCGCGCGCCGCCAACCCCGGCATCCATTGCTCGAGATCGATCGGGGCGTCGAACCGCATTCCGCACCCCTTAGGATCGCGCCACACGATCATCCCGCTGACGGCGAGTTCACCGCGACTGATTTCGGCCACGATCCCGACGGCGGGGAGCCGCGCGCCCTCAATCCTGGCCCCGCGCGCCGAAAGGTCGCGCACCCGGATCGGGGCACTGATCCCATCGAACCGGATCGTCGCGGACAGGAACAGCCGGGTCCGTGGCAGCGCGCGCACGATCTTCTCGGTGTTCCCCATCGATTGAGCCATCATCACACGCCAATCCTTCGCGCGACGATTAGGTTCGGAAGCTTAACGCGGTCCGGCGATTACCTCCGTTCCGGATCAGTCTCCCGCCGGTGCGGATCACTCAAGGCTTGGGTTCGACCGGGTCCATCAGTTTGCGGGTGAGATAGACCATCTGCAGCGCCTGGGTGCGCGCCTGCTGCTTTAGATTGGCTCCCGCCGCGTGGCCGCCTTCGGTGTTCTCGTAATAATAGAAAGGCAGTCCGAACTCCTCCATCCTGGCGGCGAACTTGCGGGCGTGCTGCGGGCCGGTGCGGTCATCCTTGGTAGTGGTGTAGATGAACGGCACCGGATAGGCCTTGCCCCTGCGAAGGTTGTGATAGGGCGAGGTCTTTTCCCAGAACTGGCGCACCGCCGGGTCGGTCGAGACGCTGCCATATTCGCCTTCCCACGAGGCGCCCGCCGCAATCTTGGAAATGCGCAGCATATCGAGCAGAGGGATATCGATGATCACCGCATTCCACAGGCCCGGGTTCTGGGTGAAAGACACGCCCGTCAGCAGTCCGCCGTTGGACCCGCCCTTGATCCCCAGCCGCCGCGCGCTGGTAATCTTTCTCTTGACGAGGTCGCGACCGACCGCGGCGAAATCGTCATAGACGATCTGGCGCTTGGTCTTGAGGCCCGCCTCGTGCCACGCGGGGCCGAATTCGCCCCCGCCGCGGATGTTGGCGAGAACATAGACACCGCCGCGCTCGAGCCACAATTTCCCGGTCATCGCCCCATAGGAGGGGGTCTGGCTGACCTCGAACCCGCCATACGCGTACATCAGCGTTGGGTTATTGCCGTCGAGCTTCATGTCGCGGCGATGGACTACAAAATAAGGAATTTTCGTGCCGTCACTCGAAGTGGCCTCGAACTGTTGTGAATCGAGGCCCGAGGCGTCGAACTTGGGCGGCTGCTCGCGGAACTTGCGCGCGCTTCCGGCCGCCGCATCGACCAGCCATTGCGAGGGCGGGGTGAGGAAGCTGGCCACGCTGAGCAAGGCGCGATCGTCGGTGTGGCTGGTATCGGCCACCGCGACGGTCGAATTGTCGGGAAGGTCGAGCGACGAGCGGCTCCAGCTTCCATTCGGCCCCGGCTTGAACAGCAAGGTCCGCCCCCGGACATTGTCGAGGATCGAGACCAGCAGCACATTCTTGGTGGCGCTGGCGCCCTGCAGGGCTTCCTTGGCGGTCGGGGCATAGATCAAGGTCGGTTTTAGCCGCGCCGGATCGGCCTTGAGCGCGGCAAGGTCGACCGACAGCAGCGACCCGGCGGGAAACGGCCTGCTCGCGCCGACCGGGGTCCAGGCTTCCTGGCTCTGGATGATCACCCGCCCGTCGATGAGGTCGACCAGGCTGGCTTTCTCCGGCATCACCAGCCGCTTGGGGCCGGCGTCGGTCAGGACGAACGTCTCGTTGTGGAAAAAGTCGGTCGCGCGGATGGCATAGGTTAGCGTCGCGCCATGCCCGTCGCGCAGCACGGCGCCAAATGCGCCGACATCGTCGACAGTGCCGCGATAGACTTCGGTAGCCGCCGTCAATGGCTGCCCGCGCTTGAGCGACTTGATGACATAGGCATAGCCCGACTTGGTTAGTTGCCCAGGCTCCCACTCGCGCCCGACCAGCAATTCGTCGTCATTGATCCAGCTCGTGTCCTGCTTGCCCCTAGGCAATACGAACCCTCCGTCGACGAAACTCTTGGTAACGACATCGAACTCGCGCACCGTCACCGCATCCTCGCCGGCGTCCGACAACTCGATCAGGCAGCGGCGCTCGGCCGGGCGTGAGCACCTCGCGCCCTTCCACACCCAATTGGCCTTTTCGGTCTTGGCCAGGGCGTCGAGGTCGAGCACCGTCTCCCACTGCGGGGTCGCGGTGGTGTAACTTTCGGCGCTGGTCCGCCGCCAGATGCCGCGCACGTGGTCGGCATCCTGCCAGAAATTGTAGATTTGCCCGCCGAGGAAGCGCCCGGTGGGGTTACGATCCTTGGCCTCGGCGATCGCCAGCGCCTGGTCATAGAAAAGCTTGTAACGCGGATCGGCCTCAAGCTCCGCGAAGGTCCGTGCATTGCGCTCGGCAATCCACTGGTCGACCCGCGGCGAGGTGAATTCCTCGAGCCAGATGTAGGGATCGTCCTCGACCGCGCTCATCGCCACACCGCTCGCTCCAACCATTGCGGCCGCAGCCAGCAGGAAAAATTTCAAACCACGCATACCAATCCCCTTTGCCGTCGACCCTAGACGAGCCCACCGCCGCCGCAAGCGCGGCTTATTCAGCTTCGTCCCCGGCAGGTTGACGGTCGATCGATTTCTTGATCGGGGCCAGCAGATAAAGCGTCACGAACCCGGCCAGCGCCAGCATGATCGCGACATCGGCATTGCCGAGCCCGACCGCCACGCCGATCGCGCCGGTCACCCACAAGCTGGCGGCGGTTGCGGTGCCCTTGACCGATATCCTTGAGGTGCAGGATCGCGCCGCCGCCGATGAAGCCCATGCCGGTGATGATACCCTCGACGATCCGCGCCATCGCCTCGGGGCTTTGGCCGGTCAGGCCCTCGGCGGCCTGGATGAAGCCGCAACTGGCGATCGCGACGAGTGGAAAGGTGCGGATCCCCGCGCTGCGCTCCTCCTTCTCGCGGTTCCAGCCAATCGGCAGCGCGAGCAGATAGGCAACGCTCATCGCGATCAGGTGAGGCAAGATGTTGAACTGCCCAAAGCCGAGCGTTTCTTGGAGCATGTTCATGCCCTGACCGCCGCCAGAACCTCCGCCGCATGGCCCGGCACCTTCACCTTGCGCCATTCGCGCAGCAATGTGCCGTCGGCGCCGATCAGGAAAGTGGCGCGCTCCATGCCCATATACTTGCGGCCGTACATGCTCTTCTCGATCCAGGTGCCGAAGGCGTCGCTGATCGCGCCATCGGTGTCGGCAACCAGCGGCACGGACAGGTCATATTTGGCGATGAACTTGTCATGCTTCTTCATCGTCGTCGCGCGACACCCCGACGACCTTCGCCCCCGCTGCCTTGAAATCCGCCGCCATCGCAGTGAAGTCCTGCGCCTCCCGGGTGCAGCCCGACGTATCGTCTTTGGGATAGAAATAGAGCACCAGCCTGCCGCCCGGCGACCCGAGATCGAGATTCGACCCGTCGCTCAACGCCGCAATCATCGCCGGAACCTTGCTGCCCACTTCGATCATATCGTTTCCCTTACCTGTTTCCATCGGCTGGCGATCCTCTGCCGCGCTGCATCGTGGGCTTCAAGCAGGCTGGGCCAATCGGCATGGCCGCACACTTCGGCGACCAGCACGCGCGATTCGGGCTCGGGTACCCCACCCCCCGGCGTAACCAGCCGGCTGGTAACGAGGATTCGCGACAGCAGCCGCAAATCGGGATCGGCCTCTGCGTCGATCAACCCTGCCTCGACCAGCGCCGCGATCGCCACTTCCAGGCGCGGGTCGAAACCGATGCGATGGACCAGCTGGGTCACGTGAACCGCAAATTCCAGGTCGACCAGTCCCCCCTCGCCCAGCTTGATATCGAGCGGACCCACAGGGGGCTTATGCCTGGTCATCTCGGCGCGCATCTTGGCGGCATCGGCGCGAACCTTCGCGGGGTCACGCTCCATCGACAATATGCGCTCGACCGTCGCCGCGAGCTTCGCCCGACCGGTCTCGGTCCCGTAAAGTGGACGGGCACGGAGCAGCGCCATATGCTCCCAGGTCCACGCTTCCTCGCGCTGATACGTCTCGAAGGCGTCGAGGCGGACCGCCAGCATTCCCTTCTCGCCTTGCGGCCGAAGCCGCGTATCGACGTCGTAAAGCGCCCCCGCCGCGGTCGGCACCGACAAGGCCGCGACTACGCGCTTCGCCAGACGGTTGAAGTAATCGGTCGCGCCGAGCGATTTCCTGCCGTCGGACACCGCGTCATCAGGGGCATCGAACAGGAAGACTAGGTCGAGATCGGATGCGTGGGTCAGCGCCATCCCGCCCAATCGTCCAAGCCCGAGGATCATCAGTTCCCCGCCGGCAATCCGGCCGTGCGCGGCCTCGAACTCGTCGCGGGCGGCATCGGCCAGCGCGACAATCGCCCCTTCCGCTACGGCTGCATAGCCAAGGGTGAGGTCGAGCGGATCGCGGTGGCGGGCGATCAGTTGCACCCCCAGCGCGAACCGCCGCTCCCCGACCATCCGCCGCACCCGGTCGAGCCGCTCGTCGTAACTCAGGCGCCTGCCGCCGTCGGCCAGTTTGGCGGCGACTGTCGCCGCGTCGGGCGGAGCGGCGAAGCTCGATGCGTCAATCAGTCCGTCGAACAGCCCCGGCCGTTGCGCCAACTGATCGGCCAGCGCAGGGGCGTGAACCAGGATCTGGCTCAGCACGCGGGCCAGCGCCGGCTGAGCCTCGAGCAAGCGGTAGAGATTGACCCCGCTCGACAGCCTTTCGACGATGTCACTGAAGCGGTTGAGCGCATGGCCGGGATCGGGACCGTCCGCGATGGCGCGAAGCAGCACCGGGAGCATCGCTTCGAATGCGGCGCGGGCCGCCGGTGAGCGGAGCGAGCGCACCTGCCCCGATCTCCAGCCACCGATCATGCGCGTGACCTGGGCGACGTCGGCGAACCCCATGGCGGCAAGCTCGTCACCCAGCAGGTCGGGATCGTTCGACAGATGCGTGCCGCGGTCGGGCGAAAGGCCGTCGAATTTGCCACTGACAAAATCGACGTGGGGGCGGAGCGTTTCAATCAGCGCCGCACCGTCGGCGAGTCCGTCGAGTGCCGCGACACCGGCCAGCGCGGCGGCATCGACCGGCAGCCGGTGAGTTTGCTGGTCGTCGACCATCTGGATGCGATGTTCGACGGTGCGCAGGCGGCGGTACGCGGCGGCAAGCGCATTGGCGACGTCGGGCTCCATTCGCTCCGCCGCGACCAAAGCCGGAAGCGCGTCCAGTACCGCGCGGGCGCGAAGTGCCGGGTCACGGCCTCCGTGGATCAATTGCTGGACCTGAGTGTAGAATTCGACCTCGCGGATCCCCCCGCGGCCTCGCTTGAGGTCGAAGCCGGGGGCGAGCGCCGTGCCTTGCGCATAATGGTCGCGAATGCGGGTGCTGATGTCGCGAATCTCGTCGATCGCGCCGAAATCCAGCGCCCGGCGCCAGATGAATGGCTGAATCTCGCCAAGGAACCGCTTGCCCAGCGCAATATCACCCGCCGCCGCCCGGGCACGGATGAATGCCGCGCGCTCCCACGGCAGCGCCTGCGATTCATAATAAGAGATGGCGGCGTCGGCGGGCAGCACGACCGGGGTGACTTCGGGCGACGGGCGAAGACGCAAATCGACCCGCGCGACGTAACCGTCCTCGGTCCGCTGCTGGAGCAGTTCGACCAGCCGCCGCCCGATCCGAACTGCCGCCTCGCCCACGTCATCGCGCTCGCGCCGGGCAAGAGTCGCCGGATCGAACAGCAGCACCAGATCGACATCGGAAGAATAGTTCAGCTCGCGGCTGCCCAGTTTGCCCAGCGCGAGCACTGCAAAGCCGGTCGTGCCTGCGCCGGGGATGCGCTCCTCGATCGCCGCACCGAGCGCCTCGTCTATCGCGGCGTCAGCGAAATCGGACAGTGCATGGGTCAGTTGTTCAAGTGACAGTTCACCCGACAAATCACCCAGCGCTACCGCCAGCGCCAGCGCGCGGCGCTGGCGACGAAGGCGTTGGGCAACCGTTTCGCCTGCCAGCGACAACGCCGCGACAATCGCCGGATGCGCGCCGTCCGCCATGAATGTGTCGCCGACTTCGGGGAAGGCGAGCAGCGCCTCACGCAGGAACGGAGCCTGGGCCCGCGCGCGGTCGAGCGCCCCTTGCCGCGCCTTGATCAACAATGTGTCCGCCACGCCGCACGCTTTGCCCGAATATCGTTTCGAACGAAACTCGCCTGAAGCCGGCGCGTTGTTGCAGTCTGATGTCAGTTGAAATCACCAAGGACGCCGCGGGCAAGCAATTGATGGAACGCCGAATCATCCAGCTGGGCAATCTTCCCGACCAGGCGGGAATTGCCGCCGCCCTTCGACGGGCGTTTGCGGTGCGGCCGGTGGAAGCGCGTTTTGACGACGATGATGACGATTGTTTTGCGGTTCTGCTGAAGCAGATTCACTAAACGAACGACGGCCTATTCGTTGTCGGCCTCATCCGGCGCGGGCATCTTGTCGCGGCTTAATTCATCGACCTGCCCCATGATTGCGGACAGGGCCGAAACATTGGGATCGGTGACGTGCTGGCGCCGCGACGGCAACTTGCCACCGGTCAGGAGCGCTTCAAGCGCCACCCGGCCGCGCGCGACCCGGCTTTTGATGGTGCCGACGGCACATCCGCAAATATCGGCTGCTTCCTCATAGGCGAAACCACCCGCCCCGACCAGAATCAGTGCCTCGCGCTGCGGCTGCGGGAGGTGGAGCAAGGCGCGCTGCATGTCGCCCAGCTCGATATGCTTGTCCTGACTGGCCGGCGCGGCGAGGATCTTGGCGGCGGTGACATCGTCCCATTCGCCCTTGAACCTGGCCCGGCGCATCTGGCTGAGAAACAGGTTACGCAGGATAATGAAGGTCCAGGCGCGCATGTTGGTCCCGGCCTGGAAACGCTTGCGCGCCGCCCACGCCTTGAGCAAGGTTTCCTGCACCAGATCGTCGGCGAGATCGCGGCTGCCCGACAACGAGCGACCGAAGGCGCGCAGGTGCGGGATCACCGCGCCAAGCTGTTCCTTGAACTCGGGATCGTCGAGCGGCACCCATTCGGGGCGAACGTCGGTCTCGTCCAGTTCCTGATCGTCGTTGTCGGCCAAATTTTCCCACCCGTTCACTCACTCGGATGCACCGTCACATCGGTGCTCCCGCTGGCATCGCTGCTACGCTAGATAAGGATCTAGTAGGCAATCACCAAGATGACGGCGAAGATCAACACGATCATCGCCATACTGGCAAACAGCACAACCCTGTTGACCGGGTTGCGCGTTCCGGCGCGGGCTTCGGTCGTTGTCACATGTTCAGTCGGTTCGGCCATGATTCCTCAATCGTATAAAGTCGGGATTGTTACGGTTCGCCAACGCCGGGAACTCGTATCAAGTTCCCGATTCAGGGTCAGGCGGCCGGAACAGTTGCGGCGTCAAAGAACAGGGCCTGGCTGATCGCCGCCTTGACCGTCGAACGCTGGAACGGCTTGGTGATCAGGAAGGTCGGCTCAGGGCGCGTTCCGGTCAGCAGCCGCTCGGGAAAAGCGGTGATGAAGATCACCGGCACCGCAAATTCGGCAAGGATATCGCGCACCGCATCAATCCCGCTTGAATTGTCCGCCAGTTGGATATCGGCCAGCACCAGGCTGGGCGGCGACTGCCGCGCCTGCGCCACCGCTTCGCTGCGGGTCACGGCCACACCGGTGACGTTATGGCCAAGGTCGCGGACGATCATTTCGATATCCATGGCGATGATCGGCTCATCCTCGATGATCAGCACGTCGGCATGGGTCTGGCGTTCGATTTCGGCCAGTGCCTCGGCGACCAGGCTGTCGACGTCGTCGGGCTCGGCATCGATGAGATAGGCCGTATCCTCGGTCGAGAATCCCTCCAGGCTGGTGAGTAGCAGCGCCTGGCGCGACAGCGGGGTGATGCGTGACAGTCGCGCCTGCGCAATTCCCTCGGCGCCGACAAAGCCGCCGTCATTGTCGTCACCAGTCTCGATATTGGCGGTCGACCAAATGGCATGGAAGGTGCGGTACAGGCCAAGCCGTGGCTCGACATCGCGCGGGAAATCGGCGGGTGAGGCGACAATCGCTTCCAGCGCGGCCCGGACGAAGGCGTCGCCATGGGTCTGACTGCCGGTCAGCGCGCGGGCATAGCGACGCAGAAACGGGAGATGCGGGGCAAGTTCCTGTCCAAGCGACATCGGTGGTGGGCTCCCTTTGAAAACGTGGCGGCCCTATTGGGCTGTGCAAAAATCGGTTGCAACCCCGGAAGCATGCGCTCGTGTCATAATAGTGACAACAATCCCCCGGTGCGATCATGACTGGAACAAAGCTGGAGGCTTTTGGTTTCCTAGTGAAGCGCGAGGGGCAGTTTTCCGCGATTGACGTTGCGCGACGCAGGGATATAGGTGCGCGCCAGCACCGGTGACCCGGGCAGTTGTCTGCGATGAAAGTGGTAGTGAATTGTTCAGCGTGAGCCGGCGTAAGGGGGACGAGAGGTTGAGTGACGTCACTGGTAGCGATCCCCGCCGGGCGACTGGCCATCGCGACAGCAAACGCGTTTCCAAGCCCAAGGCGGCGGCTGACAGGAGCCCCGCGCGCTCCAAAACTTCCGCAAAATCCGCCAATGATGTCGGCAAGGCGCTGCGCTCGGTCTATGACGCGACGCTCGGCGAACGCGTTCCCGACGATTTCCTCGATCTCCTCGGCAAACTCAGTTAGCTGCCACCGCGCTCGCCGAGGGCGCTCCTGATCCCATGGCGCATCGTTCCACCCCTTTCGATCACTGGTCGACCGGGACCAAATTGCTGGTTCTGCTAACGCTTGCCCTGTTTCCGCTGGGCCTTGCACTAGCCTGGACCGCGCGAACGGGCCTTGCAGAATCACGCCGCGCGGTGCTCGAAGTATCCTATGAGGACGGGCTGATCGCCGCGCGGGCGAGCGAAAGCCTGATCGCTCGCAACGCCCTGGCGCTGCGGATTGCCGCCAACGGAGCGATCCGATCCAGTCCCAACAATCCGTGCACGGTGGCCGCCCAGACACTGGCCCTGACCCCTGCCGTCGCCGCCCGTTTCTCGATCCGCGGTCCCGATGCGGTGCTGCGGTGCACGCAGGGCGAATTCCGCCCCAGCAACAATGACACCATCGTCGCTCCGGGCGCGCTCATCCTGTGGATCGCGCCCGAAGCCAACTCCGTTCGCTATCGGGTCGGGATCAATGGCGGCATGGCGACGGGCGAGGTGACCGCTGAGGAATTCGCTCGCGCGATCCGCGACTTCAGCCCCGGGATCGGCGAATTTTCGGTCAGTGACGGACGATCGACGCTGGACGTGATTCGCGCCGGTGAGGAGACTGGCCAGACACGTCTGAGCCGATATCCGATCGCGGGCGGCCAACTGACCGCGACCGTCCGCGCCCCCGTAACCGACACGGGTCTGTCAGATCGACTGCTCACTTTTCTGCCGCTGCTGATGTGGGTCATCGCCGCCCTGCTGAGCTGGGTCCTGGTTCGCCGCTTGCTGCTGATGGCCCCTCGCCCGGCTGCAGCGCGCCGTCACCGACTATCAACCCGGCGAAGATTCGCTGGTCCTGCCCGAACGACTGGGCGCGGCGACGGAAATCCGCTCGCTAGGCGAGTGCCTTCGAACGCGCGGTCGACCGGCTGGAATCGTCCGAGCAACAAATGGCGGACGCGCTCGACGGCCAGCGCCGGCTGGTCCGCGAGGTCCATCACCGGGTGAAGAACAATCTCCAGGTGATCGCGTCCCTGCTCAACATCCACGGCCGCAGCGCCACGACCCCCGAAGCGCAAGCGCCGCCTATGCCGCGATCGGCCGCCGGGTCGACGCCTTGTCGGTGGTTCACCGCAACCATTTCGCCGAGGTCGAGGAGAGCCGCGGGATTGCGCTTCGGCCGCTGCTGACCGAGCTTGGCCAGATCCTGCGCGCTTCCGCGCCAGACAGCGCGCGCCGGCACCAACATCGACCTCAGTGCTGAGGCGCTCTACACCACGCAGGATGCGGCGGTGGCGACTGCCTTCTTCGTTACCGAAATGGTTGAGTTCGCTATGCTGCAGGGAACCGCCCAGCCGATCGAGATCGAACTTCGCCGAGTCGAGCGAGCTGGTCGCCAGCCTGACGGTGTCGAGCGACTCGCTGGTCGCCAACAGCGAGCAGCCCGACGTCGAGCGCCAGCAATTCGAACGCGTGATCGGTGGACTCGCCCGCCAGCTGCGCTCGCCGCTCGACCAGAAACTCGGGCCGTCTCGGCGTCAACTTGCCGGTCTTCCCCGACGATCTGAGCGGCGGTTCTGACCCGGTCAGCCAATTTCGGCGGATTGCAAAAAATATTTAGAATGACCGGAACCCGAGTCCAGGGACGCGTTATGATCTTCGGATAGTGACCTTTTGCCCCCCCGCTCTCGCTATCCGCTCAAATGGGCCCGGAACCGCCAACCCTCCCCCCCCCCGGTGGCGATTTCGGGCCCAAATTGCGTCCGGGCTCAATTTCATCATCGTTGGCAGGCTCGGTTCCGGCCTGAGGTTCAGTCTTTCGGCGGCGCGCCAGTGGGTCAGGCGGATCGCGAGCAGCGCGAATTCGTAGAGCCCGTAGAGCGGCACCAGCATCAGCAGCATCGACACCACGTCGGGCGGGGTCAGCACCGCCGAGACGCCGGCGCAGGCGACGATCGCGTAGCGCCGCGACCTGGCGAGCTGCTCGCGCGTGACGATCCCGGCCCGCTCCAGCATCATCAGCAGCACGGGCAGTCAGGAATGCGACCCCGAAGCCGAACAGGAAGCGGGTCACGAAGCTGAGGTAATTGCCGATCGCCGGCAGCGCCTCCTGCGTCGACCCCGCCGACATTGCCCTCGAAGCCGAGCAGGAACTTGAGCGCCCACGGCATCGCGACAAAATAAGCGAAGGCCGCGCCGGCGCGCGAAGAAGAACGGCGTCATCAGCAGGAACGGCAGGAAGGCGCGTTTCTCCTTGGCATAGAGCCCGGCGCGACGAACTGCCAGATCTGCGTCGCGAGCACCGGGAAGGCTGATCATCAGCGCGGCGAACAAGGCGACCTTCACCTCGACGAAGAAGGCCTCGAACACGTCGGTGTAGATCAGCTTGCCCTGCCCCGCGGCGAGCAACGGCTGGACCAGCACGCGCGAAGATCGGCTTGGCGAAATAGAGGCAGACGAAGAACGCCACCAGCAGCGCCGCAACGCACCACAGCAAGCGGCGGCGAAGCTCGATCAGATGGTCGAGCAGCGGCGCCTTGCTGTCGTCGATGTCGCCGAGATCATGGCAGCGGCCGCTCGCGCGGTGGCGCGGATCGTCGTCGGCGCCGCCGGGGCCTCGAGCGGCAGCGGTCGGCTGATCCGTCGGGGCAGCGCGGTCATCGCCGGCGCTTCGGTCGCGGCGGGCACCGGATCGGGATAGGTGCCGTCGGCGGGATATTGGGCGAGGATGCGCTGATTCTCCTCGCGCCACTTCTTTTCCATTTCCTCAAGCTCGGCCTCGCGCATCACATTTTCGATCCCCGAGGTGAAGTGGCGCGCATAGCCGCGCACCTTGCCGACCCAGCGCCCGACCTGCATCATCACCCGCGGCAGATCCTTGGGGCCGATGAACAGCAGCGCGATGATCGCGACGATCAGCAGTTCCGACGTGTCGACGCCGAACATCGGCGCGGCTAGCCGGCGCTTCAGCGCGGTCTGGTCGTCGCGCGGCGGTCGGCGGCGGCGCTCGGCGCCGCGGCGGCGTCGCGGGGTGATGTCGATCGGCTGCTGGGCGCGGATCTGGCGCGGCTCGGCGCGGCGCGCGGTCCGCGGCTTGCTCGTCCTCGTCGCTCATGCCCTGCTTGAAGCTCTTCAGGCCCTTGGCGACGTCGCCCATCATGTGGAGAAGCGGTTGCCGCCGAACAGCAGCAGCACGATGATCGCGAAGATCAGGATATGCCAGAGGCTGAAACCGCCCATGAGTGATACTCCGGAATAGAGGATTTGGCGCTTACTTAGTCCTCCTCGTCGTCGCTTTCCAGTTGCAGCTCGAACATCGCCTCGCTCGAGCGGGTCGAGCAGGCCCGCGGCCTTGAGGTCGTCGATGCCCGGCAGGTCGCGGCGCGACCCGAGCCCGAAGTGGGTCAGGAAGTCGGGCGTCGTCGCATAGAGCAACGGCCGCCCGGGCCTTCGCGGCGGCCCGCGGTGCGCACCCAGCCCGCCTCCATCAGCACGTCGAGCGTGCCCTTGCGAGATCTGCACCCCGCGGATCGCCTCGATCTCGGCGCGGCTGACGGGCTCGTGATAGGCGATGATCGCCAGCGTCTCGGTCGCCGCGCGCGACAGGCGGCGCGGCTCCTCGCGGGTGCGGCGGAGGATATGCGCAAGGTCGGGCGCGGTCTGGAAATGCCAGCGCCCGCCGCGCTCGACCAGTTCGATGCCATGCCCGGCATAGCGTTCGGCCAGCGCGGCCAGCGCGGCCGCGACATCGCCTTCCCCGACATAGGCCGCGATGTCCTCGGCGCTCAGCGGCTCGGCGGAGGCGAACAAGGTCGCTTCGACGGCGCGGTCGAACTCGGTCACGCGGCCGCCTTGCGGACCAGCAGCTCGCGAACGCCGCCGTCCTGCTCGATCTCGAGCCGCCCCTGCCGCGCCAGCTCGAGCGCGGCGACGAACGAACTGGCGAGCGCCGACCGGCGATAGGCGGGTCGACGGTCGCCGGCAGGAACGCCTCCAGCGTGGTCCAGTCGATCGCCTGCGCCGAGCAGCGCCGAGACCCGCTGGATCGCGTCCTCCAGCGTCATCACCGCGCGGTGGGCGACGACGTGCATCGCCGGCTGGGTCCGCGCCCTGACCCGCCATAGGCGGCGAACAGATCGAACGCGTTGGCCTGCCACACCGCCTTGCGGACCAGCCTCCAGCCCCTCGGGCATGCCGCGCACGAACACGTCGCGGCCAATCCGGTCGCGGCCCATCAGCCGCGCCCCCGCCTCGCGCATCGCGTCGAGCCGCTGCAGCCGCAGCTGCAGCCGCAGCGCCAGCTCCTCGGGGCTCGGGTCGGCTGTTCGGGATCCTTGGGCAGCAGCAGGCAGGACTTGAGGTAGGCGAGCCACGCCGCCATCACGAGATAGTCGGCCGCGATCTCCAGCTGCAGCGCGCGCGCGCATCGTCGATATAGGCGAGATATTGCTCGATCAGCGCGAGGATCGAGATCTGCGTGCAGATCGACCTTCTGCGCCCGCGCCAGGGTCAGCAGCAGGTCGAGCGGCCCCTCCCAGCCGTCGAGGGTGAGGTTGAGCGCCTCGTCGTCGCGCGATCGGCTGCGAAAGTCGTCGTCCATTGCGGACCAGCGCTCTGTCAGACCAGCGCCAGCAGCGCGTCGCGCTTCGCCACTGCCTCGGCAAAGTCCATCTCGTCGTCGGGGGTGAAGCGCATCGCCATCGCCCGCGCCAGCCGCGCCTCGGCTTCCTCCGACAGCGCCGGAACCGCCGCCGCCACGCTGATCATATGCTCCATCTTGCCATCGCAGTGCAGCGCCACATCGCAGCCCGCGGCGACGCAGGCGGCAGCGCGGGTACCGTGGTCGCCGGTCAGCGCCTCCATGCCGATATCGTCGCTCATCAGGAAGCCGTCGAAGCCGATCCGCTCGCGGATGATGTCGTTGATCACGGTCGGCGACTGGCTCGCCGGATGCTCGGCGTCCCAGGCGGTGTAGAGGACATGGCTCGTCATCCCCATCGCCGCGTCGCGCAGTCGCTCGAACGGCTCGAGGTCGACGCTAAGTTCCTCGTCGCCCGCATCGACCACCGGCAAGTTCTTGTGGCTGTCGACCAGCGCCCGGCCATGCCCCGGGATATGCTTGATGACCCCGAGCACGCCGGCCGACGCCAGCCCGTCGAGAATGGCCCGGCCGAGTGCGGCGACCTGCATCGGTTCCGACCCAAGCGCGCGGTCGCCGACGATGTCGGTCGCGCCGGGCTGGCGAACGTCGAGCATCGGCAGGCAGTCGACGTTGACCCCGACCTCGTGGAGCATCAGCCCGAGCGCCCGGGCATTGACCCGCGCCGCCTCGATCGCTGACGACGGGGCCAGTTGGTAGAGCTGGTCGAACGCCTCGCCGCTGGGAAACGCCGGCCATTCGGGCGGCCGCATCCGCGCGACCCGCCCGCCTTCCTGGTCGATCAGGATCGGCACTTCGTCATGCCCTTCGAGAGCGCGCAGGCATCGGTCAGCGCGTGCAACTGTTCACGGTTCTCGATATTGCGCCGGAACAGAATGTAGCCGGTCGGCCTCGCATCGCGGAAGAAATGCCGCTCGTCGGCACTGAGCGCGAGACCCGCCAGCCCGTAGATCGCGGCCTGCATCACTGCACCACGAAGCAGTTCTCGCCGCCCGCGGTGACCGCCGCGCACGCCGCCTTGGCCTCGGCCGCCGACCCCGCCGCGGCGCGCAGCCGGTAGCCGCCGCTGTAGGGGACGATTTGCTTGGACAGCGCCGCCACTTCCGGGAAGCGCGCCGACAGCATCCTCCACGCGGTCTCGGCCTTGGCGGTCGAGCCATAAGCGCCGAGCTGGACCGTCGGCCCGCGGCGCGCCCGGCGTTGCGGACCTCGGGTTCGGGCTCGGGCTTCGGCTCCGGCGGCGGAGGCGGCTTGGGTACGCCCGTCTGCCAGTGGCGGCGGGCGGCGGCGGCTTCGGTCATCTTGCCGACATCGAGCTGCGGCATCGCGATCCTCGCCCGCGCCGGTGGCAAAGGCCGTGCCGCTGTCGCCAGCGACATCGAGCCCGCCGGGATCGTCGGGTCGCACCTTGTACGGCCCCGGCTCGGCACGGATCAGCTCGGGCGGGCCCGACCCGCCGCTCTGCCGCCCGAGCTAGAACAGGGTCCCGGCAATGATCGCCACGGCGAGCCCGACCATCAGCAGCGCTGCCAGCATCTTCCGCGCGGAGACCCCGCGCGGCTGGTCCTCGTCGTCGACCGGCTCGAGCCACGGCAGCGCTTCATTGTCGCCGCTGGCGGCCCTGTCGTTCATCCCTGACGCTCCCTCAACCGATCACGATGCAATGGTCGCCGCTGATCCGGAGGTTGCGGCAGACGATACGCGATTGTTGGCGCGAAGCGGTGCCGAGGCGCAAGACATAAAGCACCTGCCCGCGCGGTTTGGTGACCACCGGCACGACGACCCGAGGCATCGACGCGAGTACCGGATAGCGCGCCAGCCGCGTGCGATAGGCGGCGTTGGCCCGTGCCGGATTCTTGAACGCCCCCAGCTGGATCACCTGTCCTGCCGGTCCCGGCGAGGGCATGCGCGGCCAGGGGCGATAATTGGTGCGAGCGACCGGGCGCGGCGCGGATGCCCGCTCCTGCGCCGCGCGGACTTCGCGGAGGCGCGCGCTTTCAATTCCAGCATTGCGAATCTTGCGCTGGCGAACCGCGCGGCGAACCGGCTTTCTGACTTTCTTGGCGGTGACCTTTTTCGCCGCTGGCGCCGCCGATGTCTCGGCCTTGGCAGGTGGTGGAGCGTCAACCACGGGCGGTGGAGCGGCCGGCGTGGGCGGCGCGAGCGGCGGTGGCGGTGCGACCGGCGCCGGGTTGACGGGCGCCTCGGCCATCCCGTCGGTTGCGGCTGCGGCGGCTGCTCGCGCTGGCCGATGTAATAACCGGCGGTCAACGCCGCCGCGATGGCCGCAACCCCGCCTGCAACCAGGCCGGCGCCGCGCTTTTTCGGCCTCGCCTTGGGCGGCGTCTTGGCAATCGCATCGCGATACGGCTCGAGCCAGGGCAGCCGTTCCTCGTCAACCGGCGGCGGGCCCTTGGCCATCAGCGCATCTCCTCGGCGGCCTCGACCCCCATCAGGCCAGGCCCGTTGCGCAATGACCTGCCCGATCGCCGCGCGCCAGTTCCAGCCGCGCGCGGGTCAAGTCGGGACGATCCTCGACCAGAAAGCGCTGGGCGGGATCGTCGTTGCCGCGGTTCCACAAGGCATGGAACGCCGAGGCGAGATCATTGAGGTAGAACGCGATGCGGTGCGGCTCATGCGCCAGCGCCGCGGCCTCGATCACCCGCGGAAATTGGCCGGCGACCTTGACCAGCCCGAGTTCCTCGGCGTCGAGCAGGGTCAGATCGGCCGGCGTGTCGAGCGACACGCCCGCCGTCCGCCGCCTTGCGCTGCAGCGAGGCGATCCGGGCATGGGCATATTGGACGTAGAACACCGGATTGTCCTTCGACGCCTCGACCACCTTGGCGAAGTCGAACTCCAGCGGCGTGTCGGCGCGCTTGGTCAGCATCATGAACCGCACGACGTCCTTGCCGACTTCGCGCACGACATCGGCCAGGGTCACGAAATTGCCCGAGCGCTTGCGACATCTTGATCGGCTCGCCGGCGCGCAGCAGCTTGACCATCTGGACGATCTTGACGTCGAGGTCGACGCGGCCGTCGGTCAGCGCCTTGACCGCCGCCTGGACGCGCTTGACCGTCCCGGCATGGTCGGCGCCCCAGATGTTGACCAGATGGTCGGCCTTCTCCGCCTTCTGCAGGTGATAGGCCGCGTCGCCGCCGAAATAGGTCCAGCTGCCGTCCGATTTCTTCAGCGGGCGGTCCTGGTCGTCGCCGAACTGGGTGGAGCGGAACAGGGTCAGCTCGACCGGCTCCCACTCGTCATGTTCGTCGAGGCTCTTGGGCCGCTCGAGCTCGCCCTGGTAGACCAGCCCCTTGGCCCGCAGCTCTCCATCGCGCGCTCGGGCCCGCCCGCCGCGGCAAGCTCGGCTTCCGACGCGAACATGTCGTGGTGGATGCCGAGCAAGGCCGAGGTCGTGCTTGATCAGTTCGATCATCGCCGCGACCGTCTTGCGCCTTGAACAGCTGCAGCCATTCGCTCTCGGGCGCATCGACGTAGCGATCGCCAAATTCCGCCGCGAGCGACTGGCCGACCGGCATCAGATAATCGCCCGGATAGAGACCCTCGGGAATCTCGCCGATGTCGTCGCCGAGCGCCTCGCGGTAGCGCAGGTGCGCCGAGCGGGCGAGCGTGTCGACCTGGCTGCCGGCATCGTTGACATAATATTCGCGGGTCACGACGAAGCCCGCCGCTTCGAGCAGCGGCGCCAGCGCATCGCCGACCACCGCGCCGCGGCAATGGCCCATGTGCATCGGCCCGGTCGGGTTGGCCGAGACATATTCGACATTGACCCGCTCGCCCTCGCCGACGTTCGACCGGCCATAGCGCCGCGCCGTCGGCCAGAATCGCGCCCAGTTCGTCGCGCCACGCGCCCTCGTCGAGCCGCAGGTTGATGAACCCCGGCCCGGCAATCTCGACTCGCGGTCACGCCCGGCAACGCCTCCAGCTTGGGCGCGATCAGCGCCGCCAGCGCGCGCGGATTGGTCCCCGCCGCCTTGGCCAGCACCATCGCCGCATTGGTCGCCAGATCGCCATGCGCGGGATCGCGCGGCGGCTCGACCGCGACGTTGCGGCGGTCGAGGCCGGCCGGCAGCGCGCCCTCGGCAACAAGCTGGTCGAGCACGCCGTCGAGCAGCGCTTTATATCGGGCATAAAGGACATGGCCGCGCTCTAGCGCAGCGATCCTTGAGGTCACGCAGTCAGCGTTGCATCCGGCGACCACGCGGCCCCGTAGCTCTCCCAACAGGGGAACATGGATGAACGATAGTGAACATGTGGATCGCGAGAGAGGATTGTGCTCCGGCGGGGGCGACGTTGGTCGATTCGGCCGGAACCTCCTACGAGATCGTGCTGACCGATCTTTCGAGCAGCGCTTTCCGGGTCGAATGCAGGCATTTGCTGCGGATCGGCGAATATGTCGTCCTGCGGAGCCGCCGCACCGTCCCCAGCGCGACCAGATCCGGTGGGCCGACGGCCACATGACCGGCGGCGTCTTCCTCGACGCGGCGGACGATACACTCGGCTGAGCACGCTACGCCATTGTCGCCGAACGAAAACGCTCAGAATCGATCGGGCAAGTTCACCGGCCCGCACAGCCGCTCATGGGCACGGATGGCGAAGCCGTCGGTCATCCCGGCGATATAGTCGGCGATCCCGCGGAGGCGCCCCTGCTCGCCCTCGCCCGCCCAGCCGTCGGGGAGCAGCGCAGGATCGGCTCGAAAGGCGGCAGCAAGATTGGTGATCACCCGCTGCGCCTCGACCCGAACCGGTTGCAACGCCGGACTATTGTAGAGACGGTCATAGAGGAACCGCTTCAGCTGCCGCTCCTCGGCCTCCACGGCTTCGGAAAAGTCTGCCAATTGCCGACCGCAGTCGCGGACCTCGTCAATGTTCGTAACCCCGGCCTCATCCACGCGCCGCCGCGTTTCGTCGAGCACGTCCCCGACCATCGTCCCGATCCCGTCGCGGACTAGTGCTTTCACCTTGCGGTCTTGGTCCAGCCCCGGATGCCGCGCCTCGATCGCGTCCCACAGCCGCTTGACCAGCGGCAGCTCGAGCAACTCGCCAAGGTCCAGGATACCCGCCCGCAGGCCATCGTCGATATCGTGATTGTCATAGGCGATGTCATCGGCGATCGCCGCGACCTGCGCCTCCAGGCTCGGCCAACTGCCCAGCTCCAGCCCAAACCCGGCGTCCGCTTCGGCCATCGCCCAGCCTGGAACCGCGACCGGCCCATTATGCTTGGCCAGACCCTCAAGCGTCTCCCAGCTCAGGTTGAGTCCGGCGAAATCGGGGTAAGGCGCCTCGATCCGCGTTACCAGCCGCAGGGTGTGGCCATTGTGGTCGAACCCGCCAGCGTCGGCCAGCGCCAACGATAGCGCATCTTCCCCGGCATGGCCGAACGGCGGGTGGCCGAGGTCGTGCGCCAGGCACAGCGCCTCGGTCAGATCCTCGTTGAGCCCCAGCGCGCGGGCCATCGACCGGCCAATCTGCGCCACCTCGATGCTGTGCGTCAGCCGCACGCGGAAATGATCGCCATCCGGCGCGACGAACACTTGCGTCTTGTGGCGCAGGCGGCGGAAGGCGACCGAATGGACGATCCGGTCACGGTCACGCTGAAAAGCGTCTCTTGGGCCGCGCGGACCATCGCTGCGTTCGGCAAAAGCCCGGCCGCGCGAGCGCTCCGGCTGCGCCGCGAGCCCCCCGAATGTGATCATTTCGCGGCGATTTTCTCGAACGTCATGCCGTCGGGCGCGGTATAGGTGAAGCCGTCGATTCCGGCCTTGGACAGCTGATTGACGAATTCGCCGCTGTCGGTCTTGCTCTTGAACGGGCCGATCACCAGCCGGAACAGATCCTTGCCCTTGGTCACCTGCACGTTTTTCCCCGAGAACAGAGACGGCTTCTTCGCCTTGATCTTCTTGTATTCGCCGGCCATCCGGTCGGCGTGCGCGCCGCTCGCCAGCTGGACGAAATAGGGACTGGCGGGCGCCTTCGGCTTGGCCGCTTCCTTGGCCTTGTCGGCCTTGGATTTCTCGGCCTCCTTGGCTTTTTCCGCCTTGGCTTTCTTGCCCAGGTCGAGCTTCGCCAATTCGACCTTCGGTTTGGGCGCCGGCGGTCGCTTGATTTCCAGTTTCGGCAGCGGGCGGGGCGGCGGAGCGGCTTCCGCCTCCGACGTAACGACCGGCTCGGGCGCGGGAATGTCGATCGGGGTCAGTTCAACCGTGCGGATGGGCTCGGCGGTCGCAACCTGCACCGGACCGGTGACGACCGGCACCAGCGGCTCGGGCACCTCGGCGACCGGCAGCAATTCATCGGTTGCGGTAAAGCCCGGTCGAGCTTCCGATTCGGCGGCGGCAATCCCCGGTCGAGGTTCAGGGTCGGCGGGTGCCGCCTTTTGCGGAGTGCCGACCGCCGCCGCTTGGGGCTTGCGCCGCTTGGAGGCATAACGCGAGGGATCGAGCGTGGGGCGCGACATCGCCAGCCAGGTCGACGGCATCGCGGCCTCTCGCACCGCGCGGCGCGGCGCCTCGACCTTGGTCGGTGCGGGCTTCGGTCGCTTGACCTTCGCGACCTTGGCATTCGCGGGCGGGGTAAACTGCACCTGGACCGTGCGCCGCGGCTGCTCGACCATGATCTCGGACTTGTTGCCGATCGACAGGACAGGAGAGGAGGAGATGCGCTCGGCCGAGGCGTATCGCTGCGCCGCATCCTTGGGGAAGTCGCCGAGGTGGACCGCTTTCGCTTTCTCGTCTGCCCGAAGCACCGGCAGCAATCGGAAGAAGGGCTCGAACCGCGCGCCGGCACCGGGCAACGCCGCATCGATCGTCCGCCGCGCGCCCTCACGGTCGCCTGCCAGCGCCAACACGAAGGCATTGGTCCTGACCGCCCCCGGATCGAGCCGCCGCAGCAATGGCTCCAGGGTTGCCGCGGCACCCTTGACGTCCCTGGAGATCGCCAGGCTCAGTGCCAGGCGCCGCCGCGCCTCGTCGGCCTGGGCACCGAACATCGCTGCTCGATAATCGGACTGCGCCTTTGCCTGCTGTCCGAGCAGGTCGAATGCCAGCCCGCGGTCGAGCGCCAGTAGCGACTGCGGCGCACCGAGAGCCGAGGCGCGCTCGTAATAAGTCATTGCCCCCTTGGCGTCTCCCATCGCGGTCATGGCCGCGCCGATCCCGATCTTGGGCACCGGGCTTTGCGGGCTCACTTCCTCGGCGCGGCCGTAAAATCCTGCTGCCGCCTGGGTATCGCCCATGTCGAGCGAGGCACGGCCGGCGGAGATCAGCGCCGCGAAGTTGCGCGGTTCGCTCGACAGGGTGCGCAGCGCACCGGCCAGCGATGTGCCGGGGTCATAGGTGGACGGGGCGGTATATTGCGCCGTGGCGGGAATCGCGGGAAGCCCGAGTGCGGCGAGCAGGATCAGGGCGCGGGCCGCACCGCGGGTTGGAATCGATCTGCATGATCCAACCCATCGCCCAAACCAGCTTGCTCCAACATTGCTGGAGATCAAGACGCGCTGAATCGTGGCGGGGCGGCGATGAGCGGAAATCGCCCCTCGCCGCCCCGCACGTCACCGTGTGGGCCGAGCCCATGTCTACTGGTTGTTTTGCCGGTTCAGGAAACGCGGGATGTCGAGCGGCTCGCGGCGGAAGCTGGGGGCCGCATCGCCGTCGCTGCCCTCGGCCTGCGCCGCACCGCGCGCGATGTTGCTCATCCGCTCGAACAGGGTACCGCCGCCAGGGGCCAGCTTGGGCTTGTCCTCGGTGGCGGTCGGCGTGACCTCTTCATCGGTGGTCAGTTCATCGTCGGCCGGCGGACCGACCGGGACCGACCCGACCGGCGTGGTCAGCACGTCGTCGCCGTCGAGCACTAGCTCACCGGCTTCATCGTCCTGGGTCAGTTCCAGCATGTCGTCATCGGCCGTGCCGTCGGTCGTCTCCGTCTCGATCGTGGCGGCAGGCGTCGCAACCGGGGTCGGCGCGACGTTCAACGTCGGGGTAGCGGTGCGGCCGGGGAAGCTGAAGACCTTGGCCGGCTGGGCCATCGTCCCTGCTTCGGACTCGATCCCGGTGGCGACCACGCTGACGCGGATCTTGCCTTCCAGGCCATTGTTGAACGCCGATCCCCAGATGATGTTGGCGTCGGGGTCGACCAGTTCCTTGATGTGGCTGGCGGCCTCGTCGACTTCCATCAACTTCATGTCCTCGCCGCCGGTGATCGAAATGATCACGCCCTTGGCGCCCTTCAGGCTGACGCCGTCGAGCAGTGGGTTGGAAATGGCCTTCTCGGCGGCTTCGATGGCGCGATTCTCGCCCGCGGCTTCGCCGGTGCCCATCATCGCCTTGCCCATCTCGCCCATCACCGAGCGGACGTCGGCGAAGTCGAGGTTAATCAGGCCCGGCATGACCATCAGATCGGTGATCCCGCGAACGCCCTGCTGGAGCACTTCGTCGGCCATTTCGAACGCTTCCTTGAAGGTCGTGTCCGAATTGGCGAGGCGGAACAGATTCTGGTTCGGGATCACGATCAGCGTATCGACATGCTGCTGCAACTCGTCGATTCCGCTGTCGGCCGAACGGCCGCGGCGCGCGCCTTCGAACGCGAATGGCTTGGTCACCACACCGACCGTCAATATGCCCTTGTCGCGGGCGGCCTTGGCGATCACCGGCGCGGCCCCGGTGCCGGTGCCTCCGCCCATGCCCGCGGCGATGAAGCACATATGCGCACCTTCCAGCGCCCGCTCGATTTCCTCGATCGTCTCTTCGGCTGCGGCGCGGCCGATTTCGGGCCGCGAGCCGGCGCCGAGCCCCTGGGTGATCTTGAGGCCCAGCTGGATTCGGCGATCCGCCTCCGACGCGTTGAGTGCCTGCGCGTCGGTGTTGGCGACGATGAAATCGACCCCCATCACGTCGCGCCTGATCATGTTGGCGACGGCATTGCCGCCCGCGCCACCGACGCCGATCACGCTGATCCGCGGCCGAAGCTCGTCGACTTCCGGCCGGATGAAATCGATGCTCATGGGTCTGGACCCTCCCCTGTGTGCCTAGCGCGTTGAACCGTCAGGGTGAATCATTGAATCATCATGAGTTCGAGCGGCAAGCGAAAACGTTAACACACCCGAAAAAACCTGCTCCGCCGTGGCCCAAGCGACTCACCTGATTCAAAACGGGACGGGTCAGCTTGCGGGATTAGGCGTTCGGAACGACTAATAACCTTGCCTGAGCGCGTTCATCAGCCGCGCCACGAAGCCGCCGCCGGCCTTGCGCTCGACCGTGGTCCCCAGCGCCAAGTCGCGGATGTCCCCGCTTCCGCTCGCCGCCAGCATCGCCAGCCCGACCAGCGTCGTGAACGCCGGCCCGCTATGCGCGTCGGGCAGCCCGGTGATTGTCTTGGGTCGCCCGATCCTCACTGCTCGGCCGAGCACGCCCTGCATATAATCGGCGATATTCTTCAATTCCGCCCCACCCCCGGTCAGCACCACCTGCCGCCCGACCGGCCCGGTGAAGCCGAGGCTTTTCAATGCCGCCTCGATCTGGCCGGTCAGGCTTTCGACCTGCTGGCGGATCACGGTCATCAACTGGGCCCGCGTAATCCGCGTCGGTTCGTCGCCATCCTCGGCCCCCATCTGGTTGGCCTCGATCATCTCGTGATTGTCGCGCGGGGAAGTCATCGCCGAGCCGTAGAAGCATTTCAGCCGTTCGGCGTCGCGCCTTTGCACTCCGAAGGCGCAGGCGATATCGTCGGTGATGTCCTTCGCGCCCAGCGGGATCGAGCGCAGGCCCACCAGCATCCCCCCGGCGTGGAGCGAGACATTGGTCACTTCGGCGCCCAATTCGACCAGCGCCACGCCGAGTTCGCGCTCCTCCGGCGTCAAGCAGGCCAATGCGGCCGCCACCGGCGAGGCGACGATCGCCCGCACGCCGAGATGTGCCGAGCGGATCACATAATCGAGATTGCGCAAGGGTGCCGGGTCGGCCGCGACGACATGGATATCGACCCCCAGCCGATCGGCGTGCAGCCCGATCGGGTGCTTGACCCCTTCGACCCCGTCGATGGTGTAGAGCGCGGGATGGGCGTGAAGCACGGTCCGTTCGCCGCTGTTGATCGCCGACTTGCCGCCGCGCAGCAGCTCGTCGATGTCCGACTGCTCGACCTGGTGGCCACCCAGCTCGACCTCGACGTTGGCGACATCGCTGACCAGCCCGCCCGCGCCGAAGCTGGCCCAGACATCGTCGATCGTTAACTGGCTCATCCGCTCGGCGCTCTCGACCGCCTCGCGCACCGCGACCTCGCTTGCCTCCATGTCGGTGACATAGCCGCGCTTGACCCCGCGGCTCTCGCGCTGACCGGAGCCAAGCACGCGCAGGCGCCCGTCGTCGTCACGGGTGACGATCAGCGCGCTCACCTTGGACGATCCGATATCGAGCGCGGTGACGAGGGGATGCTGGGTCGGGGCGGCCATTGTGGTTGGGAAATCAGCTTTCTTGCTTGGGCGGATCGACGACGGGGGTGGGCATGCTCGGCAATCTGACGATCATCTTGCCTGGAATTCGAAGGTCAAAGCGCTTGATTCCGCGCCCGAGCAAGCCCGCCGATTTGTCCAGCTTGGCAAATTTTGCAAGCGCTTGTCGCGCATCCGCCTCGCCTTCCGGCAGCACGACGGTTTCGCCCGACTGGAAATTGAGGTCCCAGCGACGCCCGCCGACCCACGCCGCGCTCTCCAGTTGCGGCTTCAGGCTGGGGACCTCGCTCAGCAACTGGCCCAGTTTCTCGCTCTGGGCGTTGGCGCCGGGCCCGACCAGCAAGGGCAGATCGGGCATGTCGCTGACCTTGACCCGGTCGAGCACCACCCCCTCGGCATCGATCAGCGACAGCCGCGTCTTGTCCTGCCACAGCGCCGCGGGCTCGCGCTCGACGATGTCGATCACCAACGTATCGGGCAGCCGTCGTGACACGCGTGCATCTTTGACCCAACCGTAACGCAACAGTTTTTCGCGGATCTCCGCCACGTCGACCAGCGGCATCGCCATGCTCTTCTGGTCAAGGGCGATCTGGAACACGGGGCGGCTGTCCATCCGCTGGACGCCGGTGACATCGACGCTGCGCACCCGGAAGCCCGCTTCGCCCATCGCTTCGCCAAGCCCGGCGCCGACCTTGGCCGGCACCTCCATCGCGACTGCGGCCACCGCGACGATCGCAGTCGCGAACAGACCGAACATCCACCGCGCCAGCCGGTTGGCACCGGCCTGCTCGACCGGCAGCTTGGCGACCAGACGCTTGGGGACATTGACCCGCGATCCGCCCTTTGCGCGCGGCCGTGCCTTGCCGGGCGATCCGCGACGGACCCGCGCGCTGCTCACGGCGTCTCGGCGTCCTGGAGAGCGTCGGCGATCAGCCGCTCGACCAACTCGCCATAATCGATCCCGCGCTGCCGGGCCTGCTCGGGCACCAGACTCAGGGGGTCATCCCCGGCTGGGTGTTGACCTCGAGCAAATAGATGCCCGCCTCGCCAAGTTCGTCGTCCCACCTGAAGTCCGATCGCGACGCACCCTTGCAGCCGAGCAATCGGTGCGCCGCCAGCGCCATGTCCATCATCGCTCGGGCGATATTCTCCGGCACTTCGGCGGGGCAGATGTGGGTCGTCATCCCGTCGGTATATTTGGCATCGAAATCGTAGAATCCGGCCTTGGGCCGCAGCTCGGTAACGCACAGCGCTTCGTCAATCAGCACCGCCACGGTCAGTTCGCGTCCCTTGATGAACGGTTCGGCCAGCAGGCGGTCGAACTGCTGCCACGGCCCGGTCGCCTTGGCGCTGATCGGGTGACCATAATTGCTGTCGTCGGTGACGATTGCCACCCCGACCGAGCTGCCCTCGTTGACCGGCTTCAGGACGTAAGGCCGTGCCATCGGATCGCCTTCGTAAAGCGAAGCGCTCTGGACCATCTTGCCCTTGGGCATGCGCACCCCGTGGGGCACCAGCACCATCTTGGTCGAGTTCCTTGTCGATCGCGATGACCGACGTCTCCAGTCCGCTGTGGGTATAGGGGATCTGCATCAGATCGAGCATACCCTGCACCGTTCCATCCTCGCCCGGGGTGCCGTGCAGCGCATTGAACACCACGTCGGGCCGAATGCCGGTCAGGACGGTAGCGACGTTGCGGTCCATGTCGACCGGGGTGACGTTGGTCCAGCCGCGCGCAGTCAGCGCCTCGACCACGCCGGCGCCGCTCATCAGCGACACTTCACGTTCGGACGACCACCCGCCCATCAACACCGCGACATGAATGTCCTTATTCAATCATTCCACTCCGACTCGCTGAATTTCCCATTCCAGCATGATGTTGGTCTTCTTGAGCACCCGGCGCCGCACTTCCTCGCCCAGTTCCTCGATATCGCTACTGGTCGCCCCGCCCAGGTTCAAAAGGAAATTGCAGTGTTTTTCCGAAACTTGCGCCTGCCCATGCATTAGTCCGCGACAACCGGCGGCGTCGATCAGCGCCCACGCCTTGTGGCCTGGCGGGTTTTTGAAGGTCGATCCGCCGGTGCGGCTGCGCAGTGGCTGCGATTCCTCGCGGCTCTGGGCGATTCGATCCATTTCCGCCTGAATGACCGCCGGATCGCCCGGCAAACCGCGAAAGGTCGCGCTGATCACGATCGCCTGCTCCGGAAGCTCGCTGTGCCGATAGGTATAGCCAAGCTCGTCGGCCGCCAGTGTCACGATGTCACCAGAGCGCAATACGACCTCGCAGGCGACGAGAATATCCTTCACCTCGCGCCCATAGGCCCCGCCGTTCATCCGCACGAAGCCGCCCACGGTGCCGGGGATCGAGCGCAAAAATTCCACCCCCGCGATCCCCGCATCGCGCGCGGTCGATGACACCAGAATGCCCGACGCGCCGCCACCGCAGCGAAGCGTGACCTCGTCCAGCGCCTCGACCTTGGCCAGCGCTTTGCCCAGCCGCACCACCACCCCGGGCACCCCGCCATCGCGAACGATGAGGTTGGAGCCGAGCCCGAGCGCCATGACCGGAACTTGGGGGTCGAGTGACTGGAGGAAGGCGACTAGGTCCACCCGATCGGCGGGTTCGAACAGGGTTTCGGCCGCGCCGCCCGACTTGAACCACACGAGCGGCGCGAGCGGGGCATTGGGCTTAAGCTTGCCGCGCACCCCGGTTCCGCTTGTGCCGAGCAAAGTCGAGGCACGTTGGCGCAAAGGTCCCTCGACTACGCTCGGGACGAGCGGTTCAGTGGACGACGCACTCACTTCTTCTTCGCCCGTGCCTTGGCGATCCCGTCCGCCAGCCCGGCCGCCCATTTGGTGATGTCGCCCGCGCCCATGCACACCACGATGTCACCCTCGGCTGCGATGTCGCGCAAATTGCCCGCCAGATCGGCGGCATTGTCGACCGGTTTCACCATCCGATGCCCGTGATGCCGAAGCCCGTCGGCCAGCGCATAGGCATCGACCCCCTCGATCGGCTGCTCCCCTGCCGGATAGACCGGCGCTACATAAACGATGTCGGCGTCGTTGAAGGCGTTCTGGAAGTCCTCCATCAGGTCGCGCAGCCGGGTGAAGCGGTGCGGCTGGACCACGGCGATTACGCGGCCCCCGTCCCTGATCCCGTCCTGCCCGCTGCTCGGCTGGATGCTGTCGCGCGCCGCCGACAATACCGCGCGGATCTCGACCGGGTGATGGGCATAATCGTCGATAATCGTCGTGCCGCCGATTTCGCCGACCTTGCTGAAGCGCCGCTTGACCCCGTCGAACTTTGCGAAGCCTTGGGCGATGGTCGAATCGTCCATGCCCAGCTCCAGCCCGACCGCGATCGCGGCCAGCGCGTTGGACACATTATGCTTGCCCGGCATGGGCAGATAGATGTCGGGGATCGTCCGCCGCGCGTCGTCGCGTCCGCGCGCCACCGCGTCGAAGCGCGTGCCGCCATCCTCACTGCGCAAATTATCGGCGCGCAGATCGGCGAGCGCGGAGAAGCCATAAGTTACCACCCGTCGGTCGCGGATCCGGCCCAGCACCGACTGCACTTCGGCATGATCGACGTTCATCACCGCCAGCCCGTAGAAGGGCACATTCTCGACGAATTCGACGAACGCATCCTTGGCCCGGTCGAAGCTGCCATAATGGTCGAGATGCTCAGGATCGATGTTGGTGACGACCGCGATCGTCCCGTCGAGGCGCAGGAAGCTGCCGTCGCTCTCGTCGGCCTCGACCACCATCCAGTCGGACTTGCCGAGCCGGGCGTTGGAGCCATAGCCGTTGATGATCCCGCCGTTGATCACCGTCGGATCCACTCCGCCGGCGTCGAGCATGCAGGCGATCATCGAGGTCGTCGTGGTCTTGCCGTGGGTGCCGGCGACCGCGATGGTCGATTGCATCCGCATCAACTCGGCCAACATTTCCGCGCGCCGCACGCGGGGCAGGCGGCGCTCGACCGCGGCGACGACTTCGGGATTGTCGGGCCGGATCGCGGTCGAGGTGACGATCACCGCGGCGTCCCCCAGATTGTCGGCCGACTGGCCGATCATCACCGGGATCCCGGCCTTGCGCAGCCCCTCGACGACATAATTCTCCGCGACGTCGGACCCTTGGACCTTGTAGCCCAGTTGGTGCATCACCTCGGCGATCCCCGACATGCCGATGCCACCGATGCCGACGAAGTGGATGGTCCCCATTTCGGTGCCCATCGCCTTCATGCCGGGACACCCATCGGCACGACCGCATCCGGCGTATCGGCGACTTTCCCGACCATCACCGGCGCGGCTCCGCCAGCAATCCGTTCGACCAGGTCGGCCAGGTCGCTCGCCGCATTTGGCCGACCGACCGACAGCGAGCGCGCCGCGGCATTGGCGAGCGCCTCGGGATCATGCGCCAGCGCCTCGATCTGCCGCGCCAGCGTCTCGGGTGTGAACTCGTTTTGCGGGATCATCCGCGCCCCGCCCGCCTTCGCCATCTCGCGCGCATTGGCGGTCTGGTGATCATCGGTCGCGCTCGGCAGCGGGACCAGGATCGCGGGCCGCCCGGCGGCGGTCAGCTCGGCAATCGTCGACGCACCGGCGCGCGCGATCACCAGATGGGCTTCGGCCAATTTCGCTGGCATATCAGTGATATAGGTCATCAGCTCGGCGGGGATCTTGAGCGCTGCATATGATGCTCGCACTGTGACCACATCGTCGGGCCGACATTGCTGCACCACCTGCAACCGATGCCGGATCGAAGGCTCGAGCGCGCCCAGCCCGGCCGGCACCACCGTGCCGAGCACACTCGCCCCCTGGCTACCGCCAGTCACCAGGATCTTCAGCGGCGCTACCTCGTCGAACGGCGGCAGCGGCGCCTCGCCCAGCCGCTTGACGCTCTCGCGCACGGGATTGCCGACCAGCGCCACCTTGTCCTTATACGCAGGCTTCAGCCGCTCGACCTCGGGGTAAGCGGTGGCGATCGCCGCGGCATCGCCGGCGAGGAACCGGTTGACGCGGCCGAGCACGGCATTCTGCTCGTGCAGGATCGTCGGTATCCCCCGAGCGCTTGCCGCCAGCAACGCCGGGAGCGCCGGATAGCCGCCGAACCCGACCACGGCGTCCGGCCTGAAATCCTTGTACAGCGCCTTCGCCTGCCGCCGCCCCGCCAGGATCGACCGCGCGGTCCGCAGCAGTCCCAGCACACCGGTCAGCCGCCCCGCAGGCAAGACATGCACCGGCACCCCGTCGAACAGCCCGGGAATGCGCGCCCCGCGCTCGTCGGTGATCAGCGCCACGCCGATCCCCCGGCTGGTCAGTTCCGCCGCCAGCGCGTGCGCCGGGACCATATGTCCGCCGGTCCCCCCGGCGGCGAGCATGATGTTCATCGTTTCGACTTGTTCTCAGGGCTCACGGATGCCGGCTCCCCGCTCCATTTCACGACATAGGGCGAGCGCGTCAGATACGGGTTTCGCCGCGTGAAGGCGAGCAGCAATCCCATGCCGATGCTGAGCGCCAGCATCGACGACCCGCCATAGCTGATGAACGGTAGAGTCATGCCCTTGGATGGCGCGATCTGGACGTTGACCGCCATGTTGATCATCGCCTGCAGTCCAAAGGCGATGGCGAGGCCGGCCGCGGCAAGGATTGCGAACGAGCTTTCCTCGTCGAGCAACTTGATTAGCACCCGCGCGACGATGGCGAGATACAGCAGCGCGATCGCGAGGCAGGCGATCAGCCCGAATTCCTCGCCGATCACGCTGAAGATATAATCGGTGTGCGGCTCGGGCAGCCCGAATTTGCGCGTCCCGCCGCCCGGCCCCATCCCGAAGAGCCCGCCCGCGGTCAGCGTTTTCATCGCATTCTGGACCTGGAAATTGTCGCCCTCGCCAAACAGGAAGCTGTCGATCCGGATCGTCGCGACATCATAGGTGAAATAGGCCAGCACCACCCCCGCCAGCGCCGCCGCTCCGAGCATCGCGATCACCTTCAGCCGCAGCCCGGCCAGCGACAGCATCGCGATCCACACCGTGCCGTAGATGATGGTCGACCCGAAATCGGGCTGCTTCATCAGCAGCGCCGCTACGATCGCGGTCAGCACCGCCGACACCAGGAACACCGGGAGGTTCTTGTCCTTTTCCTTCAGCGACAGGACCCACGCCAGCGTCACCACGAAGAATGGCTTCAAGAATTCCGACGGCTGCAACTGCCCGACGCCAAGCTCAATCCAACGTACCGCGCCATTCTTTTCTACCCCGATGAACGGCACCGCGGCGAGAAGAACCAGGAAGATCACCGCCCCGCCGATGGAGAAGCGCTTGGCTTGGCTGCGGTTCATCATCGAGATCAGGATCATCACCGGCAGCGACACCGCGATCCAGATGAGCTGGCGATAGAAGAAGAACAGGTCGTTGACCCTGACCGAGCCGCCTGAATAGCGCTCGGCGGCGGCGGGCGAAGCGGCGGCTACCGCGATCAGCCCGATTCCGATCAGGATCGCGAGTAGCAGCAGCAAGACGCGGTCGATCTCCCAGAACCAGCGGCTCTGCGCCGAGCGGTCGGAGCGGCCGTAGCGCGACGGATCGGCAAGCGCCGCCTTGGCCTTGATCCGGCTCGAAATGTCCGCGTTCATAAGCCCCCCACCAACTCGCGGAACCGATCGCCGCGCGCCTCGAAATCCTTGAACTGGTCGAACGAGGCCGAGGCCGGGGAGAGTAAGACAGTCTCGCCGCTTGTGAATCCTCCGCGGCGCGTTTGACCGCATTTTCAAGCGTTTCGCATTCGATGACGGTCACGCCCGGCCTCACGCAGCAACCGCGCAAACATCGGCCCCGCCTCGCCGATGGTGTAAGCAGCGACGACATGATCGAGATGCTTGGCGGTATCGCCCAACGTCTCCGCCTTGGCCTGCCCCCCAACGATCCACCGCACCTTGCGGATAAGCCGCCAGCGCCGGCGCCGCCGCCTCGGCATTGGTCGCCTTGCTGTCGTTGACGAACAGGACGCCGTCCTTCTCGCGGACGCGCTCCATGCGGTGCGGCAGGCCGGGAAGGTACGAAGGCCTGCGATTGACGCACTGCAGGTCAATTCCAAGGTTCAGCGACAGGTACGAATGCAGCAGCTGCATTCTGCCGATTATGAGGGCCTTGAAGTGCCGGGCCATCGGTCTGGCTGCCAGGGCTCGACGTCCGATAAACTGGATTGAACGTGGACGCCGTTCATCGTCATCATAGGCGTCGTGGTCTCGGCTTCGGATCGTCACCATCGAAAATCGACGATCGCAACTCGCGACTCGTCGGCGATTGCATCACGAACAGCCGAGCCTTCGATGCCGCATAGTCCTCGAAACTCTCATACCGATCGAGATGATCAGGCGTGATGTTGAGCAGCACCGCGACGTCGCAATCGAGGCTCTGCGTCAGGTCGATCTGGTAGCTCGACAGTTCGAGCACATAGACCCCGCCCGTCGGGCAGCGGATCCTGGCTCAGGATCGGCAGCCCGATATTCCCGCCCATCAAACTCGGCACCCCCGCGGTCTTGAGGATGTGGTGGACGAGCGCGGTGGTGGTCGATTTGCCGTTGGTGCCGGTGATCCCGACCACCTTGTGCGGCGGCAAGCTCCGCCCGCGCCCGTGCGAACAATTCGATATCGCCGATGATTTCGACGCCCGCTTCTTTCGCGCGCCGGGCGATCGGGTGGCGGTTAAGCGGCAGGCCGGGGGTGACGACGATCGAGTCGAACCGCGTGAGGTCGGTGTCCACGAAATTCTCAATTGCGGCGCCCTGGGGAACTGCCGCGCGCGCTTCCTCGCGGTCATCCCACGCCGTTACCTTCGCCCCGCTCGCCAGCAGCGCCTCCACCGTCGCAAGGCCGCTCCGCGCAAGCCCCAGCACCGCATAATGCCTGCCCGCGAAGGCCTTGGCCGTGATCACCGAAGCTTGAGCGTCGACAGCCCCGCCAGCGCGAGGACGAAGCTGATGATCCAGAAGCGGATCACCACGGTCGGCTCGCTCCAGCCGAGATGCTCGAAATGATGGTGGATCGGCGCCATTTTGAAGACGCGCTTGCCGAAGCGCTTGAACCAGAACACCTGCACCACGACGCTGACTGCCTCCAGCACAAACAATCCACCGATGATCACCAGCACAAATTCATGGTGGGTCGCCACCGCGACCGCGCCCAAGGCGCCGCCCAGCGCGAGACTGCCGGTATCGCCCATGAATACCGCCGCCGGGGGCGCGTTGAACCACAGGAAGGCCAGCCCCGCGCCCACGATCGCCAGCAACAGGACAGTCAGATCGCCGGTGCCGAGGATATGCGGAATGCCGAGATATTCGGCGAACTTGGCGTTGCCGACGAGGTAGCTGATCAGCATGAATGCGATCGCGGCAATGATCACCGGCATCGTCGCCAGCCCGTCGAGCCCGTCGGTGAGGTTCACCGCATTGCCGAACGACACGATCACAAACGCCCCGAAGGCGATGTAGAACCAGCCTATATCGAACACCGGCCCCTGGATGAAGGGCAGGTACAGCTGGGTGCCGCCGTTACGCACCATCAGCCAGGTGGCAAAGCCGGCGATGGCGAATTCCAGCAACAGCCGCATCTTGCCGCTGAGGCCCGCATGGTGCGCCTTCTTGACCTTGTCATAATCGTCGAGGAACCCGATCAGCCCGAAGCCGCCGGTGACCATCAGGCAGGCCCAGACATAGGGGTTGGTAAGGTCCATCCACAGCAGGACCGACACCGACACCGAGATCAGGATCAGTAGGCCGCCCATGGTCGGGGTGCCGCGCTTGGCGAGGTGGCTTTGCGGCCCGTCGGCGCGGATCGGCTGGCCCTTGCCCTGCTTGGCGCGCAGCCAGCGGATGAACATCGGGCCGAAGAACAGCCCGATCATCAGCGCCGTCGCGCTGGCCGCACCGGCGCGAAAGCTGATGTAGCGGATCAGGTTCAGGATTCCGGGAAACCCGAGCTGTTCGGCAATGACGTATAACATCAGCCGCCCCCTGCCACTCGTTGCACCAGCGCCGCAAGTCCGACCGAGTTAGACGCCTTGACCAGTACTACGTCGCCCGGTGCTAGGATTGCCTCGACCACTCCGGCAGCTTCCTCGACCGTGTCGGCCACCACTGCCTCGATCTCGCCGTCGAGCGCCTTCGCCAGCACGCGCATTTCGTCGCCCACCAGCACCAGCCGCTCCACCTTGGCGTCGCGGATCGGCCCGGCCAGCGCTTCATGCATCACGATCGACTGCGCGCCCAGCTCGCGCATCGGCCCGAGCACGGCGATCCGCCGCCCCTCCAGTTGCTCGCTGCCAAGGCTCGCCAGCGTCGCCGCCATCGAGGCCGGATTGGCGTTATAGCTTTCGTCGATTAGCAAGGCGGTGCCGCCCGCGACCGCAATCGAATGGCGTTCGCCGCGACCCTTCAGCCCGCCAAGATCAGCCAGCGCCAGTCCCGCTGCGGCAAGATCCCCTCCCACTGCCTCGACCACCGACAGGACTGCCATCGCGTTCGAAATCCAGTGATCGCCGCGCTGCGACAGCGTGAAAGTCAGCTCGCTGTCGACCAGTTTGGCGGTAACCAAACTGCCCCCGTCGTCAGACCGCGCCGCCTGCATCGTCGCCACGTCGGCTTCGGCGCTCCGGCCGAAAGTGAGCGTCCGATCGGCATTCTTCAGCGCCGCGCGGACCAATCGGTCGCGATAAGGCGAATCCTCGGGGATAATTGCGACCCCCTCCTCTTCCAGCCCCTCGAAAATCTCGCCCTTGGCGTCGGCAATCGCTTCCATCGATCCCAATTGCTCGACATGGGCCGAGGCGATGGCGGTGACGAGCGCGACATGCGGCCGCACCAGCCGGGTCAGCGCGGCGATTTCACCGGCGTGGTTCATGCCCATTTCAAGCACGGCAAAGCGCGTCTCGCGTGGCATCCTCGCCAAGCTCAGCGGCACGCCAGTATGATTGTTGTAGCTCTTGACCGAGCGATGGACCGGCCCCTTGCGGCTCCGCTCCAGCGCCGCGGCAAGCGCCTCCTTGGTCGATGTCTTGCCGACCGACCCGGTAACCCCGATGACCATCGCCCCGGTCCGCCGCCGCGCCTCGATCGCCAAGGCGGTCAGCGCTTCGGCCACGTCGGGCACCAGTACATTCGGCCCCGACACCGGCCGCGACACCAGCGCTGCCGCCGCCCCCTGCGTGAAGGCCAAATCGACGAAATCATGCCCGTCGCTCGCCGTTCCCGGCATCGCCACGAACAGATCGCCAGGCCCCGCTTCGCGACTGTCAAACGTCACGCCGAAGACCTCGAACGGCGTGCTCGCCGTTCCGCCGGTCGCGGCCTCGATTTCAGATGAGGTCCAGAGAGGGGTCACAATGCGGCCCGCAGTCGAACGCCTGACCGGGTCACGCGGCGCATTCTCTGGCCACCAGTGCATCGTCGAACGGCAGCATCAGATCGCCGATCTCCTGCCCCGTTTCATGCCCCTTGCCCGCGATCAGCACGATATCGCCCGTCCCGGCCAGTCGGATCGCCTCGGCGATCGCCGCTCGCCGGTCGCCGATCTCCCTCGCTCCAGTCGCGCCTTCCATAACCTCGCGCCGGATGGCGGCCGGCTCCTCGGTGCGCGGATTGTCGTCGGTGACAATCGCAATATCACTATTCGCGCTTGCCACACGGCCCATTTCAGGCCGCTTACCGGCATCACGGTCGCCGCCAGCACCGAACACTGTTATCAGTTTTCCCTCCACATGAGGTTTCAGTGCCGCGATCGCCGCTTCCAGCGCGTCGGGTGTGTGGGCGTAATCGATATAGACGGGAGCGCCGGCGCGGCTGATCACCGCCCGCTCCAGCCGACCGCGCACGGGCGAAATCCGGCCCATCGCGGCCAGCACGTCCGCCGGGTCACTACCTGTCGCGAGCAACAGTCCGGCCGCGGTCAGCACATTATTGACCTGGTAAGCGCCGATCAGCGGCAGCATCAGCTTCAACTCGCGGCCCTCGTGACGGAGCAGCAGCCGCTGCCCGAGCGGGGTTGGCACCTGCTCCAGCAGCGCGATCGTGTCCGCTCCCGGCCCGACCGTGATCAATGTCAGTCCGCGCTTCTCGGCATGGGCGATGACCTCGGTCGACTTGGGGTCCCCCGTCCACACCACCGCCGCGCCGTCATCGACCACCACTTCGTCGAACAGACGCATCTTGGCTGCAAAATAGGCGTCCATGTCCGGATGATAGTCCAGATGGTCGCGGCTGAAATTGGTGAAGGCGGCGGCGCGTACCGCCAGCCCTTCGCTGCGGAACTGGTCGAGGCCATGGCTCGAGGCTTCGTACGCGACATGGCTGATCCCCATCCGCTCGAGCCCCGCCATGTTCGACAGAAAAGTGACGATGTCGGGCGTAGTCAGCCCCGTCTTGACCTGCTCATCGGCGGTGGTGACGCCCAATGTCCCGATGCTCGCCGACCGTTGCCCGGCCATGCGCCACATCTGCCGCGCCATCTCAACCGTCGAGGTCTTGCCGTTGGTCCCGGTGACCGCGACGATAACCTCCGGATAGGGGCCGTAAAAATCGCCCGCCAGTTGCGCCAACCGCCGCCGCGGCTCGGCATCGGCAATGTGGACCGCGCCCTCGACCTTCGCTTCGGGCCTCGCGATGATTGCCACCGCGCCATGCGCGACCGCCTGGGGGATGAAGCTTTCGCCGTCGAACCGCGCGCCGCGAAACGCGCCGAAAATATTTCCCTTGGTTACCTTGCGATGATCGATCGCGAAGCCTGTCACCACGGCCTCGCTGTCGATCCCGGTGAGATCGGACAGGCGCATGCAGTCTAGTTCGTCTTTTCGCGAATGTAACGGCAAGACTTCGGCCATATTGGCATCGCGCTTCTTGTCGGGCCGCACGCCGAGCATCGGGGCGATCCTGCTGATGGTGCGACGATCAGCGGCGCGACGTTCCAGCCCGCAGTGCGGAAGCCCATGGTTTGGCGGTTGCCTGTGGTTCGTCGAGCATTACGACGATGACGTAGCGCGGTTCGTCGATCGGAAAGACGCCCGCGAAGTTGGTCACCACCCGCGTGGTCGAATAGCCGCGCCCCGCAATCTTGTCCGCCGTCCCGGTCTTGCCTCCCACGCGATAGCCCGGCGCATCGGCCTTGCTGCCGGTACCCTTGGTCACCACCAGCCGCAGCAGCGATCGCATCTTGTAGCTCGTATCCTCGCTGATACGCCCGGCGGCCCTTGCCCACCGGATGGTTACGCATCGACCTTGAGCATCGTCGCCGGGCCGATAGATGCCGCCGTTATCAGCGTCGCGTAACCCGTCGCGAGGTGCACCGGGGTAATCGCCATCGAATAGCCGTAGCCGACCGTCATCACGTCGAGCCGGCTCCAGTCGCGGGGTTTAATCGTGCGACCGCGCTCTTTCAGCTCGATGTCAGCTGATCGAGGAAGCCCATCTTGCGCAGGAATTCCTCGCTGCCGCGCCGCACCGACCTGGTCGGCGATCTGCGCGGTGCCGATGTTGGAGCTTTCCTGCATGATCTCGGCCACCGAGCAGGCTCGGTCGAAGGGGTGGGTGTCGTTGATCTCGCGGCCCAGCGACGTGGAGTTCGCCGGGGCAGGGATACATCTGGCCGATCGACTTGATGACTCCCGAATCCAGCGCCATCGCCACGGTGAACGGTTTGAAGGTCGATCCCAGCTCGTACACGCCCATCGTAGCGCGATTGAAGCGCGCCTCGGTCGATCCAGCGCCGGCCGCATTGGGGTTGAGCTGCGGCAGGCTGGTCATCGCGATCAGCTTCGCCGGTGTGGATGTCCATGATCACCCCGGCTGCTCCGATGGCGGAAAATTCGTGTCATCGCGTCGAGCAATTCATGCTCAAGCGCCTGCTGGACCCGGCTTGAGATCGACAAGGTAATCGGCGTGACCGCGGGTTTCCGGGTTCGACAATTGCTCGTCGAATGCGCGCTCGATTCCCGCCGTGCCACGTCCGTCGACGTCGGTATAGCCCAGCACATGCGCCGCGAGCGTCGTCTGCGGGTAAAGCCGGTCGGGCTCACGGTCGATCGCCAGCCCCGGCTCGCCCAGGGAATTGACCGCCTGTACCACGTCGGGCGCTGCGCGGCGGCGGAGGTAGAAGAACGGCCGGTCGGATTTCATCATCGCGTAATAGGTGGCTTCGTCACGCTCGGGCATCAGCTTGGCCAGCGTCCTCGCCAGCTCCAGCTTGTTGCCGATCAACTTCTTGGGATGAAGCGCGATCGTCCAGGCGTCGATCGTCCGCGCCATCGCATGGCCGTCGCGGTCGACGATATCGCCGCGCTCGGGGATCAGGGTGGTGACGCCCAGCTTCCGACCGGCATGGTCGCCGAACGCCGCCAGGTACAGGATCCGCGCCGCGATCAGCCCGACAACGCCGACATAGACCAGCATCCCGAACATCAGCCGCTGGTGCATCACCGCCAAGATCTGGCGGCGCTGGCCGACCAGCTGAAGCCGCTCGGGCCGGGCGACAAGAGCGGGCGACTGGACGTTCATTGTGGCGCGCCGGATTCCTTGGATTTGCGGAGAGCCGAACCTGTCGCCGAAGCGCTGCCGGACGCGGCCCCTTTCGCAGCCGGCTTGGCCGCGGGCAAGGGCGCCAGCGTATCGGCCGCCGCGACTTTCATTCCCTTCGTCGCAACCGGTTTGGGCGTCGCAGGCTTGCCGGCGGCGACCTTAGGCTTTGGCGGAAGCATCGTCGGTCTGGCCGCGACTGGCGGGCGCTCGTAGCTCGCGACGTGCATCATGTCGGTCGCAGACGGAGCGGATACGCGCGCCATCCCGACTGGCCGGGCATTGTCGCTGTCGTTGGTCGCGGCTTTGCGGGTCACGCCTTGGTCCATCGGGGCGGAGGCGAGCACGATCGGCGCCTCGATCGCCGGCTTGGGCGCGGGCTTGGTCATCGTCGCCAGCTGAAAGCCGCCTTCCAGAAACTGGTCGGCGGTCGGGGCCGAGAGACGGATGAAACCGACGTTCCACCGCTCCAACTGGGCCAACCGACCGCGCGTTCCGATTTCGGTCTGAAGTACTCGAATGTCGCGCTGGGCAAGCACGATCTTGCTCTCGACCTGCTCCAGCTTGGCACGTTCCGAGGCGACGTTGAGCGACACCAGGTAGCAACCCAGCGCGGCGCCGGCGACGCTCGCCACCATGAACACCGACTTGAACCCGTGCGCGCTCATCGCGAGCTTCCTTCTTGCTGGTCCCACGCGGGCGCATCGGTGCGAACTGCGGTACGCAGCCGTGCCGAGCGCGCGCGCGGGTTGCTTGCAAGCTCAGCGTCCGACGCAGACACCGGCTTGGCGACTTTCGTGAAACTGGGGGTTGGGCCGCTGACCGCGATCGGCCGGTGGCGCGATCCGGCCGGGGTGGCGCCGCTGCGTCCTTTCAGGAAGCGCTTGACGATGCGGTCTTCCAGGCTGTGGAAGGTGACGACCGCCAGCCTTCCGCCGGGGCGAAGCACACGCTCGGCGGCGGCGAGACCGGCCTCGAGTTCATCAAGCTCGGCATTGAGATGAATGCGGATCGCCTGGAACGTCCGCGTCGCCGGATCGCTCTTCATCCCCTGGAAATAGCCGAGCGCTTTGCGCACCACGGCGGCCAGTTCGGCGGTCCTGGTCAGCGGGCGCGCGGCAACGATCGCGGCGGCCACCCGCTTCGCGCGCGGCTCCTCGCCATATTCTTTGATGACCCGCGCAATCTCTGCTTCGTCGGCATGGTTGAGAAAGTCGGCGGCGCTCTCCCCCGCCTGACTCATCCGCATATCGAGCGGGCCGTCCTTGCTGAAGGCAAAGCCGCGGTCAGCGCGGTCGAGCTGCATTGAGCTGACCCCGATATCCAGCGTGACTCCGTCGACCGGCGCCAGGTCGCGATCCTGCAGCGCCGTATCCATCTGGCTGAAGCGATCGTGGATCAGGATCAGCCTGCCGTCCTCGGCGGCATGCGGGACGAGAGATGGCCCTTCCGCGATCGCATCCGGATCGCGGTCGAATGCAATCACTCGTCCCGCCCCCGCCCCGAGCAGAGCTCGCGTGTAGCCGCCGGCGCCGAAGGTGCCGTCGACGTGGGTTTCGCCGGGCTGGACGGCGAGGCCCGCAAGAACCTCGTCGAGCAGCACCGGCAGGTGCGGTGCCGGGGCAACGGCGGCCGCACTCATGAGCTTGCGCCCCGCTCTTCGAGACGGAAGCGCGCAATGTCCTTCATGTCCTCGGGAATATTGGGATCGGCGAGGAACAGGGTCGGGTTCCACAGCTGGAATGTCTCGCCGACGCCAATGAAGAGCGCCAGATCCTCGATCCCGCCCTTCTTGCGCATCATTGTCGGAAGAACGATCCGGCCCGAACTGTCGTAGGGCACTTCTTCAGTCGCGCCGAACGCCATCATCGTGCGGCGGGCATAATCCAGCTCGGCCGCGGGGTCGGTTTCCTGCTTTTCCAGCAGCCGCTCCAGTTTGGCATGCTTCAGCGCGGCATAGGCCGGGTCATAAGCGGAGAGCGCTTCGAAACTGTCGTGCTTGGCAAGGACGATGGTGCGTGCATCGCCGCGGCGCTCGATCACCGAGCGCAGGAAGGCGGGCACGGAAACGCGACCCTTCGCGTCGACCGCGTTCAAAGCACTGCCCTGAAACAGATGCTCTAGCGCCACATCCCACTCCTGCGGCGCGCAAGCCTCCCCTATTCACGAAGCGTGCGACATCGTCACCCGCTTCGCGCCCATCACTTGAAGGTGAGGAATCGCCCCGTGCCAATCCTGTTGGTAACCCAAGAGCGGGCGGGATACAATGGATTTTGATGCCATTTCATGGGATTTCATGCCCAGCAAGTCGTTGCCCTCGGGAAATGGTGACTATTCGATCCTTCTATTCTTATTTTGTTCTCAATCGTTTCAGCGGGACAACCCTGTGGATAATCCTGTGGGTGCGGCGAATTCGGCAACGACTCACTTGCGGTCGCCGGACAGGCCGGCCAGCAAGAGATCGAAGATATCGAGATTGCCGTCCGGTTGCCCGCCAGCTGTTCGGACGGCTTCCACGTTGAGCCAGTCCGCGTCGGCTACAATGTGAGCCGTTCCCTGCCCAAGCCTGCAATGCGAAGCGATTCCCCCGGGATCGGTCGAGCATTGGCCGCCGATCTTGACGAGCTTGCCGGGCGACAATGAATCGACGTTGCCCATCTCCCCTGGCGTTCGATGCAGGCCGCGCGTGTCCGGCGCATCGAGCCGCAGCCCCCAATGTGCCAGCAGCCCGGTATCGGCAAAGCTCACTGGCGGGCGCAGCCGGTCGCCGACCGCCCGCTCGCTCGGCCATTCGAGCATCGGGTCGGCCAGCAGCAGTAGCCTGCCCCCGCCCCGCACCCACGCATCCAGCGCCACCAATTCCTCCGCCGGAAGCGCCCGCGGTTGCGCCGCCAGCAGGACCGCGCCGGGCGGCAATTGGCTCGGCAAGTCGATCGGCTTCAGCATGTAGCGCTCGCGCAGGAACGTCGCCGCCTTGCCTTCCGCCGGACCCAGCCCGAACCCTTCGTCGAACAGTAACGGCAAGGACGTCAGGACATAAAGCTCGGGCTTTGCCTTCGCCCCGCCCGCATCCGACCGGCACCCCGCCAGCGCCAGCAGCGCGATCAGCGCCGCTGCCGCGCGTTTCACTGTGCGTTATCGGTCGCGGCGTTGGCGGCGGCGGATTCGCCCGGTGCGGCGCCAATTTCGGCCAGCGGCTCATTGGGTTCAGCTGGCACGGCATTGACGATCGCCTGGTTGGCGGTCGGCGCATCGCTGCTCCAGTTGGTGATGGCCGCGCCGATCAGCACCAGCAGGAACACGAACGCCAGCCCGGTCAGTCCGATGCGGACGCGCTGCACGCGCTCCTTGACGTCGGCATTCGCCTCGGTCGCCCCGACCCTCGCCTCGATCTCCGACATTCGACGAACCTATGCCCCGTTTCGACGCATTGCAATTCCCTCGCTTGACGAGGCCGTCCCGGTGGCGGCAGGACGAGCCATGAGCAAATTGCCCTTCTCCCTTCTCCTTGTCGCCGCCGCCGCGTTAGCCGGTTGCGACCGTTCCGATCACACGATCACCGCGGAGGGGCCATATGACCCCCGAGCCAATACCGCCAACGCCGCGACGCCGGTCGTGCTTCCGCCGTCGATCGTCGCGAGCCACCAGTATCGCTGCAAGGACAATAGCCTGGTGTCGATCGACTGGCTGTCGGACGGCAAGGCCAATAGCGCCCGCGCCACGCCCAAGGACGGCACGGCGGTGACCCTGGCGCAGGCCGAGGCCAACGGACCCTATGCCGCGGAAGGTGCCAGCCTGACCGGCGACCCGCAGGCGAAGACCATCACCTTCGGCGGCAAATCCTGTACCCGCTAAGACTGACGCCATCTCTTGAAAACCCCCGGTCCGCGCCGGGGGTTTTTTTATGCGCCCCGCACCGCTATCGGCCAGCCCATGATCACCCCGCAAATCGTCGCCGACCACGGCTTCAGCCCCGACGAATATGACCGCGTGCTCCACGCGCTGGGCCGCGAGCCCAACCTCGTCGAGCTCGGCATCTTCTCGGTCATGTGGTCGGAACATTGCAGTTACAAAAGCTCGCGCTTTCATTTGAAGAAGCTCCCGACCGAAGCCCCGTGGGTGATCTGCGGCCCCGGGGAAAATGCCGGCGTGATCGACATCGGCGACAATCAGGCCGCCATCTTCAAGATGGAGAGCCACAACCACCCCTCCTACATCGAGCCCTATCAGGGCGCGGCGACCGGGGTCGGCGGAATCCTGCGCGACGTTTTCACCATGGGCGCGCGCCCGATCGCCAACCTCAACGCCCTGCGCTTCGGTCGCCCCGACCATCCGCGCGATGCGCCATCTGATCAGCGGCGTCGTCGCCGGTATCGGCGGTTACGGCAATTGCGTCGGCGTCCCCACCGTCGGCGGCGAGGTCAATTTCGACCCCGCGTACGACGGTAATATTTTGGTCAACGCCATGACCGTCGGGGTCGCCGACCAGGACAAGATTTTCTATTCCGCCGCCATCGGGCGTCGGCAATCCGATCGTCTATGTCGGCAGCAAGACCGGCCGCGACGGGATCCACGGCGCGACCATGGCATCCGCCGACTTCGCCGAGGGCGACGAGGACAAGCGCCCCACGGTGCAGGTCGGCGATCCGTTCACCGAGAAATTGCTGATCGAGGCCTGCCTCGAGCTGATGGCGTCGGACGCGATCGTCGCGATCCAGGACATGGGCGCCGCGGGCCTGACCTCCTCTTCGGTCGAAATGGCGAGCAAGGGCGGGGTCGGGATCCGCATCGACATGAACGCCGTCCCCCAGCGCGAGGACGGGCATGACCGCCTACGAGATGATGCTGTCGGAATTGCAGGAGCGGATGCTGATGGTGCTCAAACCCGGCAAGGAAGCCTTTGCCGAGGCGATCTTCCGCAAGTGGGAACTGGACTTCGCGGTCATCGGCGAAGTTACCGATACCGGCCGCATGGTGCTCGAGCATCATGGCGAGATCGTGTGCGACATCCCCTTGGGTCCGCTCGCCGACGACGCCCCGCTGTACGAGCGCCCCTACCTCAGCCCCGACGAGTATCAGGCATGGGCCAAGGTCGCCCCGCTCGGCGACATTCCCGAATCGACCGACATCGCCGCCGATCTGCTCAAGCTGATGGCCAGCCCCAACATCGCCAGCCGCCGCTGGATCTGGGAGCAGTACGACAGCCAGGTCGGCGCCGACACCGTCCAGAGCCCGGCGGCGACGCCGCGGTGGTCCGGGTCCACGGCACCCACAAGGCGCTGGCGATGACCACCGACTGCACCCCGCGCTACTGCTACGCCGACCCCTATGAAGGCGGCAAGCAGGCCATCGCCGAAGCCTATCGCAACTTGTGCGCGGTCGGGGCGAAGCCGCTCGCGGTCACCAATTGCCTCAACTTCGGCAACCCCCAGCGCCCCGAGATCATGGCCCAGATCGTCGGCTGCTTGCGTGGCATGAGCGAAGCCTGCATCGCGCTCGACATGCCGATCGTCTCGGGCAACGTCAGCCTCTACAACGAGAGCAAGGCGACCGGCGGCGGCAGCGCCATCCTCCCCACCCCCGCGATCGGCGCCGTCGGCATTCTCGACGATTGGGAGAAGTCGGCGACGATTGGGTTCAAGGCCGAGGACGATCTGTTGTTCGTGCTCTCCGGCGGCGCATTGTCACCGAAGATCGATTGCGAAGGCCATCTTGGGCAGTCGCTTTGGCTCAAGAAATCAGGGAAGCGCAGCGGGCAACTCCCCTGTCGTCGACTTGGAAATCGAGCGAGCGCGTTGGCGAGTTTGTCAGGAGATGCTGTCACTCGGGCCTTGCGCTTCGGTTCACGATGTATCCGACGGTGGCATCCTCGTTGCTGCAGCGGAAATGGCACTCGCCGGCGAATTTTGGCCTCGCAATTGGCAGCGATACGGCTGGACGCGCCCGACCTTTTGTTCGGCGAGGATCAAGGTCGGTACTTGATCGAGACGGCAGCCTCAGAACGTTTGATCGACGAAGCCAGCAGGGCCGACTTGGTCGTCGAATGTCTCGGTCGATTGGACGGAGACAGGCGTTGTTCGATGATGACTGGACGGACGAGGTATGTCGACTGAACATCCCCCTCGCCACCCTCCGCGCCGCGCACGAAGGCTTCTTTCCCGCGCTGATGGATGGCGAACTCTAGCCGCAAGACTTGCGAACGCGTCGCAATAGCGCTACATCAGCGCCATGATCATCTGCTCCTGCAATGTGATTCGCGATTGCGACATTCGGGCCGCCACCACGCGCGGCTGCAAGGACGCGGAAGCGGCCTATGCCTCGATGGGCTGCGAATTCGAATGTGGCGGATGTCGCGACATGGCCGACGAAATCGTCGAGCAGATGCTCCGCGCCCCGCCCTTGGAAGACAAGCAAGCCGCCTGACCGCGACTGCGACTGACTCGCAGTCGCAGATTTTTCCCTGATTTCCGCGACTTTCAGGCTTTCCCTGAGCAATTGCGAAGCCTATGCCGTCCTCCGACAACAGGAGTCGCGTCATGAAGGGCAATCCCCGGGTCATCGAACTGCTCAACGAGGCGCTCAAGGCGGAGTTGACCGCGATCAACCAATATTGGCTGCATTACCGGATGCTCGACAATTGGGGCGTCAAGAAGCTCGCCGACTATGAGCGCCACGAATTGATCGACGAGATGAAGCATGCGGACAAGTTCACCGACCGCATCCTGTTCCTCGACGGCTTCCCCAACATGCAGTCGATGAACCCCTTGCGCATTGGCGAGAGCGTCGAGGAAATACTCAAGGCCGACCTCGCCGGTGAGCATGAAGCGGTCGAAATGTATCGCAATGGCGTGGCCGAGTGCGAGGCACTGAAGGATTATGTGAGCCGCGACCTGTTCGCCGAAGTCCTCCGCGACGAAGAAAAGCATGTCGACTTTATCGAGACCCAGTTCGACATGATCCGCCAGATGGGGATTCAGAACTATATTCAACTACAGAGCGAGGCCGCGGCGGACTGATTCCCGCCCGAACGGATTGTCCCGCTGTATTATTGTGCTAGGTCACCCGAAGGCTTAGGGGGGCGGCGATGATCGAAACCACCACGACGCGCGACCGCATCCTGACGCTCGACATCGTCCGCGGCGTCGCCGTGATGGGCATCCTCGTGATGAACATCGCCGCCTTCGCTCTGCCCTATCCGGCCTATGCCAACCCCGCGGCCTATGGCGGCGACAGCGGCGCCAACCTCGTCAGCTGGCTGTTCAATTTCATCCTGTTCGACGGCAAGATGCGCGGGCTGTTCTCGATCCTGTTCGGCGCCTCGACGCTGCTGGTGATCGAGCGCGCGACCGCATCGGGCGGAGAAGGCGGCAAGGCGCATTACGCCCGCATGGTCGTCCTGCTCGGCTTCGGTCTGGTCCATTTCTATTTCATCTGGTTCGGAGACGTGCTCGCGCTCTACGCCATCTCGGGGATGCTGCTCTATCTCTTCCGCAACAAGAGTCCCCGATCGCTGGTCCGCTGGGCGGTCGGCTTCCTGTCGCTGTCCTTCATCTATTTCGGCGCGATCGGGCTGACCGGGCTGGTCGCCGGCACCGACCTGGTCGACAGGCGGACCTCGACCGAATTCATGGAAGCCCGCCGCACCATGGAAACCGAAGTCGGCGCCTCGAGCCCCAAGATCGAGCAGGATCTCAAGCTCTACAAATCGGGATATGCGCCGATCGTCGAATTGCGCCTCATCGGCCGCACCTTTGAGCCCTTCATGTCTTTCCTCGGCCTCGGCCTCGAAACCCTCGGGCTGATGTTCATCGGCATGGCCCTGTTCAAATCGGGCATGCTGACGGGCCAGTGGGAGGTCGCCCGCTACCGCAAATGGGCGATCCGCACCGCGCTCATCGCGCTTCCCCCACTCGCCTATCTCGCCTGGTGGCAGGCATCCGCGAACTTCGACGCGGTGCGCGTATTCCTCGCCTTCCTCGCGCTGTCGATGCCGTTCGATGTGCTGCTCGCGGTTGGCTGGGCAGCGGCGATTATCTCGTGGGTAAAGGTCGGGCCGATGCCCGCGTTGAAAGACCGGGTCGCGGCGGCGGGCCGCATGGCCTTCACCAACTACCTCCTGACCTCGATCGTCATGACCAGCATCTTCTACGGTTATGGCGGCGATCTGTTCGGTGAGGTTGGCCGTGCTAGCCTCTGGCTGTTCGTCATCGGCACGTGGGTTTTGATGCTGCTCTGGTCCAAGCCCTGGCTCGACCGCTTCCACTACGGCCCTTTCGAATGGCTGTGGCGCTCGCTGTCCCGGCTCGAAATTCAGCCGCTGAGCAAAGCCTAGATCCGGCCGAATTCCTGATTCGATGACGCACGCCGCCCGAAGCCGCCCGGCGCGGCGCGGGTCATCAGCGGGTTGGTCGCCTTGTCGAACATGTCGACGGTCAGGTCGAACATCCGGCGCAGTTCGACCACGTCGGGAATGAGTTCGTCGGGGAAGCGATGCGTCTCGATGCACGACCGCGCGACATTTTCGATCTTTTCGGCCAAATCGGCAAGCGGTTCGGCGCCGAACTGCCGCGACTCGCCTTTCAGCGTATGCGCCGGAATGACCAGCGCCACCGTGTCATGGTCGCGCATGGCCTGTTCAATCTTGGCGACGCTCTTCTCGCCATCTTCCCGATAGTAGCCGAGGATGCGGATGAACCCCGGGCCGAGCTCGGCGCGCGATTTCTCGAAATAGACCCAGTCGACGATCTCGTGGCTGTCGTCGCGTTCGTTGCCGTCGTCCAATGTCTGCTCCATCCGCGCCGAAAAGGCGCAATCCCACGCCCCTTCCTACCCGGGAAAGGGTAAAGAGCAGGTTATTGCGGGACCGACTTACTGCGCGTCGTGATACGGATTTTTCTGCGCGCGCATCGACAGCCGTACCGGCACCGGGCCTAGCCCGAGGTCACGGCGCATCGAATTGAGCAGATAGCGCTCGTAGCTGCGCGGCAATTGGTCGACCCGCGATCCGAAGATGACAAAGGTCGGAGGCCGCGTTTTGACCTGCGTGATGTAGCGCAGCTTGATCCGCTTGCCGCCGGGCGCGGGCGGCGGGTTGGCCTCGACCGCGCGTTCGAACCAGCGATTGAGCTCACCAGTCCCGATCCGCCGTGACCATTGATCGCGCACCTCGAAGGCGGCACCGATCAACTGGTCGATGCCCTTGCCGGTGAAGGCCGAGACGGTCAGCACCGGGACGCCCTTGAGCTGGGACAGCCCCTCCTCGAGTGCGCCCTTGACCCCGTTGAACAACGACGAGGCATTTTCCGCCACGTCCCACTTGTTGAGGGCGATCACCAGCGCTCGACCCTCATCGATCACCTGGCTAGCGATCTTCAAATCCTGCACTTCCAATCCGCGGGTCGCGTCTAGCAACAGCACCACCACCTCGGCGAAATCGATCGCCCGCTTGGTGTCCATTACCGAGAGTTTTTCAAGCTTGTCCTCGACCTTGGCGCGCTTGCGCAGGCCCGCGGTGTCGATCAGCCGTACCGGCTTATCGTGCCAAAGCCATTCGATGCTGATCGAATCGCGGGTGATCCCGGCTTCGGGCCCGGTGATCATCCGTTCCTCGCCCAACATCTTGTTGACCAGGGTCGACTTGCCCGCATTGGGTCGCCCGACGATCGCAAGTTTGAGCGGACCGTCCTCGCGCTCTTCATCCTCGTCTTCGGCAAATTCCTCGCGTTCGAGGTGCGGGCGCAGCGCCTCGAACAGATCGACCAGCCCTTCGCCATGCTCAGCCGAGATGGCGAACGGATCGCCCAGCCCCAATTTATACGCCTCGAGCCGTCCGGCCTCGCCGCCGCGCCCTTCGGCCTTGTTGGCGGCGACGATCACCGGCGTGTCTTCGGACCGCAGCCAGCGGCCGATTTCCTCGTCGAGCCCGGTCAGTCCCTCGCGCGCATCAATCAGGAACAGCGCAACATCGGCCTCGCGCACCGCGGCCTCGGTCTGCGCCCGCATCCGGCCCGGAAGCGATTTGGGATCCTCATCTTCGAACCCGGCAGTGTCCATCACGCGGAATTGAAGGCCGAGCAACTCGCCCTCGCCCTCGCGCCGGTCGCGGGTCACGCCGGGGCGATCGTCGACCAGCGCGACGCGCTTGCCGACCAGGCGATTGAACAGGGTCGACTTGCCGACATTGGGACGGCCGACGATGGCGACGGTGGCTTGGGGCATGGCTGGAGCGCTTGGCCGCTTGTGACGCGCGGGTCAACACGGGCGCGCTCCAGGCCCCTTGCGCATTGCCGTGCAGCAACGCACTCTGGAGCTTCATCCGGGGGAGCAAGCGGCATGGAATTGACCGACCAGCAACTTCCCGCGCCGCGCTGGTTCACCATCGCGGCGATCGCCGCTCTGCTGTGGGAAATACTGGGCTGCTATCTCTATTACATGCGGGTCACGATCGACCGCGCGGCGCTGCCGACCGATCAGATACGGATTTTCGATGCCACGCCGACCTGGGTGCTGGCGGCCTTTGCAATCGCGGTCTGGGTTGGCCTCGCGGGGGCCATCCTGCTGGTCATGCGCCGCCGACTCGCAGAGCCCCTGCTCGCGATATCGCTGGTTGCCCTCGCGGTGCAAAACAGCGCCTTCCTTCTGGTCCCCGCCCTGCGCAACCTGACCAGCTCGGACGACCTTTTGCTGCCGGTCGTCATCCTTGTCGTCTGTTATGGCATTTGGCACCTCGCCCGCCTGGCGCGCCGCTCCGGCTGGCTACGCTGACCGCGGCCCGCTAGAAGGCGGCCATGTCCACCTTCACCATCGACAGTTCGACCAGCCGCGCCACGCCGACCCCGGTCCCGGGCAAGCGCATGACCGTGCCTGCGATCCGCGCCCGGAAGAAGGACGGCACCACCGCCGAGCCCCTGGTCATGCTCACCGCTTACACCATGCGGATGGCGCAATTGCTCGACCCGCATTGCGAGATGCTGTTGGTCGGCGACAGTTTGGGCCAGGTGATCTACGGCCTGCCCTCGACCGTTCCGGTGACAATGGAGATGATGTGCGCCCACGGCGCCGCGGTGGTGCGCGGGTCGTGGCATGCGCTTGTCGCGGTCGACATGCCGTTCGGAAGCTATGAAGGCTCGCCCGAACAGGCCTTCGCCAGCGCCGCGCGGATCATGAAGGAAACCGGCTGCGCGGCGGTCAAGCTGGAGGGCGGTGAGGCGATGGCCCCGACGATCGACTTCCTGACCAATCGCGGCATCCCCGTCATCGCCCACGTCGGCCTCACCCCGCAGGCGGTCAACGTCCTCGGCGGCTATGCCGCGCGCGGCAAGAGCGCCGACGAGGCGAAAAAGATCGTCGGCGATGCCAAGGCCGTAGCCGACGCCGGCGCCTTTTGCCTGGTGGTCGAGGGTGTGCTGGAAAGCATCGCCGAGGAACTGACCAAGTCGGTCGCCATCCCCACCATCGGCATTGGCGCCTCGCCCGACTGCGATGGCCAGGTGCTGGTCACCGAGGACATGCTCGGCCTGTTCGAGCGCACCCCCCGCTTCGTCAAACGCTACGCCGACCTCGCGACGGAGATCGGTGCTGCCGCCGCGAAATACCGCGAGGAAGTGCGGTCGCGGAGCTTCCCCACCGACGAGCAAACCTACCGCCCGAAAGTGTGATGATGGGCTATCGGCAGTCCCGCTTCGATCCCGAATATCCTGATCCGGACATGCCGCCGCGAACGCTCAACACGCCGCGTAAGCGTATGCTCGAGGCTTCACTCGTCATCTCGGCGCTTGGCGTGTTTGGGGCATTTTTCGAGGGGTTGATCAGTATGCGCTGGGCGGCGCTGGCGATGCTTTGGGGGAGCGCGATTTTCGCGATCCTGTTCGGAGCATTCCCGACGTACCGAATCTTTCGTGAAGACGATCCGCAGTTTTTTCAAAGCTACCTGAAAGTAAGCCTCGTCGCGGCTGTCACAATCACCAGTCTCATTTTCTGGCTCGGACCGAAGGGCTGACCATTGCCGCCGCGGCGTCAGCCGTTAGTCTGATCATATGAAACTCCGTTTTGCCCTGTGCCTCCTCGCCGCAATCGCCGCGCCCGCGTCCGCCCAGTCTACCGCCGACCGCGACCTGAAGTCGCTCTACGACGGCTATGCCGACTGGGCCGCCAAACAATATGGCAGCTTCGAAAATGCCAAGGGCGAAAGCGAACAGGCGGGCTATCTGCCGAGGGTCGACCCCGCCAGCCACGCCGCCCGCGCTACCTACCTCAGGCAATTGCTCGCCAAGCTCGACGCCATTCCCGTCGCGCGCCTGTCGCTCGACGAGCAGACCAATGCCGCCGTCCTCCGCAACATCCTCGAAAGCGCGCTATCGGATGCCCGCTTCCGCGAATGGGAAATGCCGGTCAATTCGGACAGCAATTTCTGGACCTATCTCGACGAATCGCAGCCGCTCGACGATCCCGCCGCCTACCGCCGCTACATCGCCCGGATGCGCGACGTGCCGCGCTATTTCGCCGAGCATATCGCCAACATGCGCGCCGGCCTGAGGCGCGGCTTCACGCCCCCGTCTGCCACCCTCGCCGGCCGCGACGGATCGATCAGCGCCTTCACCGTCCCGGCCGACGCCAATGCCTTTTACAAGGCCTTCGCCTCCATGCCGTCCTCGATCGGCGCGGCCGACCAGGCCAGGCTCCGCGCCGAGGGAAAAGCGGCGATCGAGCAGTCGATCGTTCCCGCCTATCGCAACCTGCTCAGCTTCTACCGCGACACCTACGTCCCCGGCGCGCGCAAGACCGTCGGCGCCAGCGCGCTCCCCGATGGCGATGCTTATTACCGCGCCGAGGTGCGCGAATATGTCACCCTCCCCCTGACTCCCGAGGAGATCCACCAGATCGGCCTCAGGGAAGTCGCGCGCATCGACGCCGACATGAAGAAGACCCTGGCCGAGGCCGGGTTCAAGGGCAGCTTCCCCGACTTCCTCAAGTTCCTCCGCACCGATCCGCAGTTCATCGCCCGCACCCCCGACGAACTGATGGGCGTCTCGGCCTATGCCGCCAAGCGCGTCGACGGCCGCCTCAAGGATTATTTCGAGGTGCTGCCGCGTCGCCGCTTCGCCATCATCCCGGTGCCCGATGCGCTGGCGCCATTTTACACCGCCGGGCGCGGCGGCCTCACTAGCTGCCAGATGAACACGCACAACCTGCCCGGCCGCCCGCTTTACAATATCCCCGCCCTCACGCTCCACGAATGCGCGCCCGGTCACAGTTTCCAGGCCGCGCTGGCGGAGGAAGGCAAGGCGCTCCCGCGCTTTCGCCGCAACCTCTATTTCTCGGGCTATGGCGAGGGCTGGGGCCTGTATACCGAATGGCTCGGGATCGAGATGGGGATCTATCGCACCCCCTACGAACGCTTCGGCCAGCAAAGCTATGAGATGTGGCGCGCCGCCCGCCTCGTGATCGACACCGGCCTCCACCGCTACGGCTGGACGCGCCAACAGGCGATCGACTATCTCGCCAGCCACACCGCCTTGTCGCTGCACGAGGTCGAGACCGAGGTCGACCGCTATATCAGCTGGCCCGGCCAGGCCCTGTCCTACAAGCTTGGCGAGCTCACCATCCGCCGACTGCGCAAGGAAGCGGAAGCCACGCTTGGCACCAAATTCGACATCAAGGGCTTCCACACGACCCTGCTCGCCATGGGCGCAGTGCCGCTGCCGGTGCTCGAAACCCGGATGCGGGCCTGGATCGCCGCCGCTGGCGCGAAGTAATACCGCGAGGCCATTGCCTCTTTGCCTTTCTTCGGCGCCGCGCTAGAGCGAGCGCCGGCCAGCGTTCGTTCATTGAGGGTGGGGAAATGTGGGCCGGCCGTCACCCCCCGACGCATGAGGATTATCTTGGCGCTTACCCCCGATAGCAGCAGCGACGCCTTCGTTCGCGAAGTCGATGAAAATCTCCGCCGCGACCGGGCGCAGGCTCTGGCCAAGCGCTATGGGACGATCATCGCCGGCGCGGTGCTGCTGTTCCTCGCCGCGGTTGGCGGCTGGATCTACTGGCAGGATCGCCAGTCGAAACTCGCCGCCGCCGACAGCGAAACCCTGACCTCCGCGCTGGCCAGCCTCGATTCCGGCACCACCGCATCGGCCGCGACCGTCGCCCCGACGCTCGACAAGCTGACCAACAGCCCGTCCGAGGGAATCGCCACCGAAGCGCGGCTGGCCCAGGCCGCCATTGCGCTGGCCGGTGGCAATCGCGCCTCGGCCATCGCCATCTACCGCTCGATCGCCGACGACGGCGGGCTCGCCCAGCCGTTCCGCGATCTCGCATCACTGCGCCTCGCCGCGCTGGAATTCGATACCGTCAAGCCGGAGGCGGTGATCGCCCGGCTTGAACCGCTCGCCAAGCCCGGCAACCCGTGGTTCGGAAGCGCGGGCGAACTTACCGCGATGGCGATGCTCAAGCAGGGCCGCAAGGCCGAGGCCGGGCGCCTGTTCGCCGCCGTCGCCGCCGACGCCCAAGTTCCCGAATCCATTCGCAGCCGCGCGGTCCAGATCGCCGGCACCCTCGGGGTCGATGCAAGCGCGTCGCTCCCCGGCATGCCCCGCTAATGTTCAGCCAATAGGACGCTCACCCATATGAACTCCTCCATTCGCAACATCGCTCTGCTGTTGGCCGCGTCGGCGATGGTGACCGCCTGCAACCCGTTCAAGAAAGGCGTGGTCAAGACGCCCGTGGTCGGCGAACGCATCTCGGTCCTGTCGGCCGAGAATGAGATTGCGGTCGATCCCGATACCGCGGCGTTGCCCTTCGCCATTCCCGAAGCGATTGCCAATGACGATTGGGCTCAGTCGGGCGGCAACCCGTCCAAGTCGATGGGCCATGTCGCGCTCGGCAATGCGCTTGGGCTGGCGTGGCAGGTGTCGATCGGCGCCGGCAGCGACAAGAAGGGCCGGCTGATCAGCGCTCCCGTGGTTGCCGGCGGCCGGGTCTACACGATCGACACCAACGGCGTCGCCCGCGCGTTCGACACGCGCAACGGCGGCGCGGTGTGGAGCACCAGCTTCGGCAAGGACAGCGGCAACAAGGACAGCAATTACGGCGGCGGCCTCGCGGTCGAGGGCGACCGTGTCTATGCCGTCAACGGCCTCGGCAATGTGGCCGCGCTCGACGCCGCGACCGGCGCGCAGCTGTGGACGGTCAAGCCCGGCGGTCCGCTGCGTGGCGCCCCGACGGTGGCCGACGGCGCGGTTTACGTGATCAGCCAGGACAATCAGATTTACTCGCTCAAGGCCGCTGACGGCGCCGCCAACTGGTCAAGCGCCGCCGCGCTGGAGATCGCCGGCGTGTTCGGGTCGGCCTCGCCGGCAGTCGCGCGCGGCACGGTAATCGCCGGCTTCTCGTCGGGCGAACTCAACGCCTACCGCTACGAGAATGGCCGCGTGGTGTGGCAGGACGCATTGTCGCGCACCTCCATCTCGACCAGCGTCGCCGCACTGTCGGACATTGACGCGAGCCCGGTGATCGACGGCAATCAGGTGTTCGCGGTTGGCAAGGGCGGGCGCATGGTCGCGCTCGAAATCAACTCCGGTCAGCGCATCTGGGAACAGAATGTCGCCGGCATCACCACCCCGTGGGTCGCGGGCGACTGGGTGTTCGTCGTCACCGACGAGGCCAAGGTCGTTGCCATGTCGCGCACCACCGGCAAGGTCCGCTGGATCAACGAGCTGCCGCGGTGGGAAAATCCGAAGGGCAAGAAGGGCCTGATTTATTACAGCGGCCCGATCCTCGCCGGCAGCCGACTGATCGTCGCCGGATCGAACGGCACGCTGATCAACATCAATCCGACCAACGGCAGCTTCCAGAGCCAGACCAAGGCCGGCGCCAGCATCAGCGTCCCCCCCGTCGTCGCCGGCAATACCTTGTACATCCTCACCGACGGCGGACGTTTGGTCGCGTATCGCTAGGTAAACCGGCCGCGCGCCATGGCTACGGACCGGCAACGCCCGGCCCATTGTCTATTTGCAGTGTTGGTTCATATTGCAAAATGTGAGCAAGGGACGAACAGCGCAGACGTCGGTCACCAACCGCCCGGCCAGCCTCGATCGTCGCTTCATCTCGCTGGTTACCGACAGCCCGATCCCGTCGGTCATCAGCGACCCGCGACTGCCCGACAATCCGATCGTCGCATGCAACCGGCAGTTTTGCGAACTGACCGGCTATTCGGCCGACGAGGTGATCGGCCGCAATTGCCGCTTCCTGTCGGGTCCCGGGACCGAACCGTGGCTGTCCGAGGAAATCCGGCGCGGGGTGCGCGAACATCAGCCGGTGCTGGTCGAAATCCTCAACTACAAGCGTAACGGCCAGCCCTTCCGCAACGCCGTGCTGGTCGCGCCGATCTACGACGAGCAGGACGAATTGCTCTACTTCCTCGGTTCCCAGATCGAGATCGACGCCGCCGCCTCGACCGCGTCGAGCATGCGACGCATCAAGGCGGCCGAAATGGTCAAGGCGCTGTCGCCGCGGCAGACCCAGGTGCTGAAGCTCGTCGCCAGCGGCCTGCTCAACAAGCAGATCGCGGGTGAACTCGGGCTGGCCGAAAAGACCGTCAAGATGCACCGCGCGATCCTGATGAACCGGCTCGGCCTCAATACCACTGCCGATCTTATCCGGCTCGCGGTCGAGGCGGGCTTCTAGCCGCCCTACGGTCCAAAAGCCGTATCGCCGAGGCGGCCGCCGCCGCCTATCCACCATCCGGCGCCACAGCGATCGAGCCACATGGCCCTTCCCCATTCGTGGGTTGCCGACGCCCTCCTTTGGTCGGCAACCGCGGTCGCTGTGGCGCACCCGCGATACCGTGCTTCCGTTGCGCTCGATCGACCCGCGGCCGTGCCCGAAGGCAAGGAAAGCAGCCACGCCAGCCACGGAGCCCGACCCTTGACCCACCAGTCCGCCCTGACCGCTTCGGGCACCATCTCGCGCTGGCCCGTCTGGCTCGGTGCCGCCGGGCTCGCCCCCCAGCTCCTGCTGGCAGTGACCGTCATGCTTGCGCCAGCCCCCGTCGCGGGCATCGCGCGCGACTTGGCCCTCGCCTATGCCGCCCTGATCCTGAGCTTCGTCGGCGGCGCCTGGTGGGGTCTCGTTTCGCGATCGCGGACGGCCGTCCGGGGATCGGTCTGGTTGATGGCGGTGGCACCGTCCTTGCTGGCGTTCGGCGTCCTCTGCGCACGCGCCCTCGGTCTCGCCTCCGGGTGGGGCTTGTCGATCATCGCCGCGGCGCTGGTCGGCGCCCTGCTGTTCGATCGCCGGCTGGTGGCGAACGGCCTCTGCCCGCTCGGCTGGTTTCGACTGCGCCTGCCCCTCTCGCTCGGGCTGGCGGGCTTGAGCCTGCTGATCGCGCTCGTGCCGTAGCACTGCCCGATCGTCAGTTGAGCGCCAGCGCCGCCGCGATCACCGCGAGGAAGAACAACACCGCGCCGCCGAAGGCCGCGAACATCGACGGGCTCAATTCGAACGTCGCCTTGGCCTGCTCGGTCATCCGCGCCATCAGTTCGGGCCAGGTGTAACTCACGAAGTCACCCTGGCTCATCATTGTGATGACCTGGCCACGCTCGTCGACCACCGGCACGTGGCGGAAGCGATCGTTCGACATTTGCCGAAGCCATCCGAGCAGCTCGTCGTCGGGCCGCGCGACCTTGAGATCGGTCGTCATGATGTCGCCCAGCCGGGTCTTGACCGGGTCGAGGCCCTTGGCCAGCAGGCGCCGCATGAAGTCACGCTCGGTGACCATCCCGATCGGCTGCTTGTCGTCGGACACGATCACCACCGCGCCATAATTCTTCTCGCTCATCGCGATCGCGGCTTCCGCGACGCTGAGCTCGGCTGGCATCGTCAGCACGGCGCCCTTGCGCGCATATTCGGGGCGATCCTTGATTTTCATCATTTCCTCCTTGGGTCGAATGACAGTGACGATCCTGCCGCGATCGCCGGCCTCAGCCGGGCGACGATCGACGGCACGAGTATGTGCGGGACGGTGAGCAGCGACAGCGTCATGAAGCTCGCGGCGACGAACTGGTCGGACAGCCCCGGGCGAAGCTCGCTCGCGAACAGCGCGGCGCTGAGGCCGAGCGCGGTACATGTCAGAACGACGATGGTCGGCCACGACCGGCGCCACCCCGCGGCACGATCGATCGCCACGTTCAGTTGCTGCGGCGAGTGGTGCAGGCAAAAGTATAACGCAAAGCCGACCACGGGTGGCAGCAGGACCATCCCCGCCAGCGCCACCGCGGTGGTGATCGCCTGCGCCCGGCGGCCGGCCTTTGCCAGCACCCAGATCGCGACGCTTGCCACCGCCAGGCTGGTCGGGGCGATAAGCAGCAGAAGGTCGGCGACCAACGCCGCCTGGCCGCTGCCGGAGACGGCAATGAACAGCTGCTCGATCGCCGCTCCATACAGCAGGGTCGGTGCGGACAAGGTGGCGATCGCCATCCCTTGCGCCAGGAAGGCCGACCCCAGGTCGCACCAGTCTTCGGCGAAATGGACGACGGCGATGACGATGAACAGCGACAAAGCGGCGACCGGCGCGACCTGCCACAGCGCGGCCATGCCTGCGGCCAGCCCGAGATAGGCCAGCAGCAGGACGCGCATCGCCCGCGATCCCAGCCCCTGTTCGCGCCGGATGATCGCCAGGTCGAGCGTCCCGTGCGGCAATCCAAACAGCAGGATCGCCCCGCACGCGATCATCGTGGCGATCGAGCCCGCCAGCGGTGCACCCAGCGCCTGCACCACCAGCAGCGTAACGAAGGCGGCGATAGCGGTGCGCGTCAGCAGTGGCAGCGACGCCGCGGAGGAGACGACGGCAGCGACCGGGGACCGCCTGGTCCCCGGTCGCCGTTGACCGCGTGCTGGGATGGCCCAGCCGAGCATCAGCGAGCGGCAGTCGGTGCCGGCTGGCTGGTGGCGTGCTGGTTGCCGGGATCGCCATATTCGACCGCCGACTTGCGCACGGCGATGAGGTAAATGAGCACCCCGACGCCTGCCTTGGCGATCAGGTCGGCAATCGTATAGCCGATCTGCAATGCCGTTTCGGTGCTCGCCCCCGACAGGGAGGTATAGGGCACCATGTAGACGATCGGGTAGAACCCCCACGACGCGAAGGTCAGCCACCGTGCGGTGTTGACCAGCCCGCGGGCATTCTCCGGCTGCCGCTTGATCGCCTCGCCCAGCCCGACGAACAGTTCATAGACGATGTAGAGGAAGGGGATGGCGGACAAGGTGCCCCACAGCGCGCGGGTGCCGTTATCGGCGGCGATCTCGCCCGGATAGCCGAGCACGATCATCAGCGCGGCCGCGAACGCGAGCCGGGTCGACTTGCGCACCGTTTCCTCGCTCGACAGGCGCATCACCAACACCAACTCGATCAGCAGCAACGGGACGGTCAGCAGCCAGTCGACGTATCGATAGGCGTCGTTGAACGCGAGCCCGGTAACCGCGACGACACCGTTGCGGACCTCGAAGGCCCCCGCCCAGCTCTCGAAGATTCGCCAATAATGATAGGCCGCAATGGCCGTGACGAGCCCCGAAATGGTGAGCGCGGTGCGATAGGCGGGGCCGACTTGCGATCGACCGAGCCAAAGAAAAATGGTCGCCGCGGCCATCGTCGCGAGCGTGAAGGAAAAGGCATTGTAGACGAAGAAGAACTGGTCAGCGGTAAGTGCTTGCATGATCGTGTCCCCAATTCAGGAACCCGATCAGTTACGCGTCGACCAAACGCTGCGCGATACGGCCATTGTACCATAGTCGCCGGCGGCGAAGACCGGCCCCAGCGACGGCCGCCGGGGCATCGCCTGGCGACCGTTGACCGCTTTACCGGACGATGGTTTCGCCCGTGGTCGCGACGCTGGTGACCTCGTCATCTTCGCCGGCGACGATGATCGTCTCGTTGCCGTCGGTCCCCTGCAGGCGGAGGATGCGGCGGTTCTGGACGCTTCGCCAACCCACCGCGACGATCAGCACGAACACCGCGGCACCGAACAGGATCGCCATCAGGCTGGAACTGGATTCGGTCATTTCAAACACCCCTTGATCATTGTCAGTCGGGGTGCCCAACGCATTGACCGGGACGAAGGGCGCTCGGGGGCGCTGTCGCTTCCCGCTTTGGGACAGATGGGCGCCTGAGGCGACTATCCGGCCGGCCCGACGCTCATCCCGTTGCGATAGTTGAGCACGACATTGATCTTGGTCGGCCCCGCCTTCACCGGCACCGCGGTCTGGGCGAAGCTGGGGCGGCCGAGCAGGCTGAGCTTGGGATTGCGCGAAAAGCCGGCGCCGTCGTTCCAGTCGCTCTTCTTGTTGGCATTGCTGTCGTGGCGAACCGCGACCGAATATTGTCCCGCGGATGGCAGCGGCAGGCACACGTCAAGGCTGCGGCGCCCTCCGAGGGGCACGTCGACCCGCCCCGCCCAGGCGCCCTTCTTCAGATGCTTGGCCCCGCCCGGCCCGTAGGCCTGGACGCGCACCTTGCCGGCACCATTCTTGAGGCCGGTGACATGGACCAGCACCGCGGGCTTGCCGCCCGCCCGACAGGTCGGGTCGTTGGGGCTCGCCTCGCGCGGATCGGCCAACGCCGGGGTGGCGACGAGGAGCGAGGTGAGCGCCAGAAAGCTCAGTTTGCGGTCGTTTTTCATGCGCGTGTCCTGGCCATCCGCCGCTGAACCTTGCCTTAAAGCCGGTTGCGATAGGTCTCGGGCAGGAACAGCAGCCCCGCCACCAGCGTCACCCCCGCGACGATGATCGGGTACCACAGGCCGTAATAGATGTTGCCGGTCGCGGCGACCATCGCGAAGGCGGTGGTCGGCAGGAAGCCGCCGAACCAGCCGTTGCCGATATGATAGGGCAGGCTCATCGAGGTGTAGCGGATGCGGGTCGGGAACAACTCGACCAGCAGCGCCGCGATCGGACCGTAGACCATCGTCACAAACAGCGCGAGAAGGAACAGGATCCCGACCACCTTGACCCTGTCGATACCCGCCGGGTCGGCCTTGGTGGGATAGCCGGCGTCGGTGAGCGCGGCGTTAAGCTCCCCAGTTTTGGATTTCGGATGGACGGTAACCCGCTTGCCACCGACGTCCACTTCAGCAAATCCCGGCGCGTCGTAAAGATAATCGTTGGCATAGGGCACGCCGGCCTTCGCCAGCGCCGATTTTGCGACGTCACAACCAGTTCGGTCGAATTTGTTCTTACCGACCGGATCGAACTGGACCGAGCAATCTTCGGAGGCGGCAAACACAGTGACCGGCGCGCTCGCCTGCGCCCGCGCCAGCGCCGGATTCGCGGCTTCGGTCAACGCCCCGAACAGGGGGAAGTATGTCAGCGCCGCGAGCGCGCAGCCCGCCATGATGATCGGCTTGCGCCCGATCTTGTCCGACAGCCAGCCGAATAGGATGAAGAATGGCGTAGCCAAAGCCAGCGCGATGGCAATCATGATATTGGCCGTCGCCCCGTCGACCTTGAGTGTCTTCTCGAGGAAGAACAAAGCGTAGAATTGCCCGGTGTACCAGACCACCGCCTGCCCGGCGACCGCCCCCACCAGCGCGATGATCACAATCCGCAAATTGCCCCACCGCGCGAACGCCTCGGTCAGCGGCGCCTTCGATCCCTCGCCCGCCTCCTTCATTTCCCGAAAAACCGGGCTCTCCTCCAGCTTCATCCGGATCCACAGCGAGACGGCGAGCAGCAGGATGGATACCAGGAACGGGATCCGCCAACCCCAGTCGGCGAACGCTTCCTCGCCCAGCCACGTCCTGACCCCGATCACCACCAGCAACGCCGCGAACAGACCCAATGTCGCGGTGGTCTGGATGAAACTCGTGTAGAGGCCACGCTTCCCCTCCGGCGCATGCTCCGCGACATAGGTCGCCGCGCCGCCATATTCCCCGCCCAGCGCCAGCCCTTGCAGCAACCTCAGCGCCACCAGCGCGATCGGCGCGATCACCCCCGCGGAGGCATAGCTCGGCAGCAGCCCGACGATAAACGTCGACAGCCCCATGATCCCCATCGTCACCAGGAAGGTGTTCTTGCGTCCGACAAGGTCGCCGATCCGCCCGAACAGGAGCGCCCCGAACGGCCGCACCGCAAACCCCGCGGCAAAGGCGGCGAGCGCGAAGATGAAGCCCGTGGTCTCGTCGACCCCGCTGAAGAATTGCGCCGAAATGACCGTCGCCAGCAGCCCGTAGAGGTAGAAATCATACCATTCGAAAATGGTCCCAAGCGAGGATGCGCCAATGACGAGAGCGGGCGACTGGCGGCGGCTCGTGGCGCGATCGTCCGCTCGGTTCACGCTTGCCATGCCAACCTCTCCCACACCGGGGCAGGAGGTTGGCACGGTTCAGCGCGGCGCTTCAAGCGCGACGCGACTTACTTGGCGCGGAACAGCACCTCGCCGCGACGCGATACGAGCAGTTTCTTGAAGCTCACCGGGTGGAAATAGGCTTCGACACGGTTGCCCTGCGGATCGGTGCCATACACTTCGTAGCAGCCGCCATCGACCTTGGCCTTGCGCACCTGCCAGCCTTGCTTGGTCAGCTGTTTTTGCAGCGTCGCCATGCTCTTCCACGACTTTTGCGGTGCGTCGCAGCTCATCTTGCCAGTCGCGGCGGCGGGGGTGGCGCCGAGCGCGATCGTCAGGGCGGCGGCGATGGGGAGGATACGCAGCATCATGCAAACTTCCTTTTTGGTGATGGTCGGGAGAAATGGCGAAACAATCGAATGAGCTGGACCAGGATGAGCGGTGCGAACTGAACGAGGGCTGAGGCAAGACCATCATGGACCAGCATCCAGTGGGCGAGCGTCAGCAATGCCGCCGGATAGGCCAGCCGCTGAACGCGCTTCCAGCCGCGGCCAAGCAACCGCATCGCCGCATCGTTGCTCGCCAGCGCCGGTGGCACCATGCACGCCAGCGCCAGCCAGCCGGTCCAGATCCCCGGCGCGCCCAGCTCGGCCAGCATCGCAGCGACCATTTCCATGTCGAGGATGTAGAAAAACAGGTGCAGCATCGCGTAACCGAACGCCGCGACTCCGAACGCGCGGCGATGCCGCACCAGCCAGCGGATCGTCCGAACGCCCGGAAACAACTGCGCCAGCGGAGTTAGCATCAACGCGACGATGATGAACCGCGCCGACCATTCCCCGGTGGGCTGCAGCATATCACCCGCCCAGACATCGGGGGTGGCAACGGATCGATGGATGATGAGTGCGGCAGGCACTGCCAGCAATGACCACAACAGGCCCTTACCGATTGAAAAGCGACTCATGCCGCCCAAGTACCTTATTGCGAAAGATTCGCAATAGCTGACTGAAATCCTATTCCCACTCGATCGTCCCGGGCGGCTTGGACGTGTAGTCGTAGACCACCCGGTTAATGCCCTTCACCTCGTTGACGATCCGCGTCGCGACATTGGCCAGGAATGCGCCGTCGAACGGATAGACGTCCGCCGTCATCCCGTCGACGCTAGTCACCGCCCGCAATCCGCACACGCTGTCGTACGTGCGGTAATCGCCCATCACGCCGACCGTTTTCACCGGCAGCAGCACCGCAAACGCCTGCCAGATGGCGTCGTACAGTCCGGCATTGCGGATTTCCTCGAGGTAGATGGCGTCGGCCTTGCGCAGGATGTCGCACCGCTCCTCGGTCACCTCGCCGGGGATGCGGATGGCGAGGCCGGGGCCGGGGAACGGGTGCCGCCCGACGAACGCCTCGTCGAGCCCCAGCTCGCGGCCCAGCGCGCGCACCTCGTCCTTGAACAATTCCCTCAGCGGCTCGACCAGTTGCATGTTCATCCGCTCAGGAAGCCCGCCGACATTGTGATGGCTCTTGATCGTGACGCTCGGCCCGCCGGTGAAGCTGACACTCTCGATCACGTCGGGGTAGAGCGTCCCCTGCGCGAGGAAGTCCGCCCCGCCAATTTTCGCCGCTTCCTCCTCGAATACCGCGATGAATTCGCCGCCGATGAACTTGCGCTTGGCCTCGGGGTCCGTGACCCCGGCGAGGCCCGCCATGAAGCGCTCCTCCGCGTCGACTACCACCAAGGGGATGTTGTAATGGTCGCGGAACAAGGTCTCGACCTGCGCGCGCTCGTTCATCCGAAGCAACCCATGATCGACGAACACGCAGGTCAATTGCGACCCAACCGCCTCGTGGATGAGGATCGCCGCGACGCTGCTGTCGACCCCGCCCGACAGCCCGCAGATCACCCGCCCGTCCCCGACCTGGGCGCGGATCTCGGCGATCTTGGCGTCGCGGTATCCGGCCATCGACCAGTCGCCGGTCACCCCGCACACCTTGGTCACGAAATTGGCCAGCAGCTTGGCGCCATCGGGCGTGTGCACCACCTCGGGATGGAATTGCGTACCGTAATAATGACGCGCCTCGTCGGCGATGACCGCGAATGGCGCGCCGTCGCTGACCGCGACGATCCGGAAGCCGGGCGCGAACTCGGTGACCTTGTCGCCGTGGCTCATCCACACCTGGTGCCGCTCGCCGACCGCCCACAGTCCGTCGAACAGCAGGCATTCTTCGGTTACGGTGAGGAAAGCGCGCCCGAACTCGCCCGCGTCCCCCGCCTCGACCGTGCCCCCGAGCTGGTGGCTCATCACCTGCTGGCCGTAGCAGATGCCGAGGATCGGCACCCCGCTGTCGAACAGGATTTGCGGCGCGCGCGGGGATCCTTCCTCGGGCACGCCGGCGGGCGACCCCGACAGGATTACGCCCTTGGGAGCCAGCCGCTCAAAGGCGGCTTCGGCGCTCTGGAAGGGGGCGATCTCGCAATAGACCCCCGCCTCGCGCACGCGGCGCGCGATCAGCTGGGTCACCTGGCTGCCGAAATCGACGATGAGGATGGATTGGTGCCCACCCTTCTTCTCTGCAAGATCACCCGTCATGGCTGGCCGATAAGGAGCCAGAGCGCCCGACGCAACCGCTCACCACAAACGAAAGCGCGCGCCCCTCGCGGGACGCGCGCTTCCTTCGGTCGAACCGGCTTTAGTAGCCGTTGTAGCCGTAGCTGTTGCGGCGACGATCGATATCCACGTCGGTCACCTGACCACGGAAGTTGACCTTGCAGTTGAACCGCAAATTGCTGCGGGCCTGGTAGCCGTAGCCCGGATTGCCATAGCCATAACCCTGGTTGTTATAGCCCTGGTTGTAGCCATAGCCCTGGCCGCGACCATAGCCGGCCGAGGCCAGGCCGTAGATCTTCAGCCCGTTGCTGCGGCGCTCGACATTGGTGATGCGGGTCACCCGGGCGCCGTTATAGCCCTGGTTGTAGCCGTTGTTGCCATAGCCGCCATACTGGCCGTAGCCGCCGTAATTATAGGCGCCGCTATAACCGTTGAGGCGGGCTTCGGTGGCACGGACGCACATATCGATCGCATAGCGGTCGTCCTGGCGATAATTGCCGCCACCGAGAATCTGGTTGAGGATGTTGCCGACGACATTGTTGTTGCCATAGCCGTAACCACCGCCATAGCCGCCACCGGGATAATATTGGGCGGCCGCCGGGGCCGCCGTCACCAGTGCCGCGATCGCCGCGCCACCGAACATGAATTTCGAAACAGCCTTCATGGAGACCTCCTGTCATACGCACGCGCCCCGAGCATGGGACGCCTAAGAAACGCATCTAGGCCGATTCGGCTGCACGACCCCTGAATGCGACGGTTCCGTAATGTTCACCTTGGTTAACAGGTTCCGCGCCTGTTACGCTAGCAATGTGTAAATCTGGGGATTGAGCGGCGAAATCGCCGAGCCTGAGGCCCCCTTGCCGCCTCCGAGCCGCCGCAAACATCGTCCGAGTTGGAGCAGCGGCCCGGCCCACGCCCGAAGCGTCGGGACCTCCCGGCGCACCGGAAGGCTCAGCGCGCTCAGCCTCAGGATGGAGCAGCGGCAATTTCATTTCGCATGAAAGTCCGCACTTCGACGGGCGACATCGATCGACCAGCAGTTGCTGCTAGGTCGTTTCGCAGATGCTCGCTCAGTGCTTGCCCGCCGGCCCGGCATCTACCCCGTCCCAGCGCGCCCCAGCCCTACTGCCTGCTCCACCTGCCGTCACCGGCGAAGCGCTTGGCGCTGTAAGCGCTTAGGCGTCGGCGATTTCCTCGTCGCCCATCAACGGGCCGCTGTCCTGGCCCTTGGCCGAGACGTCGCGGTCGACGAATTCGATGATCGAGATTTGCGCCGAGTCCGACATGCGGATGCCGGCTTTGATCACCCGGCAGTAACCGCCGTCGCGGCTCGCATAGCGGGTCGCGAGCACGTCGAACAACTTCACCAACTGGGTGTCGTCGAGCAACCGCGCGTGGGCCAGGCGGCGGTTCGACAGCCCGCCTTTCTTGGCCAGCGTGATCAGCTTCTCGACGTAGGGTCGAAGCTCCTTCGCCTTGGCGCTGGTGGTGGTGATCTGCTCATGCTTGATCAGCGCCGCGGCCATGTTGCGGAACATCGCGGTACGATGGGCGGAGGTGCGCTGAAGCTTACGATGTCCGACGCGATGACGCATGGTGCTTATCCTTCGTTCGTAGGGGGGCCGTACGAGGTACCCCGATCCAGGCGGTGATTACGGGCACCGCCCAAACCCGTTGTGCCAACTGGCTTAGCCCAGAAGCTCCTGCTCGAGCTTCTTCGCCATTTCCTCGATATTTTCCGGCGGCCAGCCGGGAATGTCCATCCCGAGGCGCAGGCCCATCGAGGCAAGGACTTCCTTGATCTCGTTGAGGCTCTTGCGACCGAAGTTCGGGGTGCGGAGCATTTCGGCTTCGGTCTTCTGAACGAGATCGCCGATGTAGATGATGTTGTCGTTCTTGAGGCAATTGGCGCTGCGCACCGACAGTTCCAGCTCGTCGACCTTCTTGAGCAGGTAACGGTTGAGCTGGTTGGTGTCGGCGGCGATCTGCGCTTCGGTGCCGGCGGGTGCCTGGGCGGCGCCGCCGATCATGCCCGACGGGGCCGAACGCACCATGCTGTCGTCGAAATGGACGAACAATTGCAGCTGGTCCTGGAGGATCCGCGCCGCGAAAGCGAGGCTGTCCTCGGGACTGACGGTACCGTCGGTCTCGATGGTCAGCGTGAGCTTGTCATAATCAAGCTCCTGCCCGACGCGAGTGTTCTCGATCTTGTACGCCACCTGACGGACCGGGCTGTAGAGTGCGTCGATCGGGATCAGGCCGATCGGCGCGTCGGCCGGACGGTTGGACTGGCTCGGCACATAGCCTTTGCCGACGTCGACCGTCAGTTCCATGTTGAAGGTCGCGCCATCGTCGAGGTGGCACAGGACGAGATCCGGGTTGGTGATCTCGATGTCGCCGGTGGCCGCGATCTGGCCCGCGGTGACTTCGCCCGGGCCGGTAGCCGACAGCTGGAGCCGCTTGGGGCCCTCGCCTTCCATCTTCAATGCGATCTGCTTGACGTTGAGGACGATGTCGGTGACATCCTCACGGACCCCGGCAAGGCTGCTGAACTCGTGCAGTACACCCTCGATCTTGATCGAGGTGACGGCGGCACCCTGGAGCGAGGAGAGCAAGACGCGGCGCAGGCTGTTGCCGAGCGTCATGCCGAAGCCGCGCTCGAGCGGCTCGGCAACGAACACGCCCTTGCGGCGGACATCGCCCGCGCCGGCTTTGCGCTCGAGCGCGTTGGGCTTCTTGAGTTCCTGCCAGTTTTTCGCGTTGACGGTCATATCTTTTCCTTGGCAGCGGGAGCGGCAGCGTCCTGCCAATTCCCTAATTTTGAATTCTTGTTCTTCCACTGGCCGAAGTACCACTTCGGCCAACGGTCACACGCGGCGACGCTTCGACGGGCGGACGCCGTTGTGCGGGATCGGGGTAACGTCGCGGATCGACGTGATCTGGAAGCCGACCGACTGGAGCGCCCGGAGCGCGCTTTCGCGGCCCGAGCCGGGGCCCTTGACCTCGACCTCGAGGGTGCGGACGCCATGTTCGGCGGCCTTGCGCCCAGCGTCTTCGGCCGCGACCTGCGCCGCATAGGGGGTCGACTTGCGGCTGCCCTTGAAGCCCATCGTCCCCGCGCTCGACCAGGCAATCGCATTGCCCTGCGCGTCGGTGATGGTGATCATGGTATTGTTGAATGACGGCGTTCACGTGCGCCACGCCGGAAGTGATGTTCTTGCGCTCGCGGCGGCGGAGGCGCTGGGGTGCTTGTGCCATGGGAAATCCCTAAATCTTGAAACTGCTGAAGCGGCGAGACGAAGTGCTTACTTCTTCTTGCCCGCGATCGGCTTGGCCTTGCCCTTGCGGGTGCGCGCATTGGTGTGAGTGCGCTGGCCGCGCACCGGCAGGCCCTTGCGATGGCGAAGCCCGCGATAGCAGGCGAGATCCATCAGCCGCTTGATGTTCATCGACGTCTGGCGACGAAGATCACCCTCGACCGTGTGATCGGCATCGACCGTCTCGCGGATCTGGAGCACTTCCGAGTCCGACAGGTCCTGGACACGGCGGTCCGACGCAATCTTCAGCTTCTCGGTGATTTCCCTGGCCTTGGTGCGCCCAATGCCGTGGATGTAGGTCAGCGCGATCTCGACGCGCTTGTTGGTGGGGATGTTGACCCCGGCAATACGTGCCATATGAAATAGTCTCCCAAGCTCCACAGGGTGGCGTGGCACGCGCACCCCATCTCAAAGCGATGATCCCGGCCCCACCAGCGCTTGCAGAAAAATACAAAACCGACGCGCGCACGGATGCGCCGCCGGGTTACCGGTGGGACGGGATAGGGGCCAAATATGGATTCGCGGTGCGAGAATCAAGCGTCTGGACTTGAAACTGATACGCGTTAAGCGAGACCACGATATGCAGCGCCTCAGCCTCGATACGCCCATACCGGACCAGTTGCGCGGCGCGATCGTCGCGCTGGGCAATTTCGACGGGTTCCACCTCGGCCACCAGGCGCGTGGTGGGCGGGCGGTGCAGCGCGGCGCGCAGAGCGCAGGCCGGCGATCGTCGCGACCTTCGATCCGCACCCGGTGCGCCATTTCCGCCCCGACGCGCCGCCGTTCCGCCTGACCACGCTCGACCAGCGCGAGGAGCTGTTCGCCGCCGCCGGCGCCGACGCGATGCTGGTGTTCGACTTCGACGCCGCGCTCGCCGCGACGACGGCCGAGGACTTCGTCGGCGAGCTGCTGGCCAAGCGGATCGGCGCGGCGGGCGTGGTGACCGGCGAGGACTTCACCTTCGGCAAGGGCGCGGCGGCAATGTCGACGGTGCTGCGCGAGCGGCGCGCGCGCACGGCATCGCCGCGCGGCGGTCGGCGCCGGTGCTGGACGGCGGCGCCGGTCTCCTCGAGCCGCATCCGCGACGCGCTCGAAGGCCGGCGACTGCGACACCGCGACCCGCCTGCTGACCCGCCCGTTCGCGGTCGGGGCGTGGTGGCCAGCACGGCGACAAGCGCGGGCGCACGATCGGCTATCCGACCGCCAACCTCGAGCTCGGCACCTACCTGCGCCCGCGCTACGGCATCTATGCGGTGCGCGCGCGGCTCGACGACGGGTCGGAGCTGCAGGGCGCCGCCAACCTCGGCGTCCGCCCGACGTTCGATCCGCCGAAGGAACTGCTCGAGCCGTATTTCTTCGACTTCGCCGGCGATCTCTACGGCCGGAGATCGAGGTCGCGCTGCACCACTTCCTGCGGCCCGAGGCGAAGTTCGACGGGCTGGAGGCGCTGAAGGCGCAGATGGACGAGGATTGCGCGAGGCGCAAGCGGCTGCTTGCCGGTCACGCCCCGCCTCGCCTAAGGCCCGCGCCATAATGTCCGACGCGCCCGAAAAGCCCGATTACACGGATCACCGTCTTCCTGCCGAAGACCGACTTCCCGATGAAGGCCGGCCTGCCGCAGAAGGAGCCGGGCATTCTCGCCAGGTGGCAGGCGGCGGACATCTACGAAGCAGGTCCGCGCACGCGCGCGCCGGGCCGCGAGAAGTTCATCCTCCACGACGGCCCGCCCTACGCCAATGGCGACATGCACATCGGCCATGCGCTCAACCACATGCTCAAGGACATGGTCGTGCGCACGCAGACCCTGCTCGGCAAGGACGCGCCCTACGTGCCCGGGTGGGACTGCCACGGCCTGCCGATCGAGTGGAAGGTCGAGGAGCAGTACCGCAAGAAGAAGCTCGACAAGGACCAGGTGCCGGTCGAGGAATTCCGCGCCGAATGCCGCGCCTATGCCCAGCACTGGGTCGACGCGCAGCGCGAGCAGTTGAAGCGGCTCGGCATCGACGGCGACTGGGACAATCCCTACCTGACGATGGACTTCGAGGCCGAGGCGACGATCGTCGCCGAGCTGCTGAAGTTCGCCGAGAGCGGCCAGCTCTATCGCGGCGCCAAGCCGGTGATGTGGTCCCCGGTCGAAAAGACCGCGCTGGCCGAGGCCGAGGTCGAGTACGAGGACATCGTCTCGACCCAGATCGATGTGGCGTTCGAGATCGTCGAGAGCCCGATCCCCGAGCTGGTCGGCGCGCATGCGGTGATCTGGACGACCACGCCGTGGACGATCCCGGTCAACCAGGCTTTCGCTTATGGGCCGGAGGTCGAGTACGTCATTACGTCGTGCTTCATCGGCGGACATGACGCCGATCGATCAGAGCTCGCGATCGACGATTCTGTAGTCGCGCGAAGCATCATTGCTCGAGCGCGATGCTGAGGCAATCGACTGCTCGGCAGCGAGACTGCGATCATGGTATCGACGTCTTGATCAAAGGCTCCGACCTCGCCGGCACCATCGCCCGCCACCCGATGCACCACCTCGGCGGCTTCTTCGCCGAGCCGCGCCCGTTCCTGCCCGGCGACTTCGTCACCACCGACACCGGCACCGGCCTCGTCCACATGGCGCCCGACCATGGCGAGGACGATTTCGATCTGTGCAAGGCGCACGGCATCGACCCGATGTTCGCGGTCGAGGGCGACGGCAAGTATCGCGAGGACTGGGCCTGGCTCGGCGGCCAGGGCATCGGTCATCAACCCCAAGTTCAACGCGCCCGACGGGCCGATCTGCTCGGACCTGCGCGAGGCCGGCGCGCTGCTCGCGGCGTCCGCGGACTATCAAGCACAGCTATCCGCACAGCTGGCGCTCGAAGGCCAAGGTGATCTTCCGCTGCACCCCGCAGTGGTTCGTGCCGATGGACAAGCCCGCTGCCCGACGACCAGTGCGAGAGCTTCGCCGAGAAGCGCTGGGACAATGAGGGCGGCGCGCTCGGCCACGGCGCCGACGCTGCGCCAGCTCGCGCTGCGCGCGATCGCGCGACACGCGCTTCGTCCCCGAAAAGGGCCGCAACCGCATCGGCTCGATGGTCGAGGGGCGGCCCGACTGGGTGCTCAGCCGCCAGCGCGCGTGGGGCGTGCCGATCACGCTGTTCGTCGACCGCAAGACCGGCGAGTACCTGGTCGATCCGGCGGTCAACGCGCGCATCGTCGCGGCGATCAAGGCCGGCGGCGTCGATGCCTGGGACGACGGCCAGCGCGCAGGACTTGCTCGGCGACGACTACGACGCCGCCGATTACGAGCGCGTCACCGACATCCTCGACGTGTGGTTCGATTCCGGCTGCACCCACGCCTTCGTGCTCGAAAGCGGCGCGCTGGCCCGACCTGCGCTGGCCCGCCGACCTCTACCTCGAAGGCAGCGACCAGCATCGCGGCTGGTTCCAGTCCTCGCTGCTCGAAAGCTGCGCCACCCGCGGCCGCGCGCCGTACAAGGCGGTGCTGACCCACGGCTTCACGATGGACGCCAAGGGCATGAAGATGTCCAAGAGCATCGGCAACACGATCAATCCGATCAAGGTGATGGCGACTACGGCGCCGACATCATCCGGCTGTGGGCGCTGTCGGTCGACTACACCGAGGATCACCGCATCGGCGACGAGATCCTCAAGGGCGTGGCCGACCAGTACCGCAAGCTGCGCAACACCTTCCGCTACCTGCTCGGCGCGCTCGACGGGTTCGAGCGAGGCCGAGCGGGTCGCCGCCCGAGGCGATGCCCGAGCTCGAGCGCTACATGCTCTCGCTGCTCGCCGCAGCTCGACGCGCGAGCTGCGCGCAGGCGGTCGATGACTTACGACTTCAACACCTACGTCCGCGCGCTGAGCGATTTCTGCAACGAGGACCTGTCGGCGTTCTACTTCGATATCCGCAAGGACAGCCTCTATTGCGACGCGCCGGACGATCCGAAGCGGCGCGCCTATCGCACCGTGCTCGACACGCTGTTCCACGCGCTGGTCCGCTACGCCGCGCCGGTGCTGGTGTTCACCGCCGAGGAAGTGTGGGGCACGCGCTATCCCGATGCCGGGCAGCGTGCATTTGCTGGAATGGCCGGAGGTGCCGCCGAACGATTTCGATCGACCGACGATTGGGCCGCTCTGCGCGCGCTTCGCACCACCGTCACCGAGGCGATCGAGCCGCTGCGGCGCGACAAGGTCGTCCGCTCGAGCCTCGAGGCCGAAGTGACCGTGCCCGAGTCGACGCCGATCCCGGCGCTGCTGGCGGAACTGTTCATCACCTCGCACAGTCAGCGAACGGCGATGCCCTGTCGGTGACCAAGACCGCCAATCACAAATGCGGCCGCTGCTGGCGGCTGCTGCCCGAGGTCGTCGAGGACGGCGACCTGTGCAATCGTTGCGAGGATGTGGTGAATGGCTAACCTGCGCACCCCCTACCTGCATCGCCCTCGGCATCTTCGTCGTCGACCAGGTCAGCAAGTTCATCATGATCGGCCCGCTGGCGCTTCAGGCGCGAGGGTCGATCGAGCTGCTGCCGATCTTCAACTTCACCTGGACCGAGAATCGCGGGATCAGCCTGGGGCTAGGCCAGGCGACCACCGACTGGCAGCGCTGGGCGCTGGTGGGACTGACCGCAGCAATCGCTCTGGTCGTCGCTTGGTGGATCCGCCGCGAGCAACAAAGCGGCGACAGATTCGCGCTGGCGCTTGTGCTTGGCGGCGCGCTGGGCAATATCGTCGACCGGGTGCGGCTGGGGTTTGTGGTCGACTTCCTCGACCTGCATTTCGGTGAGTGGCGTCCGTTTTTAGTCTTTAATGTCGCCGACGCGGCGATTAGCATCGGCGTCGTCATTCTGCTGCTCCGGGCCTTTTTTGTCCGGCCGGCGGCGCCCGAGGAGAATATCCATGCGTAAGCTTATCCCCACCCTGCTGGTCCTGCCAGCGATCGCGCTTGGCGGCTGCAGCCTGTTCGCCGGCAAGACGAAGCCACTCGATGAATTTGCGGTGGCGCGCAACGCGCCGCTCGTGATCCCGCCAGACTATACGCTGACCCCGCCGGTCGCCGGCACGGTCAGCAGCACCGCCGAGGGCGCGCAGGCGCAGGCCATTGAAGCCTTGTTCGGCGGGCCCGCCCCGCGCAGCCAGACCGAAAGCAATATGCTGGAGAATGCCGGTCGCGACCGCGCCGTGATCGGGGCGCGCTCGACAGCGGGCGATCCGGAAACGCGAGTGGTCGACAAGGGGGCAGAAACGCAGGCGATCATCGCCGCACCCGAAAGCAACAGCAGCGAAGCCACGGCCCAGCCCCCGCAATAAGGACTTTACCGCACTCATGGCTTCCGAATCGCTCTCCGCCCGGCTCGCCGAACTCGAATCGATCCTCGACCGCGCGCGGCGCCGGTTTGAGGAGGGTTTGCGCATCGTCGAGGAGGCGCACGAGACGTTTGGCGAGTTGCAGCAGGCGCTGCTCGGCTCGCCCGGCGCACTAACCGCCGAGGAAAGCGACGAGGCCGCATCGCGGCTGCTGTCGAGCCTCAAGGCCAGCGGTGCCGACATGCCCGCCACATTGTGCGGCGGGCGCCTCGCGGTCGACCCTCTCCAGCGGCTGATCCGCATTGATGGTCACCCGATCGGCATCACCGAGATGGAATATCGGGTGCTCGAGCTGCTCGCCTTCGCGCGCAACAATGTGGTGACAAGGACGATGCTGCTAAAGCATCTCTATCGCCGTGCCGACGACCAGCCGCAGCCCAAGATCATCGACGTGTTCATCTCCAAGCTGCGCAAGAAATTGCGGATGGCGTCGAACGGGGCCGAGTTCATCGAGACGATCCCGCAGCGCGGCTGGATCCTCCGCGACATCGACGCGGACGGCAAAGCCGCCTCCTAAGGCGATTCAATCTTTGTTAAACCTCGCGCGCTAAACTCGCGCGATGATCCATTTTCTGCCCGAACCCGACGCTGTAGATGTCGCGCCGCCGGCCGATGCGCTGGCGCGTATCGCCGGTCTCGATCATGCGCTCGCTGCCGCCGAAACGCTGCGCGGCAACGTCCCGATTCCCTGCGGCCATCGGGTCGTCGCCGCCTGGCCGACCGCCAGCGAAGCACAGCAGGCGCTGTGCGATGCGATGTCGGCTCATGCAGTGGCCGGATCGGTCGCCGGGCTGGAAGCACTGGCAACGCTGCGCAATGCCGGGCTGGAGGCCAACCGCGCCGCGATCGATACGCTGACCACCTCGATCAAGGACGAGTTGGACCGCCTCGGGCATCTGCTTACGCTCTAGCGCCTAGCCGGGCCCAGTTCCTTGGGCAGTGCCGGGTCGGCACCGTATTCCGACCAACTCCCGTCATAAAGTTTCTGCCCGCGCCCGCCCAGCCGTCGCGCGGCGAAGATCAGGCTGTTGGCAGTCACTCCCGAGCCGCAAGTGGCGATGAACGGCGTCGTCGGATCGACCCCTGCTCCCTCGAACTCGGCGTGAAGCGCGGCGTCGGACTTGAACGTTCCGTCCTCGCGATACAGCGCGGCGTAGGGCAAGTTGCGCGATCCCGGAATGTGCCCTGCGGCGATTCCCGGGCGTGGGTCGCCCTCGCTGCCCTCGAAACGGGGCTTGCCACGGGCGTCGACTACGGGGAATTCGTGCTGGTTGGCGACTTCGGCTTTATCGACCACCACGCCCGTCGCGGCGACGGCGTCAAAGCGGACATGGCGCGGCGTGGCGGGACCGGCTTCGACCGGCCGTCCCTCGCGGCGCCATTTCTGGAAACCACCGTCGAGGATCGCCACCCGCTCGGCACCGAAGTGGCTCATCATGAACCATCCCCGCGCCGCGGTCCGCAGCGGGCTGTTGTCGTAGACGATGATCCGGTCGTCTCGCCCAACCCCGAGCGCGACCATCGCCTCCCCGAAGTCAGAGGTGGAAGGGAGCATGTGCGGCGCGGAATGGTCGTGGTCGGCGACCTCACCGATGTCGAGGAAGCGCGCGCCGGGGATGTGCGCGACGAGGAACTCCGTCGCAGGATCGCGCTGGTCGGCCGGCATGAAGAAGCTGCAATCAACGATCGCGAGGTCGTCGGCGCCGAGGTTGCGCGCCAGCCAGTCGGTGGTGACGAGATCGTCCATTGGCTCAATGCTAACGCTTCGGATAAGGGGTGCCAATGGAAACCACGCACCTTGGCCAGACCAGTCAGCTCCCCGCTTCGCCCGACGCGGCGAGCCTCGATTATGTGCCCAACCCCCGCGCGGGCGAGCTTTACCTCGTCCGCTTCGCAGCGCCTGAATTCACCTCGCTCTGCCCGGTCACCGGCCAGCCCGACTTCGCGCATCTGGTGATCGAGTATGCGCCGGAAGCGACGATCGTCGAATCGAAGAGCCTCAAGCTGTTCCTCGGCAGTTTCCGCAACCATGCCGGTTTCCACGAGGACGTGACGGTCGGGATCGGCAAGCGGCTGTTCGACGAGATGAAGCCGAAGTGGCTGCGCATCGGCGGTTACTGGTATCCACGCGGCGGCATCCCGATCGACGTCTTCTGGCAGTCGGGGGAGCCGCCAAGAGGCCTGTGGCTTCCCGACCAGGGTGTCGCGCCATATCGCGGTCGCGGCTAGGCGACTGCCCGCCGGGTGCGAACGTAAAGGAAGGTGATCGCGGCGGAGAAAAGCAAGATGCCTGTCGGCACTGCCCATGGATTCTCGCCGAAGATCGCGAGCACGCCGGCGCTGTCCTCGCTCCCGGCCCGTTCCGCCCCTGCCACCGCGGCCGCATAAGCGACGCCCAGCAGGCTTTCGCCGACGATCAGGCCGGTCGCCATCAGCGTCCCGATCCGCTCGGCGAACTCGGCATTGGACTGGCGTGCCGCCCAGCGGTTGTAGAGATAGCCGAGCAACGCGCCGATCGGTATCAGGATGGTAAGATCCATCGGCAAATAGATGCCCATCCCGACCGCCAGCGGGGCAGGCTGTAGCCCGCCTTGCCGCGCCTCACGAGCTCGTCGACGATGATCACCGCCACACCGATAGCGGCGCCGATCCCGATCAGGCTCCAGTCGATCGAACCGCCGAGCACGCCCTGCGCCAGTGTGGAGATCAACGCCGCCTGCGGAGCGGCCAAGGCGTTTTCGCCCGCCCCCGGCGTTCCCGCAAAACCAAACGCCTCGTTGAGCAAGTCGAGGATTGGCGGAATGACAAGCGCACCGAAGATGACACCGAGAACCAGTGCCACCTGCTGCCGCCACGGGGTTGCTCCGACCAACTGGCCAGTCTTCAGGTCCTGGAGATTGTCATTGGAGATGGTCGCAATCCCGAAAATGATCGCCGTGACGAACAGGGCGAACGCGACCAGACTGCGCGTCGCTTCCTCGCTGTTGCCGTTGCCGAACAACGCGACGAGGATCAGCGAAATCCCGATCACCGACAGGATGCCGACGCCCGAGACCGGGCTGTTCGACGCGCCGATCAGGCCGGCCATGTAACCGGTGACCGAGGCGATTACGACGCCGATGCCGAGGATGTAGAGGATCGCCAGCGTCATCGTCATGCCCGTCATGCCGGCGATCGGGCCGCTATCGCCGAATGCCGACAGCAAGAGATAGATCGGGATGATCGAGGCGAGGATGGTGCCGCCGACAATCGTGATGGGCAGGTCGCGTTCGGTCAGCGGCAGCGTGTCGCCCTGACCGGCGCGCCGAGCGCGGTTGGCGGCAAAAGCGCCCTTGAGGCCGCTGACGATCGGTCCGATAATCTTGAGCAGGGTCCAGACAGCGGCGACGCCGATCGTTCCGGCACCGATGATCCGCACCTTGTTGCGGAACACGTCGGCGACGATGGCGTCAATTTCCGCGCCAGCCGGCACGCCGACCTCGGCGGTCAGCCACGGCAGCAGGATGGCGCGAGCGATCAGCAGGCCCACGATCATCGCGATGCCGACTGCCATGCCGACCAGGTGGCCGACGCCGATCAGCGCCATCGACAGGCTGGCCGAGGCGGTGGTCGCACCCGCGCCAACCCGAAAGCTGGTTTCGGCGGCCTCCGCCACGAGACGCATTTTGCCGAGCAGCGAGTAGCCCGCCGCGACCAGGCTGGAAATGACGATGGCGATCAGCCCGCGGCGATTCTCCTCGGCCCCGCCGACCCCGGCGCCGACCTTAAGCACTTCGGCCGCGGCAACGCCTTCGGGATAGGGAAGGTCGCTGCCGGTCACCAGCGCGCGCCGCAGCGGCACCGAATACATCACCCCCAGGATGCCCCCGACCGCGATGATCGCGACGCTGAGCCAGTAGGGAAAACCGGTCCACCATCCGACCATGATCAGCCCGGGCAGGACGAAAATGATCGCGCTCAGAGTCCCCGCCGCGGAGGCGATCGTCTGGACGATGTTGTTTTCCTGGATGGTCGAATCGCGGAATGCCTTGAGGATTGCCATCGAGATGACCGCGGCGGGAATGGAGGTGGCGAAAGTAATGCCGATGCGAAGGCCGAGATAGACGTTGGCGGCGGTGAACAGCAGGGTCAGGATCGCGCCGATGACGATCCCGCGGAAGGTGATTTCCCGGAAACTGGTACGCGCGGCAATGGGACTGGTGGCCATCGTCAATTCCCTTTGTCGAGTTTTTTGTTGCGATTGGGCGGGGTCGGAAGCCCCGTGTCGCGGTTTGAAGCGGATGGTGATGTCATAGCGCTTGAGAAGCAGCGCACCGGAGTCAATCGCCAAGGGCTCGCGGGCGAAGGCGGCTTGCTTGTGGCCGCCCTCCATCCGGGTCGAGGTAAGATAGATGGTCTGACCCTCCATGGTCCAACTTCCCTCGGAAACTTCGGACACCGCGCCATAATCGAGCGCGTAGGCGAACTTGCCGTCGGCCTCGAGGTCGATCGCGGCGGCGACTTCCATCTGGTTGGCGGAATAGAAACCGCTCGGGTCGGCGATGGCTTGGAGCAGCAGTGCGAGCATCATATGCAATGGGCCTGTGTTACGGAAGGTCGTTTCGTATACGGAACGAGTTTATTCGATATGGACCCCGGCCGGCACCGGACTGGAGTGGCGGCGGACGACCTGCCAGCCATCCTCGCCTTTGACCCAGACATCGGTCAGCAAGACGCGCTCGTCGATCAAATGCCCCATGAAGCGCAATTTCCACTGCGCATCGACGGTGGCGACGATCGTCCGGTCGATCCGGACCGAATCGGTGACCCGCACTTCGAGGCTGGCGATGTCCATTTTCTGCAAGGCGCCGAGCCAGTCCTCCAGCCCGACCGCGACCGTGCCGGTCGAGCGGATCCCGACCAATTTAAACTGCGGGTGGATCAGTTTGCGAAGCGCTGGCTCGTCCTTGGCGAACAGAGCGTCGCGCCATTGGCGTTCCAGGTCGACGACATCCTCCGCCTCAACGACCACGCATCAGCCCCCCGAAAATGCCGCGCAGCAACTGGGAGCCGATCTGGCGTCCGACGGAAGAGGCGATCGAGCGGCCGGCGGACTGCATCATCTTGTCGGCCATCGACGGCTTTGCGGCCTCCCGCGCGGCACGGGCAGCCTCGCGCTCGGCTTCTTTCTGGCGGCGTTCCTCCTCGCGCATCTGCTGGGAAGCGAGGCGATCCTCGGCCAGCTTGGCGCGCGCGGCTTCCTTGGCGGCGGAGGCGTCGAGCTTGGCCTGGGCGGCGGCGGCCTTCTGGGCGTCGCTTTCGGCCTTTACCGACGCCGCAGCTGCAGCGGCCTCTTCACCCTTTGCTTTCAATATTTCCTCGGCGCTGTCGCGGTCGAGCAGGGTGTCATATTTGGTGCCGATCACGTCGGTCGAGATCATGATCGCGCGCTCTTGCGCGGTCAGCGGCCCGACGCGCGAGCGCGGCGGCTTGATCAGTGTGCGCTGGACCAGAGACGGCGAGCCGTCGGGCTGGAGCAACGAGACTAGCGCCTCACCGATCTTGAGCTCGGTGATCGCGGCGGCGACGTCGATGTCAGGGTTGGGACGGAAGGTATCGGCGGCCGACTTGACCGCCGCCTGGTCGCGCGGGGTGAAGGCGTTGAGCTTGTGCTGGACGCGGTTGCCCAGCTGGCCGGCGACCTTGTCGGGGATGTCGATCGGGTTCTGGGTGATGAAATAGACGCCCACGCCCTTGGAGCGGATCAGGCGCACCACCTGCTCGACCTTTTCGAGCAAGGCGGGCGGCGCGTCTTCGAACAGCAGATGGGCTTCGTCGAAGAAGAAGGCGAGCTTGGGCTTGTCGACATCGCCGACCTCGGGGAGCAGTTCGAAGAGTTCCGACAGCAGCCACAGCAGGAAGGTCGAATAGAGCCGCGGCGACGACATCAATTTGTCGGCGGCGAGGATGTTGACGATGCCGTGGCCGTTTTCGTCGAGCTTGAGGAAATCCTCGAGGTCGAGCGCGGGCTCGCCGAAGAAATGGTCGCCGCCCTGGGCGCGAAGCTGCAGCAGGCTGCGCTGGATCGCGCCGACCGAGCGTCTTGGAGACATTGCCATATTCGAGCGTCAATTCGTCGGCGCGCTCGCCGCAATAGACCATCATCGCCTGCAGATCGTCGAGGTCGAGCAGCATCAGCCCTTCCTTGTCGGCGACATGGAAGGCGATGTTGATCACCCCTTCCTGAACCTCGTTGAGGTTGAGCAGGCGGGCCAGCAGCAGCGGCCCCATCTCGCTGACCGTGGTGCGGATCGGGTGGCCCTGTTCGCCGAACAGATCCCAGAATTGCACCGGCGACGCGTGATAGCGCCAGTCGGTCATGCCGATGTCGGCAGCGCGGGCGGTAAAGGGCTCGTGCACTCGGGCGGACGCGTCGCCCGGCATGGCGAGGCCGGCGAGGTCGCCCTTCACGTCGGCCACGAATGTGGGGACGCCGACCGCCGACAGGCCCTCGACAATGCCCTGCAAGGTGACGGTCTTGCCGGTTCCGGTCGCGCCGGCAATGAGGCCGTGGCGATTGGCGCGCTTCAGTTCGAGCAGTTGGGGATTGGCTCCGCCGCTACCGGCACCGATGAAGATATTGGTTGGCTGATCGCCCATGTGTCGCGTCCCTCGTCCGGCTAGGCCGCGAGCCTAGTCCGGACCGAGGGGCGCGGGCAACCCGCCAACGCCTAATCCTTTAGTTGGCCCCGATGTCGATCCCGACGAAAGCTTCGGGGGACGCACCGCTCTTGACCAGCAACAACACGCTGCGGCGGTTGGCACGGCGCGCGGCAATCACCGCGGCGGCGACCTCGGCCGGAGTCGTCACCGGCTGCTGGTTGACGGACATGATCAGGAAGCCAGGGCGAAGGCCCTTTTCGGCCGCGTCGCTGGCCGGATCGACCGCACTGATCACCACGCCACGGACGGTGGGCGGCAGGTTGGAGCGGCGGGCAAGCTCGGGCGTCAGAGGGACCAATGTCAGGCCCATCGACTGGGTTCCGGCGCCGGGCGGCGTGACCGCTCCGTCGGGCGCGCCGTCGGGCGAACCACCAGCCTGAAGTGCCAATTGCTCCTCCGTCGGACGTTGGCCGACGACCACGGTCACCGTCTGGCGACGGCCGCCGCGGACGATATCGACCGGCACACGCGCGCCGACGGTCGTATTGGCGATGAGGAAGGACACCGTCTCGTCGGGAGTCACCGGCCGGCCATTGACGCGCAGGATGACATCGCCCTGCTGCAAGCCCGCTCGGGCCGCGGCCTGGCCGGGGACCACCGCGCGCACCAGCTCGCCTTCGTCCTTGGGCAGCCCCAGCGACGCGGCGATATTTTCGTCGAGCGGCTGCAGGCTGACGCCGAGATAGCCGCGCTGCGGACGCTGGCCGCGGCGAAGGGAATCGATCACTGGACGCGCCAGTTCGGCAGGGATGGCGAGGCCGATCCCGACATTGGCGCCGGTCGGCGAGATGAGTGCCGAATTGATGCCGATGACGTTGCCATTCAGGTCGAACATCGGGCCGCCGCTGAGTTGCCCATGTTGATGCTGGCGTCGGTCTGGATGTAGCGATCGTAGGCGCCGACCCCGGTGATGCCGCGATGCAGCGCGGAGACGATGCCCGCGGTGACGGTGCCGCCGAGGCCGTAGGGATTGCCGATCGCCAGCACCCAGTCGCCGACCCGCACGCGCGAGCTGTCGCCGAAGTTGACGAACGGCAGGCCGGTCGCGTCGATCTTGAGCAGGGCGAGGTCCGACGCGCTGTCGCGACCGACGATGCGTGCGGTATATTCCTTGCGGTTGGTCAGGATGACGGTGACGGTATCGACCGTGCCGGTGCCGCTCGCGCTCTGGATGAGATGGTTGTTGGTGACGACATAGCCGTCGGCCGAAATGATGAAGCCCGAACCGAGCGACCCTGCTTCACGGGTGCGCGGACCGGGGGTGCCGGGAACCTGCCCGGGTGCGCCAGGACCGGCGCCGGGGCCCTGGGGCCCCTGCCCGCCGAAACGGCGGAAGAATTCCTCGAACGGATCGACCTGGGTGCGTACCGGAATGCGCTGCTTGGTCGAGATATTGACCACCGCCGGCTGGAGCCGGGCGGCGAGATCGGCGAACGAACCGGGCGCCCCGCGCGGCGCCAGCGAGGCGGGTGCATTCTGCGCAACCTGCGCGCCGGCCTGCCCCGTGGCGAGCGAGAAAGCGGTCCCTCCGAGCAACAAGGCGGTGGCTACTCCATAGGCGTAACGCACGGGATTCTTCTCCTTCGAAACCATAAAATTCTCGCTCGCTTGCTGACGTTGATGGGACGACGGTAGGTCGAGCGCATGAACGCGATTTGAACAGATTAGATGCTTCAACGTCCAGCGAATTCCTTCAGATATTCGCTGTTCGGCGACATGATGATGCTGGTCGACGAGCTTTTGTTCACGCCGTCGCCGATGAAGGTCACCTGGTAGGACCGCATCGCCCGGTAAAAATCATAGAAGGCGGGATCCTTGCCGAAACTGGCGGCATAGATTTGCGCCGCTTCGGCATCGGCCGAAGCGCGGATGATCTGCGCATTCTTGGCCCCTTCGGCGCGGATCGATTGCGCTTCCTGCTGGCGGGCGCTGCGCATCCGCGCGAAGGCGGATTCGAGCGGGGTGCCGTCGGGCAGATCGGCTTTCTTGATCCGCACATCGACCACCACCACGCCATATTGGCGCGCGATCCGGTTCATGCCGACGCGGATATTCTCCATCGCGCCCTCGCGCTCGGGGCTGAGCATCGAGGCGAACGGGCGCTTGCCGAGCTCGTTGCGCAGCTGCGACCCGAGAATCGGCTTCAACGCCTCCTCGACCCGGTCTTCGGAGCGGGCGGCAATGAACATGCGCAATGGATCGACCACGCGGTAGCGGGCGAAGGCATCCACCTCGAGCCGGCGCTGGTCAATCGACAGCACCTGCTGCCGGTCCATGTCGAGATCGCGCACGCGCTTGTCGATCCACACGATCGATTCGGCGAAGGGCAGCTTGGCGTTCAGCCCGGCACCGACCTCGCCGAAGCGCTCACCCGGCTCGAACCGGTTGACGATGCGGACCGGCTTGCCGAAGCGGATGACCACGCCCTGGCTGGTTTCAGGGACGATGGTGATGCTGCCGAGCAAAGCGACCAGCAGGATCGCGCCGACGGCAGCGGTCAGAACCGGATGCTGGCGAACATAAGCGATCATTGGGCGGGCTGCCTTTCCGTCGTGCTGCGCTGGATTTGGGGAAGCGGAAGATAGGGGGTCACTCCGCCCGGGGTCTCGACGATCGTCTTGTCGACCCCGTTCAACACGCGCTCCATCGTCTCGTAGTAGAGCCGGCGCTTGGTCACTTCCGGCGACAATTTATACTGGATGTAGACCTTGTCGAACGCCGTCGCCTCGCCCTCCGCCAGCTGGCGAAGTTGCAGCGCATAAGCATTGGCCTTGTTGCGCGCGCTCTCGGCGTCCTGCTGGGCGGCGGTGACGTCCTTGAAGGCATCGTTGACCGCGCCGGGAGGATCGGCCTGCTTGATCGCGATGCCGCGGATCGACACGCCCGAACGGTAGCGGTCGAGCGTGCGCTGCATCTCGTCCTGCACGCGGCCCTCGATTTCGCCGCGGCGGTTGCCGATCGCATCGAGCAACGTGACCTGGGCGACGACCTGGCGCATCGAGCTTTCGGCGACCTGGCGAATGGTGTCCTCGGGCGTGCGCAACTCGAACAGATATTGCTCTGGATCGCGGATGCTCCAGCGCACCTGATAGGCGATATCGATGATGTTCTGGTCACCAGTCAGCATCAACGTCTCTTCCGCCGCCGAGCCGAGCTCGATGTCGCGGATCTGGGCGACGTTGACCTTCTGCACCCGCGCGATCGGCGCTGGCAGGGTAAAGCTGATGCCCGGCTCGAGCGTCGACGCATAGCGGCCGAACAGGGTGACCACGCCGCGTTCCTCCGGCCCGATGCGGTGCATGGTGGTGAGCAGCATGCCGAGCGCGAGCACGGCGAGCACGACCCACAGGATTTTCGATCCGCTCGGCCGGCCGGAGGAACCATCGTCGCCGAACCCGCCTCCGAAGCGCCGCCGGTTGCGCTCAATGAAGGCATCGAGGCTGGCCGGGCCGAAGCCGCTTTGGCCACCACGCGGGGTCGGGCGGTCATTGCCCCACGGTCCGGGGATCGGGCCCTTGGGCGGGTCGGGATCGTTGCCGCCGCCATCGCCGCCCTCGGACTTGGGACCCCACGGGCCCTTGCTGTCATTGAACAGGCGCGACCCAAGCGTGCCCAACCCCGATAAAATGCTCATGCGCTTACTATAGGAAGGCCGCGGCGCGAAAAACAGGGGGTTGCTTGCGGTAATGCGTCGCGGGGGCCTAAGCGGCGGCGCATGGACGATCCCCTTCACCACCATCCTGACGCTGCCCGCATCCGTTCGTCGAAAATCCACGGCGGAGTGGCGACGCTGATCGTCGACGGCAGCGGGATGCGCAATGACGAGCGGAAAGCGATGGAAGAGCGGCTGCGCGCAGCGCTCCCCGGACTGGAGGTGCGGATCGCGATGACCGCGGCGCGCAAAGGCAAGGCGCCGCTGATCGCGATCGGATCGGGCAAGGGCGGGGTCGGCAAGTCGACCGTCGCCGCCAACCTCGCGGTCGCGCTGCAGCGGCTTGGCAAGCGCGTCGGCATGATCGACGCCGACATCTACGGACCGTCGCAGCCGACGTTGCTCAATGCGCCGGATCGGCCCGAGGCGAGGGACAAGCAGCTCATCCCCGTGACCAGCCCGAGCGGGGTCAAATTGCTGTCGGTCGGGCAGCTGGTTCCGGCGGGGCAGGCGCTGGCGTGGCGCGGGCCGATGGCGGCGGGGGCGCTGGCGCAGCTGACCGACGGCGACTGGGACGAGGTTGAACTGATCCTGGTCGATCTGCCGCCCGGCACCGGCGATGTGCAATTATCGCTGGTCCAGAAAGCCAAGCCGGTGGGTGCGGTGATCGTCTCGACCCCGCAGGACCTCGCCTTGATCGACGCCACGCGGGCTATCGACCTGTTTGCGCGGACCGATGTGCCAGTGCTGGGGATCATCGAGAATATGGCGGGCTATGCCTGCCCCCATTGCGGCGAGGAGAGCGATCCGTTCGGCAGCGGCGGGGCGGAGGCCTCGGCCAGGACGCTGGGCATCGCGTTTCCTCGGGCGGTTGCCACTATCGGCAAGTCTGCGCGCGGCGAGCGATGCGGGCATGCCGCCGGCGGCCGAGGATGGTCCGGCGGGCGAGGCGTTTGCGAAATTGGCGCGGAGCATTGCTCGAAGCCCTGGAGAAAAAACCGGCCTGAAACATTGGTCGGCCAAAGGAGCATCGCATGCCGCTGACCAGTGACGAGGATATTGCCGATTTGCTGCGCAAGGCGCGCACCATCGCCATGATCGGCGCCTCCGACCGCCCCGACCGCGCCAGTCACGGGGTGATGAAATTCCTCCAGGACCAGGGCTATCGCGTCTATCCGGTCAACCCGCGGATCACCGGCGAGCATGTCCACGGGGAATATGTGTGGCGCGAGCTGTGCCAGATCGGCGAGCCGATCGATATCGTCGACATCTTCCGCAACTCGGCCGAGGCCGGCGCGGCGGTGGATGAGGCGATTGCGGTCGGGGCCAAGGCGGTGTGGATGCAGCTAGGCGTGATCGACGAGGAAGCGGCGGCGCGGGCCGAGGCCGCGGGGCTCAAGGTGGTGATGGACCATTGCCCCAAGATCGAATTCGCGCGGCTTGGGCTGGAGCCCGTGGCCACGCCCTGACGAGGCGCCCAAACCTTGACTCGAACGTCGATGAGGCAGAGAATTTTCGAGTCGCAGCCGGAACGACCGGGACCGGACTGCGCTCCACGCCAGCCGGTCGAGGGGGCAGGCCATGAACAGATTAATTGCGCGCGCCGCATTGATTTCCTGTGCGGCAATTGCAGTGGGCCCAGCGGCCGCAAGCCATAGTTGGGGAAGCTATCACTGGGGACGCACGAGCAATCCACTCAAGCTTGAAGTCAATTCGGCGATCACGGCACAGTGGCAGGTGTCGGTCGGTGTCGCCATCGCCGACTGGGACAGCGGCTCGTCGGTCCTGCAACTCAGCCGCCCGGCGACCGAGCCTTCGGTCAGCCGCCGAAAATGCACCGCCATCACCGGCAAGGTGCTGGTCTGCAACGACAGCTACGGCCAGCGCGGTTGGCTTGGGATCGCGACAATCTGGGCCAGCGGCAACCATATCACCAAGGGGACGACCAAGCTCAACGACAGCTATTTCAACCAGGCACCCTACAATAGTGCGCCGTGGCGGGCGCTGGTCGCCTGCCAGGAGATCGGCCATGATTTCGGGCTGGCCCACCAGGACGAGGCGTTCGGCCCGCCCAATCTGGGTAGCTGCATGGATTATACCAACGATCCTGACGGTGGCGGTTCCTACGGGCCCGACAACGAGCATCCCAACGCGCATGATTATGCGCAGCTGTCTTTGATGTACGACCACACCGACAGCAGCAACACGTCGGCGACGCAGGCAACCAACTTCGGTATCCGTGTGCCCGGTCGGGCCCCAATCGCGCCTTCGGGCCTGAACGAGGAAGCGGGCGACAGCCCGGCGGAATGGGGTCGGGCAGTCGGCAGGGACGGCGCCGGCCGATCAAATCTCTACGTCCAGGACCTTGGCGGTGGTCGACGCAAGATCACCCATGTCTTCTGGGCAATGGGTGAGGGGCCCAACGGCAAGCATCCCGAAGCGCATTAGCGTGGTTCGAAGGGCCACGATCGTCAGGCGCTGGCCACTGTCATTTCGGGCACGAGCAGCATCGGGCTGTCGATGCCGCGGCGGAACTCGAGATCGCTGGCGGGTTCGAGCGACGCGAACATGTCGATGAGGTTCGATGCGATGGTGATTTCAGCGACCGGCCCCACGATCTCTCCATTCTCGATCAGGAAGCCCGCGGCGCCGCGGCTATAGTCGCCGGTCACGCCGTTGACCCCCTGCCCGATCAATTCAGTGACCAGGATGCAGCGCGGGAAGCGCTTGCGGAGATCATCTGGGGACGAATTGCCGGCAGCGAGATAGAGATTCGATGGCCCTGCCCCCGGAGAACCGCCGACGCCGCGAATCGCGTGGCCGGTGGGAGCGATGCCGAGCTGCCGGGCCGAAGCGCTTTCGGCAAGCCAGGTCATGAGCACGCCATTCTCGACCAGCGCCATCGGCCGCACGCGGCAGCCCCTCCCCGTCGAACGCGCGGCTGCGCAGCCCGCGCTGGCGGGTCGGATCGTCGTGGATCGACACGCCGGGGGCGAAGACTTGGCTCCCGAGCTTGTCCATGAGGAAGGAGGATTTCCGCGCCACCGAACTGCCGGTGATGGCGCTGATGAAATGTCCGAGCAGGGTGGTGGCGACGCGCGGGTCGAACAGGATCGGCATCTTGCCCGCGGCGACCTTGACGGGATTGAGCCGCGCTACCGCCCGCTCTCCTGCGCGCTGGCCAATCGCGGCGGCATCCTCGAGATCGGCGGCGAAGCGGGCGCTGTGCCACGCATAGTCGCGTTCCATCCCCGATCCGCTACCGGCAACGACGCTGGCCGAGCAGCTATGGCCGGTCGCCCGATAGCCGCCCGAGAAGCCGCTCGAGATGGCCATGGCGACGGTCGATCCCGAGGCCGAGGCGCCCGCGCCGCTGCTATTGGTGACTCCCTCGACCGCCAGCGCAGCACTTTCGGCTTCCAGCGCGCGGGCTTTCAAGTCCGCCGGATCGGGCTCGACCGGGTCCCAGCTGTCGAGATCGGCGAACGGCGGCTTGGCGAGTAGATCGGCGGGGGCGAGGCCGGCATATTCATCCTCGGGCGCTTCGGCGGCCATCGCCAGCGCGCGCTCGACCAGGATCGACAGCGCATCGGCGCGACAGGTCGGACGAGGACACGCTGGCCGAGCGAGTGCCGCGGAACACGCGCAGGCCGAGGCCCTCGCTTTCGGAGCGATGGACGTCCTCCAGATCGCCCTTGCGCACCTGCACCCCGCTCGACAATTCACCGAGGTAGAGCGCGTCGGCGCCATCGGCCCCGGCGCGGACCGCTTGCTCGACGAGGGCTTCGGCTTTGGTGCGGGCTTGTTGGACGGTGAGCATGGTGGCGCGGTTAGGCGGTCAGGCGGATTGGCTCAACCCCACCACCAGCATCGCCGCGAACACCAAAGCGCCGCACCAGCGGTTGGAGCGGAACAAAGCGAGTGCCCCCTCCCCGTCCGACGGATCGGCGCGCCACGCCTGACTGGCAAGGTGGATGCGCGGCGGGGACTAGCGCCGCCAGCGCCAGCGGATCGGGCCGAATGTGCCAGATCGCCGCGCCCCAGCCGGCGATCGCCAGCCCGTAGAAGATGCCAACGCCGAGGCGAACGTTGCCGCCCATCCGCCGCGCGGACGACTTGACCCCGACGAGCGCATCATCCTCGATATCCTGGATTGCGTAGAGTGTGTCGTAACCGATGACCCACGCGACACTGCCGAGCCAGAGCAGGATCGCGGGCAACTCGAGCGCGCCGGTCACCGCTGGCCAGCCGACCAACGCACCCCAGCTGAACACCAACCCGAGCCATGCCTGCGGCCACCAGGTCAGGCGCTTCATGAAGGGGTAGGCCGCCACCAACGCGAGGCTGGCGAGCGCGACTAGCTGCGCGGCGGGTTCAAGCATCAGCAGCACCACCAGGCCGACCAAGCACAGCCCGAGGGTGAGCGCCCATGCGGCCCGCACGGAAACGCGATTGCTTGCCAGCGGGCGGAGTCTTGTCCGCTCGATTTTCCGGTCAAGATCGCGGTCGACGATATCGTTATAGACGCACCCCGCCGACCGCATCACGAACGCCCCGAGCGCCAGCAGGGCATAGAGCCCCAGCGAACTGCCACCCGCGAGCGCGACGCCCCACGCGCATGGCCAGAACAACAGCCACGTCCCGATCGGCCGATCGACCCGCATCAGCGAGGCGTAAGGGCGAAGCGGCGCGGGTAGCTCCCCGATCAAACCGCGCCGTTCGCTATCGGGGACGGTATCGACGCTCGTCACTTGCGTCCCAGACGTCGCCCCACCGCCGCGCGTCCCCGCGCCCAGCTTTGCGCGAGGCCGCGCTTGGCGATCGGGTCGAGCATCGCCTCGGGGCTTTCGGGGTCCAGCAGTTCGTTCGAGGCGATGAATTCGTCGGCGTCGTCGAGCTTTTCCATCTCGAGCAGGTCGAGCGACTTGCCGGTCCCGACCAGCGCCTCGATCGCGTCGACCATCGAACCATGCTTCTTTTCCGCCGCGGCAAAAGCCTTGGGCGTGACGTCGAGATGTTCGGCCAGCAGGCGATGGCGCAGCACGGTCATCGCGGCGGGGGTATCGGCATTGGCGGCGAGCGCGGCGTCGATGATCACGTCGCACTCGCTGTCGAGCCCCTGGCTTCGATTGTTGAGGTTGGATGAGCCGACCCGAAGCAATCGGTCATCGACGATCGACACCTTTGCATGGACGTAGATGTCGTCGCGCTTTTTCGTCACCGGGACGTAGATTCGAAACCGGTTGCCTTTGTCCTTCTCGCCGATCGCCCGCATCAGCTTCAGCCGCGCGCCGTCCATCGCTTTCTGCTCCAGCCAGCCGTCGGCGGTGCGCGGCATGACCATGACGATCTCGGGCGGGTCGTCCTCGGCCATCCGCGCGGCGATGGCGGCGGCGATCTTGCCGCTCGTGAAATATTGATTCTCGAAATAGATGAAGCGCTTCGCGGCGCAGATCATGTCGATGTAGAGCAACTCGATCTCGCGCACCTCGGGCAAATCGTCATAGGCGGCGCGGGTGCGGGCGATGGCGATGTCGACATCGCGGAACATCACCGGCAAGTCCTTGGGCCAATCGTCCTGACACTGTTCGATCGGGTCGAGCTTGGCCTTGGTCGCCGTTGACCAGCGTTCGCGGCCGAGTTCGGCCAATTGCGCCGCCACGTCGCCGCGCATCATCATCGTTGCATCGTGCCACGGCATGTAGGGCTTGCCGTCGGGCCCGGTGCGGCGCGGGTCATGGTCCTTATGCTCGGGTGTGTCCCAGCGATGACTGCTGATATCGATCCCGCCGCAGGCCGCGAGATTGTCGTCAATCACGACGATCTTCTGATGGTGGCTGCAGCCCGGCGGGTGCGACGAATCGAAGCGAAAGTCGATCGACTCCGTCTTCCACCAGCGCGCCAGCCAGACCACTGCCGCAGGACGGAGGAATTGTTTGAGCGCGCCGAAATTCCACTTGAGGATATCGATTTCGCGGGCCGGCTTGTCACGGGCGAGGTTGAGGAAAAAACGACCCAGCGTCTCGCCCTGCCCGTTTTCGTCGGGATCGAGCGCAATGCGTGTGTCGAAATCCCACCCGACGATGAAAATGCGCTTCTGCGCGGCGACCATCGCGGCGCGGATAATGCGGTAATAATCGGCCGCATCCACGATCACGCTGGCCTCGCTCGCGCGCGCGATCCGCCAGCAATTGTGGCCCTGACGGACTATTGGTTGCAGCTGCTTGCCGGCCATCCCGCATCCACCCCATCGTTGCTTCACCGCCCAATGCGTCAATCCGCGCAAAGGGTCCAGCTAGGCGAGTGCCTCGGCCAGCAGTTCGTACGAACGGACACGGGCGCCATGGTCGAAAATCTGCGAGGTGATCATCAATTCATCGGCGCCGGTGCGCGCGACGAATTCCTCGGTTGCCGCCTTGACCGAGGATGGGGCGCCGATTGCCGCGCTTGACAGGACGGACCGCAGCATCGCCCGATATTCCATCGGCAGTGTGTCGCCATAGCCGGCGAGCGGCGGTTTCAACTTGCCGGGATTACCCGAGCGAAGCGCGACGAACGCCTGCATCAAGGAAGTGGCGAGCAATTCGCCCTCCGCGTCGCTGTCGGCGGCGAACACGTTGAAGCCGAGCATGACATAAGGCGCGGCGAGCTGGGCCGAGGGTTTGAAGCGGGCGCGGTAGAGGGCAAGCGCGTCCATCATCTGTTGCGGCGCGAAATGCGAGGCGAAGGCGTAGGGCAGACCGAGCTCGGCGGCGAGTTCGGCGCCGTAGGTGCTCGATCCGAGGATCCACAGCGGCACGTCGAGCCCCTCGCCGGGGACCGCGATCACCCGTTGGCCGGGCTCCGACACGCGGAAATAGGATTGCAATTCTAACACGTCGCGCGGGAATTGGCCGACGTCGGCGCTCATGTTGCGACGCATGGCGTAGGCGGCCGCCTGGTCGGTGCCCGGCGCGCGGCCCAGGCCGAGGTCGATCCGCCCGGGGAACAGCGCCGCGAGCGTGCCGAATTGTTCGGCGACCTGCAGCGGCGAGTGATTGGGCAGCATGATGCCGCCGGCGCCGACGCGGATGGTTTCCGTCCCGCCCGCGACATGGGCCAGCGCGACCGCGGTCGCGGCGCTGGCGATCCCCGGCATTGAATGATGCTCGGCCATCCAGAAACGGTGGTAGCCGAGCCGCTCGACGTGACGGGCGAGATCACGGGCGTTGTTCAGGGCAGTGCCGGCATCGCTGCCTTCGGCAATCGGGGCGAGGTCGAGAACGGACAAGGGGATCATGCTGCGCATATGGGGTAGCGCCCGAAGCATTGCCACGCAGCCCTCGACTTAACTCGAACCCGCGGCCTAGAGTGCGCCGACTTGCGCGGGGGGCCAGCGATGTTCCGGATGATGAAGCTCAACCCGCCCAACGGCTGGCGCGCGGTGGGGTGGGAATTGGCGATTGTCACGCTCGGCGTGCTGATCGCGCTGGCGGCGCAGCAATGGGTGGAGGCTCGCAGTTGGGCCGAACGTGCGGAAAAGGCGAAGGCGGCGATCAACGACCAGTTCAGCGAGCATATCGTCAACGCCATCGAATGGCGCCTGGTTGAGCCATGCGTCGCCGCCCAGCTCGACCAGCTTACGGGGAGCGTCGCCGATCCCGCTGAGACGCTTCGTCCGGCGAAGATAGTGGATGAGCGCTTCGGTCGGGTACTGCGCGCGCCGGCCCGAAACAACTTGACCAACCATTACGAGGCCGCGACTGCTGACGGCGCGGTGACCTACCTCCCCCCGGCCCTACGCAGCGACTATGCCGGCACGGTCAATCAGGCACGCCTGGTGACGGCCTTCGGCGAGGAGTTCCAGCAGTTGGCGGGCGAGCTTACGGTGATGGCAACGCAGCTTCGGCTCGACCCCGGCGTACGCTTCGAACTCCAAAAGAGGATCGAGCGGGCCCGCCAATTGAACAATGTGCTCGGGGTGATTCACCGCCAGAACGCCAACCGGCTGATCCGCGCGGGAGTCCGGCCAAGCGATGAGCAGATCCAAAGACGTGTTCGCGAATCCGGTTCAGTCGCGGTGTGCCGTGAGCTTGGTCTCCCGCTGCGACCCTCGTCCGAACTCTTCCGCGATAGCCCGATTGCGGCACCGACCACGCGCTGATGCCCGCCACCCCCGCCTGGCCGCCGCGCTCGCTGCCGCGCCTGTATGTCGATCCGCCGCTGTCGGCGGGGGTCGCGGTGGGGCTCGATGCCGCGCAGGCCAATTATCTCGGCAATGTGCTTCGACTGGCGGAGGGCGGCGAGGTGTTGCTGTTCGACGGCGTCAGCGGGCGAATGGCTGGCGCGGGTGGTCGAGGTGGCAAAGAAGCGCATGATTTTGGGCGTGGTCGAGGCGACGCGGCCGCAAGAAGCCGTGCCGGACCTGACCCTTGCCTTCGCGCCGATCAAGAAGGGGCGAATCGAATTGCTGGTCGAAAAAGCGGTCGAGCTTGGCGTGGCGCGGCTGGAGCCGGTGATCACCCGGCGGACGATCGTCGACAAGATGAACCTCGAGCGGATGCGGTCGCATATCGTCGAGGCGGCGGAGCAATGCGGGCGGACCGCGCTCGCGACCGTCGTCGAGCCGGTCAAGCTGTCGGCGTGGCTGAAGGCGATCGACCCGGCGAGGACGCTCTATTTCGCCGACGAGACGGGGGGCGAAGCCGCGACGTCCGCATTCCAGCCCGGCCCCGCCACTATCCTGGTCGGCCCCGAAGGCGGCTTCACGCCCGAGGAAGGCGAGGCAATCCGCGCCGCTTCCCAACGCCAGGGCGATCAGCCTCGGCCCCCGAATCCTGCGGGCCGAAACCGCCGCTTTGGCCGCCGTCACAAGCTATATGGCGCTTGCTGGCGACTGGCGGTAAGCGCGTTTTCAATGACAACCAAAACCGACATGAGCGCGAGCCCGCTTATCGAGACCCGCGCGGACCTGATTTCCGTCTTTTCGGGCGGGGAGAAGCCGCGCGAGCGGTGGCGGATCGGCACCGAGCATGAGAAATTCGTCTATCGGCTCGACGATCATCGCGCGCCGTCGTGGGACGAGCCCGGCGGGATCCGCGACCTCCTCACCGGGCTCACCGAGTTTGGCTGGCAGCCGATCGAGGAGGGCGGCAAGGTCATCGCCCTGGCCGGCCCCGACGGGACCATCAGCCTGGAGCCGGCCGGCCAGTTCGAACTGTCGGGCGCGCCGCTTGTCCAACCTCCACGAGAGCTGCGCCGAGAGCGGGCGCCATCTGCAGCAGGTGAAAGCGGTCGGCGACCGGCTCGGCCTGGGTTTCCTCGGGCTCGGCATGTGGCCCGACAAGAGCCGCGCCGAGCTGCCGATCATGCCCAAGGGCCGCTACAAGATCATGCTCGCGCCACATGCCGCGGGTCGGCAATCTCGGGCTCGACATGATGCTCCGCACCTGCACCATCCAGGTCAACCTCGACTATGCATCCGAGGCCGACATGGTGAAGAAATTCCGCGTCGGGCTGGCGCTGCAGCCGGTGGCGACCGCGCTTGTTCGCCAATTCGCCGTTCACCGAAGGCAAGCCCAACGGCTTCAAGAGCTTCCGCAGCCACATCTGGGAAGACACCGACCCGCATCGCACCGGCATGCTGCCGTTCGTGTTCGAGGACGGCTTCGGCTACGAGCGCTACTGCGACTATGCGCTCGACGTGCCGATGTATTTCGTGTTCCGCGACGGCCAGTATATCGACGCCGCGGGCCTGAGCTTCCGCGATTTCCTCGACGGCAAGCTGCCAGTCCTGCCCGGCGAGAAGCCGACCATTGCCGACTGGAACGACCACCTGTCGACCGCCTTCCCCGAAGTGCGGCTGAAGAGCTTCCTCGAGATGCGCGGCGCCGATGGCGGGCGCTGGGGACGAATCTGCGCGCTCCCCGCTTTGTGGGTCGGTCTGCTGTACGACGATGCCGCGCTCGACGCGGCCTGGGAGCGGGTCAGGCATTGGACGATCGAGGAACGCGAGGCGTTGCGCCACGCGGTGCCAGCACAGGCGCTCGATGCCCCCGTCCCCGGCGGCGGGACGATGCGCGACCTCGCCGGCGAGGTGCTCGACATCGCCACTGCGGGCCTCAGCGCACGCGCCAATCTGAACGCCAGCGGCGACAATGAGAGCGGCTTCCTCGACCCGCTCCGCGAGGTCGTCGCGAGCGGCAAGACCTTCGCCGACCGGCTGCTCGAGCGCTATCACGGCGAATGGGGTGGCGACGTATCGCGCGTCTACGACGAATATAGCTTCTGACCACTGTTACCAGCATGTCACGGAGGTGGAACGAAATCGTTGTCTAGGCCCATTGACTGATTGACTCAGGCGCGGCGACGACTAGCGACTTCGGTGCATCGGAGCGGCCACGGGGGCGCTCTTTGTCTTCTCAGCAACGAGAGATTAAGCCGATGCGCCGCACACCATCCACGACGTCGATTCTCGCGCTGGCAATTGCCATCGCCACGCCTTCCGCCGCCCTCGCGCAGGACACGGCGCCCGCGCCGGCCGACGCCACCGCGCCCGCCGATGACAGCGGAGTCGAGGAAATCGTCGTCACCGCGCAGCGTCGGAGCGAGAATCTGCAGGACGTGCCACTGTCGGTCGCGACGGTCGACCGCGCGACCCTGGCCGCGATCAACGCCGGCGGTGCCGATGTGCGCGGGCTGTCGGGCCGGGTGCCGAGCCTCAACATCGAAAGTTCATTCGGCCGCACCTTCCCGCGTTTCTACATTCGCGGCCTCGGCAATACCGACTTCGATTTGAACGCCTCGCAGCCAGTCAGCCTGGTCTATGACGACGTGGTCCTCGAGAATCCGATCCTGAAGGGCTTCCCGGCATTCGACGTCGACCGCGTCGAGGTGTTGCGCGGACCGCAGGGCACCTTGTTCGGTCGCAACACCCCGGCGGGGATCGTCAAGTTCGACACCGTTCGCCCCGGCAGCGGCCGAAGCTATGCCAAGATCAGCTTCGGCACCTATGCGACGATCAATGCCGAAGGCGCGCTCGACGCCGAGATCACCGATACACTCGCGGTTCGCGTCTCGGGCACTGTGGCAGCATCGCAACGACTGGATCGACAATCTCAACGATCCCGGCAACAACGACCTCGAGGGCTATGACGACATCGCGCTGCGCGCCCAGTTGCAATTTACGCCCAGCGATGCGCTGACCATCCGCCTGACCGGCCAGGTCCGCGACCTGGACGGCGATGCGCGCATCTTCCGCGCCAACGCGATCCGCCCCGGCAGCAACGAACTGGTCGGGGTCGACGGCGGCGATTTCGAGCGCGACGAGGTCCGCGCCGACGGCCTCAACTTCCAGAAATTGCGCACCCGCAACGCCGCCGGGACAATCGAATATGATTTCGGCCCGGTCACCCTTTATTCGATCACCAGCTACTGGAACGGCAAGCTCGCAAGCCGGGGCGACATCGACGGCGGATTCGGCTGTTCCTTCTGTGGTCCGGGCTTTTCGAACAATAGTGCGCCCGGCTTCATCCCGTTCGCGGCGCAGAGCCAGGACGACATCCCGAGCCTCGACCAGTTCACCCAGGAAGTGCGGCTGGCGTCGAACGCCAAGACCGGGCTCGGCTACCAGGTCGGGCTGTTCTATTTCAACGAGAAGCTCGACATCCAGAGCTTCGACTTCGGCGCGCCGACCGCGACCAGCCCGTCGGCGATCGTCAACCAGCGCCAGGACAGCAAGGCGCTCGGGCTATTCGGGTCGGTCAATTACAAGTTCGACATGGGCCTGACACTGCAGGCCGGCGCACGCTGGAACCACGACAAGAAGAAGCTCACCGCGGACCGGTTGTTCGACCTTCGCCCCGGCTTCATCGGCGGCGGCCCGGTCCCCGAGACGACCACCAAGGTCAAAGACAGCGTGGTGACCTGGGACCTGAGCGCGCTCCAGGAAATCAACGAGGACATCAACGTCTACGCGCGGATTGCCAGCGGCTATCGCGCGCCAGCGATCCAGGGCCGAATCCTGTTCGACCGCGACGTCACCACCGCCGACAGCGAAACCACCATGTCGTACGAGGCGGGAATCAAGACTACCCTGTTCGACCGCCGCCTGCGCTTCAACCTCGCCGGCTACATGTTCAAGACCAAGGACCTGCAACTGTCCGCGGTCGGCGGCGCGGCCAATGCCAATCTGCTGCTTAATGCCGATGCGGTGAAGGGCTATGGCTTCGAGGCCGAACTGGAGGCTCGCCCGGTGCAGGGCCTGACCCTGACGACGGGCCTCAGCTACAATCACACCCGGATTCGCGACAATGACCTTGCGGTCGAACCCTGCGCCGCGCCGTGCACTGTGCTCGACCCGCTTGCAGGGGCCGGTCCCAACGTGCTGATCGACGGCAACAGCCTGCCCCAGGCGCCACGCTGGACGGTCAACTGGACGGCGGGTTACGAGCATCCGGTGGGGCCGGGGTCGCTGTACGTCTTCACCGACTGGTACCATCGTTCGAAGGTCCAGTTCTTCCTTTATGAGTCGGTCGAATTCAGCGACGACCAGTTGCTCGAAGGCGGGCTTCGCATCGGCTACAAGACCGACCGCTTCGACATCGCCGCCTTCGGCCGCAACATCACCAATGACGAGAGTGCGGTCAGCGGGATCGACTTCAACAATCTGACCGCGATGGTCAACGAACCGCGCATCTGGGGGATCGAATTGGGCGTGAAGTTCTGACCCTCGTCATCGGGCGGCGGCTGCGTTAGGCAGTCGCCGCCTTCCCTCCCGTCAAGGATCAGCCATGACCGAGCGCCGCACCCTCTACCCGCCGATCGAGCCCTATGAGACGGGCATGCTCGACGTGGGCGACGGCCATACCGTCTATTGGGAGCGGTGCGGGACGCCGGGGGCCAAGCCGGCAATCTTCCTGCATGGCGGGCCGGGCTCCGGATGCAGCCCCAAGCAGCGCCAGCAGTTCGATCCGGCCAAATATGACGTGCTGCTGTTCGACCAGCGCGGCTGCGGCCGATCGACCCCGTTCGCCAGCCTGGAGGATAATACCACCTGGCACCTGGTCCGCGACATCGAACTGCTGCGCGAGATGGCCGGCATCGACAGTTGGATGGTATTTGGCGGCAGCTGGGGATCGACGCTGAGCCTGGCCTACGCCCAGACTCATCCCGAGCGAGTGACCGAGTTGGTGCTGCGCGGCATCTTCCTGTTCCGCCAGTCGGAGGTCGACTGGCTGTACAAATATGGCGCGTCCGAACTCTACCCGGAAGGCTGGCATGACTTTGTTGGCCTGTTGCAGGACAGCGAACGGGACAATGTGGTCGAAGCCTATCACCGTCGGCTGACCAGTGGCGACGAAGCTGTGCGCCTGGCGGCAGCCAAAGCGTGGAGCACATGGGAAGGGCTGACCGTCACCCTGCTGCCCGATTTGCAGATGCTCGAGGAATTCACCGAGGACAATCACGCCATCGCAGTCGCCCGGATCGAAAATCATTACATGCGCAACCTCGGCTGGCTCGACGACAACCAACTGCTGGAGAATGCACACAAGTTGAAGGCCATTCCGGGCGTGATCGTCCAGGGTCGCCACGACTGCTGCACCCCGCCGAGCGCGGCGTGGGATTTGAAGCAGGTCTGGCCCGAGGTAGAGCTGAACATTGTCCCCGATGGTGGCCATTTGTTTACCGAGCCCGGCATCACCGATGGCCTGGTGCGCGCGACGGACCGTTTCGCATCCTGAATTAAATTTCACGAACCCACTGGAATTGCTAAATAATATTTCGTAGGAACTCGGCATGAACATGCCGTGGGGGCTCCTTCATCCCGGTCTCCAGACCGTGCTCGATACCGCGCTAGATCCGGTCGTCGTGATCGATTCCGACGGATTGGTCATCGGCTGGAACGGGCATAGCGAAACCTGCTTCGGATGGAGCTGGGACGAAATGCGCGGCAAGCGCCTGTCGGACATGATCGTCCCGCCCGAGCTGCGCGCCCGCCACGACACCGGCATCGCCCATTATCTGGCAACCGGCGAAGGTCCGGTGCTCGATAAGCGCATCGAAGTTCCCGCGCTGCATCGCAACGGCGGCCGGCTGGCGGTCGAACTGCAGGTCACCGCCAGCGAGCAATTCGGTGACAAATTATTCATCGGCTTCATCCGCGACATTTCCGAACGCACCGCGGAGGCCGAACGCCAGCAGCGGATCCTTCAGGAATCCGAACATCGCGTGAAGAATATGCTGACCGTGGTGCAAGCGATCGCGCTGCAGACTGCGGCCAATGCGCGGGACATGGCCAGCTTCACCGAGGCCTTCGCGGGTCGACTGGAAACGCTTGCCCGCGCCCACCAGTTGCTCGTCGGTCAAGTGTGGCAGGACGTCGCCATTTCCGCGCTGGCCGATCGCGTGCTCGGCGCCGAGGTCGCTTCGGGCCGGGCTCGCTTCGGTGGGCCCGAACTGTTGCTCCGGCCGGGCCAGGTGCTCGGCCTATCGATGATCCTCCACGAGCTATTCACCAACGCCATCAAATATGGGGCGCTGTGTACCGACGTCGGCACGATCGAGCTCGATTGGGAGAGCGATGGCGAAACCATCACCCTGGTGTGGCGCGAGCTTGGAACGCCGTGCGAAGCGCCGGTCGAACAGAGCAGCGGCTTCGGACAGCGGATGATCGCAATGAGCGTCAAATCGGACCTTGGGGGAACGATCGAGCGCGAATGGCGGCCGGACGGATTGACTGCGACCCTGCGCTTTCCAGTCGACTCCTAGAATTCGGGCAGCGCCTGGTTGGCGACTCCCCATCCGGAGAGCAGGCTTGAGGCCGCGCGCTCGATCAACCGGTCGGCATCGCGAATGGTAAACTTGGCGGCGCTGTCGATGTCATTCAATTCGGACCAATCGATCGGCGCCGCGACTGGCGCATTGTCGCGGGCGCGGGCCGAATAAGGCATGACCGCGGTCGCGCCGCGCTGGTTGCGCAGCCAGTCGAGGAAGATCCGGCCGGTGCGCTGCTTCTTGCGGATGTTGGCGGTGAACGTCTCGGGCTCGGCTTCGGCGATGGCGCGGGCGAAGCGATCGGCAAAGCTTTTGACTTTGGGCCAGGTCGCGGTGGCGTCGAGCGGGGCGATGACGTGGATTCCTTTGCCGCCCGACAGCAACGGAAAGGTCTCAAGTCCGAGGTCGGCGAGAAGCTCGCGCAGTCGCTCGGCTGCGGCCTTGACCCTGGCGAAGTCTAGACCAACGTCGGGGTCGAGGTCGAACACCAGCCGGTCGGGTTTTTCGAGTGGCTTGATCCGGCTTCCCCAGCCGTGGAATTCGATGGTGCCGAACTGGACGCAAGACAGGATTCCGCGCGGGTCGTCGAACCACAAATAATCCTCCGACCCACCGTCTTTCTCCTTGATCGCGACATGCTTGACGAATTTGCCAAGCGCGCCGCTGTCATGCTTCTGGAAAAAGCAGGCCTTTCCGCGACCCTGCGGACAGCGCACCAGCGTCATGGGTCGGCGTGCAGCATCCTTGAGGAAGATCGCCTCGACCGCAGCATAATAATCGGCGAGGTCGCGCTTGCTGAGCTTGGCCTCGGGGAAGATGATCCGATCGGGGTTGGTGATCTTGATCCCGAAACCCTCGGCGGTCGGCGCGTGCTGCGGCACTTCGCGCACGACCTGGCTTGCCTTTTTGTCCTCGCGGAGCGCGATGAAACTGGGATGGCGCAGCGTGCCCGCGGCAGTGAATTCCGTGAACGCGACTTCGGCCACCAGTTCCGGCTTGATCCAGGTCGATCCACGCAGCACCGACCTTGGCACGTCGAGCGGCGGCGCCTTGACGGCAAGCGGCTTCATCGTCGCGCTGAGGTCGGCGATCATCGCGGTATCGAAGCCGGTCCCGACCTTGCCGGCATAGGTCAGTTTCTCGCCATCGCGCACTGCCAGATGGAGCGAGCGAAAGCCGCGCCTTTTCTCGCTCGCCTGCCAGCCCACGATGACGAATTCCTGCCGCGCAATGCATTTGACCTTAAGCCAGTTCTTGCCGCGAGCGCCGCGATAGGGAGCGCTCGCCTTCTTCGCGATAATCCCCTCGCCGCCTTCCTTGCAGATGGCGTCGAACAGCGCCTCGCCCTTGGCGATGATATGGTCGCCATAGAGAATCGGTGCAGCGACGCCCTTGAGCAGTGCGGCAAGGCGCTCCTTGCGCTCGAGATTGGGCAAGCCGGTGATGTCCTTGCCCTGGTCGACCAGCAGGTCGAAGGCATAGAAGGCGAGATCGGCACTTCCATCATTCTTGAGGACGCGCTGGAGCAGGCCGAAATTCGGCTTGCCGTCCTCGCCGAGCGCAACCGCTTCCCCATCGATCAAGCAGCCTGCCGGCAACTCCGCCGCGGCCTTGACCAGCCCGCGGAACTTGTCGCTCCAGTCATGGCCATTGCGGGTCCAGGCGGTCGGCGCGCCACCACCCGTCGCCAGCAAGAGGCGGTAACCGTCATACTTATACTCGAACAGCCAGTCCGACCCGCTGGGAACGGCATCGACCAACGTCGCCAGTTGCAGCGGCTGGAATTTCGGTGGAGATTTCGATTTCGATTTCGATTTCGATTTCGATTTCTTTTTCGCACCGCCGGATCGCCACTCGTCGCTGCCGGCGGCAATCTCCGCCATGGTGCGGTTCGTGGTGACGCTGGTCAGCCCTTCCTCGACCAGCGTTTCGCCGGCGTCGCTGGCATAATCGTCGGTGACCTTTTTGAGCATCCAGTTCTCGCCCTTTTCGCTTGGACGACCCTTCAGGCGGAACATCACCCACTCCCCCTTCATCCGCTCGCCTTCGAGGGTGAAATGGAGATGGCCTTCCTCGATCGTCTTGCGCGGGTCCTTGCCGGGCTCGGGGATCCAGCGGCCGCGGTCCCACAGCATCACCGTTCCGCCGCCATATTCGCCCTCGGGGATGGTGCCCTCGAAGCTGCCGTAATCGAGCGGATGATCTTCGGTACGCACCGCGAGCCGCTTGTCACCGGGGTCGATCGAGGGCCCCTTGGGCACGGCCCAACTCTTCAGCACCCCGTCCATTTCCAGCCGGAAATCCCAGTGCAGCCGAGACGCATCATGCTTCTGCACGACAAAGCTGTCGCCTTTGGCACGGCCCTTCCTGCCCTTTGGCTCGGCCGTCTTCGTGAAGTCGCGCTTCTTGTTGTAGGTGGCGATGTCGAGCGCGCGGGCCATGGATCAGGCGCGCTTCTTGGCCGGCGCTTTCTTCGCCGGCGCCTTCTTCGCCGCCACCTTTTTCTCCACGGGTGCCCGTGCTCCACTGTCGATGCTCTTCTTGAGCGCCGCCATCAGGTCGATCACGTTGCTGCCCTTGGCTGGGCGGTCGGGCGTATCGTCTTGGATGATGCGTTTGCCCTTCTTTTTCTGCTTCTCGGCAATCAGCTTGCGCAGCGCCTCGATGTAGCGATTTTCGAATTCGCCCGCGTCGAACCCGCTCGCTTTCTTCTCGATCAGCGTGCTCGCCAAATCGAGCAGATCGGGGTCGGGCTTGGTGTCGCCAATGTCGCGGAAATAGCTCGACGCCTTATGCACCTCGTCGGCGTAGCGCAGCGTCTCGAGCACCATTCCGCGCCCGCAGGCTTTCAGCGATACAACATATTCCTGGCCACGCATGGCGAGCTGGCCGATACCGACCTTCTTCGCCTTGCGCAGCGCTTCGCGCACGACCACGAAGGCCTCCTCGGCGAGGTCGTCAGACGGCACGACATAATAAGGCTTGTCGTAATAAATCGGGTCGATGTCGGCATAATCGACGAACTGGGTCAGCTCGAGCGTCTTGCGGCTCTCCAGCTTGACCTTTTCGATCTCCTCGGGGTCGAGCAGGACGTATTCGCCCTTCTCCACCTCATAACCCTTCAAGATTTCGTCGCGATCGACCGGCCCGATTCCGGGCACGACCTTTTCATATTTGACGCGCTGACCCGAGGGTTCGTGGACCTGGTGAAAGGCGATCGACTTGCCCGCCTTGGTCGCAGGATAGATTTCGACCGGGATCGACACCAACGCCAGCCTGATCTGCCCCCGCCAACTCGGCCGTGCCGCCATGCCTCGCTCCATTGATTGTTTCGGAGCGGATTCAATCATCGGCGCGGGGAGTCGTTCCGTCTGCGCCCAGTGCGATTTAATTTCGCGATGCACATCCAAACCGGCATTTCGGGACGTCTGGCTGATTGAACCCGTACATTTTCAAAGGAGCTCAATCATGCAAGTCGACATCATCTTTGCATTCGGCATCGCTGCGGTCATTCTGTTCTTCATCGCGCAAGTGTCGCGTATCATCCGGTCGCAGGCGATGCACAAGACGTTGCGCAAGGGGATCGAGCAAGGGCAGGTGCTGACCCCGGCGCTGATCGCCCAGTTCGACCGCCCGCCGGTACCCGGCGTCGCCGACCAGCGCATCGGCTTTGTGCTCATCGCGCTCGGACTGGCGCTGATGGCGGCCGGTGCGATCGCCCCGCCGCCGGCCGACTTCCGCGGCGCGGCGGCGATCTCGATGTTCCCGTTGTTCGTTGGTATCGCGTTGCTGCTGCGGCTGCGCATGGCCGCCAAGCGCGAGGCCGAATGACCGATGCCGACGAGGCGGACCTGGTACGGCGCGCGGCGAGGCATGACCTCGCCGCCTTCGCCGCCTTGGTGCGGCGTCATGAACCGCCTCTGCGTCGCTACACCCGTCGGCTGGCGGGCGACGAGGGTGATGACATCGCCCAGGAGTCCATGCTGGCCGCGTGGCGGGCGCTTGGCCAATGGCGGGGCGACGGCAGCTTCGCGGGCTGGCTGCGGACCATTGCCACCCGCCGCTTTCTCGATCGCCAGCGCCGCGCCGGGCCGGCCATGTTCGCGCCGCTCGACTCCGATATTGCGGCACCCGTGGGTGGCGAGGATCGGCGGATCGCCATCGACCGGGCGTTGGCTTCGCTCCCACCGCGGGAGCGAGCTGCAGCGCTGCTGGTGTTCGGCGAAGGTCATAGCCATGGCGAGGCCGCGGTAATGCTCGGGCTTCCGCTCGGCACGCTCAAATCCATAATCGCCCGCGCCCGCGCTGCATTGATTCCCCTGCTCGAAGGACATGACTGATGACCGACCATGATCTCGACGCCCGGTTGACCGCGCTGCTGGCCGAGCCGGCGCCTCCGCCCGATCCCGCCTTCACCGACCGCATCGTCGCCCTCGCCCGTCACGATCTCGCCGGGCGCACGGCCCGCCGCCGGGCAATCGAGCGGGTCGGGATCGAGACGCTGGCGCTGGCGGCCGTGGTCGTCGCCTTTGCCTCTCTTGCCCGCACCGTCCCGCAGGGAGCCGGGTTCGGCGATGTTGTCGGGCTGGCCAGTCCGGCAATGCTCGGGCTGGCGATGCTTGGCCTGTGGGCGCTGGTCGGGATCAGGGCGGTGCCCGCCGATCGCTGAGCCAAGCCTCGACTCGCCGACGACCCGAAACGGCGCCAATTTGACGAAATGGCCCGGTTAATGAGAAACTAACCGTCGCCGCCGGAGTCGGGGATCGGGCGGCGGGGGGTCGTAATGACGACAGGCGCGACAGCGATTTGGGAGCGACGAGAGGCCTTGGCAGCACCTCTTCCGGCGCGCGCGTCCAATCCACGCGGGTTGATATTTGCCTGCGGCTTGGCCTTCACCGTCGGGATCGTCGCGGGGGGCGCCGCTTATGGCTTCGCCCCGCGCAGCCAGCGCGCAGCGCTCGCCGTTGCGCTGCACGAGCCCGTTCAGATGACAACGCCCGCGCACGGCCCGCGCGCCGCGCCGACGCCGACGCCGGACACGGCCCCGCGGCGGATCATGGGCACCGCCGGAGACGACCTCAATGCCTCGCTGCTGGCCGCAGGTGTGCCGCCGTCGGCGGTCGACGACTATCTCCGCGCGCTCGCTTCCCGCATCGACCTCACTCGCGGGATCAGCGTGGTCGACCGCTTCGACCTGGTGATCGCGCCGCGGTCATCGGCGTCGGCCGGGGCCGATCCGCGCTTGCTCTACGCCGGCCTCGACCGGGTCGGGGCGAGCGATCTGCAATTGCTGCGCTGGACGATCGAGCGAAAGCCCGACTGGGTCGATGCCAGCGGGTCGGGCACCCAGGTCGCGGGCTTGTCTTGGCCGGTCCCGGCGCGGGTCAGTTCGGGCTTCGGCATGCGCCTTCACCCCCTGCTCGGCTTCATGCGCATGCATCGCGGGGTCGACCTGCGCGCCGGCTGGGGCGCGCCGATCGTCGCCGCCGCCGACGGGCGAGTCGCCTCCGCCGGGTGGAGCGGCGGTTATGGCAAGCAGGTCGAGATTGCCCACGCCGGCGGGATCGCCACCAGCTACTCGCACATGAGCCGCATCGCCGCCGCGCCCGGGCAGATGGTGCGCCAGGGTCAGGTGATCGGCTATGTCGGCTCGACCGGCCTGTCGAGCGGCCCGCACCTTCATTACGAGGTGTCGCGCAACGGGCGGCCGGTCAATCCCGCCGGAATCGGGCTGGCCAGCAGCACCAGAGTCGAACAGCGCGACCGCGATGCCTTTCGCTCGACGATGCGGCAGTTCCTGATGCTCAAGCCGGCTAGCGCGCCCGCCGCGGCCTGATCGACAATACCCGAGTTTCCGCGGCGCGCCGGAACCCATCACGCGCTGCTTCATTTACTGGATATCAAGGGTCGGCCTGTAGGGAGGAAGCGGACTGACGGAAAAAGGTTCGCTGACCGATGCTCGAAGTGATGGCCCGAAAGATGCACGCCAAGTCGGCGGCCTTGCTCGTGTCGATCGAGTCGAGCCTTGACCGGATCATGCAATATTGGCTGCTGCTGGCGGGACTTGCCGCGGCCGTACGGATCGCGATCAGCCCGATCCCCGATGGTCTCGAAGTCGCGACCTTTCGCCCCGTACCTCCTGCTGATCTTTGCCCCCTTCGCATCGATGGTTCTCGCCTTGCGCTGGTTCGCCGATGGCGACCGCCAGCCTCAGCCCACGGTGCGGCTGGCCCAGGTCAGCGCTTGGCGCCCGGTCGATCGGTCGGAAGCGATGCGCCATTCGCTCTATGGCACCGGCGGGATCATGGTCTCACTGCTGATCGGCATGCTGCTCAATGTCCCAGTCCGCGCGATGGAGTATCTGGCGGCGATGCCGGCCTTGTCGGGCCCGGTGCCGGCGTGGCTATCGACCCTGCACATGATGATGACCCTCGACGTCGTACTGCTGTCGAAGTCTTTATGCCATCGCGTTCGTCGCCGCGCTCCGCCGAGTGCCTTTGTTCCCGCGGCTGCTGGTGGCGATCTGGCTGCTTGATCTGGCGATGCAATTGTTCACCGCGCAGATGGTCGCCGGAATGCCCGGCCTGCCGCGCGATGTCGCCGGCGCGCTGCAGCCATTGCTCGAAGGCAACGTCAAGAAGGTGTTGATCAGCATGGCTTTATGGCTGCCCTATCTGCTGCTCTCGAAACGGGTCAACGTCACCTTCCGTCACCGCGTCCCGGCCTGAACCACCGCGCGATCGCGCGATTGCGATTCTTTCACTGGCGTTGAAGGCTCGTCCCCCTGCGGCTAGGCAAGGCGCAGCGGTCGTCGAGGGGGTGACGGATGCACCGGCAGATTGTGCGTGGCGAGCTGTACCCGTTGCTGGACCGGCTGCTGTTCGCCGTGTTCGTCCTGATCCTGCCGTTCGCGCTCGGCAGCGGGGCCAAGGTGTTCGGCGACGGGGATGTCAGCTGGCATATCGCGGCGGGGCGCTGGATACTTGATCACGGGGCGGTCCCCGTGACCGATCCTTTCTCATTCACGATGGGCGGGCACCCGTGGATCGCATTCGAGTGGCTGTCGCAGATCGTCTATGCCATCGCGTTCGACGCGGCGGGTTATGCCGGGCTCGCGGCGGTGGTCAGCCTGGCGCTCATGGGCCTCCACCTGGTCGTGTTCCTGTTCCTCCGTCGCCGGGTCGGCCCGGTCGCCATGCTGGCCTCTTTCGTGGCAATGGATGCGATCCTGGTCACCTTCATGCTGGCCCGCCCGCACGTGCTGGTGTGGCCGGTGGCCGCCGCCTGGACCGCAATCCTCCTTAACCGGCGCGACCTGGGCCGGCCGCCCCCGTTGGCACTCGCCCTGCTGATGATCCTGTGGGCAAATCTACACGGCAGCTTCATCCTCGGGTTCGTCATCGCCGGGGCGATTGCGCTGGATGCATTGATCGCAGCGCGATGGAACCGGCGGGTGTTCACCGGTTGGCTGTTGTTCGGATTGCTCGCGCTCGGCGCGGCGCTGATCAACGCCAACGGCGTCGCTGGATTCCTCCACCCGATCACCGTCATGGGGCTGGAGAATCTGGCGTATATCGAGGAGTGGAAGCCGAGCAGTCCGTCGCACACGCCGCTCTTCTATGGAATCCTGCTCATCACGCTGGCAACCTTGCTGGTCCACGGCGTGAAGCTATCCCCCGGCGAACTGCTGCTATTGCTGTTCCTGATGCTGCTCGCGTTCCTGCAGGTGCGGCAACAGGCTTGGCTGGCGATCGTTGCGCCGATGATCCTCGCCCCACGGCTGGCACCGCAAGGCCGCGCTAATGCGCCGCCGACCTTCGCCTCAGTGGCGAGCAAGCGATGGTGGATCGGTGCGGCCGTGGTCGTCGCGTTGCTGGCGGTAACGGCGCGGCTTGCGGTCCCGCTATAGCCCAAGGAGGATGCGGCCAATCCGCGCACCTTGCTCGCCAAGATTCCGGCCGAGCTTCGCTCCAAGCCGGTGCTCAACGAATATAGCTTCGGCGGGCCGCTGATCCTCGCCGGGATCAAGCCCTACATCGACGGCCGATCGGATATGTATGGCGATGCCTTCATGGCCGACTACGTACGGATCGCGGAAGGCGATATGGCCCGTTTCGACGAGGCGGCACGCACATTTGGGATCGGCTGGACGATGCTACCGCCCAAGTCGCGACTGACCGATGCGCTCGATGCTTCGCCGCAATGGCGACGCATCTATGCCGACAAGGTCGGCGTGATTCACGTACGTCGATCCAGCGCGGTCGAGGCGCAATAGTGAGAGTCTACTTCCTTGCCGCGCTTTGGATCCTCGGCGCAGTGGGGCCGATCGCTGCGCTCAACCTGGCCCCGGTGGCGGAACGCGATTTCGGCAGTCTGTGGGCGGCCGGCCGCGCGATCATGGCCGGGGTCGACCCTTATAATGTCAACTCGTTCAAAGCGTTCGCCGACCCGTTGCTCGGCGTCGGTCCGTATAATTTTACCTACCCGCCGCACGCCTTGTTCCTGTTCCTGCCCTTCTCGCTGTTGCCGCCGGTGCCCGCGCTGGTCGCCTGGACCCTGTTCTCGTTCGCCATCTTCTATTGGGCCGCGCGGCCTCTGATGCCCGAAGGGCTGCCGCCACTGCTCGCGCTGCTGGTGCCGCCGGCGATCATCAATGTGAATTTCGGCCAGACCGGGCTTGTTACCTCGGCCCTGTTCCTGTTTGCCTTTCGCGGTAGCGGACTGGCGGCGGCGGCGCTGACCTTCAAACCGCACATGGGATTCCTGGTCGCGCCCGCGTTGTTGAGCAATCGGCGCCCACTGGTCACCGCCATCGTCGCGACGCTCGCCCTTGTCCTGGCCAGCGCATGGCTGTTCGGCGGCTGGGACGATTTCTTCCGTCATGCCCGCGACTATCAGGGGGGCAAGCTGGTCAACCACAGCCAGGCCAGCTGGGTGCTTCAGGCGACGACCCCGATGATCGGCTACGGCCTGTGGGGCTGGCTGCTATATGCCGCTGGCGGCGCCTATTTCTGTCGCGCAACTTCAACCTGTTCACCGCGGCCACCGCGACCTTCCTGATTTCTCCCTACGGCCTGCATTACGACATGGCCGCTGTCTGCCTCGGCTTTGCGATCCTGCTTTATTCCCGCTGGGACGTCATGCCCGCGTGGCAAAAGGCGGTCGCGGCCTTGGCCTATCTGACCCCGGTGATCGTTGGCTACGGGACCTGGCTGGTCCCGCCGATCCTTCTGGTCGGGTTGCTGGTGCAAGGTCAGTGGCTGGACGGCGTCCGGTTGACGGTCGATATCGGCGGGCCCGGGCATCGACGCCTGCATTTTGCGCTGCGGCCAACGCGCGACAAGTTGGCCGCTCACGCGCTCGATCCGTTCGACCTCGCGAGTCGCGCGCAGCGGCCAACGGAGCGCAAACAGCCGGAAATTCCTCGATGATATTGCTGGAATCGTGGCCTCGAAGTGACGATTTGTCCGGATTCGGGACGGACTCGTCGCACCATTGATCTGGGTTTAAGTAGCAAATTATCCGTTCGGAATCAATGTCTTGTCACGGCAAACACGCCTTTTTGTGATTAAACAATTGGTTAAGCGTCGTGGTTGACAAAAAATTAAGCTAAGCGCAGCCCTTGGAACAGCCGGGTGGCCTGGGGGGCTCATCTGGCAAGTACTGGGTCTGCGTCCAACAGTGCTTGCCGTGTACAGCGTCGGTACTTCCTCATTGGCCGTCTGGCGGACGTATCCGCCCTGAAGCGGAGCCGAATCTGAGGAAGGGACGTGAGATGAAGACGTTTATCAACATGCTGAGGGATCAGTCGGGTGCTTCGGCCGCCGAATATGCCCTCATCCTGGCGATTGTCGGTTCGGCAATTGCCTTGGCTGCTATTGGCCTGGGCGGCGCGGTTTCGAACTCGATGGATCGGGCGACAAACTGCATCAATTCGCCCAGCTCGGCAGCCTGCTGGCGCGTGGAAAAAGGGGAAATAGCGTGAAAACTTTGATCAATCTGCTGCGGGATGACTCGGGTGCTTCGGCGGCCGAATATGCCCTCATCCTCGCCATCGTCGGTTCGGCGATCGCCTTGGCCGCGATTGGCCTTGGCGGCGCGGTTTCGAACTCGATGAATCGGGCGAAGAACTGCATCAACGCTCCCAGCAGCGCTGCTTGCTAACGACTTTGGCCGGAGCCGCTTCCGCGGCTCCGGTCGTTTTCGCTGTTACGGGAGATGCCGATGCGGTCGTCGATGCGACTATTCAAGGATGACCGCGGCGCCAGCGCCTCCGAATATGCGTTGCTGCTGGCAATCATCGGGGGCGCGATCGCGTTGGCCGCGATCGCCCTGGGCGGGGCGATCTCCAATTCGGTCGACAAGGCAAGCAACGAGATTTCCAAGTGACCAATGGTGTAACGCAAAAGGTTTCGCGAATTTGCTAATTTGAGTTATGGTTAACACAGGTGGGGGCCGAAGCCGATGAAACGTGAATCGTTGATCGCTCTGGGAATTTCGCTCGTTCTTGGCGTGCTCGCCGTCTATGCGGCCAATATCTTCCTGACCCGAAACGAGGTCCAGGCCGAGACCGTCGTCGCCGGCACGACCAAGGTCGCGGTAGCCTCCGTCCCGCTCGATTACGGGGTCGAGGTCACGCCGGAGAAGGTCCGCTTCGTTGCCTTCCCCACCGCCAGCCTGCCGGCCGGATCCTATCGCACCATCGGCGACCTGCTGCCCGCGGGCAAGAAACGCGTGGCGCTGCGCCCGATGCAACCCAATGAACTCATTCTGTCGTCAAAAATCAGCGGCGAGGGCCAGAGCGCGTCGATCGCGGCGCTGCTGCCCGACGGCAAGCGCGCGGCCGCGGTCCGCCTCAACGACGTGTCCGGCGTGGCCGGCTTCATCCAGCCCAATGACGCGGTCGACGTGCTGGTCACCCGCTCGGCTGGCGACGGCGGCAATTCGCGCCAGCTGACCGATGTGCTGCTGCAGAACATCCGCATCATCGCCATCGACCAGAATGCCAAGAATGCCGACGGCACCCCGAGCATCGCCAAGACCGCGACGCTCGAGGTAGATCCGCTCGACGCCCAGAAGCTCGCGCTCGGCCAGCAGGTCGGCCAGTTGAGCCTGGTGCTTCGCAAACCGGGCGAGGAACAGAATAATCCGCTGGTCGAAACGGTCAGCCTCGAGGATCTACGCTACAGCGTTTACGGCGGCGCGCGTTACGCCGGTGGTGGCGGCTATGGCCAGTCGCTCGCGGCGGCGTATCAGCCGGCCCGCGCCCGGGTCACCATGGCCGCGGCGCGGCCCGCGGCGCCGGTCGTGCGCCGCACCGCGCGGCCGGTCGCGCGAGCGGCCAAACCGGCCAATACCAACAGCGTCGAAATCGTCCGGGGGACGAAGGGCGAAGCGTATACGGTGGGGGGTTATGGCTCATAAATCTTTGCGCAAGGCGGCACTGTCCGCCGCGGCCGCGCTGCTTGCGATCGGTCTTGCCGCGCCTGCGGTCGGCCAGACCGGAGGCATCAGCATTGCCGATGGCCTGAGCGCCGGCGAGGTCCAGGTCCCGGTCAACAAGAGCCAGGTCATCCGTTCCGACCGGCCCTTTGCACGGGCGCTGGTCGGCAATCCCGATATCGCCGACCTGCTGCCGCTCAGTAACCAGTCGCTCTACGTGCTTGGTAAGAAGCCCGGCACCACCAGCCTGACCCTGTACGATCGCGCCAGCCGGCTGATCGCGGTGGTCGATGTGGTGGTCGGGCCGGACGTAACGACGCTCAAGCGGCAATTGTCGGAATTGATGCCCAGCGACCAGGTCGGCGCCCGCATGTCCAACGATTCGGTCATCCTGGAGGGCGTGGTGTCGAGCGCGCCGGCGGCCGACCGCGCGGTCCAGATCGCCGAGACTTATGCCCCGGGCAAGGTCGTCAACATGCTGTCGATCGGCTCGTCGCAACAGGTTATGCTGGAGGTTCGCTTCTCCGAAGTGAAACGCTCCGCATTGAAGCAGATCGGCGCCGGATTCTTCGTCGGCAATGACAGCGGCAGCTTCACCGGCGCGGTCGGCGGCGGCGCCAGCCTGACCCCCGGCACTGACGGCGTGGGCGTGGTCGGGCTCGGCGCGATCGTCGACAGTTTCGGGATTTTGACCAAGCGCTTCGGCGCCTTCGGGCTCAATTTCGACGCCGCGCTCGACGCGCTCGAACGCAAGGGCGCGATCACCACGCTTGCGGAGCCGACATTGGTCGCCTTGTCGGGCGAGACCGCCAATTTCCTCGCCGGTGGCGAATTCCCGGTCCCCGTGCTGCGGCAACAGCGGCGGCGGCGGCGACAACAATGACAACAATGTCGGGATCACCGTCGAGTTCAAGCCGTTCGGGGTCAGCCTGGCCTTCACCCCGACCGTGCTCGCCGACGGGGTGATCAACCTGGTCGTCGCGCCGGAGGTCAGCTCGATCGATCCGACCGCGTCGATCGTGGTCAACAATCTGCGCATCCCGGGCCTCCAGACCCGCCGCGCCAAGACCACGGTCGAACTTCGCGATGGCGAGAGCTTCGCCATGGCCGGGCTGCTGCGCACCGACTTCCAGGACACCGTTCGCCAATTCCCGGTGCTCGGCTCGATCCCGATCATCGGCGCCTTGTTCAAGTCGACCAATTTCCAGCGTGAGGAGACCGAGCTGGTGATCATCGTCACCCCGCGGCTGGTGCGCCCGGTGCGCGCCAATGCGATGAAGCTGCCGACGGACCGCGCCGGACCGCCCAACGAAATGGACCTGTTCCTGCTCGGGCGGACCGATACCGGGGTCAAGGCCGGCCCGGGATCGCCCGGCATTCCGCCCGCCGACGTCGCCCCGGTTGCGGCGCCGCCGCCGCCGTCCGGGCCCGGCGGGTCCGCCGCGCTTCGTCCGATCGGTTTCGAAAAGGAATATGGCCATGTCCTCTAGGCATCTGATCGCCATGCCGGCTTTGATGCTGCTCGCCGGCTGCCAGACCACGCTGCCGCAGGCCGGATCGGCCGACGCCGCCTTTGGCGAGGCGCTCAAATATGACATGGCGCTGCAGACCATCGATCCCGATCCGGTCTACGATGCGAACGATGCCCAGCCGGGTGCCGACGGGGCCAAGGGCGCGGCCGCGGTCAAGCGCTACCGCACCGACACGGTCAAGCAGGTCGAAACCCAGGGCACCACCACCCAGTCGGGCTCTGGCTCATCATCCGGGCCGCGATGAGGTCGTCATGCGGGATGTTGCGAACCGATTAATCGCAGATCGCACCGGCGCCGTCGCTTCGACCGTCGGTTTGTCGCTGTTCGCGCTGATCGCCATTAGCGGCGTGGCATTCGACTATGCCCGCATGGCGAGCCTGGATACCGAATTACAGAACGCCGCCGACCAGGCCGCGCTGGCCGGGGTCAGTCAGCTCGACGGGCTGACCGGCGCTTGCGCCCGCGCCTCGGCCGCCGCCCGCGCGCTGATCACCAATCGCACCTTGATGGCCAATGAAGCGTCGAGCGCGCGCGAGATCGCCATTCCCAACGAGCCGGCGTGCGATGCGATCGGGTCGATCCGATTCTACGAGGACGAAGCGAAGACCATCGCCGCTACCAACGACGGCAACGCCAAGTTCATGGAGGTTTCGGTAACCCCGCGCACCGCGATTTACGCGCTCACGCCGATCGTCGCCGCATTCTCGTCAGGGCCGCTGAACGCCACCGCCTTCGCGGGGCTCGGCTCGGCAATCTGCAAGACGCCTCCGGTGATGATCTGCAATCCCCAGGAAACCGGGAGCAATACCAGTTTCGACGTCGCCAGCTTCATCGGGGTAGGGATCAGGAACGTCTCGGTCGGCAATGGCAGTGGCGCGTGGGTGCCGGGTAATTTTGGCTATTTGCAAAACCTTGGTGGATCGAATGGTGCGCCGGGCTTGCGCGAGGCTCTGGGGTGGAATGCCCCGCCCGGAAATTGCGTCAAGGCGACCGGGGTCGATACCAAGACCGGCGCCTCGGTGTCGGTCACCGACGCGCTCAACACGCGGTTCGACATCTTCGACGGCAATGTCAGCTGCCCGTCGGGTGGCAGTTGCCCGGCATCGATCAATAGCGTCAAGGATCTCGTTCGAGCCGCCAACGCCAGCGGCAACAATTCGTGCAAGCTCCATAATTCGGGCTGGGGCCTGGGGACCAGTTATTACGGATCGGGGACGATGCCCAGTTCGGCAACGGTCGCGATGCCTGACACCTCGATTCCCGCCGCTATGGGTCATCCGCGCGATATGTGCCACGCGGTCGATGCCGCGACGGCTGGCGCCTGCACCGGCCCGGTCGGCAATGGCTTGTGGGATCGCGATGCCTATTTCCGCGTAAATTACCGGCGATCCGACGGGACGCGCTGGAGTAGTTCCGAGTGGCAAGCGAATACCGGGCTTGGCGCGACCCCGACCCGTTATCAGGTTTATGAGTGGGAGATCGCACACCTCGATCAAGTGATCGACGGCGTTACCGTCCTCGGCGCCAACCCCGTTGGCGCCAACGGCAATACGCCGGTCGCCTATGGCAAGTCGATCTGCAGCGCCCCCGAAGGCTTTACTCCGATCACCCCTGATCCGGCCACACCCGACCGGCGCAAACTGTCGGTCGCGGTGATCAACTGCATCCAGCACGGGGTGAACGGCCATTCGACCAGCGTTCCGGTCAAGGAATGGCTCGACGTCTTCCTGGTCGAGCCGTCGCTTAACCGGGATCGGACCAATAGCGGCGACATCTACATCGAGGTTATCGGCCGGACCAACAATGCGACCAATGAAGGCGCGGTCCAGTTGGTCAAGAAAAGCGTCCCGTATCTCATCGAATGACCATGTCCCGCCGCCTTGCCGCCGATCGAACCGGATCGTCCGCCGCTGAAATGGCGCTGGTGATGCCGTTGCTGCTGATCCTGATGTTCGGCACGTTCGAGCTCGGCTATTTTTTCCTGTCCGAACACGTCCTGCAAAAATCGGTGCGCGATGCCGCGCGCTACGCGGCGCGCCTGCCGATGACCAACTATCCCGCCTGCGTTCCAACGGCCGATGCCGAGGCCCGAATCCAGCGGATTGCGCGCACCGGTCGGCCAGACGACGGCGGCGCGAGCCAGCGGCTGCAGGGCTGGACTGCGAACAACATGACGACGGTTACGCTGACCTGCGTGGCGACGGGCACCTACACCGGCATTTACGTCGAATTTCCAACCGGCGTGACGACGGTGAGAGTGTCGGCCTCGGTGCCATACCCGACCCTGTTCGGCATGATGGGCCTTGGCGTGCCGACGCTCCAGCTTAACGCGGCGAGCGAATCCGCGGTGTATGGCGCATGACTGTCGCGCGGTCCTTCTTCGCCGATCAAGAGGGCGCGAGCGCGGCCGAGTTCGCGCTCGTCCTGCCGCTGCTGCTGCTGTTCCTGCTCGGGCTGATCGATACCGGTCGCTTCATGTGGGAATATAATCAGGCCGAGAAAGCGACCCAGATGGGCGTTCGCCATGCGGTGGCGACCGAGATGGTGCCGTCGGGCCTCAAGACCTACAGTTTCGCAATCAGCGACGGGATCTTTGCTGGCGAACCGGTCCCCACCAGCTCGTTTCAGGAAGCCAGTTGCGACACTACCAGCTGCACCTGCACGCCGGGAGGCGGCGTGTGCGGTGCGATCGGCTACGATGCCGCGGCATTCGACGCCGTCGTTGCCCGCATGAAGGGCATGTACGGACCGATTGCCGACACCAACGTCGTGATCGATTATCGCAACATCGGGCTTGGCTATTCGGGCGATCCCAATGGTCCCGATGTGGCACCACTGGTCACCGTTCGGTTGATCCAGGGACCAAACGGACTCAAATTCAAACCACTGTCTACGATGATTTTCGGGATCCAGGTGCCAATGCCCGACTTTCGCGCCGCGCTGACGCTCGAGGACGGCAATGGCACGGTGTCCAACTGATGGCTCGGGGATTCTCATGTCGGTAGTCAATCCCAACGAGACGGCGCGTAGCTGGCGAACCCACCGTCGCGAATCCTCGGTGCATCTCTATTTGAGCGGTGCCGATGGCGACGCCGCCGAGTTGGTTAATGCGCGCGTCGCCGGCTTTGCCCTAGTGCTCAACGTCGTTTCGGAAACCGACTTCATCGACCCCGCCGACCTGGCGTCGGCGTCCGCCGCAGTGGTGCAGGTCAACCGTGACGAACCGGCATCGATCAAGCGCTTCCAGAAGCTTGCCGCCGCCACCGGCACGCCCTTGATCGCCGCCGCGTTCGAGCCGCCGCTGGCGTTCGTCCGGTCGCTGATTCGCGCCGGCGCGCATGACGTGGTGCCGCTTCCGCTCGACGTCGCCGATCTCGAAGTCTCGCTGACGCCGATCCGCGACGAACTTAGCCGGCAGGACAACCAGGTGTCGGCAGGCGCGGCCAAGGTCGTCAGCATCATCAAGAGCGTCGGCGGGGTCGGCGCGACGGCGTTGCTCACGCAGCTAGGCATTAAATTCGCCGAGCAGGAAGCGGCGCACGGCCGCGAAGCCTGCCTGATCGATTTCGACGTGCAGTTCGGCGATGCCGCCTTCCAGCTCGGGCTGCGGCCCAGCCTGACGCTCGCCGATCTGATCGAGGCCGGGGCGCGGATTGACGGCGACCTGTTGCGCGCGACCACCGCCAGGCACGCCAGCGGCCTATATGTGCTGGCGTCGCCGCCCGACATGATGCCGCTTGAATCGTTGTCCAGCGACCAGTTGTTGCAGATCGTCGAGCTTGCCGCGCGAGAGTTCGGCACCGTGCTGGTCGACCTGCCGACCAACTGGACCAACTGGTCGCTGTCCCTGCTGGCCCGGTCCGACGTCATCCTGCTGGTCACTGAAATGACGGTCCCCAGCCTGTTCCGGGCGCGTCGCCAGCTCGACCTGATCCGGTCGCAGGATCTCGACGACCTCGACGTACGCGTGGTGATCAATCGCTATGAGAAAGGCCTGCTCAAGACGATCCGCCTGGCCGACGTGCGCGACACATTGGGCCGCGACGTATCGTTTACCATCGCCAACGACCATGCATTGATGTGCTCAGCGATCGATCGCGGCATCCCGATCGCCGAGATCAAGCGCAAGAGCAGCCTGGCGCGGGATCTCGATACACTCGACCTCGGCCTCGCCGCCGCACTCGGCCGGGAGCGCTAGTCGATGTGGAACATCCGCAAGACTCCGCGCGAAACCGCCCCCGCTAGCGAAGCCGCGATCCCGGCGGAGGACGACCGCGTTGTTTCGTCGATCGAGGCTGGCGCTTTTGCCGCGCGCGACGCCAAGACCGAGCTGAAGGTCGAGCTTCACCAGCGCTTGCTCGATCTGATCAACCTGTCGGCGCTCGAACAAATGTCGCGCGAGCAGATCGAGGCCGAGGTCGGCGATATCGTCGCCGAGGAACTGGCCAAACAAAATCATGCGCTCAACCAGGTCGAGCGCAAGCAGCTGGTCGCCGATGTGCTCGACGAGTTGCTCGGCCTCGGTCCGCTCGAGCCGTTGCTCAAGGATCCATCAGTCGCCGACATCTTGGTCAATGGTCACAACCAGGTGTTCGTCGAGCGGTTCGGAGTGCTCGAACCTACGCCTGTGCGCTTCAAGGACGAGCGGCACCTGCTCCGGATCATCCAGAAGATCGCGTCGGCTGTCGGTCGGCGGGTCGATGAATCCTCGCCGATGGTCGACGCCCGGCTGGCCGACGGAAGTCGCGTCAATGCGGTCGTCCCGCCTCTGGCGATCGACGGCTCGCTGCTCTCGATCCGCAAGTTCGCGCGTACCCCGATCAGCATGGAGAAGCTGGTCGAACTGGGCAGCATTGCGCCGCAGATGGCATTGGTGCTGCAGGCGGTGGTCGCCAGCCGGCGCAATGTCCTGATCTCGGGCGGCACCGGCACCGGCAAGACCACGCTGCTCAACGCCATGTCGGCCTCGATCGACAATCGTGAGCGGATCGTGACGATCGAAGATAGCGCCGAGCTGCAGTTGCAGCAGCACCATGTCGTGCGGCTCGAAACCCGGCCGCCCAATATCGAGGGTAAGGGCGAGATCGCCCAGCGCGACCTGGTCAAGAATGCGCTGCGCATGCGTCCCGACCGGATCATCCTGGGCGAAGTGCGCGCCGGCGAGGCGTTCGACATGCTTCAGGCGATGAATACCGGCCACGAGGGATCGATGACCACGGTTCACGCCAATAGCCCGCGCGATGCCCTGTCGCGGATCGAGCAGATGATCGGCATGAGCGGGCTCGACATGCCGGCGCGCTACGCCCGCTCGCAGATCGGCTCGGCAATCCAGGTGGTCGTGCAGATCGCGCGATTGATGGATGGACGCCGCAAACTCGTCAGCCTGTCCGAACTCACCGGGATGGAGGGTGAAGTCATCACCATGCAGGAAATCTTCCATTATCGGCAGACGGGGACCACTGCGGACGGGTTGGTGCAGGGGCACTTTGAAGCGACCGGGATCCGACCGCGTTTCCTTGATCATGTCGCGGCCCACGGGATCAACCTTTCGGCCGACCTGTTCCGCCCCGATGCGAAGTTCGACGGATGAGCGACAGCTGGCTCAAGGCGCTGGTGCTGGCCAGCATTTTCGGTGCGGTGCTGCTGGCCGGCGACGCGCTCATCGGCTGGCTGGCGTCGAGCCGCACGACTTCGCGCGCGATCAACCTCCGGCTCAAGCTGATTGGCGAGGGGCGGACCACCGGACAGGTGATGAACCTGTTGCGACGATCAAACAGCGGGCTGCCGAGGGGGCTGCCGCCCCTCGTCCAGAGTATCGCCACCAAGTTCGAGCGGATGCTGATCGCGGCCCAGGTCACCATGGCCACCCCGCGGCTGATGCTGATCCTTTTGATCGCCCCGTTCGTTCTCCTGTTCGTGCTGTTGATGGTGCTGGTCATCCTCGGCCAGCCGATCGGATTTGGTCGACTGCTGATCCTCGCAACATTTTCTGCCGTCATGGGGGCGGCGGTGCCGCTGATGGTGCTGCAGATCAGGGCTAATCGCACCCGCAAGAAAATGGAGGAGCAATTCCCGATCGCGGTCGACGTCTTTGTTCGCGGACTTCGTGCCGGTCATCCAATCGCTGCCGCGCTGGAATTGCTGACCGTCGAAATGCCCGATCCGATCGGCAGCCAGTTCGGCATTGTAGTCGACGAAATCACTTATGGCGCCGAGCTTCGCGATACGTTGCAGGCGATGGCCGAGCGCTGGGGACTCGATGACATGCGGATGTTCGTCGTGTCACTGTCGGTGCAGAGCGAAACCGGCGGCAATCTTGCCGAGATACTGGACAATCTGTCGAAGGTGATCCGCGAGCGCCAGTCGATGATGCTGAAGGTCCGGGCGCTGTCGAGCGAAGGGCGGATGACCGCGGTGATGCTCACCGCACTGCCGATCCTGGCCTTCGCCGGTCTGTTCCTCCTCAACCCCGGTTTTTACCTCGACGTTTCCGACGACCCCGCCTTCATCCCGGGTTTTGTCGCGCTGATCACGCTGTATCTGATCGGGTTTTACGCGATCCGGCGCATGGTCGATTTGAAGGTGTAGGGCGATGCTGGGACTCATCGACGACTATCCGGTCCTGCGGCTCCTCCTGCTGGCGCTGTTGTTCGGGCTGGTCGCTGCCGGCACCTATTTTGCCGCGATGAGCGCCGCTGCGCGCCAAAGTGCACGACGCCGGCTCGAGGTCGGCCCGGAGGTGCAGGAGGAACCGCTCCACATCGGGTCGCTGCGATCGGACAAGATCGAGAGCGCCTGGCTCAAACTGGTCAACCGGGTCGAGAAGGCCGGACTGTCGCTGGTCGACACCAAGGACGCCGCATTGCGCCAGCAATTGGCGGCGGCGGGCTATTCGGCGCCGCACGCACCGCGCGTTTACACGCTGGTGCGGATGGTGTTGGTGTTCGTGCTGCCGGCCCTGGTGCTCGGGCTATATTGGATGACGGGCGCAACGCCGTCGCTGACCCGGCTGTATATCACGGTTATCATCACTGCGTCGCTCGGCCTCTACCTGCCGGTGCTGTTCGTTCGCGCCCGCGCCGCCCGGCGGCTCGAGGAAATCGTCAACGGTTTTCCCGACGCGCTTGACCTGATGCTGGTCTGCGTCGAGGCCGGCCTCGGGCTCGAAGCGGCCTTCGCGCGGGTCGGGATGGAAATGACCCAGTCGCACCCGCGGTTGGCCGAGCAGTTGGGCATGGTGGTTCTTGAAATGCGCGCCGGTCGCAATCGCGACGACGCGCTTCGGCGGATGGCGGATCGGGCCGGCGCCGACGAAATCCGCGCCTTTGCGACATTGCTGATCCAGTCGAACAAGCTCGGCTCGTCGATCGCGCAGACCTTGCGAGTGTATGCGTCGGAAATGCGTGAGCGGCGGCGGTTGCGCGCCGAGGAGAAGGCGCACCGATTGCCGGTGCTGCTGTCGATTCCGCTGGTCGCCTGTATGCTTCCGGTGATGATTGGCGTGCTGATGCTGCCGGCCGCGATCCGCGTCGTGCGGGCCGTGCTACCGGCACTTTCGGGAGGGTAGGATGCGCCTCGGGGGAACATTGCTGATCGCTGCCGCGGTTCTGGCCGCGGGCGCGTGCACCGAAGCCGGCAAGCTTGAGATCCGCGCGATCGCGTCGCCGTTGGCGGCGGGCAATAAGCCGGTGAGTTTCCGGATCGCCGAAGCGCGCGGACACTTCGTGCTCGGCAATGTCGCGCTGGCGCTCGAATCGTTCCGTAAGGCGGCACGTGAGGATCCGGCCAGCGTCGATGCTTTATCCGGGATGGCCGCCTGTTACGACCGCATGGGCCGGTTCGACCTGTCGCGGCGCAATTATGAAGCGGCGCTTGCCTTGGCGCCGGGCGACCCGGCCCTGCTCACGGCGTTCGCAGCCTCGCTCGATCTGCAGCAACTTGGGTCAGAGGCGGCCCGCGTGCGTGCGGAAATCAGGACCCGGCTGGCGGCCGCGACAGCGATCCCCGAGACTCAGGCATTCGCACCCGCGTCCGCCGAGCCGGTGTCCGCCACTGCTGCCCTGATGCCGATCCTGCCGACCACCGTGGCCGACGCCGTTGCTGCCGTCCTCGCGACGCCCGATTGGCTGCGCAAGTCGCCGTCGGTTTCCGCCAGGCCGGCCACCCGGCAGGCGACGGCCGACGGGCCGCGGATCGAGCGATTGTCGCTCGGTGAAGTCGCGCTGATCACCGGCGCGGGTCCGCAGTGGCGGGTCCCGCAGGCGCAGCCGATCGTCCGCAAGCCGCTGACCGGTGCCGCCGCCATTCGCCACGCCGCCGCCGCGCCGAAGGGGATCCGACTGTTCAACGCGGCGCGAGTTCGACAAACTGGCATCGCGCGCAAGATCGTATCTGGCGGATCGCGGCTGGACCGTCGCCAGCGTCGGCGACGTCATCCTGCCGAGGTCACGCAGCGTGATCCTTTATCCGTCCGACAAGCGCGTCACGGCGGCGCGACTGTCGGCCCAGTTCGGCTTCGCGATGGAACAGCGCACCAACCTTCGGCAGGTGACAATTCTGCTGGGCAGCGATGCTGCGGTCCTGCCGATGCTCCAGCCGAGCAGCGGATGAACATCCTGCTGATCGCCGCCGCGATCGCCGTGGCGCCGACGGCCCAGACAACGGTCTTGAACGAGGCCGCCCACGCCTTGTCGAACGGGCGGATCGAACAGGCGCGGATCATGATCGGCAATGCCGTCCAGGCCGGCGCCCAAGGGCCGAAACTCGATCGCCTGCTCGCCGATCTGGCCTTTGAGACCGGCGACCACCGCCTCGCCTTGGTTCGGTACGAGGCGCTGCTGCTCGCCTCGCCGGGTGATGCCCTGCTCGCAGAGCGCATCGGCATTTGCGCGATCCACCTTGGCGATTTGGTCCGTGCGACGCGCGCCATCGCCCGCGCGACCGATGCGTCGACCGCGACCTGGCGGGCATGGAATGCGCGCGGCGTTCTGGCCGACCAGCGCGGTGAGTGGGACGACGCCGACGCGGCTTATGCAAAGGCGGCGTCACTGGCGAGCGACCGCCCCGAGATCCTCAACAACCATGGCTGGTCGCTGCTCGCCCGCGGTCGTTGGCGGGAGGCCCTTTCCTTGCTTGAGCAGGCCGCCACGTTCGACCCCAAATCCGCGCGCATCGCCAATAATCTCGAGCTTGCAAGGGCGGCGCTAAGCGAAGATCTGCCCCGCCGGCTGGCGGGGGAAAGCGACGTCGCCTGGGCCGCCCGGCTCAACGATGCGGGCGTCCTTGCCGGCATCAGCGGCGACCGCAAACGCGCCATCGCCGCCTTCGCCCAGGCGATTTCGGCGCGCCATCGCTGGTTCGATCGAGCGGCCAACAACCTTGCCGCGGCCGAGCGCGGCCAGTGAACCTTGCAGCGACCGCTCCGGCGTGGCTGTCGCTGCTATTCGTCATATTGCTCGTCCTTGCCGCCGCCGAAGATGCATGGCGGATGCGCATTTCCAACTTCACGGTGGCCGCGATTCTGGTGGGCGCGGTGATCGCCGCAATCATTGCCGGTCCGACCCTCGCCCTGTGGCAGAATATGGCCCTGTTCGCCGGCTTGCTCGCGGTGGGCCTGCCGATGTTTGGCGCCGGGAAACTGGGCGGCGGCGACGTCAAGCTGTTGGCCGCGAGCGGCCTGTGGTTCGACCTCCACGGCGGGTTGCTGATGATCCTGTGGACCGTGCTGGCCGGGGGGGTACTCGCGCTCTTGATCCTGTTGCTGCGGCTGGTCGACTGGCCCCAACGGATCCGGGCGCGCATCGCAGTGCTGCGGCGCGGATCAGGCATTCCCTATGGCGTGGCGATCGCTGCCGGGACCCTGATTGCGGCCAGCCTCAACTAGTGTCGCCCGGTATTGGATGAAGCTGGCGTCGAAAGTATCCATCGCCATTGCAGTCGGCTGGCGCTTGTGTGACGCATTGCACCGACATCTGGTACGACGAGTCGTCGAGTTGCGGTTCGGACGACGATGAGGAGGCTTTGTGGTTGGCCTAACGATCGATCAGGCATTCAAATCATTCGGCGACATCCCGGTCCTGAAGGGCGTCGACCTGACCGTTGCCGAAGGTGAGTTCTGCGTCATCGTTGGCGCTTCGGGGTGCGGCAAATCAACTTTGTTGCGCGCGATTGCCGGGCTCGAGCAGCTTGATTCCGGCAGTATTTCGATCGGCGGCCGCCGGGTCGATACGCTCCCCCCGGCCGAGCGCGGCATCGCGATGGTGTTCCAGTCCTACGCGCTCTACCCGCACCTCACCGTCTACGAGAATATGGCGTTCGCGCTACGCCTCGCTAAACGCTCGCAGGCCGAGGTCGACGAGGCGGTTCAGCGCGCCGCCGCGATCCTCGGGCTCGGCGATTATCTGAGGCGCAAGCCCGCCGCTCTGTCGGGCGGGCAGCGGCAACGGGTGGCAATCGGTCGCGCCATCGTCCGCCAGCCGCAGGTATTCCTGTTCGACGAGCCATTGTCGAACCTCGACGCTTCGCTGCGCAACCGCATGCGCTTCGAATTCGCCGCGCTTCACCGCCAGCTCGGCACGACCACCGTTTACGTCACCCACGATCAGGTCGAGGCCATGACGCTGGCCGACCGAATCGTGGTCATGCGCGAAGGCGTGGTCGAGCAAGTCGGATCCCCGTCCGACCTTTACGAGCATCCCGCCAACCGCTTCGTCGCGGGCTTCATTGGGTCGCCGCAAATGAACTTCCTCGACGGTCAAGTGGTCGACGATGGCGCCTCCGGTCGGGCGCTCGAACTGGCCAGCGGCGAGCGCGTCGCGCTTCCTTCCGGGGGGACGACGCCGATCGGCATGCCACTTACGCTCGGGGTCCGCCCTGAACATTGGCGCCCGGTTGGCGATCACGGTGGCCTCAATTTGCGCGCCGATTTCATCGAGCGGCTCGGCAGCAGCGTCAACATCCACCTACAACAGTCCGCGCCCGACTCCCCGGCGCTGGTGTGGCACCATGTCGAGCCGGCGCAAGTTCGGGAAGGCGAAGCGGTCCGGTTGACCCCTGATCCGGCGCACCTCCATCTATTTTCGGCGGACGGCGAGTCGATCGTCCGGCTCCTGATAAAAATGCAAAGCCCAACTGTGACTAATTAGTGACTTGCGGTGTCCCGATGTAACCGGTTACATCGACTCCGTCGCGGCAGTCATTGCCGCGCGGCATTGGCTCACCGACGACGACAGATCGCGGGGGCTGGAGGGAAGCGCGATGGTCACCATTCGCGATGTAGCGCGTGAAGCGGGCGTGTCGGTCGCATCGGCATCGCGTGCGCTCAACGGCCATGACAATGTTCACTCGTGAAACCCGGGCAAAAATCCAGGCCGCGGCGAGCAAGCTGCGCTATGTTCCGCACTCGGGCGCGCGCAGCCTGACGCGGCGCAAGTCCGACGCCATCGGCGTCGTCTTGCCCGATTTGTTCGGCGAATATTTCAGCGAACTGATCCGCGGTATCGATCGCGTCGCCCACGCCCACGGGCTGCAACTGTTGCTCAGCAACATGCACGGCAATCCCGCACGAAGCGGCCAGCGCCGCGCGCGCGATGCGCGGGCAGGTCGACGGCTTGCTGGTGATGAGCCCCGACATGCGCGTGAACAATTGTTCGACGCGCTTTCGCCCGGCCTGCCCGCGGTATTGCTCAATTGCCACGCACCGACCCCCGAGATCTGCCTCGGTCGGGATCGACAATGTTGGCGCGGCACGAACCATGACTCGCCATCTCGTGGATCGCGGCTATCGGCGCATCGCCTTCGTGTCCGGTCCTCGCGCACAATCGCGATTCGCAGGAGCGACAGGCCGGCTTTCGGGCGGCCATCGCCGAGACCACCGGCGAGCGGAAACCGATCATTGTGCCCGGCGACTATAGCGAGGCCAGCGGTGCCGAGGCAGCGCGTCTACTGATCGCCGGACGGCTCCCGGTCGACGCGATTTTCTGCGCCAACGACATGATGGCGATCGGCTGCTGCAGCGTGCTGGCCGACGCCGGGATCGCGATCGGCGAGCACCGTCGGGGTGGCCGGCTTCGACGATATCCCGATCGCGCATTACGTCGCGCCCGTCGCTGACCACGATGAACGCCCGCATCGCCGAGCTGGGTGCGACCGCGACGCGAGAAGCTCATCGCAATGCTGGCCGGCGCCGCCGACGCGCCCGGCCCGATCATCTTGTACGCCGCAGCTGGTCGAACGCGATTCGACGCGGCGCCGCGCAGGCAGCCCGCCACGAACCGAACAGCGTCATTCGTGAAATCCAACAGGAGAATCCGTCATGACCGCACCACTCGTACTGCGTTGCTCCGTGCCGTGCTGCTTGGCGCCTCCGCGCTGACCATGACGACGATCGCCGCCGTGCCCGCGGCGGCGCAGACCTCACCGCGTCGATCAGTGGCGAGGTTCGCGACGCCGCGGGCGCCGGCCGCGATCGGGTGCGTGATCAAGGCGCGCAACGAGGGCACCGACCAGGTCGTCACCACGACCTCGGGTGCCGACGGACACTACACGTTCGCCGGCCTTCGCCCGGCTCCGTACACTATCTCCACCACCATCGGCGAAACCGAATCGAGCGAGCGGGTGTCGGTCGAAATCGGCCAGAGCGCGACGCTCGACCTCGCCCGACGCGCCCGCGGCGGCACCGACCGGGCAAGCCGCGGCGAGCGACGACAATGCGATCGTCGTCATCGGCCAGCGCCTGGTGGAAACCCGCACCAGCGAAGTCGCGACCAACGTCAGCCAGCAGCAGATCCGTCGCTGCCGCAGACCGACCGCAACTTTCTTTGCCTCTGACCCAGCTCGCGCCGGGCGTGAAGCTACAATGACAGCGAGACCAATCGCGGTTTCCAGAGCGGCGCATCGACCGCGGCCGGGGTCAACGTCTTCATCGACGGCGTCAGCCTGAAGAACAACGTCCTCGATCAGGGTGTCGCGGGACAGCAGGACAGCCGGCGGCAATCCCTTTGCTCAGCTGGCGGTGCAGGAATTCCGCGTGCTCACCCAGAACTTCAAGGCGGAATATGAGCAGGCGTCGGCCGCGGCATCGTCACGTCAGTGACCAAGTCGGGAACGAATGAATTCCATGGCGATGCTTTCATTTCCTACTCCGACAAGAAAATGAGCGAGGAGAATATTTTCGACAAGCGCGCGAACCGGTCGAAGCCCGACTTCAAGCGGATCCAATATGGCACTGGCGCTGGGCGGACCGATCATCAAGCGACAAATTGTTCTTCTTCGCCGCCTACGAAGGCAATGACCAGGATCGCGCGAGCACGGTGACGCTGGGCAATCGCACCGAACCCTTTCTGACGCAGTTCGGCGATCTGGAGGGCAATTTCATCAGCCCGTTCCGGGGCGATCTTTTCTTTGGCAAGCTGACCTTCGTTCCCGACGACAAGAGCACGGTCGATCTCACCTTCAGCCGCCGCAAGGAAACCGACATCCAGGGCTTCGGGGGCACCAACAGCTACGAGGTGGCCGAGAACAAGATCAACAAGATCGACACCGTCTTGGCGAAATGGACGTATCGCGGCGAGCGTTTCCTGAATGAAGCCTCGATCGATTATCTCAATTACAATTACAATCCGACCTCGCTCGACACCAATTCGCCGACCTTCGAATATCAGGGAATCATCACCTTCGGCGGCAAGGATGGCAGCCAGGATATCAAGCAGCGGAACCTGACGTTCCGGAATGACGTGACGATCCCGGATCTGCAGCTCGCGGGTTCGCACACGGTCAAGATCGGGATCAAATATTCCCGCCAGGATTACGAATTCAACAAGCTGTTCTTCGTCCAGCCGCGCTATATTTTCCGCGGACCCGACTACAGCTTCCCGCAGCAGGCCCTGCTCGGTCTCGGCGATCCCAACATCTCGGCCAAGAACAATGTGTTCGGCATTTACGTGCAGGACGATTGGGACGTGACCGACAAGCTGCAACTCAATCTCGGCCTGCGCTGGGATCGTGAAAGCAATATGTTCAACAACAAGTACACGACCCCGGCCAACGCCGCGGCCTTGTTGGCCTTGCTTCCGCAGACCGATTATTTTGACCCGGACGATTACATCACCGACGGCAATGACCGCCCGGTCTTACAATATGATCCAGCCGCGCATCGGGTTCAGCTACGACGTGTTCGACAATCAGCGCACGGTGATTTTCGGCGGGTTCGGCCGTTACTATGACCGAAACGTGTTCAACAACACGCTCGATGAGCAATTCCGCCTTCAATATACCATCGGCCGGTTTCGAATTTTCGTCCGACGGCCTGCCCCGGAATGGCAGCCCGACGGTGATGTGGGATCCGTCCTATCTGACTCGCGATGGTCTGCTTGCGCTGCAGGCGTCCGCGCTTACCGGCCTGCCCGAACTGTTTGCCGTCAAGAATGACGCCAAGCCACCGGTCACCGACCAGTTCAGCCTTGGCGTCCGCCAGAAGTTCGGTCGTGAATGGCTGGCCACCCTGACCGCCAGTTATATCCGTGGCCGCAACGGCTACACCCACCTGTTCGCCACTCGCAATCCAGACGGCACGTGCTGCAACACCGCACTCGCCAACTCGTTCGGCTATGCCAATGTGCTGATCGGATCCGACAGCCTCGATACGCGCTACAAGGCGATCTATCTTACCGTCGACAAGCCCTACACGAAGGCCCGCGGCTGGGGCGTTTCGCTAACCTATACGTTGCAGAAAGCGGAGCAGAACGGGAACGATTTGTTCAGCCTCGACAAGCCGACCCCCGACGAGTTCGGCTATCGCGACAAGCCGGGTGTCGAGCGCCACAGCCTGATCGGCACCGCGCTGATCGATCTGCCGTGGGGCATTCGTTTCTCGACGCTGACGAAGCTCGGCTCCGGCCAGGCTTATCAGGTGTTCGATGCCAACACGCCGCCGTTCTTCGACATCAACACCACGCGCATCTATTCCGAATTCCCGAAGAAGAATTGCCTGGGCCTGTTCGCCAGGTGTGAGGTCGATGTCACGCTGGAGAAGGAATTCGTGACCTTCCCGGGCCATGCGCTGACGCTTTCGGTCGACGTGTTCAACCTGTTCAACAACAAGAACTACACCAGCTTCGGCGGGTTCGTCATGCTGCGGCGCTCCAGGATCGGACTTCCGGCTTGGCGAGCCCAACGCTTTGCTGACCCTTCCGCGCCGGATGCAATTGCGCGCCGCCTATCGTTTCTGACCTTTCCTCCGGCCCGCGCCGTCGGCAGATGGCGCGGGTCGTTAAGGGGGGCAGTCGAGTGGAGCTAGTGTGATGTTGACCAGACGCGAATTGGGCGGCCTTGGCGCTGCGTTGTCGCTCGCCGCAACCGCCGGCTGTGCGCCTGCTCAAGCGCTCGCGCTCGGGACCGCCGGCGGGTTCAGCGTCGACGACCTCGAGCGCCGCACCTTCCAGTGGTTCTGGGACACCGCCAACCCGGCCAACGGCCTGGTGCCCGACCGCTGGCCGACCAAGAGCTTCTGCTCGATCGCCGCGGTCGGCTTCGCGCTCAATGCCTATGCGATCGGCGTCGAGCGCGGCTGGATCACGCGGCGCCGAGGCGCGCGACCGCACGCTGACCACCCTGCGCTTCTTCGCCACCGCGCCGCAGGGGCCGGCGGCAGCCGGGCGTGACCGGCTATAAGGGCTTCTTCTACCATTTCATCGACATGGAGACCGGCCACCGGTTCGGGACCACCGAATTGTCGTCGATCGACACCGTCCTGTTGCTCGGCGGCATGCTGTTTGCCGCCCAATATTATGACCGCGCCGATCCCGCGGAGACCGAGATCCGCCGCCTGGCCCAACTCATCAACGACCGCGTCGATTGGCCGTGGATGCTCGGCAAGGGGCCATTCGTGTCGATGGGCTGGCATCCCGAGAAGGGCTTCATCACCCAGCCAGTGGGACCGCTACAATGAAGCGACCCTGCTTTACCTGCTCGCGCTCGGCAGCCCGACCCATCCGATCGATCGCCGCATCTGGACCGCGCTGGATCGCGCCAATTCGATCTGAGCTGGGGCGACCATTGGGGCGAGCGCCACCTCAATTTCCGCCCCTGTTCGGGCACCAGTACAGCCACGTCTGGGTCGACTTCCGCGGCATCCGCGATCCGTGGCTGCGCGCGCACGACCTCGACCTTTTCGAGAACAGCCGCCGCGCGACCCGCGCCGCAGCGCAACTACGCGATCGCCAATCCCAAGCGCTGGGTCGGCTATGACGGAGGACGTCTGGGGCCTGACCGCCTGCGACGGGCCGGGCGATTTCAAGACCAGTCATCGACGGCGCGAGCGCGAGTTCTTCAGCTATTCGGCGCGCGGCCCCGACGAGCGCGACGACGGCACCATCGCGCCGACCGCGCATGGCGGCTTCGATCGCCTTCGAGCCGACGCTGGTCACCGCCGGCGCTGACCGCGATCACCGCGCGCTACGGCGCGGCCATCTACGGCCAGTACGGCTTCCTCGACTCGCTTCAACCCGACCCTGACCGCGCCGGCCGCGGGCAAGCCCTGCTCCACGGCCGGATCGTGCCCGGCCTGTGCTGGGTCGACGGCGACTATCTCGGCATCGACCAGGGGCCGATCGTCGCGATGATCGCGAACCACCGCGACGATTTGTCTGGCGCCACATGCGCCGCAGCGCGCCCGATCGATCGCCGGCCTGCAGCCGCGCCGGCTTCACCGGCGGCTGGCTGGACCGCGGCATGATGCTGACGCGGCGCGCGATGGTCGGCGGGGCTGGCATGGTCGCTGGCGTTCGTCCGCGGCTTGCACGCGCCGCGACGACGAGCGGCGCTCGACCTGTGGGCGATGGGCACGGAGGCCGAGAATCTGCCCGCCCTGCTCGCGAGCTTGCCCGGCGGCGCGCCTCGCGGCATCCGCATCCAGCCGCTGCCGTGGACCGCGGCGCACGAGAAACTGCTGACCGCTTACGCCGGCGGCTCGCTCCCCGACCTCGGCCAGGTCGGCAACAGCTGGATCGCCGAGCTGACCGCGATCGGCGCGATCGACCCGATGCCGGCGCGCGCTGCAGTCCTGGTCGACGACCAGTTCGCGCGGCGTGCTCGACACCAACCGCATCGACGGGCGGCTGATGGCGCTGCCCTGGTATGTCGACACGCGGCTGCAATTCTACCGCACGGACCTGTTCGAAGCGCGCCGGTTATGCCGCGCCCCCGACCCAGTGGGACGAATGGAAGCGCGCGCTCCACGCGGTCAAGCGCGGTCAGGGCGGGCAAGGCTTCGCCATCCTGCTGCCGATCAACGAGTACGAACATCTGACGCAGATGGCGCTGTCGGCCGGCGCGACCGTTCCTCAATGCCGACGGCACGCGCGGCACCTTCCGCGATCGCCCGAGTTCCGCCAGGCGCTGGCCTTCTACAAATCCTGTTCGACGAGAAGCTCGCGCCGGTCGCCGGCGCGGCGCAGATCTCCAACGTCTGGAACGAGTTCGCCAAGCGGCTATTTCGCGTTTACCCCTCGGGTCCGTGGACGATCGGCGACATGAAGTCGCGGCTCGCCCGCCGACCTCCAGTCGAGCTGGGCGACCGCGCCCTTCCCCGGGCCCGACGGCCCCGGCCGGCTCGACGCCCGGCGGGTCGAGCCTGGTCGTCTACGCCAGCGCGCGCGATCCCGCCGCGGCCTGGAAGCTGGTCGCACGACTGTCGCACCCCGCGGCGCAGGCCAAGCTCCAGCAACTGACCGGCGACCTGCCGCCGAGCCGCGCGGTGTGGGACCGCGCCGGGCTCACCGCCGACCCGATCACCGAGGCCTTCGCGCGACCAGCTCGATCGCACCGACGCGCGCTGCCCAAGGTGCCCGAGTGGGAACGGATCGTCACCGAGATGCAGATCGTCGCCGAACGCATGGTGCGCGGCGAGATGACGCCTCGACGCGGCCGCCGCCGAGATCGACCGCCGCGCCGACCGGCTGCTCGAGAAGCGCCGCTGGATGATCGAGCACGATGAGCGCCTGACGCAGCATCCGCGCCGAGGCGCGCGCCGGCCTGGGCGATGACCGCGCCCGGCGCTGATCGCCATCGGGCTGTTCTTCGTCCTCCCCGTGCTCGCGTCGCTGCTGCTGAGCTTCACCGATTTCGACATTTACGCGCTCGCCAACCTCGACAATCTGCGCTTCGTCGGGCTCGACAATTACGAGCGGCTGCTCGCCAATCCGCTGTTCTGGCAGGCGATGGGCAACACCATGTGGTTCGTCGTGCTCGGCGTGCCGCTGTCGGTCGTCGCCTCGCTCGCGCGCGGCGGTGCTCGTCAACGCGCGCACGCTGCAGTGGCGGCCGGTGTGGCGGGTCGCGTTGTTCGCGCCCTATCGTCACGACGCTCGTCGCGACCGCGGTGGTGTGGAACTACCTGCTCCACACCCGCTACGGCCTCATCAATTACGCGCTTCGGCTGGCTCGGCATCGCGCCGGTCGACTGGCTCGGCAATCCCATCGACCTCGCTTCCGGCGATCCTGATGTTCGTCGCGTGGAAGATCTTCGGCTACAACATGATCATCTTCCTCGCCGCGCTGCAGACGGTGCCGCGCGACCTGTACGAGGCCGCGCGGATCGACGGCGCGGGCGCGTGGATGCGCTTCCGCCACGTCACCCTGCCGGCGATCGCCCCGACGCTGCTGCTGGTCTCGATCCTGACCGTCGCCGGCTATCTTCCAGCTGTTCGCCGAACCCTATGTGATGACGCAGGGCGGCCCCGCGCAGTCGACCGTGACGGTGCTCTATTTCATGTACGAAGAGGGCTTCAAATGGTGGAACCTCGGGCTCCGGCGCGCGGTCGCCTTCATCCTGTTCCTCTGCATCCTCGCGGTGACCCTGGTGCAGCTGGCGGTCGCCAAGCGGAGCGGGCGCGATATGATCCGGCCGTCACGCTGCTCACCGGCGCTCGCCGCGCTCGTCGCGCTGCTCGTGCTGTTGCCGCTGCATCTGGATGGTGTCGGTCAGCTTCATGGCGCCGGGCGAGGCCGCCGCCTTCCCGCCGCCGCTGTTCCCGAGCGAGCCCGACGCTGGAAAATTACCGCACCTGTTCGGGACGCTAGGGCATCGGCCGCTATCTCGCTCAACAGCGTGCTCGTCTCGACGCTGGCGACCGCTGCTGGCGCTTGCTGTTCACCGTCCCGGCCGGCTACGCCTTCGCCAAGCTGCGCTTCACGGGCCGCGACGCGGTGTTCCAGCTGCTGGTCGCGGCGCTGGTCGTGCCCGGGCCAGATCGGGATGCTGCCGCTGTTCCTGAGCTCAAGGCGATGGGGCTGGTCAACAGCTATGCCGGCGCGCTGGTGCCGTGGCTGGCGGGCATCTTCGGCATCTTCCTCGTCCGCCAGTACTGCCTGTCGATCCCCGACGAAATGCTCGAGGCGGCGCGCATCGACGGCGCCAGCGAAGGGCGAGATCCTCCGCAGCGATCGTCCTGCCGACGCTGAAGCCGATCCTGGTCACGCTGGCGCTGTTCGTCTTCCTGGGCAGCTGGAACGACTTCATGTGGCCGCTGATCATCCTGGCCGACCAGGACCTCTACACGCTGCCGGTCGCGCTCGCCGCGCTGTCGCCGCGAGCATGTCCAGGACAATGAGCTGATGATGGCCGGGTCGGTGGTGACCGTCGCTGCCGGTGCTGATCCTGTTCCTCGCGCTGCAGCGCTATTATCTGAGCGGGCTGCTGGCCGGGAGCGTCAAGGGATGAGGCGCATCGCCATTTTGGCCGGCCTTGCTGCTGCTGGCGGCCGCCCCCGCGCCCTTGTTCCTGCGATCCGATGGACAATGCCGCAGCGTGGCCTGCCGAGGGCTCGGACAGTGTCGCCGCGTCCAGCCGCGCCGTGCGGCAACGCGGTCGAGATGGCCTACGATTTCGGCGGCGTTTCGGGCTATGCCTTCGTCCGCCGCAAGGTCGACATCCCCCTGCCCCGCAATTACGAGATTCGCTTCCGGATGCGCGGAACCGGCGGGCCGCAACGATTTGCAGATGAAGCTCACCAATGGCGACAATGTGTGGTGGAAGGTTTGGCGCAATCACCGCCCGCCGGGCGAGTGGCAGGACATCGTCGTCCCGGCGGGCGAAATCGTCTTCGCCTGGGGTCCGACCGAGGACAAGATCCTGCGCCGTGCCGCGGGACTCGAATTCGTCGTCGCCCGCAATCGCGACGGCGGCGCGGGCATGCTGCAGATCGACGATCTGCGCATCGTCCCGCTGCCCGGAACGCCGACCGTCCCGCCGCGCGGTCGAGGATCGCCGCAACGACGCCATCGTCGACGCATCGCCAAAGCCAGCCCCGCGCGGCGCCTACCCGCGCGCCTTCATCGGCGAGCAGCCCTACTGGACGCTGGCCGGCTCGGACGGCGGCAAGGTCGGCGCGCTGATCGACGAGGATGCCGCGATCGAGCCCGCCAAGGGCAGCTATTCGATCGCACCGGTGGTGATCGACGGCGGCAAGCGCTTCGACTGGGCCAATGTTCAGCCGACGCAGCACGCTGGCCGACGACCGTCTGCCCGTCCCGCTCCGTGCGCTGGACGGCGCCCGGTTTCACGCTCGACACCACGCTGCTCGCCGATCATGCCGGTCGCGCGGCCTACGCCACCTACACGCTGACCAACCGCTCGCGCGCCCGCCGCGTCGTTCGAGCTGCGGCTCGGCATCCGCCCGTGGCAGGTCAATCCGCCGGCGCAATTCCTGTCGCAGCAGGGCGGCGCCAGCCCGATCGCTCGCGATCACGCCCGCACCCGGCGGCCTCGCCATCGTCCAGCCGCAGGAAGAAGGCGATCCGCCGGTCGTCCGCACGCTGCGGTTCGACGGCACGCCCGATCATTCGCGTCGCCATCAGCCGCCCCGCGGTCGGCAAGGACATGGCCGGCGCCGACCTCGTCTACCCGCATCGACCCTCGCGACCGGGCCAAACGCGACGCGATCGTCCTGACCATGCCCGGGACTGGCCGCCGCGCCGCCGTTCGAGCGCGCTTCGGCCGACGACGCTGGCGCATTGGCGCGACGTGCTCGGCCGCGTCACACTCAGCGTCCCGCCCGCCAAGCAGGCGTTCGCCGACACCGTCGCAACGACCTTCGCCCACATCCTCACCAGCCGCGACGGGCCGATGCTCAAGCCGGGCACGCGCAGCTACAATCGCGCCTGGGTCCGCGACGGCGCGATGATGTCGGAAGCGCTGCTGCGCCTGGGCCGCGCCGACGTCGCGCGCGCACTTCGCCGATTATTATCGCGGCCATCTGTTCGCCAACGGCAAGGTGCCGTGCTGCGTCGATTTCCGCGGTGCCGACCCGGTGCCCGAGAACGACAGCCAGGGCGAATATATCTTCCTCGTCAGCCAGCTGCTATCGCTTCACCGGCGACCGCGCCGCGCTGGAGCGCGACTGGCCCTCGGTACTCGCCGCGACGCGTTACATGGACAGGTTGCGCGCTGAGCGAGCGGACCGCCGCCAATCAGGCGCCCGGCAAGCGCATGCTTTACGGCCTGATGCCGCCGTCGATCAGCCACGAAGGCTATTCGGCCAAGCCGCAATACAGCCTGTGGGACGATTTCTGGGCCTTGCGCGGCTATGATGACGTCGCCGATATCGCCGTCGTGCTCGGCAAGCCGGAAGCGCGGCGAACTAGCCGCGCTCGCGCGACGAGTTTCGGAGCCGATCTCCACGCTGCCATCCTCGCCGCGCGCGACCATTGGAAGATCGCCTTCATTCCCGGCGCGACCAGCCTTGGCGATTTCGACGCGACCTCGACCACCATCGCGCTCGATCCGGGCAACCAGCAGGCGCGGCTCGACCCCGGCATGCTCGACGCGACCTTCGACCGCTACTGGACCGAATTCCGCGCTCGCGCCGCTGGGGCACAGGGCGTGGAAGGACTACACCCCCTACGAAACCGCGCGTGATCGGCAGCTTCGTTCGGCTCGGCTGGCGTGACCGGATCGACGAATTGCTCGACTTCTTCATGGCCGACCGCCGCCCGCGCGGGCTGGAACCAGTGGGCCGAGGTGGTCGGCCGGGACCCGCGCGAGGTCCGCTTCATCGGCGACATGCCGCACGCCTGGGTGGCGTCGGATTTCGTTCGCGGCGCGCTCGACATGTTCGCCTGGGACCGGCGCGACGATCAGCGCGCTTGGTGCTCGGCGGCGGTCTGTCGGACGGACTGGCTGACAGGGCAAGGATCGGCGATCCGCGGCCTCGCCACGCCCTACGGCACCCTCGATTTCGCGATGCGCGGCAGTCCGCGTTCGCTCGATCGCCACGATCGCAGGGTCGGCACGGCCGCCGGGCGGATTCGTGCTCGCCTGGCCATTCTCGGGAGCGCCACCCGAAGCGCGGGTCGATGGCCGCGCAGCGCGCTGGCGGGACGGACGACTCGTAATCCGCCCGACGGGTCGGCCGATCCGGATGGAGATCGAGGCAATGATGGCGTTCGCAATCGCTGCCGTCGCCGCCTTGCCGCGCCGCCACTACGCGAAGGCCAGCACCCGCAGGCCGCAGTCGCTCCGGACGGCTACTCCTTTCAGCTGCACGTGCCGCCGGGCGGCCGGCCAACGGCACGGCGCTGCACCGTTGATGATCTTCCTCCACGGATCGGGCGAGCGCGGCGACAATCTCGACCAGGTGAAGCTCCACGGCCCGTCGAAGATCGCCGACCGCGACCCGAAATTCCCGTTCATCCTGGTGTCGCCGCAACTTCCCGCCGACCAGGATTGGGATCTCGCCAGATTCGACGCCTTGCTCGCCTGGGCGCTCAAAACGCTGCCCGCCGATCCGGACCGGGTCACGCTGACGGGCCTCAGTCGCGGGGGCCATGCCACCTGGCGTTGGGCGGCGGCCGAGCCGTGGCGCTTTGCCGCCGTCGCGCCCGTCGCCGGAACCGGCCAGCCCGCCGATGCCTGCTCGCTCAAGGCGTTGCCAGTGTGGGCCTTCCACGGCGATCGCGACGATGTCGTGGTGCCCGAAGGCAGCTTCGCCATGGTCCGGGCGCTACGGGCATGTGGCGGGTCAGCCGCGTCTGACCATCTACCCGGACCTTGGACACAACGCCTGGGATCCGGCCTACGACGACCCGGCACTTTATCTCTGGCTGCTCGCACAACGGCGGCCCACCAACGACAAGGACAGACAAATGACCCGTTTCCCCGACGACTTCCTGTGGGGCGCGGCCACCGCCGCCTATCAGATCGAAGGATCGCCGCTGGCCGATGGCGCGGGGGCAAGCATCTGGCAGCGCTTCAGCCACGATCCGCGGCTGATGGCGAGCCAAGGGCGATACCGGCGACGTGGCCTGCGACCATTACAACCGGATGGAGGAGGACGTCGCGCTGATGAAGCGGCTCGGGCCTCAAGGCCTATCGCTTCTCGGTCGCCTGGGGCCGGTGCTTCCCGAGGGCACCGGGCGCGGTCAACGAAGCCGGGCTGGCGTTCTACGAGCGGCTGGTCGACACGCTGATCGCCAACGGCATCGAGCCCTTGTGCACGCTGTATCATTGGGACCTGCCCGCCGCGCTCGACGATCGCGGCGGCTGGCTCAACCGCGACATCGCCGACTGGTTCGCCGATTATGCGTCGCATCCTGTTCGAGCGGCTCGACGGGCGGGTCAAGAAATGGGTCACGCTCAACGAACCGTGGGTGGTGACCGACGGCGGCTATCTCCACGGGCGCTCTGGCGCCGGGCCATCGCAACATGTTCGAGGCGCCGATCGCCAGCCACAATCTGATGCGCGCCCACGGCGCCGCGGTGAAGGCCTATCGCGAGGTCGGCGCGCACGAGATCGGGCTGGTCGTCAACATCGAACCCAAATATCCGGCCAGCGAGAGCGCCGAAGATCTGGCCGCGACCGCCCGCGCCGACGCCTATATGAACCGCCAGTATCTCGATCCGGCGCTCAAGGGCAGCTATCCCAGCGAACTCAAGGAGATCTTCGGCGAAGCTTGGCCCGACTGGCCGGCCTCCGACCTCGCTGACATCGCCCAGCCGGTCGATTTCATCGGCATCAATTATTACACCCGCAACGTCGTGCGCCATGACGACACGCAGCTGGCCGCTCCGGGCCGAGCATGGTGATGCAGAAGGGCAAGACCTACACCGAAACCGGGTGGGAAGTGCACGCCCCGGCGCTCACCGACCTGCTGTTGTGGTTCAAGCAGCGCTACGGCGACACGCCGCTCTACATCACCGAGAATGGCGCTGCCTTCTACGACCCGCCCGGTCGCGACCGAGGACGGCGTCCACGATCCGCTGCGGGTCGCTTATCTCAAGAGTCACATCGCGGCGGTCGGCGACGCGATTGCCGCCGGGGTCGACGTGCGCGGCTATATGCTGTGGTCGTTGTTCGACAATCTCGAATGGTCGCTCGGCTATTCGAAGCGGTTCGGCATGGTCCACGTCGACTTCGACACCCAGGTCCGCACGCCCAAGGACGAGCGCGCAAACTCTACAGCCGGATCATCGCCAGCAACGGCGAGCAATTGATGTGAGGGTGACAGTCCGCCGTCAGCACCAACCCAGATTATCGCCGGCCATCCGTTGACCGCGTTCGCCTAGCTGTGGCAATCGGCGCGGGTTGCGGGTGTAGCTCAATGGTAGAGCAGAAGCCTTCCAAGCTTACGACGAGGGTTCGATTCCCTTCACCCGCTCCACAAAAACCTGCCGGGGGGCAGTTTTTTGTGGGGCGCCGCGAGCGAAGCGAAGTGGCGACACGAAACAATGAGGACATGTCTGGGGCATGTTTTTGATGGAGCGCCAGAGCGCAGAGACGGGCGGCCGGCATGAGCTCGGGCATCCTCAACCTTCCGAACCTCGCAACTTCCCTCTCTCCCCGCATTGACAGTATCGCCCAGCGCGGCCATTTGCCGCGCCGCGACACGGGACGTCCGTCCCGCCATCTGGACAGGTGGCCGAGTGGTTAAAGGCAGCAGACTGTAAATCTGCCCGCGCAAGCGTACGCTGGTTCGAATCCAGCCCTGTCCACCATTTCAGCGTTCTAGCGCGGGAAACAGCCCAGCGGGCATGGCTGTCCGGCCCGCAGTTGAAAGCTTCCACCGAAGCGGACGCGAGTATTACCGCGCTCAACTTGGCTTCTGTCACGTTTACGGACTTAATTGAGAACCGAGCGGTTTCGCCTACAGTCGCCGGGATTTGCGCGGGGGTGATCGACTATGTTAGCAGTCGCAACAGGAGTTAGCGTGTGGCAATTTGGCGTCTGAGAACGACGACATCGGTCGACGCTCGGAGGCGGGCGACAGCCCGTCTCGCGCCTTACGCCCGGCCAGCTCGATTGCCTGCGTCTCGTCGATCAGCATCTGTCGTCCAAGGAAATCGCGCGTCGAGCTCGGCATTTCCCCGCACACCGTCGACCAGCGCATCCGCCATGCTCTGCAGATCCTCGGCGTCGAGCGCGGTCGCAGGCCGCGCGGCATGGTGGCGCAGCGAGCTCGGCCCATATCAACGGTTGATACATCAATCGCCGTACATTCCCGTCGACGCCCAAATCCGGCCAGTCCGATGGGGCGGTCGGTTTTCAGATTCGGCACGCTGACCGTGCAGGGAAGGCCGGTGACCTCGGTTTCAATACCGAGCAGAGACCGGGGTCGAATCTGGTCTTCCCTGCCTTTGCCGTTCGCTACGAGGAGCCACCCCAGGAATGAGATGAGCGTCGGCCGTCCGGCTGCTCTGGATTGTCCTGATCGCGATTGGCGCAACTTTTTCGGCGGGAATGTATCTCGCCGGGCTCGAAAGCCTCTCGCAGGATGATCAGCAGCTAGGCCGACGACGCTTCATGTCGCCTGAGCCACAGGACCGCGCGCGCTAGTCCGCGTCGCGGCAAGGAGAAGTCATGCGCAAACAGATCATCGAAAACGCCGCCCTCGAAGTCGCCACCCAGATCCGCACCGTCGAGGACTTCATCGAGGATGCGCTCGTCGAAATCGCCGAGCTGCAGTCCAGATGATCCGTGCCCGCGCCGCCGCCGGCGATCGCCACGGCCACCGGCCACGCCGCCTTCGAACAGCTTGCGACCGCCGTCCAGGCGCCTGGTCGCGGCGCGCGGCGGAATGGCCAACTGCCATGGCGCACTGGTCGACGCGAAGCAGTTCGTCCCCGGTCTTCGCACCGTGAGCTTCGGCGAAGGCGACGAATGCCCGCCGCAAGGCCGCCCGCACCGACCTGCGCATCGTCGCTTGAGGTTGATTGACCGGACCGCGACCCCGTGGTCCGGTCGACCTCCATGCTGAGCCCCTCACCTATTGGATCATCCTTGCTCGCCGTGTGCGGTCTATGCCTTCGTCGCGCGGCCGCGCTCGACGAGCGGATGGCGGCGGCCATCTGCATCGTCGCGACCATCGCGACCAGGCTCGTCTACTCGCCGCTCGCCAGCCGCTATGCGGACGTCGAAATCGGGGTTCTGATCGTCGATGCACTGGCGCTGCTGCGGCTTCACCTGCATCGCCTTGCGCATCGGACCGCTTCTGGCCGCTGTGGGTCGCCGGGCTGCAGCTGACGACGATCATCGCCCATGCGTCTCAAGGCGGTCGAACTCGACCTCATGCCGCAGGTCTATGCCGCCGCGGCGCGCTTCTGGGTCTATCCGATCTTCCTGATCATCGTCATCGGCACGTGGCGCAGCCATCGGCGCAGCCGCGCGAGCCGAAACGCGCCGACCTCGCTTTTCCTGGCAGCGCCGTCGGCTGAGCTAGAGGCGGCGCCATGGCCGCGCCTCCTCATCCCCGCCGCGCACTGCTCGACGCGATCGACGAGCCGGCGCTGATCGTCGGCGACGGAGCGAACGTCGCCGCCAACGCCGCGGCCGCGCGCCCTGCTCGGCGACGCGATCGTCGACCGCGACATTCGCTTCGCCATCCGTCATCCCCAGGCGCTCGCGCGATGCTCGCCGGGAAGCGCGCCGACGATCGCCATCGTCGGGCTCGGCGGCGCCGAGCGGCCGTGGCAATTGTCGGTCCGACCGCTCGGCCGGATGGCAGCGCGCTTGTCCGCCTGACCGATCGCTCCGCGGCGCTCGCGGCCGAGCGGATGCGGGTCGATTTCGTCGCCAATGCCAGCCACGAATTGCGCACCCCGCTGGCGACGATCATCGGCTATGCCGAGACACTCGCCGAGGACGGCCCGCTGGACGACGCGACGCGCGCGCAGCTTCGGCGCGACGATCCACGCCGAAGCGGCGCGGATGCTGCGGATCGTCGAGGATCTGATGAGCCTGTCGCGGATCGAGGCCGATCGCTTCATCGCCCCGCGCGATCGAGGTCGATCTCGGCGCCATCGCGCGGATCGCGGCCCAGCAGACCGCCGCATTGGCCGAGCGCAAGGGCTGCACCGTCGAGGTCGATCCCGGCGAGCAGGCGACGTCGGTCGATCGGCGACTACGCCCAATTGCTCCAGGTCGCCGACAACCTCATCTCCAACGCCATCCGCTACGGCTGCGGACCGAAAGCGCCGCATGGTCACGGGTCGACGTGCTTCGCGACGGCGGGCGGGCGCTGCTGCGGGTCGACGCGATCACGGGCGACGGGATCGCCGCCGATCATCTGCCGCGCCTGACCGAGCGCTTTTATCGGGTCGATGCCGCGCGCAGCCGCGAATCGGGCGGCACCGGGCTCGGCCTGGCGATCGTCAAGCATATCGTCGAACGCCATCGCGGCACGCTCGATATTCGCAGTCGCCGGGGCGCGGGCACCACGGTCGACGTGCGCCTGCCATTGGCAGGTAGCGAATGACCCGGTCGCTGTCATCAAACTGTAACATGAGCGTCACACAGGCGCCGTGGACTTGCCGCTAGGCGGCGCATCGATCTGGGCCAGCAGGGGCGCCCTTCAGTCGAAAAGGTGATGGTATGAACAAGTCGATTGCGATCCTTCCGCTCGTGGCGCTGGTCGCGGCCTGCGGCGGCAATGATTCGGGGAGCGGCGGCGCTGCCGGAAGCCAGCTCAAGATCGTCGGCTCGTCGACCGTCTATCCGTTCACCACCGCGGTGCGGAGGAATTCCAGCGCGCCAATCCGGGCACCAGCGTGATCGTCGAATCGACCGGCACCGGCGCCGGCATCAAATTGTTCTGCTCGGGCGTCGGCGATAATTTCCCCGACATGGTCAATGCCTCGCGGCCGATGAAGGCCAGCGAATATGCCGATTGCGTCAAGGCCGGCGCCAAGAACGTCATCGAGGTGCCGATCGGGATCGACGGCCTGACCCTGATCCAGGCCAAGGGCCAGCCGCCGCTCAACCTGACCGTCACCGACATCTACAAGGCGCTGGCCGCCAACGCCGTTCGGCAAGGCCCAGCACCGCGCAGACCTGGAAGGACGTCAATCCGGCGCTTCCCGGCGATCAAGATTCGCGTGCTCGGCCCGCCGCCGACCTCGGGCACGCGCGACAGCCTGGCCGAACTGATCCTGGAAAAGGGCTGCGACAGCGATCCGGCAATGAAGGCGCTCAAGGAGATCGGACAAGGACGCGCACAAGGAGATCTGCACCAAGATCCGCGAGGACGGCGCCTATGTCGAAGCCGGCGAGAATGACAATCTGCTGGTCCAGAAGGTCTCGGCCGATCCGGGCACGCTCGGCGTGCTCGGCTACAGCTTCCTCGAGGAAAATGCCGACAAGGTCGCGCCTGTGTCGATCGCCGGCGTGACCCCGACCGAAGCCACGATCAGCGACCTTGCGCTATCCGGGCAGCCGCAAGCTCTACGTCTACGTCAAGGGCGAGCACATGGCGGCCAAGCCGTCGATCAAGCAGTTCGTCGCGGCCTATGCCAAGGCATGGGAGCAAGGGCGGCATGCTCGAGAAGCGCGGGCTGGTGCCGTTGGGCGCCGCCGATGCGGCCGCGGCGACCGCGCAGGCGGCGGCGCTGAAGCCGCTCGATCCGGCGAGCCTCAAGTAAGCCGGACAAGGGCGACGAGCGCCATGAGCCTGTCCATTGCGCTCGTCGCCGATCCTGGGGATCGCCGTCGCCGCCGGCCTGTTCGCCCGCAGCCGGGCGAAGCGGGCTGCGCGGCGGCGGCGCGCGGCTCAACAGCCTGCCCAACTATCACGCCAGCTTACGTCGGCCTGTGGGCAGTGATCCCGGCGCTGCTGTTCCTCGCCATCTGGACGCCCGGTCCAGGGCCGGCTGGTCGACAATGCGGTCTGGCGACCCCGGCGGCCCAGGCGCTGCCCGATTTCGACATGCAGCGCGACACCATCCTGGCCGAAGCGCGCGACATCGCCAGCGGCGCGATCGAAGCCGGGTTCAACCCCGAATCCGACCGCGCTCGCCCCGGTCTATGCCGAGGCCGGTGCGCGCTATGCCGCGATCGGCGGCGGGATCGCCATTCTGATCGCTCTGGTCGGGGCGTTCTTCGCGCTGCGCCGGGTCAAGGTCGATTTCCGCGCCCGCACCGGGGTCGAGCGGGTGGTGCTCGGCCTGCTCGTCGCTCGCGTCGCTGATCGCGATCCTGACCACGCTCGGCATCGTCCTGTCGCTGCTTGTTCGAGAGCCTGCGCTTCTTCCGCCTGGTCAGCCCGACCGAATTTCTGTTCGGCACGACGTGGAGCCCGCAGACCGCGATGCGCGCCGACCAGGCCGGATCGTCGGGCGCGTTCGGGTCGGTTCCCTTGTTCTGGGGAACCGCCTTCATCGGCGCGATCATCGCCATGATCGTCGCCATCCCGCTCGGCCTGATGAGCGCGATCTTCCTGACCCAATATGCGCCGCAGCGCGTGCGCGCCTGGCTCAAGCCGATCCTCGAGATTCTCGCCGGCGTGCCGACCGTGGTCTACGGCTATTTCGCCGCGCTGACGGTTGCGCCGCTGGTGCGCGACTTCGGCATCGCCATCGGCGTGTCAGCTCGGCCAGCAGCGAAAGCGCGCTCGCCGCCGGCCTGGTGATGGGCATCATGATCATCCCCTTCGTCAGCTCGATGGCCGACGACAGCATCGCCGCGGTGCCGCAGGCGATGCGCGACGGCAGCCTGGCGCTCGGCGCGACCAAGTCGGAGACGATCAAGCAAGGTCGTCCTTCCCGCCGCGCTTCCCGGGCGTGGTCGGCGGCGTCCTGCTCGCGGTCAGCCGCGCGATCGGCGAGACGATGATCGTGGTCATGGCCGCGGGCCTTGCCGCCAACATGACCGCCAATCCGTTCGAGAGCGTGACCACCGTCACCACCCAGATCGTCCAGCTGCTGACCGGCGACCAGGAGTTCGACAGCGCCAAGACGCTCGCCGCCTTCGCGCTCGGCCTGTCGCTGTTCGTCATCACCTTGATCCTCAACCTCATCGCGCTGCGCGTCGTGCGCAAGTATCGGGAAGCATATGAATAGCGCAGCCGCCCCGCACCGTCGCTGGACCGACGGCTCGATGAAGCGGCTGGTCGCCAGGCGCTATGCCGCCGAGCGCCGCTTCAAGTTCTTCGGGCTGGCCGCGGTCAGCCTGTCGGTGGCGTTCCTCGCCTTCCTGCTGATCACCATGGCGTGGAAGGGCGCTCGGCGGCTTCACCCGGACCGAGATCAAGCTCGACGATCGATTTTCCGCGCTCCGACCTGATGCTCGATCCGGCCGCGCTCAAGGGCCCCGAAGCGGCCGAGGCGATCGGCGCGCGCAGGGCTCGACGGCGTGCTCGAGCAGGCCGCGGTCGCGCAGTTATGGCCAGGGCGCGCGGCGACTTGTTCGGCGGGGCGACGGCTCGCGCGCTCGGCGAGCGGCTGATCGAGGACCCGACGCTGCTCGACGCAGGCGCGTCGAGCTGTGGCTGCCGGCTTCGTCGCAAGGCCGACGTCGCGGGCAAGGCGCGACGGCGACCCCGCGATCGAACGCCTGCTCGCCAAGGCCGACGCGAGGCCGGCTCCGCGCGCTTCAACTCCGACCTTCCTCGACTCGTCCGACGCCACCGACGCGTCGGCGGTCGGCATCTGGGGGGCGCTCAAGGGCAGCTTCCTGACCATCATGGTGACGATGCTGCTCGCCTTCCCGATCGGGGTGCTGTCGGCGCGTCTATCTGGAGGAATTCGCGCCGCGGAACCGCTGGACCGACCTGATCGAGGTAGTCGATCAACAATCTTGCCGCGGTGCCGTCGATCATCTTCGGCCTGCTCGGGCTCGCGGTGTTCCTCAACTTCATGCATCTGCCGCGCTCGGCGCCCCTGGTCGGCGGGCTGACGCTGGCGCTGATGACCATGCCGGTGATCGTCATCGCCGGGCGCAACGCGATCAAGTCGGTGCCGCCGTCGATCCGCGACGCCGCGCTGGGCGTCGGCGCGTCGAAGATGCAGGTCGTGTTCCACCATGTCCTGCCGCTGGCGCTGCCCGGCATCCTGACCGGCACCATCATCGGCATGGCGCGCGCGCTGGGCGAGACCGCGCCGCTGCTGATGATCGGCATGCGCGCCTTCATCGCCTCGCCGCCCGAGGGCATCACCGAGCCGGCGAGCGTGCTGCCGGTGCAGATCTTCCTGTGGTCGGACGAGGTCGATCGCGGCTTCGTCGAGAAGACCAGCGCGCGCGATCATCGTCCTGCTCATCTTCATGCTGCTGATGAACGGGCTCGCCATCTATCTTCGCAACCGCTTCGAACGCCGCTGGTAAGGCATGACCATGACGATATGAATCGACACCATCGTCCCCACCGCCCTCGACAGCCGAAGACCGCCGACACCGTCGATCGTCGCGCCGCAGCCGCGGCGCCCGAAGATGACTGCGCGCGACGTCCACGTCTTCTACGGCGACAAGGAAGCGCTCAAGGGCGTCGACATCGACATCCACGACGACAGGTCACCGCCTTCATCGGCCCGTCGGGCTGCGGCAAGTCGACCTTCCTGCGCTGCCTCAACCGGATGAACGACACCATCCCGTCGGCGCCGCGTCACCGGCGAGATCGAGCTCGACGGCGAGGATATCAATTCGGCCGACGATGGACGTGGTCCAGCTGCGCGCCCGCGTCGGCATGGTGTTCCAGAAGCCCAACCCCTTCCCCAAGTCGATCTACGAGAATGTCGCCTACGGCCCGCGCATCCACGGCCTCGCCCAGCGGCAAGAGCGAGCTCGACGCGATCGTCGAGAAATCGCTCACGCGCGCCGGCCTGTGGGACGAGGTCAAGGACCGGCTCGCACGAAAGCGGCACCGCCTTGTCGGGCGGCCAGCAGCAGCGGCTGTGCATCGCCCGCGCCATCGCGGTCGATCCCGAGGTCATCCTGATGGACGAGCCCTGCTCGGCGCTCGACCCGATCGCGACCGCCAAGATCGAGGAGCTGATCCACGAGCTGCGCGGCCGCTACGCCATCGCCATCGTCACCCACAACATGCAGCAGGCCGCGCGCGTGTCGCAGCGGACCGCCTTCTTCCACCTCGGCGAGATGGTCGAATATGGCAAGACCGAGCGACATCTTCACCAACCCGCGCGAGCAGCGCACCCAGGACTATATCACCGGCCGCTACGGCTGATCGGAGCGACATGACATGGCCACCACCAGCGGACATACGATCAAGGCATTCGACGAGGATCTCGACCGGCTGCGCGCGCTCATCAGCGAGATGGGCGGGCTGGCCGAGCATGCCATCCGCGAGGCGATGCGCTGCCTGGTCCAGCGCGACCTCGAGGGCGCGCGCCAAGATCGTCGACGAACGACAAGAAGCTCGACGCGCTGGAGATCGAGACCGAGCGCCGCGCGGTCCAGGCTGATCGCGCTTGCGCGCGCCGATGGCCGGCGACCTTCGCGACGTCGTCGCGGCGCTGAAGATCTCGAGCGTGGTCGAGCGGATCGGCGATTATGCCAAGAACATCGCCAAGCGCGTGCCGTTGCTCGACGACATGCGGCAATATCGAACCCTTGTCGCTGATGCCCGAGATGGCGCGGATCGCGACCGAGATGGTCCACGACGTGCTGACCGCCTTCGTCGAGCGCGACGCCGAGGCCGCGCTCCGGGTCATCGAGCGCGACCGAGCGGTCGACGATTTCTACAATTCGCATCTTCCGCACCCTGCTGACCTACATGATGGAAAATCCGCACAACATCAGCCAGTCGACGCACCTGCTGTTCGTCGCCAAGAATGTCGAGCGGGTCGGCGACCATGCCACCAACATCGCCGAGATGGTCTATTATGCCGCGACCGGGCAGCACCTCGGCCGACCGGCCACACGGCGCGGACTCGCTCGCGGACCGAGGCGATGATGAGCCGCCAAGCGCCTGCCTCCTGGTCGAGGACGACCGCGCGCTCGCCGAACTTGATCGGCTTTCACTTCGAGCGCGCCGGCTATGACCGTGACGCGCACCGGCGACGGCGAGGAAGCGCTGATCCTGGCCGAGGAGATGAAGCCCGACCTGGTCCTGCTCGACTGGATGATCGAGGGGATCAGCGGGATCGAGGTCTGCCGCCGCCTGCGCCGCCGCCCGGCCACCGCCAACGCTGCCGATCATCATGCTGACCGCGCGCGGCGAGGAGGACGACCGCATCCGCGGGCTCGAGACCGGCGCCGACGATTATCTGACCAAGCCGTTCAGCCCCAAGGAACTGGTCGCGCGCGCCGCCGCGGTGCTTCGCCGCGTCCGCCCCGCGCTCGCCGCCGAGACGCTCGACTATGCCGGGATCGAGATGGATCTCGCCGCGCACCGCGTCCGGCGCGACGGCGAGGCGGTCCAGCTCGGGCCGACCGAATATCGCCTGCTGCGCCATTTCCTCGAGAATCCCGGCCGCGTCTTCTCGCGCCAGCAATTGCTCGAGACGGTCTGGCCGCACAGCGAGGACATCGAGCTGCGCACGGTCGACGTCCATATCCGCCGCCTGCGCCTGGCGCTCGGCGAGCCCGACCTCGTCCGCACCGTGCGCACGCGCCGGCTATGCGCTCGACGCCGAAGGGGTTGCCTAAGCCCGACCCGCGCCGCATGAGCTGCGCCATGGCACGCAAGAACAAGGCCAAGGGCGGCGGCAGCCCCAACCGTCCGCGTTTCTGGGGCCGGCATGCGGTCGCCGCGGCGCTCGACAATCCCGACCGCAAGGTCCTCAAGGCCTGGATCGACGCACGATGCCGCCAAGCTGATGAATTTCCCGCCCGACGTGCCGGTGACGCTTCGCCGACGTCGCCGACCTCGGCCGCCTGGTCCCCGGCGACGCGCCGCACCAGGGCGTGGTGATCGAGGTCGAGCCGCTCGAGGACATCTGGCTCGGCGACCTGCTCTCCGATGCGCCCGAAGCGCGCCGTGCTGCTGGTCCTCGACCAGGTCACCGACCCGCATAATGTCGGCGCGATCCTGCGCTCGGCGGCGGCGTTCGGGGCGATCGGCGATCGTCACCCAGGATCGCCATTCGCCGCCCGAGGGCGGTGCGCTCGCCAAGGCCGCCTCGGGCGCGCTCGAGCGCGTGCCGTGGGTCCGCGTGGTCAATCTTGCCCGCGCGCTGGAGGAAATCGCCGAGGCGGGCTTCTGGCGGATCGGCCTTGCCGGCGACGCCGAGACCGACCTGAAGGACGCGCTCGGGCCCGCAGCGGGTCGCGCTGGTGCTCGGCGCCGAGGGGCCGGGCATGCGCCACAACATCCGCGATCATTGCGATGCGCTCGCCAGGCTGCCGATCAGCGATGCGGTCGAGAGCCTCAACGTGTCCAACGCCGCCGCCGTCGCGCTTTACGCCGCGAGCGTCGCCTGATGGTCCGTACCATCGACATCCCTGAATGCACAGCCTCGACGCCCTGGCCGCCGCCGAGCCCGCCTTCGCCCGCGTCCTCGACATCGCACGGCCGCCCCGAGCCGCGGCTGAGCGAACCCGGCGTCGCAGACCTTGATGCGAACCATCGTCGGCCAGCAGGTCAGCGTCGCCGCGGCGCGCTCGATGTGGGCCAAGCTCGATCGGCGCGTTCGGCGATCCGCCGCGACCTTGCGACAGCTGCTCGCCGCCAGCGACGAGGACCTTCGCGGCGCTCGGACAGTCGCGCCAGAAGGCCGGCTATCCGCGCAGCCTCGCCGGGCTGGTTCTGTCCGGCGAACTCGACCTCGCCAACCTCCCCGCCGACGACGAGGAAGCGATTGCCCTGCTGACCAAGGTCAAGGGCATCGGCCGCTGGTCGGCGGAAATCTACCTGCTGTTCGCCGAAGGGCCGCGGCGACGTTTGGCCGGCGGGCGACCTTGCGGTCCAGATCGAAATCGGGCGGATGCTCGGGCTCGACGAGCAAGCCGACCGAAAAGCAGCTGCGCGAGTTGGCCGAGGCGTGGCGCCCGCATCGCGGCGCGGCGGCGGTGCTGGCCTGGCATAGCTATAACAATGTCGGAACGGCGCTCTAGCGCCTAGTTGCTCGCGCCGCCCGTCGCGCCCCAAGTCGACAACATCCGTCCGCCCCAGCTGCCGCTGAACCCGTCGTAGATCGCCCGCGCGGCCTCGGCGATGGTCCGCGGCCGGTCGCTTCCGCCGCGCGCGAAGAAGGCCACCGCCAGCCGCCGCCCGTCGGGCATGGTGATGAAGCCGACATCGCCGGTCAGGCCGTTCAGCGTTCCGGTCTTGTGCTCGACCCGCGTTCCCGCCGGCAGCAGCGCCCGCATCCGGTTGCGGCCGGTAATGCAGCGGCCCATCGCCGACAGCAGATAGGCTCGGCTCTGGGGCCTGAGCATGCTTCCCTTGTCGAGCTGGCGAAGGAAGGCGATCATCGACAGCGGCGAGCTGGAATCGCGGCGGTCGAACAGGTCGCGCTTGTCACGCAGCAGCTGCGCGATCGTGCGGTCGATGCGGATCCCGTGCAGCCCGTTCAGGTTGAGCCACTGTCTGGACGCGACCGGCACCGCCCAGGTTGCGGATCAGTACGTCGGTGGCGGCATTGTCGCTGCGGGTCAGCATCACCTCGATCAATTGCGCCGCAGTGCGCGATCCGATCCGGTCGTCGAGCGAGCGGCGCCCATGATCGACCTGGGTCAGATAGGCGGCGGCTACCGCCAGCTTGACCGTGCTCGCCATCGGGAAGGGCTGGTCGCCATTGATACTGACGCTGCGGCCGTTGGTGAGGTCGAGCGCGGCGATCCCATATTCGCCCGATCGCGATCCCACCAGATAGGCCAGCTGTCGCTCGACCGACACCATGTCGGGCGACGACGCGGCCGTCGCGGGTTGCGCAAACGACGCCAGCAAAAAGGCAAATACGGCGATCGCGCGCAAAGCTGTTCTCCAAAAAATAATGAATCGTCAGCCTATGCTAAGCGCGGAATCGGTTACAAATGCCTAAGAGCCGGTGCGTTTCGTTTGCACGATGAACCGCGATAGATCGTCCTGAATCAGGACCGCAGGCCCTTTTCGTAGCGGCGGACACCGAGCCCCTTCCAGGAGCGGTCACCCTTGTCGAGCCGGAGCGGGGCCAGTTTCTCCTTGCCTTCGCCCCCCTGCCCGACCAGGAAACCGGCCGCGCTCTGCCCTTCGCCGCTCGACCACCGATAGCGCACGCTGACGGCGATCAGCGGCACGAACAGCTTGCGCCCCTCGATCTCATATTCGCGGATCTCGGCCCGCGACAGTCGCACCGCGCTGCGCAGCGGAATGCGCGCATAAGGCGCGATCTGCGGGATCGGGTCGCCGGGGGAGATTTCGGCGAAAAAGGCGCTCATCTCGATGTCCTGGCTCGCCCCGGCGTTGAGCAACCGCGCCTCGATCACCACGTCGCGCGCCGCCGCGCTGCCGGCGTTGAACAAAGTCAGTTCGAACGCGATCGCTGTCCCCTGATCATCGAGCAAGGCGCGGTCGGGGGTGAGCTCGATGTCGATCCACGGCCGAAGTCCGGTCGACACGATCCCACCGGGCACGATCGGGTCCGGCCTCGGCTTGATCGAGGGGGTGGGGCGAGGGGCCGCGGGCGGCGGCATCAGGTTGGTCGGCAACGGCTTGCGCGCACCGCCCGCTACGCCTGGTGTCGAGGCGGGGCCGCGCGGGACAGGGTCGGGTCGCGGCGCCGGCTCGGGCGCCTCGCGCCGGGTGATGTCGATCGCCGACGCGCCGGCTCCGGCAGACGCGCCAAGCGGGCGACGCTGCCGCCCGAAATACATCACCGCCATCCCCGCGACGGCGAGCAGGGCGACAATCCACGGCAGCAGCGAAAAGCCCTCCGAAGCCAGCGCCGGGCCGGAGTTGGCATTGCCGACCGGCTCGATCGGCGGCGCGGCGGTCACCGCATTGGCCGCGCTGGCGTCGGGCAGGGTCGGCGGACGTCGCAGCAGGTCGCTTCCCGGCTGGGCGGCGGCAGCGCTGGCGGCGGGCCGTCCCGTGGTTGCCGGCGTTGCGGGCCGGTCGGCAGGTGCTGCGGTCGTTGGCGCGGGACGAGTCGCGGGTGCGGGCTGGGGGGCTGGCGGCTGCTCCGCCGGGCGGGTGACCGTGCCGTTGAGACTGAAATTGGACAGTTCGCCCGGGCCGATGTCGCTCGTCGGGGGGGCGGAGTCGCTCGTGTTGGATTGCGCAAGCGCGGGCGCGGCGGCAAGCGCCCACGCCGCCGCCAGCATCCTTGCCATCCGAAAACCTGCCAGTTGACTCAAAACACGATCCTTCACGCGCGGCCTATTGGCCCGCCTCGCCCCCGGCTTCAAGCGTGGAAAGGTTCAGCGCGCGTCGACCAGCACCAGTTCCACCGCCTCGTCCCCTTCGGAAACGACCGCGATCCGCTCCTCGCCGGTGATCGCAATCCCGTCCCCTGGGCCGGCCGCGACCCCGTTGACCGTCACCGGCCCGCTCGCCACCAGATACTGGTGCCGGGCCGGGTCGAGCGCCAGTTCGACCGTCGCGCCGACCGGAAGATTGGCGCCAAGTACCCTTGCGTCAGCGTGAATGGTCAGCGCCCCGTCGTCGGGGTTGCCGCTGGCGAGCGTCTGGAACTGCCCGTCGCGGCTGTCCTTGGGGAAGGGCATTGCGCCCCAGCCGGGCTCGACGCCGGGCGAGTCGCTCTCGATCCAGATCTGGAACAGGGTTGTTGCCTCGTCCTCCAGGTTGAACTCGGTATGGTGCACCCCGCTGCCGGCGCTCATCACCTGGACGTCGCCGGCCGCGGTGCGGCCCTTGTTGCCGAGGCTGTCCTGGTGGGTGATCGCGCCAGAGCGGACATAGGTGATGATCTCCATGTCGCGGTGGCGATGCGGCGGGAAGCCCGATTTCGCGGCGATGGTGTCGTCGTTCCACACCCGGATCCGGCCCCACGCCATGCGCGCGGGATCGTGATAATTGGCGAAGCTGAAATGATGGCGGGCGTTGAGCCAGCCGTGGTCGGCGTGGCCGAGCGAGGCGAAGGGGCGAATGTCGATCATGGAGCCGAAATGGGCGCGATCCCTATCCCCTTTCAAGTATCAGCGATGTAACTGCAAATCCGTCGCATAGTGCGCGGCCTTGTGCGGCATAATGCGCCGCCGACAGCGCCAGCGCCGCCACCTCCTGTTCGTTCAACGCACGGATCGCCGCGCGCGGGACTGCCGACGATCAGCATCTGCGGCTCGAAGATTTTGCCCTCGGTCACCAGCGCGCCGGCCCCGACCAGGCAGCGTTCGCCGATCACCGCGCCGTTGAGCACCCGCGCGCCCATCCCGACCAGCGCCCCGTCCCCGACCGTGCAGCCATGGAGGATCGCCTGGTGACCGACCGTCACGCCGCGCGCCGATGGTCAGCGGCGCGCCGGGGTCGCTATGGCCAACCGCGCCATCCTGGACATTGCTGTCCTCGCCGATCAGGATCGGCGTATTGTCGGCGCGGATCACGGCGCCGAACCAGACGCTCGCCCGCGCGCCCAGCCGGACGTCGCCGATCAGGTCCGCCGACGGTGCTGTCCACGCCCCCTTGGCAAGCACCGGGGCCAGCCCGTCGATCGCATAATGTGGCATCGCTCGACCCCATCCTGATTTGGCACAGCCGCCCGCGCCGATTCACGATCCCTTAGCCATTTTGCGCGAGGTTTGTAGCCTATGACCGCCTCACGCGCCCTGATTGGCTTGATCACCGCCGCCGCCCTGTGCACGTCGCCGGGCGTTGCCGCGACGTCGGTCGCGCCGGGCAGCGACCTTCCGGAGCGCGTGCTGGAGATGCACAACCGCGAACGCGCGGCGGTGGGCGCCCCGCCCCTCGCGTGGGATCCGGCGCTCGCTGCCTCGGCCGCGAGCTATGGCCCGACGCTCGCCGCTTTGGGCCGTCTCGCCCACTCGCCGCGCGAAACCCGCCCCGGCCAGCGCGAAAACCTTTCGATGGGCAGCGCCAGCCATTACGGGCTCGAGGATCTGGTCGGTTTCTGGGTCCAGGAGAAGCGTCATTTCCAGCCCGGCACTTTCCCCAATGTCAGCCGCACCGGCTACTGGAAGGACGTCGCCCACTATACCCAGATGATCTGGAAGGGGACGACCAACGTCGGCTGCGCGATGCATGTCGCGGGCGGGCGCAATTACCTCATCTGCCGCTATTCGCCCCCCGGCAACGCCGACGGACGGTCAGTCCCTTAGGGATATTCGCGCACAAACGCCGCCGCCGCGCCGACCAGTCCGGGCTCTTCCAGCATCACGATCTTGACCGGCAGCCCGGCCATCGCCGTGCTAAAGCGGCCCTTCGCGACGAACCGCGCGCCAAAGCCCGATCCCGGCAGATAATTGGCCAGTCGTCGCCCGACCCCACCGGCGATCAACACCGCGCCCGCGCCGTGCGCCAATGCCACGTCGCCTGCCACACTGCCCAGCGCCATGCAGAACCGCTCGACTGCCTCGCGCGACAGGGGATCGCTGCCTTCCGTCCCGCGCGTCCAGATATTGCGATCGACTGATGGGTCGGTGTCGCCCGCGTCGACGCCACCCAGCTCTTCGTAAATGTCCGAGATCCCCGGCCCGGCGGCGACCCGTTCGGCCGATACCCGCCCGAAGCGGTTGCGCAACCGGGCGAGTAGGCGATCCTCGAACTCGTCGACCGGGGCGAAGGAAATATGCCCGCCTTCGCTCGGCACGATCCGGTACCCGCCCTCGCCTCGCCACAGCTGGGCGACCCCCAGGCCCGTCCCCGGCCCGACGATCGAGATCACGCCTTCGGCTGGCAGATCCATCTCCGGTCCGCATAAATGCTTGAAGTCGCCCCGGCCGGCCTGCGCCACGGCATGGCCGACCGCTTCGAAATCGTTGACCAGCACCAGCGCGTCGAGCCCCAGTTCGTGCTGCAGCGCGGCGCGCTCGATCCGCCACGGCAAGTTGGTCAGCTTGACCGCGCCTTCCTTCACCTGTCCCGCCACCGACAGTGCTGCCGCCTTGGGCAACGGGGCCTCGTGCCGCCGCTCGAACTCGGCCCAAGCCTCTGATATCCCAGAATAATCACCGGAATTGAGAGTTACTGGCTCGCCCACCGTCACCCGGTCGCCACATGATGCTCCCAGTGCGAACCGAACATGCGTTCCGCCAAGATCGATCACCACCAGTTTGCTCATTTGGTAATCGTCACCACCACATCCCCCTCGCGCCGCAGCACTGCGGTGGTGACATCCCCTTCGACCCTCACCAACCGCAAATCCACCCGCGCCTCCCCGATCGCAATGTTGCGGATGGTCAGATCGTCGAGGAATTTGGGCAAGACCGGGCGGTTGAGCTGCAGCGTCTTTTCGACCGGATCGATCACGCAGCCGATCGCCGCCGCCACCAGGGCGAACGGGGTCGCCGCCGCCCAGGCCTGCGGCGAGCAGGCTACCGGATAGCTGGTCGGCCCCTGCCGCCGCCGTCGTTCGAACCCGCAAAACAATTCGGGCAACCGTCGCAGATCATCGTACAGCGCCGAATCGAAGATCCCCTCGAAGATCGACAGCGCCGCCTTCTTGTGGCCGTAGCGAGCCAGTCCGAGCGCAATCAGCCCATTGTCGTGCGGCCAGATCGACCCGTTGTGATAGGACATCGGGTTGTAGCGCGCCTCGCCCACCGCCACCGTCCGCACGCCCCAGCCCGAATGGAAGCGCTTTCCGGTCAGCAATTCGGCAACCCGCGCCGCGCGCTCGGGCGAGGCGATCCCCGCAAACAGGCAATGGCCGGCGTTGGACGACAGCGCCTCGCACCGCCGCTTGTCGCCATCGAGGGCAAGCGCATAGGTGCCCGCTTCCTCGATCCAGAACGCCTCCTCGAACTTGACTCGAAGCGCCTCGGCCTCGTCGGCCAGGCCGGTCGACAGATCGCTGTCGCCCAGTTGCGCGGCGAGCACCGCTGCACCCTGCTTGGCGGCGAACACATAGCCCTGGACCTCGCACAAGGCGATCGGCGCCGTCGCCAGTCGCCCGTCGCGATGGAAAATGCTGTCGCTGCTGTCTTTCCAGCCTTGGTTGCTCAGCCCCTTGTCAGTCTGTCGCGCATATTCAACGAAGCCGTCGCCATCCATGTCGCCATAGGTATCGATCCAGCCGAGCGCGGCGACGATGTTGGGCCAGATGTCGCGGATCGTGTCGAGATCGCCGGTCCGCTCGAAATATTGCGCGGCCAGCATGACGAACAACGGCGTCGAATCGACCGATCCATAATAGCGCTTGAACGGCACCTCGCCGAGTGCCGCCATCTCGCCCCCGCGCCGTTCGTGGAGGATCTTGCCCGGCTCGGCATCGGCCACCGGATCCACCTCGGTCGCCTGAAGGTCGGCCAAGGTTCGCAACACACCTTTGGCAAAATAGGGCGCGCACCAAAGCAGCAGCATCGCCGTGATGATCCCGTCGCGGCCGAAGATGGTGCTGTACCAAGGTACCCCGGCGTAGGGATAAGCGCCATGCGCGGTCTCGGTCATCAGCATGTCGAGATCGGACCATGCGCGGGCGATCACCGCGTCGAACTGCGGATTGCTGCTGTCCAGATGGGCGCGCTGCCGCGCCACTTTGCGACGCAGCTTGTGCCCGGTGCGGAACGCCGCGGCGATCGATTCCTCATTCTCGCGCTCGGCATCGATCAGGCAGCAGGTCTTGATGATGATCGCCTGCTCATGGCTTTGGTCGAGATCGACGTCCCACCGCGCGATCCCGTCGCGAAGCTCGCTTGGCACCGGGTCGAAGTGCAGCCGCGTCGTCCGCGTCACCCCGTCGAGCCCCACATAGCGATACTCATATTCGCAATTTCCCACCCGATGCGCCGTCTTGCTGCCGCGCTGCAGGCGGCGCGTGCCGCGTACTTCGAACAGATCGGCAAAATCGGCATCGAACGCGATCTCGACCGGTATCGTGCGACCGATCGGCCCGTAGCTGCGCAACCGGATTCGCTCGAACGACGATGAATCGTTGAGAAATTTGAAGCGCGACAGATGCACCGATTCGCGCTGCAACCACACCCGCCCCTTGGCCGTGTGGAGGTCGGCGTTGGTCAGATCGACCACCATGGCGCCATTGTCGTCGAGCAGGACCGAGCCGAGCTGGAGCGGTTCCGCCCCGCCCAGCCGGAGGGTGAATTCGCTCAGGAACCGAGTGTCCTTGTAGAATAGTCCGTCCGGTCCCATCGCGCCGCCGGCGAAATTTCCCTGGCTGTCGAACACCGCGAACAGATCATTATGCTTGAGGGTGCGCAGCGTCCGCTCGACCAGGCTCTCGGTCGCCTCGATGTGATAATCTTCCGTGCGCTCGACGAGCGCCGGGAAGGTCGGCAGTTGAGCGGTCATTGGGTCGTTCAAATCAGCTGGCCAGCATGAAGTTGTCCCGAAACTGGGTCCGATCCTGCATGGTCGAGCCGCTGAACAGACGCAAATAATCTTCTGCCATGCGCCGCGCGGTGAAGCGCTGCTCAAAGCAGTCGCGAACCGTCTTCCGGGGCAAGTTGCCGCATTGTTTCACCGCCGCGAGAGCCTCGTCGATGCTGTTGACGAGGAAACCGGAGCGGCCATGGTCGATCACCTCGGGCGTCGATCCCGTCGGCCAGGCGATGATTGGCGTCCCCGCCGCCATCGCCTCGATCATCACCAGCCCGAACGGCTCGGGCCAGTCGATCGGGAAGACGAGCGCGCGCGCATTGCCGAGGAACTCGGCCTTGTCCGCATCCCCAATCTCGCCGATGAACTCGATCAGGGGATGATCGATCAACGGCGCGATCTCCTTGTCGAAATAGTCGCGATCGGCATGATCGACCTTGGCCGCCATCTTCAGCTTCATCCCCGCCTTGATGGCGATCTCGATCGCGCGATCGGGACGTTTCTCGGGGCTCATCCGGCCGAGGAAGGCAAGATAGTCGCCTCCAGCCTCGTCGAACGGGATGAGATCCTTCGGCAACCCGTGATATACCGTCCCGGCGAAATTGGCGAAGGGCACTGGCCGCCGCTGGTCGTCGGAAATGCTGACCAGCCGCATCTCGGGGAAGGCGGTGAAGCCGGGCAGAAAATCGGGCAGATCGAGCCGCCCGTGAAGGGTCGTCAGACATTTGTCGGCAAGATGCTTGAACAATGGGAATTGGACGAAATCCACGTGGAAGTGGATGAAGTCGTATTTGTCCGCATCGGCCAGCACGCGGTCGACCATCGCCACCGTGTAGGCGAGATGATTGTTAATCCCGTCGAGCCGCAGCCCGCGCGGCGCGCAGGGGATCAGCTTGGCCGAAGTCTCGCTGTCGCCGCTGGCATAGAGTGTCACGTCATGGCCGAGATCGACCAACGCCTCGGTCAACCACCAGATGACGCGTTCGGTCCCACCGTAGAGCTTGGGAGGCACGGCTTCGGCGACAGGTGCAACCTGGGCGATACGCAAAGTCATTCTCTCCTTTTGCCCGACACTGCCATCCAACGTAAAGTCGGCCAGCCTGTTCCGTTGCGGGCGCTTGGCGGCTAGATCGCGCGGCGATGACTATCCTTCCCCCACCACCGCCCGCCCTGCTCGACGGCGCCTCGCTGTTCCTAGACTTCGACGGAACCTTGGTCGATTTCGTGGTCGATCCCGCCGCCGCCGCGGTCGACCAGCGGCTTCTCGCGCTGTTGCGAAATCTGTGGCATTCACTCGACGGTCGCCTCGCCATCTTGAGCGGCCGCTCGCTAGACGATCTGATGGCGCGGCTCGATCTGGACGGGGTTGCCATGGCGGGTAGCCATGGCCTCGAACGACTTTCGCCTTATGGCGACCAGTTCCGCGCCCCGATTCCGCCGATACTCGCGGTGGCGACCGAAGCCGCCCGCGCCTTCGCTGTTACCCACGACTTGCTGCTTGAAGCCAAGACAGCCGGGGTCGCGCTCCATTATCGCGACGCCGCCCATGCCGAAGAAGCGGTCGACGCCTTCGCCCGAACCCTCGCCGCCGATACCGGGCTCGTCCTGCAATTGGGCAAGTGCGTGCGCGAACTACGAGTGCCCGGCGCCGACAAGGGCGACGCGGTGCGCGCCTTCATGGCGGAACCGCCATTCAGGCTCGGGCGTCCTGTCATGGTGGGAGACGATTTGACCGACGAACATGCCTTTGAAGCCGCCGTGGCGCTTGGGGGAAGCGCCATCTTGGTCGGCGATTCGCGCCCGACCGCGGCTCAGTTCCGGCTGCCGACCGTCGACTCGACGCTCGACTGGCTCGGTGGCGCAGGGCGATGAAGAAGTCGCTCACCCTTTGGCCGATCGGCAATTGCCAGGTCAGCGCCTTGGTCGACGAAGCCGCCGGGATGGTCTGGGCGTGTCAGCCGCAGGTCGACGGCGATCCCCTATTCTGTTCGCTGCTCGATCCCAGGCGCGAAACGCGGCCTGAGCTTCCCGCCGGTGAATGGCGCGTGTCGCTGAAGGACCAGGTCAGCGCCGAGGCTCGCTATCTGCCAAACACCGCCATCCTCTCGACCCGCCTCACCGACAGGCGCGGTGCCTCAGCCGAAGTGATCGACTTCTGCCCCCGGTTCGAGCGACGCGGACGAATGTATCGCCCGGTGTCGTTTATCCGCCTGGTCCGGCCGGTCCACGGCAGCCCGCAGGTGCGGATTGCGCTCAATCCGTCGACCGACTGGGGTGCGGTCGATGCCAAGCGGACGAGCGGCACCAACCATATCCGCTTCCTGACCGAGCCACAGCCGCTGCGCCTGACCACCGACGCTCCCGTGGGCCGGTTGCTCGACGGGCGCCATTTCCGACTCGAGCGGACGTTGTCCTTCTTCCTCGGCCCCGACGAACCCTTCGTCGGCAATGTCGAGGTGGAGGCGGCGCAGATGCTCCACAATACCCGCCGCCACTGGAAACATTGGGTGCGCGGCCTGGCGATTCCGCTCGACTGGCAGGAGGTGGTGATCCGCGCCGCCATCACGCTCAAACTATGTCAGCATGAGGAGACCGGGGCGATCGTCGCGGCGTTGACCACCTCGATCCCCGAGCATGATGGGTCGGAGCGCAACTGGGACTATCGTTTTTGCTGGATCCGCGATGCCTATTACACCGTCCAGGCATTGAACCGCCTCGGCGCGCTCGACGTGCTCGAATCCTACCTCAGCTATTTGCGCAACATCATCGACCATAGCGATGGCGGCGAGATCCAGCCGCTGTACAGCGTCAGCGGCGAGGGCGAACTGACCGAGACGTTCGCCGACGGCCTCGCCGGCTATCGCGGACTCGGCCCGGTGCGGGTCGGCAACGCCGCTTACGCCCAGGTCCAGCATGACGCCTATGGCCAGATCGTCCTGTCGAGCGCGCAGGCCTTTTTCGACCAGCGCTTGCTGCGCCCCGCCACCGCCGACGATTTCACCGCGCTGGAGCAAGTCGGCGAGCGCGCGCTGGCGACCTACGACCGGCCCGACGCCGGGCTGTGGGAATTCCGCACCAAGGCCTCGATTCATACTTATAGCGCGGTGATGTGCTGGGCAGCGTGCGACCGGCTGGCGAAGATTGCCACCACTCTCGGGCTTGGCGACCGCGCGGGCTACTGGCGCAAGGCCGCCGAACGCATCCGCCGGGCGATCGAGAAGAAAGCCTGGTTCGCGGAGGGCAAGCGCTTCTCCGCCACTTGGGGCGGGTCGGAGCTCGACGCCAGCCTGCTGCAATTGATTGACCTGCAATTCCTGAAAGCCGACGACCCGCGCTTCGCCGCCACCTTCGAGGCGGTCGAACAGGGCCTGCGGCGCGGCGACCATATGCTGCGCTACGCCACCGAGGATGATTTCGGCCTCCCCGAGACCGCGTTCAACTTCTGTACCTTCTGGTTGATCGAGACGCTTCACCTGGTCGGGCGTACCGCCGAGGCGCGGGCGCTGTACGAATCGATGCTCGAGCGGATGACCCCGGCCGGGCTGCTCAGCGAGGATACCGATTTCCAGACCGGCGAGTTGTGGGGCAACTATCCGCAGACTTATTCGCTGGTGGGATTGATCAACTGCGCCGGTCTGTTGTCCCGGCCCTGGAGTGCCGTTCGTTGAGCCGACTAATCATCATGTCCAACCGGGTCAGCAAGCCCAAGGCGCGCAGCGGCGAGGCGAGCCAGGGCGGGCTGGCGGTCGCATTGAGTTCCGCCCTGCGCGAATCGGGCGGCATCTGGTTCGGCTGGTCGGGCCAGGTCACCCCCAGCTTCACCGGGCGGATGCAACTCAGCCGCAACGATGGTGTCACCATCGCCACCGTCGACCTCGAAGAACAGGATGTCGACGAATATTATAACGGCTACGCCAACCGGACACTGTGGCCGCTATTCCACTACCGCGTCGATCTGGCCGAATTCGATCGCAATTTCGGCGCCGGTTACGAGCGGGTCAATCAGCGGCTCGCCTCGACCGCGGTGCCGCTGATCGAGCCCGACGACTCTATTTGGGTTCAGGATTACCATCTCATCCCGATCGGCGAGCAGTTACGGCAGATGGGGGTGACCAATCGAATTGGCTTCTTCCTCCACATTCCATGGCCGCCGCACCGACTGATGACCGCGCTGCCCTATCACCGCCGTCTGGTCCAATCGATGCTTGCCTATGATTTGATCGGGTTCCAGACCGGCCAGTGGCTCGAGAGCTTCCACCATTATGTCGAGCGCGAGATGGGCGGGACGGTCGATCCCGACGGCACCGTCCATGTCGATGGCCGAAGGGTACGCACCGGCGCTTTCCCGATCGGTATCGATACGCACGAATTCGACGATCTCCTGAACAAGCCCGACGCCACCGAGGCGCAGCGTACCCTGCTCACCAGCGCCGATGGCAAGAAGGTGATCATCGGCGTCGACCGGCTCGATTATACCAAGGGGCTGGTCGAGCGGTTCGAGGGCTATGCCCATTTCCTCGAAGAAAATCCCGACTGGCAGCACAAGGCCTTCCTGCTCCAGATTGCCCCGCCCTCGCGCGGCGAGGTCCACACCTACGAGACGATCCGCGCCGAGCTCGATGGCGTGTCGGGCCGCATCAACGGCCAGTTTGCCCATGTCGACTGGGTGCCGATCCGCTACGTCAATCAGGGCTATCCGCGCGCCGGACTGGTCGGTCTGTACCGCGGCGCCGATGTCGCCCTGATCACGCCGTTGCTCGACGGGATGAACCTGGTCGCCAAGGAGTATGTCGCGGCGCAGGATCCCGGGGATCCCGGCGTGCTGATCCTCAGCAAATTCGCCGGCGCGGCGCTGCAGATGACCGAGGCCCTGCTGGTCAATCCGCACAGCAAGGACGAGATCAGCGACGCCCTGCGCATCGCGCTGACCATGCCGCTTGACGAACGCAAGCGCCGCTGGAACGCGCTGATCGAAGGCGTCCGCCGCGACGACGTCCACCACTGGCGGGAGGATTTCCTCAAGGCGCTCGATGCCACCCCGCGCCAGGGCGATGCACCGGTGCAGATCCAACTTTCTCCGGTCGAATAGTGCGGATAGAGCGCGTAGTGCTGGAATACCATCGCCACGTCCCGGTCCCCGGGCGGCAACTGGTCGATCCGCCGGCCGGCGAGAGTAACCTCCCCTGAATCGATCTTCGAGCCCTGCGCCGCCACGCTTATGCCACAAGCTTGACATTACGTTAGCAGTTTCTAATTTAGAGATTGCCAATGGAGATGGACGTGAAAAACGAGCTTAGCGAATTTGCCGGTCAGGCCGCCCAAGCGGTATCGGTCCTGAAGTCGATTGCTCACGAGGGACGATTGCTGGTGCTTTGCTACCTCAGCGAAACGGGCGAGATGTCAGTCGGCGAGCTCGCCGAACGTGTTGGGCTCAGTCAGTCGGCGTTATCGCAGCACCTCGCCAAACTGCGCGCCGAGGGCCTAGTGGTGACCCGTAAGCAGTCCCAAACCGTCTTTTACCGGATCGGGCAGCCCAAGGTGCTCACCCTGCTTTCCGTCCTCCACGATCTTTATTGCCCGGCGCTCGACGCGGGTGAATCCAAAGGAGCCAGATAATGACCGATCTTCCTATCCAGCGCGCCACCGGGCAGGTCGATGCTGTGCTTGCCGGCAAGGTTCGTGCGCCCCAGGTGAAGGCGTTCTTCGACGAGCCGACCTTCACCGTCAGCTACGTCGTCAGCGATGCCGCGACCGGCAAGGCGGCAATCATCGACAGCGTATGGAACTTCGACCAGGCGTCGGGCCGCACGAGCTTCGAATCCGCCGACCAGATTGTCGCGCATGTTGAGGCCGAAGGGCTTACGATCGAGTGGATCTTGGAGACCCATGCCCACGCCGACCACCTCTCGGCAGCGCCCTATCTCCAGAACAAACTTGGCGGAAAGCTGGCGATCGGGCGCGAGATCGTCACCGTCCAGGGAGTGTTCGGCAAGATCTTCAACGAGGGAACGGAGTTCGCGCGCGACGGCTCGCAGTTCGAGCGGCTGCTCGATGATGGCGACACGCTGATGATCGGCGACATCCCCCTGATCGCGCTGCATGTGCCCGGCCACACCCCCGCCGACATGGCCTATGTCGTCGGCGACGCCTTGTTCACCGGCGACACCATGTTCATGCCTGATTATGGCTCGGCTCGCGCTGATTTTCCGGGCGGCGATGCGCGTCAGCTGTATCGCTCTGTGCGCCGCCTGATGGAGCTGCCCGACGCGACGCGCGTGTTCCTGTGCCATGATTACAAGGCGCCGAACCGCGACGACTATGTGTGGGAGACGACCATGCTCGCCGAGCGCACCGGCAACGTTCACATCCACGAGGGCGTGACCGAGGACCAGTTCGTCGAGATGCGCACCCAGCGCGACGCCACGCTGGCAATGCCCAAGCTGATTCTGCCGTCGCTGCAGGTAAACATCCGGGCCGGGCACTTGCCAGAACCCGAGGATAATGGCGTCCGTTATCTCAAGCTCCCGATCGACCAGCTATGATCCACGCTTTTCCATATGCCCAGCCGCTGCACGGGCTGGCCGGCGGGATCCTTATCGGCCTCGCCGCGGCGATGATGCTGCTCGGCGCGGGGCGAATCGCCGGCGTGTCGGGAATTGCCGCGCGAGCCACCTGGCTCGCATCCGGCGACATGACGCTGACCAGCGCCTGGGGGTTTCTCGTCGGTTTGCCGGTCGGCGCGGCGGTCATCGCACTATCGACTGACTGGCGGCCGGCCGAGTTCGCGTCCGTGGCCGGTGCTGGTCGTCGCCGGGCTGCTGGTCGGGATCGGCACCCGAATGGGCAGCGGCTGCACCAGCGGCCACGGAGTGTGCGGGGTCAGCCGCTTCTCGCAACGTTCGCTGGTCGCCACCGCGACCTTCATCGCCGCCGGCATTGCCACCGTGTTCCTCGTCGCGCGCGTCGGAGGCGGGTCATGACCCTCGTTCGGCGACTGCTGCCGCCGTTGGTATCGGGGACGTTGTTCGGTGCCGGCCTGACGCTGTCGGGCATGACCGACCCCGCGCGGGTGCGCGGCTTCCTCGATCTCTTCGGCAACTGGGATCCGACGCTCGCCTTCGTCATGGGCGGCGCGGTGCTGGTGATGGCGGTTGCGTGGCGCATTCGCGCACTGATGGCCAAGCCGCTGTTCGGCGACAAATTCTCGCTGCCCGACCGAAGCGACCTCGATCCCGGCCTGATCGCCGGTTCGGCTTTGTTCGGCATCGGCTGGGGGATTGCCGGTCTCTGCCCCGGCCCGGCGATCGCCTCGCTCGTTTTGTCGCCGGTCGCAGTGCTGCCGTTCGTCGCCGCAATGTTCGCCGGCATGGCGATCCATCGTTTCTGGCCGCAGCGCCATTCCACTTCGAGCAGGAGTTCCTCATGATCATCAACCCCCTCACCGCCGACCTGTCGGTCATGCCGCAGGTCAGCGAAGCTGACATCACCGAGCTCGCCCGGCGCGGGTTTAAATCGATCATCGGCAACCGCCCCGAGGGCGAATCTCCCGACCAGCCGACGCTTCACGGACCTGAAGGCCGCCGCGATGGCGCACGGAATGGAAGCGGTGCATATTCCGGTGGTCGCAAGCGCGATCGGCGGGGAGGACATCAAGGCGTTTCGCGAGGCCGTTGAAGATCTGCCCAAGCCGATCGCCGCTTTCTGCCGCACCGGCACCCGAGCGGCTTTGCTGTGGGCGCTGGCGAACGAGGCCAGCCTGACGGTCGACGAACGGATCGCAGTGGCAGCGAAGGCCCGCATCGACCTTGAACCGTTCCGCGCTCGGCTCGAGGCCACGCCCGCCGCGCAGTCGATCGCGATCGATTGATGCTCGACTCTCTCCACATGGCGCTTGGCGTGCTCTCGGGTGGCCTCGTCGGGTTCAGCCTTGGGCTGGTCGGCGGAGGCGGGTCGATCCTCGCGGTGCCGCTGATGGTCTACCTGGTCGGGGTCAACAGTCCCCACGTCGCCATCGGCACCAGCGCGCTTGCGGTTGCCGCCAATGCCGCGCTCGGACTGTTCAACCATGCCCGCCAAGGGACGGTAAAGTGGCGCTGCGGGTTGATTTACGCCGCCGCTGGAATCGCCGGTGCGTTCGCGGGATCGACCGCGGGTAAGGCGTTTGACGGCCAGCGCTTGCTGTTCCTGTTCGCGATCGTGATGATCGTCGTTGGCGTGGTCATGCTACGCCGCCGTAACCAGGCTGGGATCGAAGGCACGCATTTCAATCGCCAGAACGCACCCAAGGTGCTCGGCTATGGCCTCGGCACCGGCGCCTTTTCGGGCTTCTTCGGGATTGGCGGCGGCTTCCTGATCGTCCCCGGGCTGATCGCCTCGACCAGCATGCCGATGATCAACGCGGTCGGCACCAGCCTCGTCGCGGTGACCGCCTTCGGGCTGACCACCGCCGTCAATTACGCTTTCTCGGGGCTCGTCGACTGGCTGCTCGCGGGCCTGTTCATCGCAGGCGGCCTGATCGGCAGCCTCGCCGGGACCAGAGCCGCGAAACATCTGTCCGCCAGCGGGCAATTGACCAAGGTGTTCGCCGGGCTGATCTTCGTCGTCGCCGCTTACATGCTGTGGAAAAGCGGGGCCGAGGCTTTCTGATGGCTGCGCTGACGTTGGCGTCGGCATATTTGTCGCGCTTCGCGTGGAGAAAAACTTACCCGGCGAGACCCCGCACAGGTAGTGATTCATCTTCCTGCTTTGCAAATGATTTAGGGCGGCGGCTGCGGAGCATGGCGGCGCCGACGATCGCCAGACCCGCCCCTCCCATAGCTGGCCAATGCCCCCAACGTGAAAACAGGGTTGGAAAGGCCAGGTGGCGGCAGGTCTGCATCGATGTAGCCCGCTCGTAAATAGCAGTTTTCTCCGATTTTCTCAACCGGTCGCGAACATCAGCAAATAGGGAAATGGTGCCCAGGAGAGGACTCGAACCTCCACGCCCTTGCGAGCGCCAGCACCTGAAGCTGGTGCGTCTACCAATTCCGCCACCTGGGCACAGGGTCGTATATTGCGGTAGGCGGCGGCGCTTAGAGGGGGGCTGCCGCGCTTGTCAACGACCTTGGCCCGGCGCTAGGGGCTTTGGCCATGGTCACCACCGCTTCCGCCCCGTCGCCGCGTCTCGTCACCGTCTTCGGCGGCGGCGGTTTCATCGGCCGCTATGTCTGCGAATCTCTGCTGAAAGCCGGGCGTCCGGGTCCGCGTCGCCCAGCGCGACGCCAAGGCGGCCTATTTCCTCCAGCCGCTGGGCGGGGTCGGGCAGATCGGTATCGTCCGCGCCGACGTGACCGTGCCCGCCAGCGTCGCCGCGGCGGTCGCAGGGCGCCGACGCGGTCATCAACCTGGTCGGCGGTGATGAAGCGGCCACATGCTGGCGATCAACGCTCGACGGGCGCGGGCCATGTCGCCGAAGGCCGCGGCGGCGGCCGGCGCCACCGCGCTGGTCCACATCTCGCGCGATCGGCGCCGACCCTGATGGCGCGTCGCACTATGCGCAGACCAAGGGCAAGGGCGAGGCCGCGGTCCGCGCCGCTTTCCCGCACGCCACGATCATCCGCCCCAGCCTGGTGTTCGGGCCCGAGGATCAGCTGACCAACCGCTTCGCCGGCCTGCTGGCGCATGCTTCCCGTCTATCCGGTGATCGCGCCCAAGCACGCGCTTCCAGCCGGTCTACGTCCGCGACCTGGCCCAGGCCATCGCGGCCGCGGCGCTCGATCCCGCACGCATCGGCGGCCAGACCTACGAGATCGGCGGCCCGCAGGTGATGACCATGCGCGAACTGACGGCGGCGATCGCCGCCGCCGCGGGCCAGTCGACCGAGCTCATCGACATGCCCGATTTCGCCGCCGACCTGATGTCGCGCTTCGGCTTCCTGCCCGGTCGCGCCGCTGACCCGGGACCAGTGGCTGATGCTTCAATCGGACAATGTCGTCGATCCCGAGGCGAAGGGGCTCGACGCGTTCGGCATCGACCCGACCCCGCTCGCCGCGGTCGCGCCCGAGTGGCTCGGCCGCTTCCGCGAGGGCGGTCGCTTCGCCCGCCGCGCGCCGCGCCCGACCGCCCGCTTGGCCGACCAGCCATGCCGATCCTGCTGCTCGTCATCATCCTCGGCATCGTCGAGGGCGTCACCGAATATCTCCCGGTCTCCTCGACCGGCCATCTGATCCTCGCGACCGAGTTGCTGGGCTTCGAGGCCGACGACTGGGCCTTGTTCAACGTCGCCATCCAGCCCGGCGCGATCCTCGCCATCGTCGTGCTCTACTGGCGCACCTTCCGCGACGTGCTGATCGGCCTGTTCCAGCGCGAACCCTCGGCGCTTCGCCTTCGTCCGCAATCTGCTCGTCGCCTTCACCCCGGCGGTCGTCCTCGGCCTGGTGTTCGGCGATTATATCGAGCTGCTGCTCGGCAATGCGGTGGTCGTCGCCTGGGCGCTGATCATCGGCGGCATCGCGATCCTGGTGGTCGAGCAGCTGGCCAGGCCGATCGAATGCGGCGGTGTCGCCGAATGTGAGCCTCAAGCAGTGGCGATCGGGATCGGCCTGGTCCAGTGCCTCGCGATGATCCCCGGGGTCAGCCGCTCGGGCGCGACGATCCTCGGCGCGATGAGCTTCGGCGTCGACCGCAAGACCGCCGCGGAATTCAGCTTCTTCCTCGCCGTGCCGACCTTGACCGGGGCGACCGCGCTGCAGTTGTTCAAGCATGGCGCGGAGATGCCGCCGGGCATGACCGGCAAGATCCTGATCGGCAGCCTGGTGTCGTTCGTCGTCGCGGTGGTGGTCGTCAAAGCCTTCGTCGCGATCATCCAGCGCTATCGGCTTCGCGCCCTTCGCCTGGTACCGGATCGTCGCCGGCACCGCGGCGCTCGTCTGGCTGGCGTTGCGCTAAGCCTTTTCATTTCGGCGGCTTTTTGCCGATAATGGCGCGGTGATTCGAAAAGGATGACGCCATGCGCTTGTTGCTGATCGCCTTGCCCCTCGCCCTGGTCGCCACGCCCGGCAATGGCGCAGCGCTCCAATGATGCCCGAGCTGCCGCGCGAGCTGACCGACCCGCGCACGGCCGATCAGTTGGGCAAGATGGCCGGCGCTCTGTCGCGCGCCCTGCTCGACCTGCACGTCGGCGAGATCGAGGCCGCGGTCGAGGGCCGCCCGGTCGACTCCCGCCGACCGTCGCCGCACCGTGCGCGACGTGGCGGCGCGCGGCGATCCCCATATCGAACGTCGGATCGAGCAGCAGGCCGCCACGCAGCGGCGCCGTGATCCAGTCGAGCGTGAAGGCGATGGCCGCGGCGCTGCCCGCGATCATGCAAGTCGGTCGAGCGCGCCGCGCCGAAATCGACCGCGCCACCGCCAATTTGCCAACCCCGGGCTATCCGCGGCGGTAATTTTCTGGCGGGCCGGTAGACGCCGCCGGTCATCGCGCTAAAGCTGCCGCTCCATGTGGCAGCTGTTCCAATTCCCGCTTTGTCCTTTCTCGCGCAAGGTCCGCCTCGTGCTCGGCGAAAAGGGCGTGGCGCATGAGCTGGTGCGCGAAAATCCGTGGGAGCGGCGCGACGAGTTCATCGACCTGAACCCGGCCGGCGAGACCCCGGTGCTGGTCGACGCGAGCCGCCGGGACGGTGCTGATCGGAAGCCAGCCGATCTGCGAATATTTCGACGAGACGGTCGACCGCATGCCGATGATCCACGGCAATGCGGTCGCCCGCGCCGAGATCCGCCGGCTGATCGAATGGTTCGACGAGAAACTGTTCCGCGAAGTGGTCGAGCCGCTGATGAACGAGCGGATGCGCAAGCGCCTCGTCAGCCAGCGGATCGCCCGACACGCGCGTGCTGCGCGAGGCGATGCGGGTCGCCAACGGCCATCTCGATTATATCGACTATCTGCTCGACCACCGCCGCTGGATGGCCGGCGCCGGGCTGAGCCTCGCCGATTTCACCGCCGCGGCGCATCTGTAGCGTGATCGATTATCTCGGCGCGCTCGACTGGCGCGGGCACAAGCAGACCAAGGACTGGTATGCGGTGATGAAGTCGCGCCCCTGCTTCCGCCCCCTGCTCGGCGAGCGGATGGAAGTGATCGTCCCCCCGGCGCATTACGACAAGGTCGATTTCTAGCCGCTTTTCGACGCGCGGCACGACTTGCCCTTCGCGGCCATCAGGCGCCGAAGTGTCGCGAAATGGCGGAGCGGACCGCTCGCTGCCGCGACCTGCCGGATCAGCGATTCGCGCCGGCTGACGAGCGTCAATCGGCCGCCGCACGCGCACGTCCCGCTCGCCTGCCGCCGCAACTGGCGAGGCGTGAACGTCGCGCCGCCCCAGATCGATACGGTCTTCGGTGCCGACAAGCCTCCGGTCGCGCACGGCTGGCGTGCGGAAGGTGAATTCGCGTCACGATCGCCGGAGCGGGGCGGTTCCGGCCAGCGCGGCCACATCATGGCGAAGGCAAATCGGCAAACGTTGCTCGACCGACCGGGAAATCGTGGCGATCTCCTTTTCCGTTCGCCAACGTCGCCGCCGGATGCCGATCAGGCCGAGCAGCATCGCAACCGATGGCGCCGCCTGTCCGCACCCGGCCATTCTCGCCGAACAGCAGCCGCAACTGGTAAACGCCGAGCGCGGCCAGCACCGCAATCAGCGGATAGGCCGGGGCGACATACCAGGGCAGTTTCGACACTGCCGCCGAGATGACGATCAGGAAGGCAAGCAGGCAACACAACAGGTAGATCGCCGCCCGCGACGCCAGCAGGCGCGAGGCCAGGGGTATCCGCAGGCTGGCCAGCGGAAGCAACGCCAGCGGCACCAGCCAGACCCGGAAACGCGCTTCGAACATAAGGAATTTCGTTCATCGGCGTGAGCAGGAGTTGAGGTTGCCAAGGCCACGGCAGCATCACCAGATAATTGTACCAAACACGGTCAGCCCTTCGGCGGTCATGCTGAACCGCGCCGTGTCCCGCGCCCATGCCGCTTGCGTGAACCCCGGCTCAGCAACCTGCGCGCGATCAGGAACAGCGCCACCGCGCCGAGCGCCCCGGCCCCAACCAGCCACACCTCCCGGCGGGACAGGAACGGTCGCGCCTTTCCCGAACCCAACAGATAAAGCGCGTAGCCCGGCACCATCAGCAGCCCGGCAATGCTCTTGGTCAGGACCGCCGCGACCAGGAACACCGCCGCCAAGGCGACATTCCGAATTGCACCCCGCGCGGTCGATCGCGAAGAACAGGCTGAAGCTCGCCAGCGTGACAAACAGCACCAACATCGAATCGAAGTCGCCGTCCGCGCGACATGGACTTCGACATATCCGCCCGTGCCAAGCAGGATTAGCGCGGCAACCCACGCGATTGCCCGGCTTCCCGATACACGCCAAGTGAACACATGAACCGTCAGCACCGTCGCCATCGCGGCGAGCAAGGCCGGCAGCCGAACGCCAGCTCGTTGACCCCGAACAACCGCATCGACAGCGCCGACAGCCAGATCGCCAGCGGGGGCTTGGTGTTCCACAGATCCGCCTCGCCATTGTAGGTGACGACCAGCGGATTCCGCTCGCCATCATCTCCAGCGCGTTGATCGCGACCGCGCCTCGTCCCACCAATGACCGGCGGCACGTCGGCCCGCAGGAACAACGGGATCGCCGCGACCAGCGCGACCGCCAGGAGATCGCGCCACGTGATGTCGCGCGGCGCCTCGCTGTGTATCGCTGACCCCCCGTCCGTCGCTTGCCCTACCCCTGTCGCGCCGCCACCAGATAGTTGAGCCGCACATCCTCGCTCAGGTGCAGCCCGCGCATCGGCGACATCGCGATTCCCTCGATGTCCTCGACCGCCAGCCCGACCTCGGCCAGCATCGCGGTCATCTGGTCGGGGGTGATGAAGGCGTCATAATCGTGGGTGCCCTTGGGAATCGCCCAAACCCTTCGGCGAGCGTGATGGTCAGCAGCCGCGACCAGGCGGTGCGGTTGGGGGTCGAGAGGATCAGCAGGCCGCCGGGCGCGAGCCGCGCGGCGAGCGACGGCGACGAAGGCGTGCGGGTCGGCGACATGCTCGATCACCTCCATCGAGGTGACGAGGTCATACTGGCCGTCGAGCGCTTCCACGCCGATGGCGCGATAGTCGATCGCGAGCCCCGCCCCCGCCGCATGCGCCCTCGCCGCGGCGATCAGTTCGGGCGCGGCGTCGATCGCGGTGACCTTGGCGCCCAGCCGCGCCAGCGGTTCGGCCAGCAGCCCGGCGCCGCAGCCGACGTCGAGCGCGCTCTTGCCCGCTGAGCGGCCGAAGCGCGCATTCGTCGAGATGCCAATGCTGGTCGATCCGGTCGCGGATGTAGGCGAGCCGCACCGGGTTGAGCTTGTGGAGCATCGCCGACGCGCCGTCCGGGTCCCACCAGTCGCCCGCCAGCGCCGCCGAAGTGCGCGGCCTCGCTCGGCCACGATGCTTGTGCTTCGTCATGCGCCGCTTCCTAACAGGGCGCCGCGCTTAGCCCAAGGAACAACCGCACCGCCCATGTCCCGCATCGTGATGAAATTCGGCGGCACCTCGATGGCCGGGATCGAGCGGATCCGCAGCGTCGCCGTCGCGGGTCAAGCGCGAGGTCGAAGCGGGCAACGAAGTGCTGGTGGTGGTCTCCGCGATGGCCGGCGAGACCGACCGGCTGGTGCAATTCTGCCGCGAGGCCGCCGCGCTCCTACGACCCGCAGGAATATGATGTCGTCGTCGCCAGCGGCGAGCAGGTCACCGCCGGCCTGCTCGCCATGACCCTCCAGAATCATGGGCGTCAAGGCGCGCAGCTTCATGGGCTGGCAATTGCTCCGCGCTACCGGGGTCCACGGCAATGCCCGCGTCGAAGCGATCGAAGTCCGCGACGCTCGATGAAGCGCTGAAGGTCGGCACGGTCGCGGTCATCCCCGGCTTCCAGGGGGTCAGCGAGGACGGCCGCGTCGCCACGCTCGGCCGCGGCGGATCGGACACGTCGGCGGTCGCCATCGCCGCGGGGCTCAAGGCCGACCGCTGCGACATCTACACCGACGTCGACGGGGTCTACACCACCGATCCGCGGATCGTGCCGCGCGCGCGCAAGCTCGACCAGGTCACGTTCGAGGAAATGCTCGAGCTGGCCGGGGTCGGCGCCAAGGTGCTGCAGATGCGCTCGGTCGGGCTCGCCATGCGCGAGAAGATGCCGCTGCGCGTATTGACCGCGTTCGAGGATCTGCCGGGGACCGAAATCGTCGATCGCTGGCAACTGGGCTTGGAGAAGACATGGAACGCAACGCCATCGCCGGCATCGCCGCCGACCGCAACGAGGCGCGGATCACGCTGACCGGGATCGCCGACCGGCCGGGCACGGTCGCGGCGATCATGCACCCGCTCAGCCGAAGCCGGCATTTCAGGTCGACATGATCGTCCACGCCGCGACCGCCGGCCAGCCGGTCAGCGACCTCACCTTCACCGTCCCGCGCGCGTCGCTGGCGCAGGCGGCGGCGGTGATGGAGAAGCAACGCGAAACGATCGGCTTTACCGGCATGCTGACCGACGATGCGGTCGCCAAGGTCAGCATCGTCGGGGTCGGCATTCGCTCCAACCCGGCGCTGTCGGCGACGATGTTCGAGACGCTGGCCGAGCGCGGCATCAACTTGCTCGCGGTCACCACCAGCGAGATCAAGGTCAGCGCGCTGATCCCCGAAGATGAAATGGAGCTTGCCGTGCGGTGCTCCACACCGCCTTCGGGCTCGACGACGATGGAGAGACCAAGCATGAGCGGCGAAGGCATGATCGCGGAACCGCGCGCGATGCACGGCGGACGCAGGCCACGCGCGGCTCAAGCAGTTGATGCACCGCGGCACCGAGTTCCTCGGCTGCGAGGTCGCCATCCTCGGCGGGGCGATGAGCTGGATCAGCGAGCGCAACCTCGTCTCCGCCATCTCCAACGCCGGCGGCTTCGGGGTGATCGCCTGCGGGGCGATGACCCCCGATCTGCTCGACACCGAGATCGCCGAGACCAAGAAGCGGACGACCAGGCCGTTCGGCGTCAACCTGATCACCATGCACCCGATGCTGTCCGAGCTGATCGACATCTGCGCGAAGCATCAGGTGACCCACGTCGTGCTCGCCGGCGGCCTGCCGCCGGGCGGGGCGATCGACCGGATCAAGGCGCAACGGCGCCAAGCTGATCGCCTTCGCCCCCGCGCTGGCACTGGCCAAGAAGCTGATCCGCTCGGGCGCCGACGCGCTGGTGATCGAGGGGATGGAGGCCGGCGGCCATATCGGCCCGGTCTCGACCAGCGTGCTGGCGCAGGAAATCCTGCCCCATGTCGCGGCCGACATTCCGGTGTTCGTCGCCGGCGGGATCGGCCGCGGCGAGGCGATCGCGGCCTATCTCGAAATGGGCGCGGTCGGGGTCCAGCTCGGCACGCGCTTCGTCTGCGCCACCGAATGCATCGCCCACGCCAATTTCAAGAAGGCCTTCCTCCGCGCTTCGGCCCGCGACGCCATTCCCAGCGTCCAGATCGATCCGCGCCTGCCGGTCATCCCGGTCCGCGCGCTCAAGAATCAGGAAATGGATCAACTTCGCCGCCAAGCAGGCGAAGTCGCCGGCCTGCTCGACGGGCGAGATCGAAATGGGCGAGGCCCAGCTGCAGATCGAGCATTATTGGGCCGGCGCGCTGCGCCGCGCGGTGATCGACGGCGATGTCGAGAGCGGCTCGGTGATGGCCGGCCAGTCGGTCGGCATGGTCAAGCGCGAGGAGCCGGTCGCCGAAATCATCGCCGAACTGGTCGACGAAGCCGCGGCCGCGCTGGAGAGCCGCGGCTAGCTCGGCAGGGACGGATTGCGGTGGGGCACCACCGTGGCCGGACCCGGACAGATGACGGCGGGAAGATCGTCAGGCCTTTCATCATGTCCCGTCGATCCCATGGGTGCGACAGTGTGCGCCGATTCTCGATAAGGGAAAAGCGCATGCCCAATGTCGATTTCAGCGGTCCGAAGCGACAGCCTTTGGCGCGATAAAGGCGGTCAGATCAGCAATTGGCTGGGCCAGCCCGATAGCGGTTTCATTATCCACGGCATGACCCGATCAGTACGGCTTGGAAGGCGGGCTACTTCCTGCAATAGCGTCTCCATGCCCTTGACCGCCGCCATTGCCTCTCGCGAGATCCTCGCCGGTCTTCACGACGTGATGGCCAAGCGGAGCAGTCCTCAGGCCAAGCTCGACCATGTCGTCGACCTGATCGCCGAGGCGATGAAGAGCGAGGTCTGCTCGATCTACGTCGCTGCGCGACGGCAAGCTCGAACTGTTCGCCACCCACGGACTGAACAAGGACGCGGTCCACGTCACCCGGCTGGCGCTTGGCGAAGGACTGGTCGGGACGATCGCCGCGGAGGGCCGGATCCTCAACCTCGCCGAAGCCACCAGCCATCCCGGACTTCGCCTATCGCCCCGAAACCGGCGAGGAGAGCTTCCACAGCTTCGCCGGCGTGCCGATCGTCCGCCGCGAAAACGCGATCGGCGTGCTCGCCGTCCAGCATGCCGATCCGCGCCGCTATGACGAGGTCGAGATCGAGGCGCTGCAGACCGTGGCGATGGTGCTGTCGCGAGCTGATCGCCAACGCCCGCCTGGTCCGACGGCAGCCGCGCTACGCCAGCGCCGCGGCGCGGCGCCCAGCGCCTCACCGGGCTGAAACTGGTCGCCGGCATGGCCAGCGGCGTCGCCGTCTTCCACCAGCCGCGCGTCATGGTCGAACATACCGTCGCCGAGGATACCGAGGCCGAGCGCGCACCGCGTCTATGCCGCCTTCCGCCAAGATGCGCGAGCAGATCGACACGATGACCCGCGAGGCCGAGTTCGGCACCGCCGGCGAGCATCGAGGAGATCCTCGAGACCTACAAGATGTTCGCTTATGACGAAGGCTGGTCGCGGCGGATCAACGAGGCGATCGACAGCGGGCTGACCGCCGAGGCGGCGATCGAGCGCGTCCAGCAGCGCACCCGCAGCGCGGATGCGCGAGATCGACGATCCGCTGCTCAAGGAGCGGATGCACGACCTCGAGGATCTGTCCAACCGGCTGATGCGGATCGTCTCGGGACGGATGGGCACCGCCGCGCAGACCGGGCTGCGCCAAGGACACCGATCCTGATCGCGCGCAATCTCGGCCCGGCCGAACTGCTCGAATATGACGGCGCCGGCTGAAGGGCGTGGTGCTCGAGGAAGGATCGCTGACCGCGCACATGACCATCGTCGCGCGCGCGATGGGCGTGCCGGTGGTCGGGCGGATTGCCGACATCCGCCACGTCGCCAGCGAAGGCGACCTGATTCTGGTCGACGGCGACAGCGGCACCGTCGTGGTCCGCCCGACCGCGCCGCTGGCGCAGGCGTTCGAGCAGCGCATGGCGATGAGCCAGAAGCGCCGCGCCGAATATGCCGCGCTGCGCGACCTGCCCGCCGAAACCAACGACGGGGTCAACGGTCTCGCTGATGGTCAATGCCGGGCTGGCCGACGATGCGGCGATGCTCGACGCGATCCGGCGCCGACGGCATCGGCCTGTTCCGCACCGAATTCCAGTTCCTCGTCTCGGCCACCTTGCCGGGCCGCGAGAGCCAGCAGCGGCTCTACAAGATCGGTGCTCGACGCGGCGGGCGACAAGCCGGTGATGTTCCGCACGGTCGATATCGGCGGCGACAAGGCGCTGCCCTATCTCAACGACGTCAAGGACGAGGCGGAAAATCCGGCGATGGGCTGGCGCGCGCTGCGCCTCGCCTCGAACGCTCGACGCTTGATGAAGGCGCAGGCGCGCGCGCTGATCGAGGCCGCCGCCGGGCGCGACCCTGCGCGTGATGTTCCCGATGGTGTCCGAGCCGTGGGAATATGAGGAGGCCCGGGCGCTGTTCGAGGAGCAGCTCGCCTGGTCGAAGAAGGCGCGCCGCCCGCTGCCGCGCAAGATCGAATATGGCGCGATGCTCGAAGTGCCGAGCCTGGCCGAAATGCTCGACGTCCTGCTGCCGCGGCTCGATTTCCTGTCGATCGGCACCAACGATCTGACCCAGTTCCTGTTCGCCGCCGACCGCGCCGACCCGCGGCTCGCCGACCGCTACGACTGGCTGAGCCCGGCGATCCTGCGCTTCCTGCGCCGCGTGTCGAGCAGGCGGACGAGGCCGGCGTTACCGATTCGGCTGTGCGGCGAAATGGGCGGGCGGCCGCTGGAAGCGATGGCGCTGATCGGGATCGGCATCCGCAATTTCTCGATCACCCCGGCGGCGGTCGGCCCGGTCAAGGCGATGATCCGCTCGATCGACGCCGCTGCGGTCACCGCGCGAATGGACAAATTGCTGGCCAAGCCGCCGCGCGACCTGCGCCGCTTGCTGACCGACTGGGCGAAACGCCACGGAGTCGCACTGGCTGGCTGAGCGTGTGACGGTATGACAGCCACGCCGAACTCGACAAGTCCTTGATCACCAAGAGGTTCGGTCGCGGGGGATGGCGATGAGCGAAGGCGAAGACGACATGGAAGTGGGCATGACCGCCGGCGAGCAGCTTCGCGCCGCGCGCGAGGGGCTTGGCCTGTCGATCGAGGACGTCGCGACCTCGACCCGCATCCCGACCCGCCACCTCGCCAGCCTCGAAACCGGCGATTTCGCTCGCCTGCCCGCGCCGACCTATTCGATCGGGTTCGCCAAAAGCTATGCCGGCGCGGTCGGGCTCGATCGCAACGCGATCGGCGATCAGTTGCGCGCTGAGCTTGGCGGAAGCACCCGCGTCCACACCCATGCGACCGAGCAGTTCGAGCCGATGGACCCCGCCCGCGCCATGCCCAAATGGCTGATCTTCGCTGCCATCGCCGCGATCGTCGCCGTCGCGCTGACCGCCACCTGGCTCAGCAACCGCGCTCGTAATGCCCCCGATTCGGTCGTCGCGGAGGAAGCCGCCGTCGACCCCGGGCTGACCGTCCCCGCGCCGCCGCCCGCCGCGACCGACACGTCCGGTCCGGTGCTGATCACCGCCACCGATCAGGCGTGGATCCAGGTCAGGGACGGGCACCACTTTGCTCAAGGAAGGCGTGCTCGAGGCGGGAGAGAGCTTCGCCGTTCCGCCGACCGCGACCGCGCCGACGCTGACCACCGCCAAGGCCGAGGCACTCCGGATCACGGTCGGCACCGCGACGGCGCCGCCGGTCGGCCCCGCCGCCACTCGGGTCAGCAATGTCAGCCTGCTCGGCCCCGCCTTGCTCAAGGGCCCGGCCGCCCGCCGCCGCCGCCCCGGCCACCGCCGCGCCACCGCGCCCGGCCGCTCGCCCGGCGCCGCGCCCGGCCGCGCCGGCGCCAACCCCCGCGGCGAGCAACAGCGTCGAGCCCGCCGCCCCGACCCAATGATCGCCCGGTCCATTCAGGCCCTCGTCAGCGGCCGCGGGCCATCGTCACCACCCACGCCAATACCAACAGGATTTGCCATGCGCCTGCCCTTGTTCGCTCTCTCCGCCACTGCCCTCGCCTTGACCGCCGCCCCCGCCGCCGCGCAGCGCCAGACCACCCCCGAGCAGCGCATCGACCGGCTCGAGAAGCAGGTCCGCCAGATGTCGCGCCAGGTGTTCCCCAAGGGCCAGCCCGCCGACACCGCGGGGTTCAGCGACGAGCCCGCGGCAAGCCTGACGCAGGCCAACCAATTGTCGGCCCGCCTCGACGCGATCGAGAGCCAGATGGCGCAGGTCGTCCGCGCGTCGGAGGAGAATGGCAATCGCCTGGCCACGATGGAGGCCGAGCTTGCCCGCCTGCGCGCCGACCAGGACCGCCGCCTGCGGGCGATCGAGACCGGTAGCGGCGACGGCCCGGCGACCGCTTCCGATACCGACCAGCCGGTCGAGTCCGACGAACCGCCGCCCGCCCCGCGCCCGCGGACCGAGACCCCGCGGTCGACCTCAGCCGCCGCCATCGACGGCGCCGAGGCTGCCTACGACGCCGGCTTCCGCCTGTGGGAGGCGAAGAAATATGACAGCGCCATCGCCGCCTTGCGCAAGATGATTGCCGCTTATCCCGACCACCGCCGCGTCAGCTGGGCCAACAACCTCATCGGCCGCGCGTGGCTCGACAAGGGCCAGTATCGGACCGCCGCCGAGGTGCTGCTCGCCAATTACCGCGCCAACAAGGCCGGCGAACGCGCTCCCGACAGTCTCTATTATCTCGGCCAGGCGTCGATGAAGCTCGGCCAGCCCACCCAGGCGTGCAAGGCCTATGCCGAGCTCGAGAATGAATATGGCAGCAACATCCGCCCGGCGCTCCGCACCCTCCTCCCCGCCGCACGCGCCGAGGCCAAGTGCCGATAATCTGCTAACGTGGCGGGCGTGACCGACCTCGCCCCGCCCCGCGACCTGCTCGACCGATTTCACGGCCGACCTCGACCCGCTCGTCCCCGCCGAGGCGCGCCTCGGCATCGCTGTCTCGGGCGGGCCGGACAGCCTCGCGCTGCTATTGCTCGCCGCCGCGGCGCGGCCCGGCATGGTCGAGGCGGCGACGGTCGATCATGGCTTGCGTCGCGAAGCGGCCAAGGAAGCCGCATTCGTCGCCTCGATCTGCAAGCAACTCGACCTCCCCCACCACATCCTCCACGCCCGCGTCGCGCCCGGTGCCAGCCTCCAGGCGCAGGCCCGCACCGCGCGCTATCGCGTGCTCGGCGCATGGGGGATCGAGTGCGATCTCGGCGCCATCGCCAGCGGCCACCATGCCGACGACCAGGCCGAGACATTGCTGATGCGGCTCGCCCGCGGCGCCGGCCTGTCGGGCCTCGCCGCGACCCGCCGCCGCCGCGTGCTCGAGCCCGGCGTCACCTTGGTCCGCCCACTGCTCGACTGGCGTCGGGCCGAGCTTCGCGCCATCGTCGAGCAGGCCAGTTTGACCCCGGTCGACGATCCCACCAACCGCGACCCGCGCCATGACCGCACCCGCTTCCGCGGCCTGCTCGCCGATGCCGACTGGGCCGACCCCGAACGCCTCGCCAGCAGCGCGCGCTGGCTGGCCGACGCCGACGAGGCAATCGAATGGGCAATGGAGGGCCTGGTCGCAACCCGACTCACACAGGATAAGGCCGGAGCGTCGATCGACCCGCATGGCCTCCCCCGCGAACTCCAGCGCCGCCTGCTGCTCGCCGCCTTCGAACGCCTGAATGCCCCCCGCCCTCGAGGGCCCGACCTTGAGCGGGCGCTGGCCGCCCTGGCGGCTGGCAAGAGGGTCACTCTCTCGGGACTGAGGCTGGTCGGTGGCACGCGGTGGAGTCTGGCGCGGGAGGGCAAGCGGCGACCGTGATGCTGGCGTCCGCTTGCAAGCCATTGCGGACGATTGCGCTTCTGTGCGTCCGCCAGCCCGCTCGGCTGGCGGGGTAGCTTGCCGATGCCAACTCGTTCGCCGAAACAGCATTAATTGGTGCCATAGTGTCGGGATTCGTCGGTCCTCGCCTTCCCTTCTTCCACTTATCCAGTACCAGCCATTTCAGACTTCGCCCGAGAACGCACTGATATTCAAACGAAAAACTTTCGTTGAATTATTGTTTGTCAGTTTTACTAAATAAGGTATTAACAAGTGTTGTTATTTCGTGATGGGGTAGTTGCATAAGCGCAAACGGGGGTCGTCATGGTAAAATTCGGGTTGAAGTCGGCGGCGTTCGGCGTTTGCCTATTGTTTGCAACCGGTGCTCAGGCACGGACTTATGTCGATACGCGTACTACAGCGGGTGCCACTGTCAATTTTTCGCTGACAACTAACGGCGACCTGGGCGTCCTAACGACGGACGATATTGTCAGTTACAATATCACCATCACGAGTGGGGCGAACGTTATCAGTTTCATCTCGGGCCAGAACAGCGCCTACACCCTTGTTCTTGGGGACGCGCTGACAGCGACCGCCACGAACCTCTTTTTTGACTTTAGCCATGGCGGTAATAATTTTCTCGTGTTCAATCGCGGCCCCGCACAAGGCGATCACTATTGCTTCGAGACGAACGGGTTCTGTGGTAGCGGTCCCAACGCTGAGGCCTTCCGGTTCGGCACCGGGCCGTTCCAAATCGAAACACGCTTCGGCCTTCAGTCCATCGGCTCGATTGCCGCTGTATCTGGTGTTCCGGAACCAGCAACTTGGGCGATGATGCTGCTTGGTTTTGGCGGAATTGGCTACTCAATGCGCCGTCGGCGCTTGGCGGTAGGCATCGCGAAATTCGCTTGACCGCGCAACCCGCGTAATTGCGCCATGGGAGAGCGTTGAAACGGCCCGAACTCCTGTTCGGGCCGTTTTTCGCTCGGGCTCTATGTCCGGTTTCCACCCAAGCAGGCACTAGCCGTCAATCGAACAGAACCTTGCTCGTCGTGGCCCCCAATCCTGCCCCAACCAGCTGCGCCAGCACGAACATCGGAACGTTATGCGGGGCGATGCCGGCAAAGGTGTCCGAGAGGCTGCGAGCCACGGTAATCGCCGGATTGGCGAAGCTGGTCGACGAGGTAAACCAGTAAGCGGCGGTGATGTAGAGCGCTACCGAGGCGGGGACCCACGCTGGCCGGTGTTTCACCGTTCCGAGGATCGTGACGATCAGTCCGAAGGTCGCAATCGCCTCGCCTACCCATTGGCCAAGCCCGGTCCGCGCCCGCACCGACAGTTGCAGCGTCGGGAGGTCAAACATCAAATGTGCGGCCCATGCGCCGAGGATGCCAAACGTCAACTGCGTAGCGATGTAGGCTGCCGAATCGATCCAGCTCAGATCGCCGCGAGTGGCGACCACTAAGCTGACCGCAGGGTTCATGTGCGCACCGGAGATCGGGCCAAGCATTGTGATCAAAACGAACAGCATCGCGCCCGTGGCGAGTGTATTGGCGAGCAGAGCAACCGCGTCATTCCCGCCCGAAAGATTTGTGGCCATGATTCCGGAGCCAATCACGGTGGCGAACAGGAAGAAGCTGCCCAGCGCCTCGGCCGCAAGGCGCTTGGTCAATCGTGCAGGTTCAGTCATCCGCGGTGGCTAGAAGTCGTTCGTTACAGTTGCATGACTGACCCCGCTGATGTCCGCTTCCCACCCATGATCGCCGATCAGCGGCCCTCTGGCCTTCGACCCGTTGCGAACATTGGTTCTGTCAACGAAGTGCTCAAGAAGCACGGCGTGAGCGACGAAGATGCGGAATATTATAGCCCGCGCATGAAAGATGGCGCAGTGTTTTTGTCGGTCGATGACGACACGTCGGGCTACGATCGCGATCGAACAGCTGACCTCATGTATGGCGCTGGAGGTCATAACCGCAGCCGCCCGCGCTAAGCTCAACGGACGGCCTTGGGGAGGTGGTCCCACAAGAGACCTCCTCCCTTTCCTGTTCGTTCGGTCTGGATCCTCGAGAATAAGTTCAAAACTTACCGAATGGGACTGAACTGAAAGGTTCCTTATAGGTTATTTTCGACTTTACAAAGATCGCATTATCGGTTAAGCGCCATCGATGGACCTACCCGATTTTCTCCTCTTCACGCCCGTGCCGCTCCGCCGCATGCACAATGGCTGGTCCCCCGGGCAGCAGCGTGAATTCATTATCGCGCTGGCCCGCGGGGCCTCGGTCAAGGAAGCCGCGGGCAGTCTCGGTCTCAGCCGCCAGTCGGCCTATATGCTGCGCGCAAAATCGGGAGCGGAAAGCTTCGCCGCCGCGTGGGATCGCGCCTTGGCCTTCGCCCGCGATGCCCGCGTCGCGGGGCAGCGGACCGGCGACCTCTGCTACCAGACCGAAACCCTGTTCGTCCCGCGCTTCTACGGCGGCCGCCTGCTCGGCTTCGTCCAGCGGCCCGACGACCGCCATGTCCTCGGCACGCTGCGCCAGCTCGACCGGATGATCGCCCGCCGTCCGGGCGGTCGCCCGGCCCAGCCTTGTCACGATTGACACGATGCGCATCGAACCACCGCGACCCTTGTCAACCGGACGCTCGCGCCCGTTCCATTGTCATTAACGCGGAAAGGCCTATTTTAGGCGCCAAGCCTTCAGGAAAGACCGTCTGCCATGAACGAGAAGAAGCCGACCAACCCGTGGACCAAGTCCCTGTTCATCTGGATGGGGATCCTGCTGCTGCTGGTGTTCTTCGTCCAGTCGATCGGCGGCAGCCGCGAGGCGCCGGGCACGGCGATGGCCTATTCCGAATTCGTCAAGCAGGTCGACGAAGGCAATGTGAAGAGCATTGCCGTCGCCGCGACCCCGACCGGCAACAGCAACATCACCGGCGTGCTCAACGACGGCAAGACCTTCAAGACCGTCGCGCCCGAAGGATGCCAACGTGTCCGAGCGGGTGATCGACAAGGGCGGTTCGGTCCAGGTCAAGGCCGAGGAACAGTCGAGCATCTGGCTGATCCTGCTGCTACCAGTCTTTGCCCTTCATCCTGATGATCGGCATCGCCTTCTTCGTCATGCGCCAGATGCAGAAAAGCTCGGGCGGCGGGGCGATGGGCTTCGGCAAGAGCCGCGCCAAGATGCTGACCGAAAAGCAGGGCAAGGTGACCTTCGCCGACGTCGCCGGCATCGACGAGGCGCGCGAGGAACTGCAGGAGATCGTCGAGTTCCTGCGCGATCCGGGCAAGTTCGCCCGCCTCGGCGGCAAGATCCCCAAGGGCGCGTTGCTGGTCGGTTCGCCCGGCACCGGCAAGACCCTGCTCGCCCGCGCCATCGCGGGTGAGGCGGGCGTGCCCTTCTTCACCATCTCCGGCTCGGACTTCGTCGAGATGTTCGTCGGCGTCGGCGCGAGCCGCGTCCGCGACATGTTCGCCGAGGCCAAGAAGTCCGCGCCGTGCATCGTCTTCATCGACGAAATCGACGCGGTCGGCCGCCATCGCGGCGCCGGCCTCGGCAATGGCAATGACGAGCGCGAGCAGACGCTCAACCAGTTGCTGGTCGAGATGGACGGCTTCGATGCCAATGAAGGCATCATCATCATCGCCGCCACCAACCGCCCCGACGTGCTCGATCCGGCGCTGCTTCGTCCGGGCCGCTTCGATCGCCGCGTGACGGTGCCGCTGCCCGATATCGAGGGCCGCATGAAGATCCTCGACGTGCACATGAAGAAGGTGCCGCTGGCGCCCGACGTCGATGCCCGCACCCTGGCGCGCGGCACGCCGGGCATGTCCGGCGCCGACCTTGCCAACCTGGTCAACGAAGCGGCGCTGATGGCGGCGCGGCTCGGCAAGCGCCTGGTCGCGATGGCCCAGTTCGAGCTCGGCCAAGGACCGCGTCATCATGGGCACCGAGTGGAAGCTCGCTCGTGATGACCGACGACGAGAAGAAGATGACCGCCTATCACGAGGCCGGCCACGCCCTCGTCCGGGTCCACGAGAAGGCGTCCGACCCGATCCACAAGGCGACGATCATCCCGCGCGGCGGCGCGCTCGGCATGGTCGTGTCGATGCCCGAGCGCGACAATTACAGCTACCACCGCGACAAGATGTACGCCGACCTGGCCTCGGTGATGGGCGGCCGCGTCGCCGAGGAAGTGATCTTCGGCCACGACAAGGTGTCGTCGGGCGCGTCGAGCGACATCCAGCAGGCGACCAAGCTGGCCCGCGCGATGGTCATGCAATGGGGCATGTCGGACAAACTCGGCCCGCTGCAATATGAGGAGCAGCAGGGCGAGACGTTCCTCGGCTATTCGCAGACCCAGCGGCACAATATGTCGAACGAGACCGCGCTGCTGATCGACAGCGAAATCCGCGCGCTGGTCGACGGCGGCCATGCCCGCGCGACCGAGATCATCAAGACCAATGTCGACCAGCTGCACCGGCTGGCCGGCGCGCTTGCTCGAGCTCGAGACGCTGACCGGCGACGAGATCAAGACGATCATCTGCGGGCGGCAAGATCGACCGCGCGGCCGACGTACCCGACGGTGCTTCCGACCGCGGGCTCGTCGATCCCCAAGTCGAAGCGGCCCAAGCCGGGCATCGGCGGACCGGCGGCGGCCGGCGCCTGATGCGGCTTGCGTTGGTGGCGGCCGTTGCCGCTGTGCTGGTTGTTCCCGTCGGCGGCTTCGGCCCAGTCGATGAATGCCGAAGTCGTTCCTGCAGCGCGCCAACAAGCTCAAGGCCAAGGGGCCGCTGGCACTGTTTTCGCAGCGGCGAGATCAAGACGCTGATGAACGAGGGCAAGGCTTCCGGCGAAGCGGCGCGGAGCCAGCGTCTTGCCGCGGTCAAGGCCGGCAAGAAGCCGCGCTACTGCCCGCCAGAGGGGCCGCAGAAGATGGACTCGGACGAATTCATGAACCGTCTCGCCGCCATCCCCCGCGGCGGAGCGTCAGCGGATCAACATGACCGAAGCATGACCCGCAATCCTGACCGCCAAATTTCCCTGCCGCTAGAGCACGCCAATGCGCCGCCGATCGCGAATACGACCATCATGAAGCATGGTCGCACGATGCAGGCAAAGGTGACCAGCAGAAACGTCCGGAACAGCGCGCTGAGCCGGCCCAGCTCGATAGGCCCCGCGCAGCTGCCGGTACATGTGGACTGGGGGATGAAGAACAACAGGAAGGCACGCTCAGCGCGGTCCAGCCGACCGACACCAGCAGCCCGGCGGCGATGACCAGGATCATCATGAAGGACAGCGAATAGGTCACGAAGACCGTGTGATCGTAGAGCTGATAGCGGCGGCTGAACGGGAACAGCAGCCACATGAAGGGCACCGACAAGCGGGATCAGCAGCCAGCTGATATTTGGAGGTCGCATCCTGGACGTTGTCGATGAACGCCCTGCGGGATCGGCCTGGATCCTGGCTACCGCGTCGCTGCACCCAGCTTGGGGACTTTCAGTTGTTCGCCATTGGCGTCGAGTGAACGACCTCACCGCGCTTGATCCGCTCAAGGTCGGCAAGATCCTGTTTCTGGGTCGCAATCCGGCGGTCGAGGGCGGAAAGTTCCTTGCCGGCGGCAGCCGCTGCCGCGCGTTCGCGCTCCAGCGCGACCAGCTTGGCGCGCTCATCGTCGACACCGATCTGCACGGCATCGCCGACCTTCAATCCTTCCGGGGTCATCGCACCGGTAAAACCGAGCACAGCGAACATCAGGAAGACGGAGAACAGGTACAGTGCGACCGGCGAGATGAAGCGCGCCCGCTCGCCGTCGATATAGCGCCGGGTCAACTCGCCCGGGCGCCACGCCAGCATCGGCAGCGTGCGCCAGAATCTTGCCCTCGAAGTTGAACAGGCCGGCGATGAAATCGGCGACGAACGCCGCGCAGCGAGCGATGGACATGGCGCTTTCTGGCCGCAGGCCGAGCAATAGGGTCCGGTCAGCGGCGTGCCGCAATTGAGGCAGGCGGATCGTCGTGGTCCGGCTGCGGCTGATCTCGCCCGCTTCCGGCTCGACCGCGCGCGCGATGCAGGCCGCCCGTCACCACTTCGCCGACGCCTTCGATTTCGCTCATCCCTGCCCCCTTCGCCCCCTCATAATCGCGGACGGTGGCGCCGGTCGAGGGGGGATGCTAGCGATAGCAGCGCATGGCACGGCGCATCGGACTTCTCGGCGGAAGCTTCAACCCGGCCCATCGCGGCCATCGCGCCACGAGCCTCGCCGCCATGGAGGCGCTCGGCCTCGACGAAATCTGGTGGCTGGTGTCGCCCGGGCAATCCGCTCAAGCCCAGCAAAGGCATGGCGCCGTATGCCGCCCGCCTGGCCTCCGCCCGCCACATCGCCCGCCGCAGCCGGATCAAGGTCAAGGATTTCGAGGCGCGAGTCGGCACGATCTACACCGTCGATACCGTCGCCGCCTTGCTCGGCCACTATCCGCGGCACGATTTCATCTGGCTGATGGGCGCCGATACTGTGGCCCAATTTCACCAGTGGAAGCAGTGGCGTAGGCTCGCCGTCGATGGTGCCGATTGCGGTGCTTCCCCGCCCGGGGTATGATGGCCGCTGCCCGCGCGGCCCGCGCGATGGGCTGGCTGAGGGGATTCGTCCGACCCGCGGCCACGGCAACGCGACTGGACGAACGTGGAGTGCACCGGCGATCACCTTCCTTCGCCTGCCGCCCGATCCGACCTCCGCCACCCGCCTTCGTGCGCTCGACCCTTTCTGGCATCGCCGACCACATCGACGGTGCCGCCCACCCCGATCCAACCCTGTCATAGGAGCCATCTTGGCCGACCCCCGTTCGAAGTCCGAAAGCACTGCCCACCGGCAGGCACGCGTCAAGGCCCGTCGACGTCGAGGCGCTTCACAGCCTGATCACTCAAGTCGCTCGACGACGACCAGGCGGTCGAGATGATCTCGATCCCGCTGGCCGGCAAGTCGTCGATCGCCGATCATATGGTGATCGCCAGCGGCCGCTCGTCGCGCCAGGTGGCGTCGATGGCGACCAAGCTGGCCGAGCGGATCAAGGCCGAATTTGGCAAGCCGGTGCGGATCGAGGGTCTGCCGACCGCCGACTGGGTGCTGATCGATGCCGACGACGTGATCGTCCATCTGTTCCGCCCCGAAGTCCGCAGCTTCTACAATCTCGAGCGGATGTGGGCGTTCGGCGACGAGATCCCCGGCCGCCGCCTCGCCGGCGCCTGACCCGATGATCCGCGCGCGGGCCTATTTGCGCTCGCGATCGCTTTGGCGCTTGCCGCTTCACGCGCAGGCGCTGCCCGTCGCCCGTGACGGTCGCAGCCGGCACACGCCTCAGGCCAGCAGCTCGACGCCATTGCCGCCGTCCCGACGGGCCGCGTCGGGATCGCCGCGATCGACCTCGGCGACCGGTCGGAGATTGACGTGTCAACGGCGACCGAGCGCTTCCCGATGGCGAGCGTGGTCAAGCTGGCGGTCGCGGCGGCTTACCTCGCCGAGGTCGATGCAGGTCGGCGCTCGCTGGATCGCGAGATCGATCACGCTCGACGAACGAAACCGCAGCGGCTCGGACGGGATCGGCAAGCTGATGCCGCATCCCGGCGTGACGCTTGTCGGCGGCCAATCTGATCGAGCTGATGCTGACCGTCAGCGACAATACTGCCACCGACATGCTGATCGCCGATCTGGCGGGACGACAGGCGGTGCAGCGCTGGCTGTCACGCAACCGCATCGTCGGCATGCGGATCGATCGCGAAATCGCGCGGCGTGGTGCTCGACAATCTCGGTTTGCCGATGCTTCCCGGCAAGACCGCTGCCGAGACACTCGTGGGCATCCGATCCACTGTCGCGCTCGGAAGCGCGCGCGGCGGCAGTCGCTGGTTTCGACAGCCGACCCGCGCGACACCGCCACTCCGACTGGCCATCGCCCGCTTTCTCGCCCGACTCGACCAAGGCGAGATGCTCAAGCCCGCCAGCCGCGAATTCCTGCTTGCGGTCATGGCCCGCTGCCGCACCGGGGCGATCGGATCCCGGCCGGCGTCCCCGCAGGCACGCCGGTGGCGCACAAGACGGGCACCCTGCGTCGGCATCAGCAACGACGTCGGCATTGTCACCCTGCCGGACGGTCGCCGGATTCGCCATTGCGGTGTTCACTGCGCGGCATGACCGAGGGGCCGGCCGCGCGCCAAGGTCATCGCCGACGCCGCCCGCGCCGTCGCCACCGCCTGGGCCCGCTAGTGCAGCTTGCACATCATCGCCCGCGGCAAGATCGGCCGATCGCCCGAGGCCGAGCTGGTCGATCGCTATCTCAAGCGCATCGCCTGGCCGACCAAGGTCACCGAATTGCCCGATCGCGGCGGCAGTCTTCCCGCCCCACCGCCGGCCAGCGTCACCATCCTGCTCGACGAGCGCGGTGACCTGCTGTCGTCGGTCGAGTTTCGCCGAGCGGCTTGAGGGCTGGCGCGACGGCGGCAAGCGCGAGGCGCGGTTCCTGATCGGCGCCGCCGACGGCCATAATGCGACGCTGCGCGGTCAGCGCCGACCTGATCCTGTCGTTCGGTCCTGCGACCTGGCCGCACATGCTGGCGCGGGCGATGCTGGCCGAACAATTGTTCCGCGCCACATCGATCCTTGCCAACCATCCCTATCATCGCGAGGGATGAGACCGTGAAGCGCGCCTTTCTCCTAACGCTGATCCTGATGCTCGCTGCTGGCAGGCTCGTCGAGCTTCGCCCGGCCGTCGGCGCCCTCAACGATCGGCGAAGATGCGCGCCGAAGCCATTGCGGCCGAGACGGGAGGCGCGAGCGCCTGTCGACCGCCGCCGGGACAGGCGCGCGGCGAAGCAGCGCGGCTGGCGGCCGACCGGCTCGCCGCCGCCGCCGCGATCGCCGCCGCCGAAGCGCGGATCAGCGCCATGGATGCCGATCTCGCCATCCGCGAGCCCTTGGTCCGCGACCAATGCCAGGCGCGGCTTTCGGCCAAGCAGGCCCCGGCCGCCGCGCTGGTCGCCGGGCTTGGTCAATCTCGGTCGCCGTCCGCCCTTGGTCAGCCTGGCCGACGATCCCGACTTGACGCAGATGGTGCGGATGCGCGCCCTGCTCGACGTGGCCGTGCCGCAGATTCGCGCCGAGCAGCGCCGCCTGTCCGCCGAGCTCGCCGCCAGCCGTCGCCTCGCCGAAGCCGCACGGGCAGACCCGCCGCGAGGTCGGCCGACGCACGCAGCGCCGCTCGCCAAGCGCCAGCAGGCATTTGCTGCCCTCGAAACCCGGCGCTCGAGCGCGCCGCCCGGCTCGATGTCGGGGCGCAGGGGGCCGACGACCGGATGATCGCGGCCAGCGAAGGCGTGGCAGCGCTCGGCAATCAGTGGGAAGCGAGCGCGCGCCGCGCGCCGCCTGGCCCAGCGATCTGGCCGCACTGCCCGCTGCCCCGCGCCGCCCGTTCGCGCCAGACATGCGCAAGTTCAACCCCGAACCTCGCCTTCGTCCTGCCGGTCGATGCGCCCGTAATCGACGGCCTCGGCCAGGTCAGCGCCAGCGGAATCCGGTCGCGCGGCACCACCTTCGCTACCCGCGCCGGGACGCCAGTCGCGTGTTCCGGCCGACGGCGTGCTGGTTTTCGCCGGCCCTTACCGACGCCATGACGGCATCGCCATAATCGATCACGGCGATGGCTGGATGAGCCTGATGATCGGCGTTCGCCCAACCATGGCCAGGGGCACGCGAGTCGCTCGCGGTGCGACCCTCGGTCGAGCGCGCTCGGTCCAGTGACGCTCGAATTGTCGATCAACGGGCGGCCCCGCTCGGCAGCCCTCATTGCCGGTTCATCCTGGTCACTGTCCATTAAGGCCAAGGGCGGCTAATATAGACCAAATCTCAAGCGAGGAATTGATTCATGACGCGTCTCGCCAAGTTGCTCCAGCCGCTCGCGGTGGTCGGAGCGCTGACCATGATCCCGCTGACGACCAGTTCGCTGGCCGCCGCCGACGCCAACACGATGAAGGAACTCGACACCTTCATGGACGTGTTCAACCAGGTGCGCGCCAATTACGTCGACAAGGTCGACGACCATGTGCTGGTCAAGGGCGCGATCGACGGCATGCTCGCCGCGCTCGATCCCCATTGCAGTCCTATATGGAAGGGTCGGATTACACCTCGCTGCGCACCACCACCGACGGCAATTACGGCGGACTCGGCCTGTCGGTCACGATGGAGGATGGCGCGGTCAAGGTAATCACCCCGACCGAGGATACGCCGGCGTTCGCCGCCGGGATGAAGGCGGGCGACTACATCACCCACATCGACGGCCAATTGCTCTACGGGCTTGAGCTTGACGAAGCGGTCGAGAAGATGCGCGGCGCGCCCGGGCACCAAGATCACGCTGACCATCGTCCGCCGCGGCCGCGACAAGCCGTTCGACCTGACCATCACCCGCGCCAAGATCGAGCTTCGGCCGGTCAAGTGGGAGATCAAGGACGGCATCGGAATCATCAACATCAACACCTTCGCCGGCAACACCGGCGCAGGCGACCGAGGCCGCGCTGACCGCGATCGACAAGGCCACCGGCGGCAAGCCGCTCGGCTATGTCATCGACCTTCGCTCCAACCCGGGCGGGCTGCTCGACGAGGCGGTCGGGTCAGCGACGCCTTCCTCGAGCGCGGCGAGATCGTGTCCGAGCGCGGGCGCGACAAGAGCGACTTCCAGAGCTGGAGCGCCAAGCCGGGCGACATGGCGCATGGCCTGCCGATCATCGTGCTGGTCGACGTCGGCAGCGCTTCGGCGGCGGAGATCGTCGCCGGCGCGCTGCAGGATCATCGCCGCGCGATCGTGATGGGCGAGCGCAGCTTCGGCAAGGGCTCGGTCCAGGGCGTGCAGGAATTGAGTGCCAGCGAGCGCGCTGCGCCTGACCATCGCGCGCTATTACACGCCGTCGGGCAAGTCGGTGCAGGCCGGCGGGATCGATCCCGACATCAACGTGCCCCAGCTGTCGGACCCCGATTACAAGGAGCCGTCCGGCGATCCGCGAGGCCGATCTTCGCCGCCACCTGGTCAGCCAGTCGGGGGTCAAGGACGAGGTGCTGGAAAACGACACTGGCACCGATCCGCGCTTCAGCGCGACCGCCGAGGAATTGAAGAAGAAGGGGGTCAAGGACTTCCAGCTCGATTATGCGATCCGCACGCTGAAGCGGCTGGCCCCGGCGGCTCCCTCGACCCCGACCCGCGCCCGCTAAGGACTGCGGCATGGCGAGCGAGGCGATGATGCGGCGCGGCCGGCGGCCGCTGCGCTCGCCCGCTGGCTCGCGCTCGGCGTGCCCGGCGCGTTGCTCGGCGGGTGCCTATCTGTCGCAATATGTCGGCGGGCTGCACCCGTGCGAGATGTGTTACTGGCAGCGCTGGCCGCATTTCGCCGCGGTCGTGCCTCGCCGCGCTCGCTTTCCTATTCGCCGCGCCGAGCCGCAACGCCCGCCTGCTGACCGCGCTCGCCGCGCTCGCGATCGCCGTCTCGGGCGCGATCGGGGTGTTTCATGCCGGGGTCGAATATGGCTGGTGGGAAGGGCTGACGCGCTGCGCGAGCGGCGGCGCGATGACGCTCGAGGACATCATGAGCGTGCCGCTGGTGCGCTGCGACCAGGTGCAGTTCACCTTCCTGATCGGTCAGCATGGCCGGCTGGAATGCGATCATCTCGCTCGGCTCGGCCGCCGCTCATCGTCGATCCTGCTCAAGCGAGGCCAGCGCATGACCGGCTGGCGCCCGGTGACCGCGCGGCCCGACACGCGCCAGCATGCTGCGCGTCAACCAGGCCGGCGAATATGGCGCGACGCGGATTTATGCCGGACAGCTCGCCGTGCTCGCCAAGGGTAGCCACGCCGCGCACCAGATCGCCCGCATGGCGCGTCAGGAGCAGCGCCACCTCGACCGCTTCGACGCCTTGCTGGCCGAGCGCCGCGTCCGCCCGACCGCGCTCCAGCCGGTGTGGAACGTCGCCGGCTTCATGCTCGGCGCGGCGACCGCGCTGATCTCCGAAGAAGCGGCGATGGCCTGCACCGACGCGGTCGAGACCGAGATCGACCGTCATTATGCGGCCCAGCTCGACGAGCTTGGCGACGAGCGACCCCGAACTTGCCGCCGACATCGCCGAATTTCGCGCCGAGGAGCTCGAGCATCGCGACACCGCGCGCGCACATGGTTCGGAAAGCGCCCTCGCCTATCCCCTGCTGACGGCGGCGATTCGCGCCGGATGCAGGCTGGCGATCGGCCTGTCGAAGCGGATTTGAGGAACTTGGGGCGGATCAACCGCTTTATCAGTCGAAAGGACGGATCATGTCGAAACTGCCCCTCAGCCTTGGGCCGCCGCGCTCGGCCTCGCCGCGCTGGTCGCGCCGGCCGCGCCCGCGCTCGCGCAGAACGGCAAGGTCAGCGAGATCATCGTCTACGGCACCGATCCCTGCCCGCGCTCGACCGACGACGAGATCGTGGTCTGCGCGCGCAAGCCGGAGACCGAGCGCTATCGCATTCCCGAGCGGCTCCGCCAAGGCGGCTCGCTGCAGTCGCGCCAGTCGTGGGCGGCGCGCGCCCGCAGCTTCGAGACCGTCGGCGCGACCGGCATCAACAGCTGTTCGCCGGTCGGTCCGGGCGGCGTTCACCGGCTGCCTCAGCCAGCTGACCAAGCAGGCGTTCGACGAACGCCGCGAACAAGTCCGCGGCGATACGGCCCCGCGCAACTAGCGTCCGCGCGCTTTCTCCGCCGCGATCCAGCGATCGATCTGCGCTTCGAGCAGGTCGAGCGGCACCGCGCCCTGGCCGAGCACTGCGTCGTGGAAGCGGCGCAGGTCGAACTGCTCGCCCAGCGATGTCTCCGCCCGCGCCCGCAATTCGCGGATCTTCAGTTCGCCGATCTTGTAGGCCAGCGCCTGGCCCGGATCGGCGATGTAGCGATTGACCTCGGCCTCGATATTGGCGGCGCTGAGCGCGCTATTGTCGGTCATGAAGGCGATCGCCTGCTGCCTTGCGTCCAGCCCTTGGCGTGCATCCCGGTGTCGACCACCAGCCGCGTCGCGCGCCACATTTCGTAGCTTAGCCGACCCATGTCCTTGGCCGGCGTGTCGTACAGCCCCATCTCGATCCCGAGCCGCTCCGAATAGAGCCCCCAGCCTTCGACAAAGGCGGTGAAGAAGGTGCCGTTGCGCCGCCAGTCGGGCATCGCCAGTTCCTGCTGGAGCGCGATCTGGTGATGATGGCCGGGCACCGCCTCGTGCACCGACAGCGGCGGAATTTCCCACAGCGGACGCTGGTCGAGCTTCGAGGTGTTGACGTAATAGGTGCCCGGCAATGCCGTTCTCGGGCGAGCCGCTGTTGTAATAGGCGGTGGTCGTGCCCGGCGCGATTTCGGCCGGGATCTCGCGGATACCGTAGGGCAGGCGCGGGAGCACGGTGAACAGGCTCGGCATCTTGCCGTCGATCTTCTTCAGCTCGCGCGCCGTCGCCTGCATCAGCTCCTCGGGCGTCTTGGCGTAATATTTGGGATTGGTGCGCAGGTCGGCGATCATCGCCTCGCGGCTGGCGAAGCCGGCCTTCTTGCCGACCGCTTCCATCTCCGCGCGGATCCGCTCCACTTCGCTCAGCCCGAGCTGGTGGATGTCGTCGGCGGTGCGGTTGGTCGTGGTCTGGTTGCGGATCTTGTAGGCGTACCACGCCTTGCCATTGGGCAGCGCCGACGGCGCCGATCGCGGTCGCGCACTTGGGCTTGTAGCTGGCCCGAATACCAGGCGAGGTGCTTGGCGTAGGCGCGGCGCAGGTCGCCATCGATCAGGGCGCGCGCCCGCGACTGAAGCGCAGCCCATTCGCCCGCCGCGACTGTCGCAGGCCGCGCTGCCGCGAACGGCTGCGTACAGCCGCGATTTGGTCGGATCGGCGGGGATCACGCCCGAGATCGGTCGCCTCGAACCCATCCAGCGACTGGCACGGCAGGACATAGCCTTCGTTCATTGCGCGCGGTGCTGATCCTGAGCGCCTCGTCGTTGAGCGCCGGATAGGCGGCCAGGCGCTTCAGATAATTGTCATAATCGGCGCGCGTCTTGAAGGTCAGTCCGTCGGCCAGCCCGGCGAGCTGCTGGTGCCAGCCGCTGCGGTTGGAGAAGAGCATCATCCGCTGCCCGAAGTCATTGGCCTCGACCGATTCCGACAAGGCCGCGCTTCAGGATCGCTTTGTTGATCCGGTCGGCCGCCGACAAGCCCGCATCGGGGATCGCATCAAGCCGCGCGGAGATAGGCCGCCGTGGCCACCGCGCGCCGATCCTCGGCCGCCAGGCTGATGTCGCCCAGCCGGTCGTCATAATCACGAATCCCGAGCTGCGAGGCGAAGGTCGGATTTTCGCGCATCACGAACGCCCAATAATCGTCGGTCAGCGCCTTGAAGTCCTCGGTCGGCCCGGCAGCTGCGGGCGTTGCAACGGCTAGCGCCGCAGCGGCTAGCGAGCAGGATTGACGATGACGCATGATGATCTCCCCCTGATCATGGCGAAGACTAAGGCGCTCATCCTGGTCCCGACCGCAAGCCACCTTTCGACCAAGTGCGCGGCCAATGAAATTACCCAAATCACTGATATCGCTCGACTCCCAGCTCGCGAGAACATAGAGTGAACACATGGCCCAGCTCGACACCCGTGAAAAGCTTGCGATCCTTGCCGATGCGGCGAAATATGATGCGTCCTGCGCCTCGTCAGGAACGTCGAAGCGCGACAGTCGCGGCGGCAAGGGCGTCGGCTCGACCGAGGGCATGGGCATCTGCCATGCCTATGCGCCCGACGGCCGCTGCATCTCGCTGCTCAAGATCTTGCTGACCAACAGCTGCATCTTCGATTGCCATTATTGCATCAACCGCAAGAGCTCGAACGTCCGCCGCGCGCGCTTCACCGCCGCGGAGGTGGTCCATCTCACCCTCTCCTTCTACAAGCGCAATTATATCGAGGGGCTGTTCCTCTCCTCGGGGATCATCGGCTCGTCCAATTACACGATGGAGCAGATGGTCGAGGTCGCGCGCAGCCTGCGCGAGGATCACGACTTTCGCGGTTACATCCATCTGAAGACCATCCCCGACGCTGATCCCGAACTGGTGCGGCAGGCCGGGCTGCACGCCGACCGCGTATCGATCAATGTCGAACTGCCGACCCGCGCCGGGCTGGAGCGGCTGGCGCCGGAAAAGTCCGCCACGCGGATCGACGGGGCGATGCAAGTCATGAAGCGTCGAAATCGAGGACGGCCGCGATGCGCGCAAGAAATATCAGATCGGCGCCCAAATTTGCCCCCGCCGGCCAGTCGACCCAGATGATCGTCGGCGCCGATGCCGCGAGCGATGGCGACATCGTCGTCCGTGCCAGCCAGCTGTACGACCGCTACGCGCTCCGACGGGTCTATTATTCGGCTTTCTCGCCAATCCCGTCGCCCAAGCGCGGTACTTGCCGCTCAAGCGCCCGCCGCTGATGCGCGAGCATCGGCTCTACCAGTCGGACTGGCTGATGCGCTTCTACGGCTTCAAGCCCGCCGAAGTGGTCAGCGCCGCGGGCGATGACGGCATGCTTCCGCTCGACATCGATCCCAAGCTCGCCTGGGCGCTGAAGTTTCGCGACAGCTTTCCGGTCGACGTCAATCGCGCCCCGCGCGAGCAATTGCTGCGCGTACCCGGGCTCGGCACCAAGGCGGTCGGCCGGATCCTGAAATCGCGGCGCTGGCGGGCGATCACGCTTGCTGATGTCGCGCGACTGACCGTCTCGATCGCCAAGGTGCGCCCTTTCATCGTCACCATCGACTGGCGCCCGACCCTGCTGACCGACCGCGCCGATCTGCGCAGCCTTGTTGCGCCCAAGGCCGAAGCAATTGGACCTGTTCGCCGCTTGAGCCGTTGCAGGCCCGTGCGAACAGAGGAGACGCGATCATGGCAGCGGATATTTTCGACCGGCTGAAGCAGGATCACGACCGGCATCGCGAGTTGATCGCGCAGATCAGCGAGACGAGCGGCGATAGCGACGACCGGCGAACCTTGTTCGAAGAGTATAAGGTCGACGCGAACGCCCACGCCGCAGCCGAGGAAGAGACGCTCTACGCCACCATCATGACCATGACCGACACGCGGCAGGATGCGCAGCACTCGGTCAAGGAGCATGCCGACCTCGGCGATGCTGTTCGTCGAGCTCGACGAGATGGACATGGCGTCGTCGGGCTGGCTGACCAAGTTCAAGACGCTGGCGCAGGATTACATCCATCACATCGACGAGGAAGAAGAAGAGAAGTTCCCCAAGGCCAAGGAAGCGATCGACGAGGAGAAGGCAGTCGAGCTGCGCGACGAGTTCAACGCGCGCAAGCCCGAGGAAGTCGAGCGCGGGTCAAGGCCGGGACCGACGTGCCCGAGATCGAAAAGGCGATCGAGGAAGAGGCCGAATAAGCCATGCTTGCCGACGGACCGATGATCGACGCGCATCGCGTCCTGTTGGCAAGCGAGGATGATTTCGACGGTTGGCGCGATGCCGCGCGCGGGCTGGCCGAGGCGGGCGTCCCGCCGTCGGCGATCGTGTGGGAAGTGTCGCGGCGGCGAAGGCCGATCTGTTCGGCGGGACAGGCGACGCCGCCCCCATCCGGCCCCAGCTTCGCCGTGCCGCGCGCGTTCGTCGACCTGGCCAAGGCGGCGATCTGCCATTCCGATCCCGAGCGCTTCGCCTTGCTCTACGCGCTGCTGCTCAAGCTTCGGTCGAACAAGAAAGCGCTGGAGGATCGCGCCGATCCGCTGGTCGACCGGCTGGAGAAATTGGCCAAGGAAGTGCGCCGCGACGCACACAAGATGCACGCCTTCGTCCGCTTCCGCGAGGTCGAGGACGAGTGGCGGCACGCGCTTCGTCGCCTGGTTCGAGCCCGACCACCATATCGTCCGGCGCGAGGCGGGATTCTTCATGCGCCGCTTCGCCAACATGCGCTGGTCGATCCTGACGCCCGAGTTGTGCATTCACTGGGACGGCGAGACGCTGACCGACCAGTCCCGGCGCGACCCGCCGCGATGCGCCCGACGGCGATCCGGTCGAGGAGACGTGGAAGACTTATTACGCCAGCATCTTCAACCCGGCGCGGGTCAAGGTGAAGGCGATGACCAAGGAAATGCCGAAGAAATATTGGAAGAACATGCCCGAGACCGCGCTGATCGGCGGGCTGCTGGCGGGTGCACAGGCGCGCGAGGCGGCGATGATCGAGACTTCAAGGAGCCAGAAGCCCATGCCGCGATCGAACATCGAAGGCCTCCTGGGAAGCGCTGCGCGACGAGGCCGCCATCTGCACGCGCTGCGACCTCTACAAATGCGCGACCCAGACCGTTTTCGGCGAAGGACCGCTCGACGCGTCGATCATCTTCGTCGGCGAGCAGCCGGGCGACCAGGAGGATCTGGCCGGCCGGCCGTTCGTCGGGCCGGCGGGGCAATTGTTCGACGCGGCGCTTGAGGAGGCCGGGATCGACCGGTCGACGACCTACGTCACCAATGCGGTCAAGCATTTCAAATTCGTCGCTGCGCGGCAAGAAGCGCATCCACGCCGCGCCCCGACGTCGAGCGAGATCGACGCCTGCCGCTGGTGGCAGGAGCAGGAGCGCGAGCTGATCCGCCCGGCGCTGACGGTGGCGCTCGGTGCCACCGCCGCGCGGTCGCTGACCGGCAAGACGGTGACCATCAGCAAGGTGCGCGACGCACCGCTGACGCTGGCCGACGGCAGCGAATGCTGGGTGACGGTGCACCCCAGCTTCCTGCTGCGCCTGCCCGACGAAGCAGCGCGGCGAAGCGAACGCGCCAAGTTCGTCGCCGACCTCGCCCGCATCCGCGATCGCGCCGCGGCGCTTGCCGCCTAGACGCTCGAAGCGCAAGCGTCAGCTTGGCGTTGCGCGGTGCGCCGGGAGCAATATTATTGTCGTTGTGCGCGGCCGGGAAATAGTCGGCGCCGAACAGATTCTCGACATTCAGCTGCGCCTCGATCCCCGCGCATCGACCTTGTAGAAGGCCGCCGCATCGACCCGAGCGTAGCCGGGCAGCACGACCTGGTTGCTGATCGAGGCGAAGCTCTTCGACCGCGCGGTCAGCCCGGCGCCGAAGCCGAGCGACTTGCGTGACGTCGTAGCGGCTCCACAGCGCGAAGCTGTGCTTCGGGCACCAGCGGCACCTTGCGTCCGGCCGGGGCGGCGGTGGTGGTCTCGCGTATTTCCGCTTCCTGCCAGGCATAGCCGGCCGAAATCTGCCAGCGGTCGGTGATGCTGCGCTCGACCCCGAGCTCGAGCCCGCGGCTGCGCTGCTCGCCGGTCAAGACGATCAACTGCGGGTTGAGCGGATCGGTCGCGCTGCGTGTTGCTGCGGTCGAGCTGGTAGATCGCGGCCGTGGCGAGCAGCCCGTCGATCGGCTCCCACTTGGCGCCGACCTCGTAATTGTCGAACCGCTCGGGCTTGAGCGCTTCGCCGGTCAGGTTGAGGCTGTTGAACTGGTCGCCCGACTGCGGGAAGATAGGAGCGACTGTAGCTGGCGTAGAGCGACAGGTTGGCGAGCGGCTTGACGATCAGCCCCAGCCGCGGCGACCATAGTTCGTCGGTGCGCTCGAAGCTCTGCCCGCTGGCCCGGTTGAGGACGTCGATCGAGAAACGGTCGAAGCGCAGTCCGGCGACGACCTCCAGCCAGGGGGTGAGGCGAATCTGGTCCTGCACATACAAGGCCGCGACGCCGGGTTTCGATCCGGCTGTCATTGCCGTTGGCAATGTAGGTGACCGGCACGTCCACCGTCGGGTCGCTGACCGGAACGACAAGTGAGGTCGGCCCGGCGGAGGTCGTCGAGAAAATGCCGTTACGCCGCTGGTTGCGCCCTTCCGAACCACCGAGCTTCGAACCCGACCAGAAGCGTCTTGTCGATCCCGCCCAGGCGATTCTTCCAGATCAGGTCGGTCTGGCTGAACAGGTTGGTCCGCTTGGTGACGTCGTTATAGGCCGCGAGCGCCAGCGTCCCGCCCGTGCTCACCGCCGAGTTCGGGATAGACATTCTGATAGAATTTGTCGTAGTCGCCCAACTGCGTCCGGTTGCGCAGCGTCAGGCCTTCGCCGAACCGATGCTCGAACGCGACCGACGCCAGATGCACGTCGGCCCGGGCGAAGCTCTGGTCGGGATCGCCGAAGAAGGTCCGGTCGAATCCCTTCACCGGCTTGTCGATGGTCGCCGGATTCCCGTCGCTCTGCGACGGAACGCCGCGATCGGTGGTCCGGCGGTCGTGGAAATATTCGTAGGACAGGTCGATCGCGTGATCGGGGCCGACCGCGAACGCCGACCGTCGGGTTGATCCCATAGCGCTCGAGATCGACGTGGCGGCGGAAGCTTTCGCCTTTCTCGTACAGGCCGTTGACGCGGAGACCGATGGCGTCGGCCAGCGGCTGGTCGACATCGCCGGTAAGCGCGGACGCCGCCGAAGCTGGTCGTGCCGATGTCGAACGCGCTGGGCGGCGCCGAAACTGCGTCTGCTTGGTCACGCGATTGACGATCCCGCCGCCGCCGCCGCGGCCGAAGATCATCGCGTTGGGGCCCTTCAGCACCTCGACCCGCTCGACATTGTAGAAGTCGCGGAAATATTGGACGTCGTCGCGCACCCCGTTGATGAAGAAATCGGCGGTGCGTGTTGTTGCCGCGCAGGGTGATCTGGTCGCGGTTGGCCTCGCCGGTGCCGGTCGAGGCGCCGGGAACGAAGGTGAGCAGGTCGGCGATCGACCGCAGGCCCTGGTCGTCGATCTGGGCCTTGGTGATGACCGTCATCGCCTGGGGGATGTCGCGGATCGGGGTGTCGGTCTTGGTCGCGGTGGTGGTCGACTTGGCACCGTAGCTGGAGCGCTGCCCTTCGACGATGATCGGGCTGCCCTGTCGTCGCCTCGGTTACTTCTGCAGTCGCACTGCGAGCATCATATGGCATGAGGGTGGTGGCAGAGGGCGAAGAGGAGGATGTGTGAACGCATATCCGAGCGCCCCTAGCGTTAATGATAATCATTCGCAATAGCGTTTCTGCACGCTAAGCGGCAGGCCGTTGGCGGGCCGCAAGGTGACCATGCCCGAGTGCGCACGATCCGGCCGGGGACGGGCGCGAAGCGCCATTCGGCAGCCAGTGGGCGAGGATGGTCAGCGCCTCATAGGTCGCGAACCGCGCGCCGACGCAGACCCGCGCGCCGCCGCCGAACGGGAGATACTGGAAGCGGTGGCGCTCCTCCTTGCGGCCGGGCGCGAAGCGATCGATGTCGAACGCATCGGGATCGTCCCACAATTTCTTGTGGCGATGGATGATCCACGGCCAGATCGAGACGATATCGCCCGGCGCGACCTTGTGCCCGTCGATCTCGTCATGCGCGATCGCCTGCCGGTCGAGGCGCGGTGCGGACGGATAGAGCCGCAGCGTCTCGTCGAGCGCCTGGCGGAGCAGGGGCAGCCGATCGGGAAGCGCCGGATCCCGGTCGCCGACCGCCAGCGCCGCCCGCGCCTCCTCCGCGATCCGCGCCTGCAATTCGGGCTGTTCGGACAGCAGGAACAACGCCCAGGTCATGGCATTGGCGGTGGTTTCATGCCCGGCGAGATAGAAGGTCGCGGCATTGTCGATCGCCAGCGCCTCGGCCTCCGCGCGGTCGAACTTGGCGCGCAACGCCGCGACCAGTTTGCCGAGGAAATCATCGCCCTGCCGCCCGTCGCGAAGCGGTCGCCGACCACCTCGGCCAGGGTCTGCGCGAAGATAGTTCTGGCCGCCGCAGCCCCGGCCCGCGCGGTCGGCGTCAGCGCGAACGCCGGAAGCCGCAGCAGCGCCTGGATCCGCCGCCCGCCGAACGCCTCGAGCGCGGCGGTGATATGCTCCGACGCGGCGTCGTTGGTCAGCCGCGGGTCGCCGCCGAACAGGCTGTCGGCGATGATCCGCATGGTCGCCGCGGTCGATTGCACCGCCATGTCGAGCGTGCCCGCCTGCCAGCGCGCCATGATCGCCCGCGCCGCATCGGCGAAGGTCGGGATTTGCGCATCGACCGCGGCGGGCACGAAGCTGGCCGACGACGATCCGCCGCTGGTCGCGCCACAACGGCCCGTCGGAGGTCAGCAGCCCGCGCCCGATCACCGGCCCGAGCAGGCTTTTGACGATGTCCGGCTTCTCGTAGCTGGCCGCCTTGTCGAGCAGGACATGCTGGACCGCGTCGGGGGTGAGCGGGATGTGGACATTATAGCCCATCACCCGGCGCTGCATGTAGTCGATCTCGAACGCCGCCTCGCGACCAGCCATAGACCGCGGTCCGCGCCCGCTCGCCGAAGAAGCCGCGCCACACCGCCACCGGCCCGGGGCCGCGCGGCGGATAGGGCGGGACGAAGCGCTCGGTCATTCCGCCGCCAGTAGCTGCTCGGCACCGCCGAGGTCGACCGAGACCAGCCGGCTGACGCCGTGTTCGATCATCGTCACGCCGTAGAGGCGGTGCATCCGCGCTCATCGTCACCGCATTGTGGGTGACGATCAGGTAGCGCGTGTCGGTCTGCGCGGTCATCCGGTCGAGCAGGTCGCAGAAGCGGTCGACATTGGCGTCGTCGAGCGGCGCGTCGACCTCGTCGAGCACGCAGATCGGCGCCGGGTTGGTCAGGAACAGGGCGAAGATCAGCGCCACCGCGGTCAGCGCCTGCTCGCCGCCCGACAGCAGGGTCAGCGCGACAGGCGCTTGCCCGGCGGCTGGGCCATGATCTCGAGCCCGGCCTCGAGCGGATCGTCGCTCTCGACCAGTTCGAGATGCGCCTGGCCGCCGTCGAACAAGGTGGTGAACAGGCTGCGGAAATGGCCGTCGACCTGCTCGAACGCGGCGAGCAGGCGCACCCGGCCTTCGCGGTTGAGGCTGCCGATCGAGCCGCGCAGGCGGTTGATCGCCTCCTGCAGTTCGTCGCGCTCGGCGGCGCCCGACGCGCGGCTCGCCTCGAGCTCGGCCAGTTCCTGTTCGGCGACGAGGTTGACCGGGCCGATCCGCTCGCGCTCGGCGGTCAGCCGTTCGAACGTCTCGCGCTCGACCTCGGGCGGCGTCGAGCGCGGCCGCGTCGAAGCCGAACTTGCCGGGCAGCAACGGCGGCGGGCATTCGAACTTCTCGCCGCATTCGCGGCTCAGCTCGAACCGCCGCGCTTCCTGCGCCTCGGCCCGCGCGACCGCGCCGGCCCGCGCCTCGCGCGCCGCGGCGAAGCCTTCGCCGGCATCGGCCAGCGCCCGAGCGGCGACGGCGACGGCTTCCTGCGCGTCGCGTTCGGCCTCGGCCGCGCCCGCGACCTCGGCCTCGCTCGCCGACGCGTCGCGCTCCAGCCGCGTCGATCTCGCGCCCCCAGCCGCTCCGGCTCGCCCGCCAATTCCTCCTGCTCATCCTCCATCGCCATGGCGCGGGTGGTGGTTTCGGCGAGGCGCTTGTCGGCCATCAGCGCGCGGGTGCGCCATTCGCCCGCTTCGCGCCCGGCGGCGGCATGGCGTTCGCGGTCGGACGCGGTTTCGCGCGCGCGGGTGGCGGAGCGGGCGCGGCAGTCGGCGACTGCCTCTCCCGCCGCCATCGCCGCGGCGCGCGCGGCGTCGATCTCGACCGCCAGCGCGGCGGGATCGGGCAGCGTCGCCGAGCGCTTCGGCCGCCGCCTCGACCGAGCTGGCGGCCTTCCTCGACCAGGCGGCGAGGTCGGCCTGCCGTTCGACCAGCGCCGCGCGCTGGCCGTCGAGCCGTTCGAGCGCGGCCGCCGGCCGAATCGCCGTCGCGCGCCGCATCGCGCGCGGCCCGCTCGGCGGCGGCGGCGGCGGCGCGGGCCTGCTCGGCAGCGGCGCGCTGGGCTCGACCGCGGCGGCGGCGGCGTCGCGCGCCGCCTGCGGCAGCGGCGAGCGACTGTTCGAGCGCCGGGCAGCTGCGCTGTCGATCTCGGCCAGGCGGTTGGCGCGGAGCAGCCGCTCCGCCGCCGCCGCGCCGCCGCCGACGCTGACGAACCCGTCCCAGCGCCGCATCACCCCGTCGCGGGTGACCAGCCGCTGGCCGACGGCGAGCGGCTGGCCCGTCGTCGCGCGTCGGCGACCCCGACCTGCGCCAGGCGACGCGCAAGCGCGGTCGGGCGCCTCGACATGGTCGAGCAGCCGTTCGAGGCCGGCGGCGAGCGCGGGGTCGCCAGTCGGCGCCGCGCTGCCTTCCCAGCGCCGCGCGCCCGTCGCTCGCCGAGCGCCGCTTCGATATCGTCGCCGAGCGCCGCGGCCAGCGCGCGCTCGTAGCCCGGCTCGGCCGTCAGGCTCGGCGAGCGCCGCGCCACCGCCGCCATGCGCCAGCGCCCGCGCCAGCGCATCGCGCTCGGCCCGCGCGGCGCTCAAGCGCGCGCGCGCGCCGACGCAAGCGCGGCTTTCCTGCTCGTCGCGCGCTTCCGCCGCCTCGGTCGCGGCCCTGCTCGGCCTCGGTCAGCGCTGCTCGGCCTCGGCCAAGCGCCGCTGCCGCCGCCTCGCCCGCCGCTCGCGCCGCTTCGATCGCCAGCGCGATAGTCGCTGCCGTCGCCGAGCGCGTCGACCTGCTCCGCGAGCCGGGCGGCTTCGTCGGCGAAGCGACCGGCCTGGGTCGCGCGCCGCTTCCAGCGCGGCCTCCGCCACGCGCCGCTCGGCGCGCATCGCCGCGTCGCGCGCGAGCAGCCCGGCGAGCGTCGGCCTCGGCCTCGCGCGACGCCGCTTCGGCGGCGGTCAGCTCGCCCGCGATCCGCGCGGCGATGGTCTCGGCATCGGCCAGCCGTTCCTCGATCAGGCGCCGTTCCTCGTCGAGCGCGGCGATCGCGCCGCCGGCATCGGCCTTCAGCGCTTTCTCGCGCGCGGTCTCGGCGGCGATGCGCATTGACCAGCCGTTCCAGCTCGGCCAGCCGGCGGACCACCGTGTCGCGCTGCGCCCGCGCGGTGGCCAGGGCGTGCGCGATGGTGCGGCCCGCGTCGCGCTTCGCGACCGCCGCCTCGCGCCGCTGCGGCGAGCGCCGTCGCGGCCTGTTCCTGCAAGCTCTGCGCGTCGATCATCGCCTGCTGCAGCCGCGCGACCGATCCGCGCGCCGCCTCGGCTTCGTCATTGGCCCTGCGTCGCGCGCGGCCTGCGCCTCGGCCCAGCGCGCGAACAGCAATCGGCCTCGGCGGCGCGGATCTTGTCGGTCAGCGCCGCGATAGCGCTCGGCCGCGCGGGCCTGGCGCCGGAGCACGCGCGGCGCGCGCTTCCTGGTCGCCCAATAATTCGTCGAGCCGGGCGAGATTGGCCTCGGTCGCGCGCAGTTTCTGCTCGGCATCCTTGCGCCGCGCGTGGAGGCCCGAGATGCCCGCCGCTTCCTCCAGCATCAGGCGCCGCTCGATCGGCTTGGCGGCGATGACCGCGCCGATCCGCCCCTGGCTGACCAGCGCCGGCGAATGGGCGCCGGTCGCGGCGTCGGCGAACAGCAGGGAGACGTCCTTTGCGCGGACGTCGCGGCCGTCGATCCGATAGGCCGATCCGGCGCCGCGCTCGATCCGGCGGGTGACCTCGCTCTCGCCCGCGCCCTCGCCTCGTCGCCGCTCGCGCTCGATCAGCAGCGACACTTCGGCGAAGTCGCGCGCCGGCCGGGTCGCGGTGCCGGCGAAGATGACGTCTTCCATGCCCGCCGCCGCGCAGCGACTTGGGGCTGGCCTTCGCCCATCACCCAGCGGATCGCTTCGAGCAGGTTGGACTTGCCGCAGCCGTTGGGGCCGACGACGCCGGTCAGCCCCGGCTCGATCGCGCAGCTCGGCCGGTTCGACGAAGCTCTTGAACCCGCTGAGCTTCAGCCGCCGGAATCTTCAACCGTCGGCCCTCCCCGTCAGCGCGCGCCCTAGCTGCCAATCGCGCCTTGAGCTGCGGCTCGACCTGGCTCCAGCCGGGCGAGCCCGGCTTGATCTCGACCAGCTTGCCGTTGATCAGGAAGCGACGGCGTGCCCGGGACATTGGGATAGGTCGACGTCGCGTCGCTCTGCATCTGCACCAGCTTGGTCGGCGTCGGCCGGATCGGCCAGGCAGGCATCGGCTTGGCCGAGGGAACGCCGCGCATCGCCGCTATTGCGGGAAGCCGGCGAGCTTGGCGACTTCGGCCAACTGCTGGCCTGGCGGAAGCGGCTCGAAGCGCCTGCATCTGCGCCGGATCGGCGGTCTGCGATCTTGGCGATCCATTCGGGCTGGTCGGCGTAGAAGCTGGCGGGTCAGGCCGAAGAAGCTCGCTCGGCCCGCCGCAGCGCGCGACAGCGAGGCGGTCATGTCGTAGGGATCGCGGACGATAATTGCGGAATTCGAACGAGACGAGGCCGCTCTTCACGTAATTGTCGATCAGCGGCTGCATCGCCCGTCTCGTCGAACTCGCGCAATGCGGGCAGGTCATCGAGCCGAATTCGACCAGCTTCACCTGCGCGTTGGGATTGCCCATCACGAAGCCGCCCTCGGGGGTCTCGGCTGACGACGGTCGACCAGTCGCCGCCATTGGGGGCGGGCGACCGGCGTCGACCGGGCCGTCGGTACCGTGCGCGGCGCCATTGGTGGCCGCCTTGTCGGCATTGCAGGCAGTGAGCGAGAAGGCGGCGCGCGGCGAGCCGCAGCAGGATCGAGTTGTGGTCACTGAGCTTGCTCCGGATGATGGGAATGGGGATGTGATCGCGTGTCGAAGACGGGGGCGCCGTTGGATCCGGCGAGCTATGCCGGCAAGCGATTCGAGGCAGGCCCGAAGCTCGGGATCGGCGATTGCGCGCAGGCCCTCGCCCAGCTCGGCCGGGACCGGCGCCCGGCTCGGCGCGGCGCGGCGCGGCTTGGCGGCGGGCGACGCGGCCCTGGCGGAAGGCGATCTGGACGATCGCTGCATAGCCGAAGAAGCGATTGACCCGCTCGATGATCATCGGGCCGAGGTGCTGGATCAGCGGCGCATGCGCGCCCTCGACCAGCAGGGTCAGCGTGCCGCCCGATTTCTTGCCGGTCGGGAAGCGGATCGATTCGGGCGACGAGACCTTGGCGTAGCGCTCGCCGACGATTTCCTTCCAGCGGCTGACCACCGCGCTCTGGACGAAGCCGAAGCGCTTGAAGCCGACGCCGCCGATGTCGCCGACGATGTCGCCCGCGGCGCGGGCGCGATTGCGGCGCGGGGCATCGTGCTCGATCTTGGACGCGGGGTCTTCGCCATCGCGACGGTCATGCCATAGCGGTTCCATGCCCGCCAGTGCCGCAGACCGCAGCTGCTTCGACCATTATCGACGCACATGCGCGGGCGCTTGCCGTGGCGCGCCTGCCCGGCGAACGCGCGGACCGATCCGTATCGCGTGTGGCTGAGCGAGGTGATGCTCCAGCAGACGACGGTGGCGACGGTGATCCCGCGCTTCGAGCGCTTCGTCGAGCGCTGGCCGAACGTCGAGGCGCTGGCCGCCGCGCCGGACGAGGAGGTGCTGCAGCGAATGGGCCGGGCTCGGCTATTATGCCCGCGCCCGCAACCTGATCGCCTGCGCCCGGGCGGTGGCGGCGCGCGGCGGCTTTCCCGACGAGCGAAGCCGGGCTGCGCGCACTTCCCGGGCATCGGCGACTATACCGCCGCCGCAATCGCCGCGATCGCCTTCGGGCGCGACGGCGACGCCGGTCGACACCAATGTCGAGCGGGTGATCGCGCGGCTCAACGGCGACGTCCGGACAAGGCGCGCAGATCCGCGCCGCCGCGGCGGCCATGGTGCCCGGCCGGACAGGCGCGGCGATTTCGCGCAGGCGATGATGGACCTGGGCGCGACCATCTGCCGCCCGCGCAATCCCGATTGCCCGGCACTGCCCGCTGCGAGGCGATTGCCGCGCCTTCGCCGCGGCAAGCCCGAGGCTTTCCCGCGTCCAAGGCCGCGCGCAAGGCCCGACCGCTGCGGCACGGCGTGGCGCAGTGGATCGAGCGCGACGGCGCGGTCTGGCTGGTGCGGCGACCGGCGAAGGGCCTGCTCGGCGGGATGGCGGCGCTGCCCGGGCCCGAGTGGGGCGAGCGACGCCTGCCGAGCAGCGAGCGATGGCCGACGGTCCGCCACGGCTTCACCCATTTCGACGCTCGACCTGCACGTCGTCGCGCGGCGGCGTTGCCGCCGGGCGAGGGCTGGTGGCAGCCGACTCGACCGGCTCGGCGAGGCGGGCCTGCCGACCCTGTATCGCCAAGGCGGTCGAGGCGGTGCTTGCGCAAAGGACGCAGCTTGCCGCCTGAGCCCTTCTTCGCCGGCCCCGGGCATCGACCGCGCCGACGCGCTTCGCAACCGGCCCGAGCGAATCGCCGAGCTGCGTCGCCGCGCCCGACGCGCGCGCGCTGGTGTGGGACGATGGCGTGCCCGCGCTCGACGCAGACGGGCGGCTGACGTGGGGCGCGGTCGACGGCGACGAGCCCTTGTTCCTCGGCCTCGACCAGGGCGCGCCGCGATTCGCCGTCGCTTCCGCGACGCGTCGTGCCGTCGATCCGCGAAGCATTTCGCGCTGCTCGGCTCAGCTCGACCCGCGCGACGCGCCCACTCTTCGCCGCCGCGCTGAGCCTGGCCAGCTGGCACCGGCGGCACGGTTTCTGCTCGGTCTGCGGCCGCCGAGCGAGCATCATCCGCGGCGGCTGGTCGCGGCGCTGCGATGCGTGCGGCGGCGAACATTATCCGCGCGTCGACCCGGTGGTGATCATGCTCGCCGACCATGACGGATCGGCTGCTGCTCGGCCGCCAGCCGCAATATCCGCCGGGCCGCTATTCGGCGCTGGCCGGGTTCGTCGAGCCGGGCGAGACGATCGAGGCGGCGGTGGCGCGCGAACTGGACGAGGAAGCCGGGATCGCGGTCGCCGACGTGCGCTATGTCGCCAGCCAGCCCTGGCCCTTCCCGTCAGTCGCTGATGATCGGCTGCACCGCGACGCGCGATCGGCGACTCGCTGACCATCGACCACGACGAGCTCGACGATGCCCGCTGGTTCACCCGCGCCGAGGTCGCCGCGGCGCTCGCCGGCGACCCGGCCGCGCCCGTTCCTCGCGCCGCCGCCGCTTCGCCATTGCGCGCACGCCTGCTCGATCATTGGATCGCGGATGCTTGAAGTCGGCGGTGGCGCGCCGTAAAGGCGTCGCCAATCTCCACCCATCATCGGCATGGCCGCACGGGGTTTCATGGACGACCGCAAAAACACCATCACCGGCTGGGTCCTGTTCGCCGGCATCATCGCGCTCGGCGGCTCGATCGTCACCGGCGAGGTCTTCCAGCGGCCAGCGGTCCGAAAAGGGCGGCTATCCGCTGCGCCGGCGGCGAGGAAGGCGGCGAAGGCGCGAGGCCGACGCCAAGCCGATCGAATTCTATCTCGCCTCCGCCGACGCGGCGAAGGGCGAGCAGGTGTTCAAGAAGTGCGCCGCCTGCCACAATGTCGCGCCAGGCGGCGCCAATGGCTCGGCCCGAACTCTGTGGGCGGTGATGGGCGAGCCGATCGGCAAGCATGCCCCGGGCTTCGCTTATTCCGACGCGCTGAAGGGCAAGGGCGGCAATTGGGACTGGAAGACGATGGACGCCTGGCTCGCCAGCCCGCGAAGCTTCGCGCCCGGCACCAAGATGACCTTCGCCGGCCTCGGCAATCCGCGAGGATCGCGCCAACCTGATGGCCTATCCTCAACCAGCAGGGCAGCAATCTGCCGATTCCCGCCGCCCCGGCCGCCCGCCGAGGCGCCGGCGGACGGCCAATGCGACCGCGCCGGCCGCCGGCAGCGAGAGCGGCCCGGCCGCTGGCAACGAGGCTGCAGCCGGTCCAACGACCACGGCGCCAAGTGCGGCGGCAGCCCAAGCCGGCAATAAGGAGAAGCGGCGATGGTCAGCTCAAGGCCGCCACCGTCGCCGACTATCTCGCCGAACTGACCCGAGCGCCGCGCCGAGATCGCCCGCGTGCGCGACCCGGTCAACGCGCGATGCCCGACGGCTATCGCGAGGGATGGGCTATGGCATGATCGGCTGGGTCATCCCGCTCGAGAACTATCCCGACACCTATAACGGCCAGCCGCTCGCCTATGCCGCGCTCGCCGCGCAGAAGAATGCGTACTCGCTCTACCTGAACTGCGTCTATGCCTCGCCCGACCGCACCGAGCGGCTGCGACGGCCTGTGCCGCCGCGGGCAAGAAGCTCGACATGGGCAAGAGCTGCATTCGCTTCAAACGCCGACGACCTCGGCTCGACGCGATCGCGGACGAGATCGCCTCGGCCACCCCGGCCGAGTTGATCGCCATCTACGAAGGACGCGCGCGCCGACGGCAGCTGCTGCTCAGTCGGATAATAATGCCCGGACGCAGTCCCAGGCCTCTTCCGCGCGTCTCGCACCAGTGGATCAGGTCGAGGTCGCCGGGCGAGATCACGCCTTCCTCGGCCAGCCCCTCGAAATCGACCACCCGTTCCCAGAATTCGCTTGCCGAACAGCAGGATCGGCAGCGGCCGCACCTTGCCGGTCTGGATCAGGGTCAGCAGCTCGAACATCTCGTCGAACGTGCCGAACCCGCCCGGGAACACCGCCACCGCGCGCGCGCGGAGCAGGAAGTGCATCTTGCGAAGCGCGAAATAATGGAACTGGAAGCTGAGGTCGGGGGTGACGAAGGTGTTGGGCAATTGCTCGTGCGGGAGCACGATGTTGAGCCCGATCGATTCCTTGCCCTCGTCGCACGCGCCGCGGTTGGCGGCTTCCATGATCGACGGACCGCCGCCCGAGCAGACGACGAAGTGGCGCTTGCCGTCGTCGTCGACCGGGAAGTCGGCTCGCCAGCCGCGCCAGCTCGCGCGCCACGTCATAATATCTGCGACTTGGCCTTCAGCCTCTCGGCGACCGTGCGTCGCTGGTCGGTCGTCTGCGCCGCGGCGATCAGCGCATCGGCCTTGGCCGGCTCGGGGATCCGCGCCGATCCGTAGAAGACGAAGGTCGAGGCGATGTTGGCCTCGTTCATGAACAATTCGGGCTTCAGCAGCTCGAGCTGGAAGCGGACCGGGCGCAGATCCTCGCGCAAGCAGGAACTCGTTGTCCTGGAAGGCGAGCTTATAGGCCTCGCTCTCGGTCTGCGGGCTGGACGGGACATGCTTGGCGGCTGCGCATCGACCTTCGAGGTCGGGAAAATGCGTTTGGGGGGACGGGGATCGGTCATAAGCGTGCGGCCTTAGCGGCTGAAAGCCGAAGCGGGAGCAGTTTGGCTCCCCCTCGACCAGCCCCTAGGCCGCCGCTGCGGTCACTGCGCTGTGCCGCTCCAGTCGATGCGGCGGGTGGCGTACATCACCCCGGCCAGCGCAACGAACAGCAGCACCGACCCGATCAGCAGCGCTGAAGGCTTCGAGCCCGAGCAGGATGTAGAGCACCGCATAGAGCCCGATCAGCAGGCCGCCGATGACATAGCCGCGCCTCCAGCTGCCCAGCACCGCCGCCGAATAAGCCGTGTTGAGCCCGGCGATCGCCACCGACGCGACGACATAGGCGGCGGTGAAGCCGATCACTTCGGCGAAGGCCAGCAGCAGCACGAAGAACAGGACGATCGCGGCGCCCATCAGCAGATATTCGACCGCGCGTCACGCGCACCCCGCCGATGATGTCGAACATCAGCAAGGCGAGGAAGGTGAAGCCGATGAACAGGAAGCCGTACTTGGTCGCGCGGTCGACCCGCGAATAGAGGTCGACCGGCTGGATCAGGCCGATCGAGGCGATGTCGCTGCCGCTCGGCCGCCGCGCGCGGTCCGTCGTGGCCGGAGCGCGTGGCGGCGCGCGTGCGGTAATGTTGCTGCTGCCCTTGTCGCCGGTCGAGACGAGCGAGCGGCCGAGCGCGAGATTGCCGATCCGGTAGTCGGCGGCGAAGCCGTCGTCGTCGACCCGTCGCGCGCCGGGCAGGAAGGATCCGCCGAACGACGGATGTGGCCCAGGCGCTGGTGACCTTCCAGTGCGTGTCGCCGGCATGCGGCGCGAGGGTCAGCGAGCCGTTGCCGCGGAAGCCATAGTCGAATTCGACCACCATCGACCTGCCGGTCAGGCCGGCCGCGTCGACGAAGGCGAAGAAGCCCTGCCCGGCGCCGCTTCCGCCGCCCGGCTGGAGCTGCAGCGGCCGGCCGTCGACCCTGACCTGGGGATTGGCGCCGAGGCCGCGCGGATCGCTCAGGCCGAAGCGAAGTTCGGCGCGGCCGAGGTCGAGCTTGGCGGGATCGACGCCGTAGCGCGCGAGGTCGGCGGGAAAGGCGAAGCGCGCCGCGCCGCTCGCGCGCGCGTCATAAACCACCGCTTCGTAGATCGAGCGCTTGCGCAGTTCGGGGTCGATATTGCGTGGCAAGTTCGACCGCTTCGGGCTCGAGCGTCAGTTCGCGCACCACTTCGCTGGGTGCGGCGTGACCGCGGTGCCCGCCATCGATCGAGGTCTCGGTGGTCGTCTGGCGATAGGGAATGACCAGCACCGGCCCGCTCATCGCCTGCGGCCCGCCCCAGCCCTCGGTGATCGACGACGCGCGCCTGCTCGGACTGGCTCTGGCGGTCGTACACCAGCAGCCAGACCGAGAAGATCGGGATCGCCAGCGCCATCGCCGATGAGGATCGCAAACAGCAGTTTGCGGCCCGGCGAGTCGGTGCGCGTCCGAAGCAAACATCCTGTCGACTCCCACGGTTGAACTCGGTTCGTCTACGATAATGCACGGTTCGTCGTCAACAGCTCATCGACAAAATTGCACGGTTCATCGCTCACGCTGTCGATGTAGTCGGACACAGAAAACAGTGCGCCGGAGCAATGCCCACGAGCGCCGCGTATTCGATGCCTATCATGCGCGGCCAGCGTATCAATACACCCGCGCCTTGGGCTTGATGTAGTCGATCTCGTCGGTCAGCGTATATTCGTGGACCGGGCGATAGTCGATCGTCACGCCGCCGCCCTTGCCGCCCCAGCCGTCGAACCAGGCGATGGTGTGCTTCATCCAGTTCGGCGTCGTCGCGGTCGGGGAAATCCTCGTGCATGTGCGCGCCGCGGCTTTCCTTGCGGTTGGCGGCGCGAGTGCATCGTCACGACCGCCTGGCCGAGCAGATTGTCGAGCTCGAGCGTCTCGATCAGGTCGCTGTTCCAGATCAGGCTGCGGTCGGTGACGCGGACGTCGCCCATGCTGCGCGTAGATCGCGTCGATCTTGGCGACGCCCTCGGCCAGCGTCGCTCGGTGCGGAACACCGCGCAATCGGCCTGCATCGTGCGCTGCATCTCGAGTCGCGGATCGCGGCGGTCGGGCTGCCGCCCTCGGCATGGCGGAACTTGTCGAGCCGGGCGAGCGCCAGATCGCGCGCCGTCCTTGGGCAGCGGCTTCTGCGCCGCGCCCGGGCTTGATGATCTCGCCCAGCCGCAAGCCCGGCCGCGCGGCCGAACACGACCAGGTCGATCAGGCTGTTCGAGCCGAGGCGGTTGGCGCCGTGGACCGAGACGCACGCCGCCTCGCCCACCGCGAACAGGCCGGGCACGACGCTGTCGGGATTGCCGTCCTTCAGCGTGACGACCTCGCCATGATAATTGGTCGGGATTCCGCCCATGTTGTAATGGACCGTCGGGGTCACCGGGATCGGCTGGCGGGTCAGGTCGACGCCGGCGAAGATCTTGCCGGTCTCGGTGATGCCGGGCAGCCGCTCGGCGAGGATCTTCGGCGTCGATATGGTCGAGGTGAAGGAAGATATGGTCCTTGTGCTCGCCGACGCCGCGGCCTTCGCGGATTTCCATCGCCATCGAGCGTGACACGACGTCGCGGCTGGCGAGATCCTTGGCCGACGGCGCGTAGCGCTCCATGAAGCGCTCGCCCTCGGAGTTGGTGAGATAGCCGCCCTCGCCGCGCGCGCCCTCGGTGATCAGCACGCCCGCGCCGTAGATGCCGGTCGGGTGGAACTGGACGAATTCCATGTCCTGCAGCGGCAGGCCGGCGCGCAGCACCATCGCATTGCCGTCGCCGGTGCAGGTGTGGGCGCTGGTCGCGGAGAAATAGGCGCGGCCGTAGCCGCCGGTGGCGAGCACCACGGCCTGCGCGCGGAAGCGGTGGATCGAGCCGTCGTCGAGGCTCAGCGCGACGACGCCGCGGCACGCGCCGTCCTCCATGATCAGGTCGAGCGCGAAATATTCGATGAAGAAGTCGGCGTCATACTTCAGGCTCTGCTGGTAGAGCGTGTGGAGCATGGCGTGGCCGGTGCGGTCGGCGGCGGCGCAGGTGCGCTGCGCGGCGGGGCCCTCGCCCATATTCTGGGTCATGCCGCCGAACGCGCGCTGGTAGATCTTGCCCTCGTCGGTGCGGCTGAACGGCAGGCCGGCATGTTCGAGCTCGTAGACCGCGGCGGGCGCCTCGCGGCACAGATATTCGATCGCGTCCTGGTCGCCGAGCCAGTCGGAGCCCTTGACCGTGTCGTACATGTGCCAGGTCCAGTGATCCGGCCCCATGTTGCCGAGGCTGGCGGCGATCCCGCCCTGCGCGGCGACGGTGTGGCTGCGGGTCGGGAAGACCTTGGTGATGCAGGCGGTCTTCAGCCCCTTGTCGGCCGCGCCCATCGTCGCGCGAAGGCCCGACGCCGCCGGCGCCGACGACGACGACGTCATAGACATGGTCGATGATCTTGTAGGCGGCTCATGTGTCAGGCGGCTCCGAAGGCGATCTTGGCAAGGCGAACAGGGCGAGCGCCGCGCCGCCGATCCCGGCGAAGGTCAGGATGCCGTGCAGCAGCAGGCGGCTGCCCTCGTCATGGACATAATCGTCGACCACGATCTTCAGGCCGTCGACCGAATGGATGAAGGCGGTGATGATCAGCAGCGCCATCGGCACCGCGCCGCTCGGGGCGCGCAGCCATTCGGTCAGCGTCGTCGCGGTCGAGGCGCGGCAGCAGCAGCAGCGAGACGATCAGCCACAGGCCGAGCAGGAGCAGAGCGCGACGCTGGTCAGCCGCTCGCGCATCCAATGCTCGCCGCCATTGCGCGCCGAGCCCGAGGCCGCGCACCTGGCCGAGCGGGGTCGCGCTCTCGTCGCTCATCGCCCACACTCCCATCAGCAGCGCCCAGGTCAGCGGCGGTCAGAAACAAGCGAGCCGGCGATGGTCAGCACCGCGAACAGGCGGTTGGTGCGCAGCTCGAAGCCCGCGCCCGTGTCCATCACCAGGTGGCGGACGCCCGACAAGGAGTGCTGCCAGAACGCCCAGGTCAGCCCGACCAGCACGACGCATGCCGAGCGGACGCCGCGACTTCGCCACATGCTTCGACGAAGCTCTGCATAGTCGTCGCGCGCCCGCCGGCGATCGCCCACAGCCACCAGGTCAGAAGAGCCGAGCGCCGGCGACCGCCAGCGCCGCCGCCGGTCAGCCGGTGAAGGATCGAGACCAGCATGTCGGGCCCCCATTTCCAGATCGTCAGGTGCGGCGACAAGGGCCGGTCGGGATTGCGGGTCATGGAGCCTCTTCGCCTGCGGCAAGGAATATGGTCCCGCTCCCTAGGCAGCATCGCCCGACGTCGCAAGCGATCGCAGCAGCGCAACCACTAACCCGGCTTTAACCATTGGCGTCGCATAGCGTTGGCCAGCGACGGTCAAGCATATGGGAAACAGATGACAATGGGCACTGTGGTCGGCTCGAATGTCAGCGGCGAATATGATGTGGCGCGGGGCCTTGCGCCTGTACGACCCGGCCGGCGACCTCCCCACCCGCTCGCGCGAATTGTGGGGCCGGCTCGAAGCCGACATCGCTCGCGTCTGGCGCGCGAATTCTGGGTCCGTTATGCCCAGTCGCCCGAAGTCTGAAGGCCCCGTTCGACGCGGTCGAAGCTCGATGAGCTATGCGGCCAGGATCCAGCCCTATATCGCGACCAAATTCTCCAACATCGAAAGCCCCGAATGGACCGCCAAGGCGCGCGGTCTATGTCGATCGCGCACTTCGCCGCCGGCCTGACTCTGTCGACCCTGCTCGCCGGCCTGTCGGCCGAGACCGAGGCCGCATTCGTCGTCCTTCGCCGCCAAGATCGTCGACGAGGCCGAGCTGGTGCGCTTCGCCCGCACCCTGTCCGAAGTCCAGTCGGTCGAGGTCGACTGCTTCATCCATCACGCCATCTCAGCTCACCCGCGGCGAGGGCGAGAAAGTCCATTCGCGCCGCGCCAATGATTTCAACGGCAAGGTGCTGGGCATCGTCCAGAACTGCACCCAGCAGAGCGAAGGCCTGCGCAGCCAGGCATCGGCCGACCAGCGCGTCGGCGCGCGGCATGCTCGGCAAGACCAGCGAAGTCGCCGCCGCCGCCGAACAGTCGGCGATCGCGATGCGCGAGGCCGCGCAGACCGCGGCCGGCCTGATCCGCGCGATCGAGGATGCCCGCTCCGAAGTCGAGGTCGCGTCCGACGTCGCCACCCGCGCCGGCGGCCAGGCCGAGGAGGCGGTCAAGGTCAGTCCAAGGCGCTGTCGACCCATGTCGAGGCGATCGAATCGATCCTCGGCCTGATCCGCGACATTGCCGGCCAGACCAATTTGCTCGCGCTCAACGCCACCATCGAGGCGGCGCGCGCCGGCGATGCCGGGCGCGGCTTCGCGGTCGTCGCGCAGGAAGTGAAGAGCCTCGCCAGCCAGACCGCGCGCGCGACCGACGACATCACCGCCAAGATCACCGCGATCCAGCAGGCCACCCGCCAGACGGTCGACGCCAACGCCTCGATCCAGTCGACGGTCGAGGAAGTGCAGACCAGCGCCGACCGCATCCGCCAGGCGATGGAATTGCAGGCCCAGACGGTGACGATGATCACCGCCGCGGTCGACGAAACCGCGCTGGCCGCCGATTCGATGAGCTCGACCATCGCCGCGATCCGCAGCGATACCGAGAATGTCGCGCAGGACATCGACAATGTCGAGCAGGGCTTCGGCCGCTTCAGCGAGCAGATCGAGGAATTCCGCGCCACCACCAGCGCATTCGTGCGACGTTCGCGGCCTAACGTCACTTCGCGCGTGGCAGCGAAGCTGACCGAGCGTTCTTCGCCTGAGCTGGCTCGCCTCGTCGCTTCGCTCCTCGCAGTGACGGCGGGTGCGCTAATCGCCCGCCATGAACATCCTCCTCACCGGCGCGAGCCGCGGCATCGGCGCGGCCACCCTCGCCGCCCTCACCACCGCCGGCCACCGCGTCGTCGGCCATTCCACCGCCGGCGACGACAAGCTGATCGCCGCCGATTTCACCGATCCCGCCGCCGCCGCGCCGCCTGTGGGAGCAGGCGTTCGACCGCGCTCGACGGGCGGATCGACGTGCTGGTCAACAATGCCGGCGTGTTCGAAGCCGTCGCCGACAATGCCGGCGACGAGGAATGGCACGCCGCCTGGGCGCGCACCCTGCGCCATCAACCTGCAGGCCAGCGCCGACCTGTGCCGCCTCGCCATCGCCAGCTTGCGCGGGCGCGGGACGGGGGCCGGATCGTCAATGTCGCCAGCCGCGCCGCCTATCGCGGCGATTCAGCCCGATGCACTGGCATTATGCCGCGTCCAAGGCGGGCATGGTCGCGATGACCAAGAGCATCGCCCGCGCCTATGCGGCCGAGAACATTCTCGCCTTCGCGGTCTGCCCCGGCTTCACCGCCACCGGCATGGTCGAGGATTATATCGCCAGCCGCGGCGGCGAGAAATTGCTCGCCGACATCCCGCTCGGCCGGCTCGCCGACGCCGGACGAGATCGCCGAGACGATCCGCTGGCTGGCCAGTCGACGCGCCGCCGTCGGCGACCGGCGCGGTGATCGACGTCAACGGAGCATCCTATGTTCGCTAGCGCTCGCCATGCTCGCCTCGCGCTGCAGCAGATCATCATCCCGCTCGGCAAGAACCGCGCGTCAACGAGCCCGACGCGCACCGATCGCGCAAGCCGGACCGGCTTGGCTGCTGCGTGCGGCGACATCGACCGACTGGAACCAGCCCGCGCCGCCGGTCCGCATCCACGCCAATACCTACCTCGTCGGCACCTGCGGCATTTCGGCGATCCTGGTCACCGGCACGCAAGGGCCATGTCCTGATCGACGGCGGCACCGAAGCAGGCGCCGACCTGATCGCCGCCAACATCCGCGCCTCGGCTTCAAGCGCGAAGGACATCCGCTTCATCCTCCACAGCCACGAACATCATCGACCATGTCGGCGGGATCGCCGCGGCTGCAGCAAGCTGACCGGCGCCACGCGTCGTCGCGTCGGCGCGCCGCCAAGGCGGTCGCTCGACACGCGGCCAGGCCGATCGCGCGACGATCCGCAGATGGGCGTGCTCAAGCGCTTCGCCGCCGGTGCGGGTCGAGCGCGTGATCGCGCGACGGCGACAGCCTCCTGCTCGGCGATCTCGATGCTCACCGCCCATCGCCACGCCCGGCCACACGGCGGGCGCGCTCAGCTGGCGCTGGGAGAGCGTGCGACGGGGCGGTGTGCCGGACGATGGTCTATGCCGACAGCCTGAGCGCCGGTCAGCCGCGACGCCTATCGCTTCTCCGACCATCCCGCCTATGTCGCCGCCTATCGCGCCAGCCTTCGCCAAGATCGCCGCGCAGCCGCTGCGAGATCCTGCTGACCCCGCATCCCGTCGGCCAGCAAGATGAAGCGAACGGATGATCGGCGAGCAGCCGCTGTTCGACCACGCACGGGTGCCGAGCATTACGCGGCACGCTTGCGCCAAGGCGCTCGACAAGCGTCTCGCCAAGGAAGCCGCGCAAATGAGCTGGCGCGTCACGCTCCACTGCACCCGCGCCGAGGCCGAGGCGGTGCCCGACAGCGACCATCTGTTCCAGTTCAGCGATTCGCCGCCGGTGCTGGTCGCCGACGAGCCCGACCCCCACGCACCCGACGACTGGCGCATCCATGCTTATTTCGCCGACCAGCCGACGACGCAGGAACTGGTCGCTGCTCAAGCGCATGGCGGCGGCGGGCGAGCCCGAGGTCGAGCATCTTGGCGAGGATGATTGGGTGACGATGAGCCAGGCCGGGCTCGAGCCGATCCGCGCCGGCCGCTTCTTCGTCCACACGCCGAGCCATCTGCCCGACGACCATGCGATCAATTTCGAGATCGACGCCGGGCCTCGCCTTCGGCACCGGCCAGCATGACACCACCGCCGGCTGCCTCGCCGCGCTCGACCGGCTGGAGACAGCGGGCAAGACCTTCGCCAATGTCGCCGACATCGGCACCGGCACCGGCCTGCTCGCCTTCGCCGCGCTGGCGTTGTGGCCGCAAGCCAAGGGCATCGCCACCGACATCGATCCGATCAGCATCGACGTCACCGCCGACAATGCGCGGATCAACAACGTCGCCATCGGCCATGGCGCGGGCGAGCTGCTGCTCGCGGTCGCCGACGGCATGGATCATGAAATGCTGGTCGCGCGCGCGCCCGTTCGACCTGCTGATCGCCAACATTCTTGCCGGACCGCTGATCGAGCTCGCGCCCGCCTTCGCCCAGGCGGTCGCCCCCGGCGCGACCCTGGTCCTCGCCGGCCTGCTCGACACCCAGGCCGACGCGGTCATCGCCGCCTATGAGGCGCAGGGCATGAACGATCGTCGAACGCGGCGACGGGCGAGTGGTGCGTGCTGGTGCTCGTCGCATCAGGATAACGGATCAGCGGAACCGGCCCTGATCCCGCGCGTTCGTTACGCAACGAAAATAAGTATCAACAGGGAGTATCAACATGGCTGACGACAACAATCAACGATCCGGTGGTCGAACGCACCACGATCGTCGAAACCGGCGGTGGCGGCGGCAATGGCGGGATGCTCGCGGTGGTGCTGCTGATCATCGTCGTGCTGGTCCTGCTGTTCGTGTTCCGCGACGAGCTCGGCTTCGGCGGCGCCAAGGACACCGACATCAACATTCCCGACAAGATCGACGTCAACATCAACTGACGGCCTGTCCCGGCGAGAGCAGGGGCCAGTCATAAAGAGGGCGGTCCCGCGAGGGGCCGCCCTTTGCTCGTCCGGGATACCCGGGTTTGAACTTGTCGCCGCAGCGGCCTATCTCCCGCGCATGACCCATCCCTTCGAGCTCCAGCGCATCCACCACGCCGCCTATCGCTGCAGGGATGCGAAGCAGACGGTCGACTGGTACGCGCCGAGTCCTCGGCATGCGCTACACCAATGCCTTCGCCGAGGATCATGTCCCCTCGACCGGCGCCTACGACCCCTACATGCACGTCTTCCTCGATTGCGGCGGCGGCAATGTCATCGCTTTCTTCGAGCTGCCCAACCAGCCCGAGATGGGCCGCGATCCCAACACCCCCGAATGGGTCCAGCATATCGCCTTCGAAGTCGCCGACCTCGACACGCTCCACGCCGCCAAGGCGCATATCGAGGCCCAGGGGGTCGACGTGCTCGGACCGACCTTCCACGGCATTTTCCGCTCGATCTATTTCTTCGACCCCAACGGCCACCGGCTCGAGCTGGCATGCAACATCGGCACGCCTGACCAATATGCCGAGCTCGAGCGGGTCGCGCCGCTGATGCTCGACGAATGGGACCGGACCAAGAAAGCCCCGCACCCACGCGCAATGGCTCCACGTCGATCCCGGCTCGCTCGCCGAATAAGGAATTTCCCGCATGAAACTCGCTTCCCTGAAGGGCGGCCGCGACGGCCGGCTGGTCGTCGTCTCGGACGACCTCGCTTATTATGCCGACGCCGGACACATCGCCCCGACGCTGCAGGCCGCGCTCGACGATTGGGAGCGGGTCGAGCCGGCGCTTGCGCAACCTCGCCACCGACCTCGAGCATGGCGCGATCCCGCGCGAGCGCTTCCACGAGCGCGAGGCCGCGGCCCCGCTGCCCCGCGCCTATCAGTGGGCCGACGGCTCGGCCTATGTGAATCATGTCGCCCTGGTGCGGCAGGCGCGCGGCGCGGAAATGCCCGACAGCTTCTGGCACGATCCCCTGATGTACCAGGGCGGATCGGACGGCTTCCTCGGGCCCGCGCGACGACATCCCGCTGGCCGACGAAGCCTGGGGCTGCGATCTGGAGGCCGAAGTGGTGGTGGTCACCGGCGACGTGCCGCAGGGCGTGTCGCCCGCCGACGCGCTGGACCACGTGTCCGGCTGGTCGGGCTGACCAATGACGTTTCGCTGCGCAACCTCATTCCCGGCGAACTGGCCAAGGGGTTCGGCTTCTTCCAGTCCAAGCCGGCGTCGAGCTTTTCGCCGGTGTTCGTCACGCCCGACGCGCTCGGGCGACCGCTGGGCGGGCGGCAAGCTAACGGGCGCGCTCGAAGTCGATCTCAACGGCGCAGCCGTTCGGCCGGGCCGAAGCGGGCGAGGACATGACCTTCGACTTCGGCACATTGATCGCCCACGCCGCCAAGACGCGCAGGCTCGGCGCGGGGACGATCATCGGCTCGGGCACCGTCTCCAACCGCGATGCCGACGGCGGGCCGGGCAAGCCGGTCGCCGCGGGCGGGCTCGGCTACAGCTGCATCGCCGAAGTGCGGATGGTCGAGACGATCCTCGGCGGCAGGCCCGAGACGCCGATTCCTGAAAGCCGGCGACCGCGTCGCCATCACCATGCGCGACGAGAAACATCACCCGATCTTCGGCACCATCGACCAGCAGGTGGTCGCCGACTAGAGCAAGCCCCGGCTCTCGCCCATCAACCGCGCCAGCCCATGCAGCGCAGCGAGGTTGGGGGCCGGGACACCCGACTCGCGCGGCAATCTCCAGCGGCGCGGCGAGCAGGGCATCGAGCTCGAGCGGCCGTCCCGCCTCGACATCCTGGAGCATCGAGGTCTTGAATGCGCCCAGCGTCGCGGTGACCTTCATCCGCTCCTCGCCGCTTTCGGTGATCGGGACATCCTATCGCCGCGCCGATCGCCGCCGCCTCGGCCATGCAGGCGAGCATGAACGATCGACACCTCGGCATTGGCGAGGATCCGGTCGGCGGTCGCCAGCGTCAGCGCCGAAATCGGGTTGGTCGTCATGTTGCCCCACAATTTGTACCAGATCGCGCGGCGGACGTCGGGGATCGCCCGGCCCGCCAGCCCCGCCTGATCAAGTATCGTGGCCACCGCTTGCGCGCGCACGCTCATCCCCCCGCCCGGCTCGCCCACCGCCAGATGATCGAGCATCGCGACAGCAATCCGCGCCGGCTCCTCGACGGCGGCAGGCGGCGTGGACCACGCAGCCCAGTACCTGGCTGAGCGGCAGCGCGGCGGCGATCCGCCCGCCGGATCGACGCTGGCCAGCGGCGCGCCATCGACGAACCACCACGGCACGCCGTTCATCATTGGCAGTATTAATCGTCTTGGGACCGATCAGCGGCCGCGCCGCCTCTGCGGCCTCGACCAGAGCTGGCGCCTTGACCGCGAATATCACGATCTCCTGCACGCCCACGTCGCCGGCGTCAGTAACGATCCGCGGACGGGCGGTGACCGCGTCGGCCTTGCTCGACGATCGTGATTCCGTCCGCCAGTGCGGCGGCGGTCGCCCCGCGCGCCACCACCGACACGTCGTGCCCGGCCAGCGCGAGTCGCCCTGCCGACCCAACCGCCGATCGCCCCGGCGCCGATGATCGTGATCTTCATCATTCCGCTATGGCCGGATTTCCCGCCGTTCGCAGCCCCCGTTCGTCCATTGGTCCACGCAAAATGTCGTTTCGGAGCCGCTACCGGCATTGAGCGAAATCGCCGCTCGCCTCAGTCGAAGGTCGCATGCGGCGGGCCGCCGACGGGCGCATCTTCCTTCTGCCGGCATCCCCCTGCCGGCGTTCAAAAGGGAGAGTTGCCATGTCCGTAAAGTTCCAACTCACCAAGGTTGCGGCCCTCGTTGCGACGCTCGTTTCCACCGCCGCGCTGGCGCCGTTGTCAGCCTCGGCCCAGGACCGTCCGGTGACCATCTATGGCGAGGCCGTGAATGCCCGCACCGAACTGGTGTCGTTCGCCCGGCTGAACCTGGCCGATGCGGGCGACCAACGGCGCCTCAAACATCGCGTCGGCGCCGCGGTCGAACGGGTCTGCCTGCGTGAAATCGGCCGCGATGGCCTGCAGGATCGTGCCTATTATGCCTGCGAGGACCAAGCCTGGAGCGAGGCCGCGCCCGCAAATCGCCGACGGCGATGTCTCGGTCGAAGGATCTGGCGCTGGGTGGTGGCGCTGCGATCGCTGCAACCGCCATTCGGGTCAGTGCGCGTTAGTCTCGGCGGTCGACGATCCCCGCGTCCGATCGAGGGCGCGGGGATCGACGATCATCCTCCCTCCGCGAACGGCTTGAGGCAGGCGTAGGCGACGTCATGCACCGGCGTCGCGATCCCATGTTTTCGCCCGAGCCGGACAATCGTCCCGCTGATCCCCTCCAGCTCCAGCCGCCGGCCGGCATCGAGATCCTGGCGCATCGAGGCCACCACATCGGGCGGGAAACCCTGGAGGATCGCCAGCGCGTCGGCTTCGGCACTCGGCGCCAACCTTACCCCCTCCGCCACGGCGACCGCCGCAATTTCCGCGATCGATCGCCTGGCAAGATCGAGCAGCAGCGGATCATGATAGACCACCCCGGCCGGCTGGCGCGCAAGGCAGGTCAGCGCGGCATTGGTCGCGAGGAACAGGAACTTGGTCCACAACGTCGCGCATATGTCGTCCGAAATGGACGCATCGACCCCCGCTTTGCGCCACAACGCAATCAGCGCGTCGCCATGAGGGTGGGGTATGCCGCTGATGCTGCCGATCGTAACATCGTTGCGCTGCCCGCCGTAGCGCACGATGCCGTCGGCCCGAAGCGTCGCCGCACTATAGACCGGGCCGACCATCACCTGGTCGGGCTCGAACACCTCGCCCAACCGGGCGGCTGAATCGACCCCGTTCTGAAGTCCCACTACCAGCCCGCCCGGTGCCAGCGCGCTCCGCGCTGCCCGCGCTGCGTCGTCCAGGTCGTAGAGCTTGACGGCGAAGATCAGCACGTCGGCCGGCGGCAGGTCGGTCACGCCCCGCACGACGGTGACCGCTCGGAAACGCATGATCGCCGCGTTCACCCTGGAGCCGCAGCCCGTCGCTCTTTATCTGGTCATGACGCGCGCCGCGCGCAGCAAAGGCGACGTCGCCCCCGGCGGCCAGCAGCCAACCGCCGTACAGGCTCCCGATGGCCCCCGAGCCGATCACGACGATGCGCATGTACCCGCCTTAGCTTAGTCTCCGGATTACGGAAACGGACCGTTTCTCATAGGCTTGCCTAGTCATGTCCAGTTAAGGCTAAGTCACTGATAGCATTTGTTCTATTGTCATCATGACGAATTGCGGATAGGCGATTTCGATTGAGAGGGTCGGGGATTCGAATGCGGGCCAAATTCGCCTATATTCTGTCTGCCGTTGGCGGCCGCCTCGATTGCCGGGAGCGCTTGCGCGATGAATGCATCCTCCAAGCCGATGGTCGAGTGCCGGGTAATCGGTGGCGAGAAGCTGCCGGCGGAATCGGGCGGTGCCGACGGGCTGTGCGCGGCAATCGCGCGTGCTGCTGCAACCATCGCTCCCAATCACCGCTTCACGGTCGAGGTGCAGGTCCGCGGCGCATCGTCCATGTCGGCCGATTCTGACCACCGCCGACGGCAAGAAATTGCCCGAGCAGAAATTCAGCATCAGCGACCGCGGCCTGACCAAGGGCTCGCTTGATCGCTTCGCCAACAATCTGGTCGGTGAGGTGGCACGCGCCGCGTCCCGTTAGGGCAGGACGACGTATCTTAACGAATTATCGAGCTTTCAGTAGGACGACTATCAACCAATCAGTCCGCATCGAGATGATCGAGCAGTCGGACTTCAGCATAGGGCGGGTTCCATGCCGGATATTCCAGGTAATTCGAGCACCACTACGGTCATCACGGTTGGCGGGGCGCCGGTCAACGACGTACTCGAGGTCAATGGTGACCACGATTGGGTGCGGATCGAGCTGACCGCCGGCCAGAAGATCACCATCAAGGTTGACGGAATCACGCTCGAAGACAGCTATGTCCGGGTCCGCGACGCTAGCGGCACCCAGCTCGCCGAGAATGACGACATCAGTTCGGGCGTGGTGCGCGACTCCCGGCTCGTATTCACGGCGCCGACGAGCGGCACATATTATATCGATGTGAGCGCCTTCAACGATGCTTACACCGGCACCTATCAATTGACGGTCGAGACGTGGACGCCGCCGCCGGTCGCAACCTATGATGTCATCGCCACCCATCTCACCCACGGTTATTGGGGCGGCGACAGCCATCATTTCGGGGTGACGCAAGGTGGGTCGATCTCGGTCAACCTGACCGCGCTGACCGCCGCCGGTCAAAACCTCGCCCGCGAAGCGCTGGCGCTGTGGTCGGACGTGATCGGAATCGCCTTTAACGAGGTCACGGTTGGCGGCCTGATGACCTTCGACGACAATGAATCGGGCGCATTTTCCGAGGGTCAATGGTCGAACGGAATCACGACATCCTCGCACGTGAACGTCTCGACTCAGTGGCTGACGCAGAACGGTACCGGGCTCAACAGCTATTCGTTCCAGACCTATGTCCACGAAATCGGCCACGCGCTCGGTCTTGGCCACGGCGGCTATTACAACACTACCGCCAACTATGCCGACGATGCGTTGTTCGCCAACGACGCCTGGTCGACGACCGTCATGTCCTACTTCGACCAGCAGGATAACACCTATTTCGCCGGCCTGGGCTTCACCTACGACCTCGTATCGACCCCGATGATCGCCGACATCCGCGGGATGGCGACGCTCTACGGACTGTCGACCACCACCCGCACCGGTGACACCACCTACGGCTTCGTCAACAATTCAGGCCGGTCGGTATTCACCGCGAGCGAAGGGATCATCGCCACCTACACCGTTGTAGACAGCGGCGGCATCGATACGCTTAATTATTCGGGCCACTCGGCGAACCAGGTCATCAACCTGACCCAGGAGGTTTTTTCAAACATCGGCGGCGGCATCGGCAACGTGGCGATCGGCTTCGGCACGGTGATTGAGAATGCCGTTGGTGGGAGCGGTAATGACACCGTCAACGGCAATAGCGTCAACAATGTGCTCAACGGCAATTTCGGCAACGACATCGTCAACGGGCAGGCCGGCAACGACACGCTGACCGGCGGGTTCGGCACCGACACGCTGACCGGTGGCATCGGCAACGACATCTTCCGCGACACCGCGTCCAACCTCAGCGGCGATACGCTGACCGACTTTGCATCGGGCGACACAATCGTCTTCACCGATGCGACCCTGTCGGGGTTCACCTTCAACCTCTCCGGATCGACCCTGACCTACACCGGCGGCTCGCTGACCCTGACCGGCGGCGTGTCGGGCACGCTGGTTGCGTCCGCGGCGAGCGGCGGCGGGGTGCAGCTGGCCTTCCAGACGGTGGTCGTCCCGGTTGCCGACGTCCGCAACGACTTCAACGGCGACGGGCGCAGCGACATTTTGTGGCGCAATGTCGATGGGCAGATGTCCAACTGGCTGGGTCAGGCCAATGGCGGCTTTGTCCAGAACAATGCCAATGCCGCGGCCGTGGTGCCGATGGCGTGGCAGATTGCCGGCACCGGCGATTTCAACGGCGACGGGCGTGACGACATCCTGTGGCGCAATATCGACGGGCAGATGTCCAACTGGCTCGGCACCGCCACCGGCGGCTTTGTCCAGAACAATGCCAATGCCGCCGCGGTCGTCCCGACCGCATGGTCCGGTGGCCGGCACCGGCGACTTCAACGGCGACGGGCGCGACGACATCTTGTGGCGCAACACCGATGGCACGGTCAGCAACTGGCTTGGCACGGCCAACGGGCGGCTTCACCCCCAACGACGCCAATGCCGGCGCGGTTCGTGCCCACCTCGTGGACCGTGGTCGGCACCGGCGACTTCAACGGCGACGGGCGCGACGACGTGCTGTGGCGCAACTCCAATGGCCAGGTCAGCGACTGGCTCGGGCAGGCCAATGGCGGGTTCCTGCTCAACGACGCCGTCGCGCTGACCAATGTCGACACGGCGTGGAAGGTGGTCGGCACCGGCGACTTCAACGGCGACGGGCGCGACGACATCTTGTGGCGCAACGACAATGGCTCGCTCAGCAACTGGCTCGGCCAGGCCAATGGCGGGTTCGTCAACAATGGCGCGATCTCGGGCGTGTTCGTGCCGCTGGCGTGGAGCGTGGTCGCGATCGGCGATTACAATGGCGACGGTCGCGACGACATCTTCTGGCGCAACAGCGACGGCACGGTGACCGACTGGCTCGGCAATGCCAACGGCAGCTTCACCCCCAACGACGCCGCCGCCGCGCAGGTCGTGCCGACCGCATGGCATGTGCAGCCGGAGGCGCCCTTCATTTGATCCTGTGACTGCGTAATCCGCCCTATTTTCGTTGCGGTTAGCAATTTCGAAGCTAGGCTTTGCATTGGCGCCTCGCGGTCCCTGTCGGGATCGCGGGGCGCCGATCTTGTAATGAGTGACCGTGTTGGGGGGTAAGTATGCCGACTATCGTTGGAAGCCAGGCTGATGACGTTCTGACCGGCACGGCATCCGATGATGTGATCGAAGGCGGCTGGGGTGACGACGTCATCAATGCCGGCGACGGCGACGACGTCATCATCGAAACCAGCGGCAACAACATCCTGCGCGGCGGCGCGGGCAATGACTTCATCCAAATGAGCGGCCAGTATAGCGGCGGGACGGTCGACCGTAGCATCCTGTGGACCAACGTGATCGAGGCGGGCGACGGAGCGGACGTGGTCCAGATCGACCGCGGCTACCTTCAGGATTACATCGTCGACCTGGGCGCCGGCAACGACCTGCTTACCCTGCGTGCGATTTATTACGGCCTCACCGTCACGGTCACCACCGGCAGCGGCGCGGACCGCATCGTGCTGGACGATTTCTATGGCGACCAGCTGCGGTCCAACGATACGCCACCGCCGGTGGTCATCGATTTCACCGCCGGCGCGGGGGGCGATATCCTCGACCTTGGCGGGGTCATCCCGATCCTGCTCGCGACCTACCCGCATGCCGCCAATCCGTTCGCCAGCGGACATCTGGTGCTCGTCCAGGATGGCGCCGATGTCGTGGTCCGGATCGATCTCGACGGCACCGGGCCCGAGAATGATGGATGGTATGACCGCGACATTGTCCGGTTGAGCAATGTCGACGCCGCCAACCTCACCGCTTACAATTTCGCCGGCTTTGCCCCCGATGGAAGCGCGCTCGTCATCACGACCGCGACCGGTTCGGACGGCAACGACTGGCTCAACGCAGATCCCGCCGGCTCGACCCTCTATGGGCTCGGCGGCAACGACCGGCTGACCGGCAGCACCAACGACGACATCCTCGACGGTGGCGGTGGCAACGACATCATCATCGGCGGCCGCGGCAATGACCTGCTGCGCGGCGGCGACGGTGACGACACATTGTCCGACGAGTTTGGGTCGGACCGCTTCGAAGGCGGTGGCGGCAACGACCGGATCACGATCGATCGTCCCTATGGCGCGGGGGTCGCCGCGCTGACGATTGATGCCGGCGACGGCAATGACTTTGTCCGCGTCGTCAATGGGGATGGCGGTACGCTGACCGTCGACCTGGGAGCGGGCGACGACTGGTTCGAAGTGCCGCGCGCTTTGCTGACAGTGAATCTCACGCTCGGCGCTGGCCAGGATCATGTGAATTTGGTCGGCTTTACGTTCCGGCAGCCGAGCACCGGCGACACCATGGTCATCACCGACTTTGCCGCGGGCAACAATGGCGACGTGCTGCACCTCGGTACACCGCTGATCTCCGCGCTCGGCAGCGGCTGGGACGGCGTCTCCAATCCCTTCTCGGGCGGCTTTCTGTTCCTTCGTCAGTCAGGTGCCGACACCATCGTGGTGCTCGACTATGACGCTGGCGGATCGAACCAGGAATGGGTCCAAATCGCGCGCCTGGTCAATGTCGATGCAAGCCAGCTGACCGCGTTCAATTTCGATGGTTATGCGCCCAATGGCACTCCTTCGACGCGCAACACCGGCGCCACCACCGCTGGCGATGACCATCTGATCGGCACCTATGCCAGTGAGACGCTCATTGGTGGCGACGGCAACGATCTGATCGAGGACCGTCTGTCGGGCAGCGACACGCTGATCGGCGGCGCGGGCGACGATCGCATCGTCCTGGCGCGCTACGACGCCAATCTGCCTGGCCAGAGGATTGTCACGATCGACGGCGGGACGGGCAATGACGTGGCCGAGATTTCCTGGTCGAGCGGGCTGGTCAACGTCGACCTTGGCTCGGGCAACGATCGCCTGTTGCTGCGCGGCGTGCCCAATGGCGGGGTCAATGCCACGCTCGGTGCCGGTGCGGACGTCGTGGAACTGTCGCTCGAACTGTCGTCGACGGGGATTAACCCTATCACGATCCAGGATTTCGCCACCGGCGCGGGCGGCGATCGGCTGGACTGGGCCGGATACGTGTCGTCAATCGTGATGAACGGCGACCCCGATTTCAACCCGTTTGCCGACGGCGACGCGCGGCTGGTGCAGGTCGGGGCCAACACCGAACTGCAGGTCCGGACTTTCAACACGCACACCTCCATCCCTTATTATTACACGCTCATCACCTTCGTGAATGTGACAGCAACGGCGCTTACCTCGTTCAATCTTGGTTTTGAGCCCTTCCATCCGACCCAGACCGGCGGGAGCGCGGCCGACACGCTGACCGGCACTGCGGCGGTCGATGTGATCCACGGAAATGGCGGTGACGACCAGGTTTCGGGACTGGACGGCAACGACATGCTGTTCGGCCATGACGGTGCCGATCTCATTTCCGGCGGCATTGGCAACGACCAGCTGCGCGGCGGGTTCGGCGCCGATCAATTGAATGGCGGAACCGGGTCGGACAATCTCGACGGCGAGTTCGGCATCGACCGCCTCGACGGCGGCGACGGCGACGATCTGATCTACGACTGGTTTGGCGAGGATCTGGTCATCGGCGGCACCGGCAACGACACGATCAACATCGCCATCGCGCACGACTCGCAGGCGGCGGTGCTGGGATCGCTGACCGCGGGCGATGGCAATGACATCGTCACGATCAACAATGGCAATATTCGTCAGGGCTATGCGGTCGATCTGGGCGCCGGCAACGACATCGTCCGCATGGTCCACGCCTTCGGTCCGCTGACGTTGGGCGCCGGGCAGGACCGGATCGAATGGGCGTCGTCGACCAATATTCACGGTCCGCTGATCGTCGCCGACTTTGCCCCCGGCAACGGCGGCGACGTGTTCGATCTTGCGCTCTTCCTGCGCAACCCGCTCAGCTCCTTCGCGGCGCCCGCCAATCCGTTCGCGCTAGGCTATGTCGAGCTTCGGCAGGTCGGGGCGCATGTCGAATTGTGGTTCCGCAACCAGGGTTTCGATACCACCCCGGACACGCATGACGCCTTCGTCCGCTTCCTCGACACCAACCTCGCCCAGTTCACCGCGGCCAATTTTGGCGGGTTTGATCCGCATGTCGCCATCAACTGGGCCACGCTCATCACCGGCACGCATACGATCGGCGCGGGCGAAATCATTGCCGAGACCAATGTCACCCCAGTCTACGGTGCGAGCGCCGGGGTAATCTTCAACGCGGGGGATAGCATCCTAACCAATTACGGCTGGATTTCGTCGATGGTGACAGCATCCGGCACCGGCATCGCGACCGGCGTGATGGGCGATTATCTCGCCCCCGGCAGCAGCTTCATCAATGCCAGCGACGGGCGCGTGACCGCCCGGTCGGACCTCCAATTTTATGACGCGAGCGGGGTCCGCGGTATCGGCGACGTGCGCAACGATGGGCTGATCGACGTGCGCGCGGCCGGCGGCGAGGCGATCGGGCAGAATGGCGGAAGACTTGTCAATACCGGCACCATCCTGGTGTCGGGGCTCGACGCCTATGGTATTCGCGCCGACGGGCTGGTCGACAATCGCGGCACCATCAATGTCACCGGCGGCGAGACCGCGATCGGCGTCTATTGGCGTGACATGCTTGGTTCCTATCTGGCCAACAGCGGGACGATCACCGCCCAGACGGCGTCCGATTTACCCTATGCCAGCATTGGCGTCTACATCGGCCAACGCACCGGCATCGACTATCAGCATATCAACAGCGGCACGATTACCGCCGACATCGCCATCTATGCCGACAGCTATTTGCGATCGGGTACCTGGGCCTATGAAATCGTCGACATCCTCGACAATTCGGGCACAATCGACGGCGCGGTGATGCTCGCGGCGGGCAATGACGTCGTCAACAATAGTGGCATCATGCTCGGCGCCACGCTGCTCGAGGACGGCAACGACCGCTACGAGGGCGCGACTGGCGAGCATTATGGAACGGTCGAAGGCGGCAATGGCAATGACACGCTGATCGGCGGCGCCGCGCCCGACGCATTTTACGGCGACGCCGGCAACGATAGCCTGGCCGGCGGCGGCGGAGACGATTTCCTGGAAGGCGGTCTGGGCGCCGATGTGATCGACGGCGGGGCCGGGCTCGACACGGTCTCGTTCGCCGAATCGCCCTTCGCGGTCACTGTCGATCTTGCCGCAGGCACGGCGAGCGATGGCCTCAGCAGCGATTCGCTGGCCAATATCGAGGATATCGTCGGCTCACATAACGACGACCATCTGCTCGGCTCGGCGGTGGACAATCTCATCGTCGGCGCCGGGGGTGCCGACCGGATCGACGGCCGCGCCGGCGATGATCTGATCCGCGGCGAGCGCGGCGACGACCTGATCACCGGCGGTTCGGGCAATGACATCTTCCTGTTCAGCCGCGGCGACGGCGCCGATGTGGTGCAGGACATGGCCGTCGGCGATACGGTCGAGATTTACGGCTACACCGCCGCCCAGTCGATCGCCCAGGTCGGTGCGGACGTCGTCCTGACCCTGTCGGCCACCGACCGCGTCACTTTCCTTAATATTGAGGTCGCAACGGTCCAGGCCGGGCTGACCTTCAGTTCCGTCACGCTCGTCAATGTCACTGTCCCGGACGATCAGACCATCGTTGTGCAGTCCGGTAATCTGACGATTGCGGCGGGCAGCCATTTGTCGCTCGATAATCCCGCCCCGCTCATCACGGGCGAGGTATTGCACAACGCCACTGGCATCATCCTTGCGGATTCGGGTGGCGGCGCGGCCGATTTCTTCAATGCCGGCAGCTACTCGCTCCATGTGTCGGGCACCCCCGCCATCGCCTTCGGCGTGCGCGCGGACTGGTTCGGCAATGCCAACAACAGCGTCGACGTGGTCAATCTGGCGACCGGCGTGATCGATATCCGCTCGGACAATAGCGCGGTGCGCGGCGTCAACGGCGTCGAGCGCGTGTGGAACCTCGGCACCTTCAACGTCACCAGCCTGGCGGGCGACGCGGTGGCCTTCGGCGTCGATATGGGCGGGCAGATCAGCAATATCGGGACGGTCAATATCTCGGCCACGGGCCGGGCGCTCGGCACCACCACGCTCGGCGCTAGCTACACTGCCGACCACATCTTCAACAGCGGCACGATCAACGTCGAAGGCGGGGCGCGGAGTGCCGGGTTCGAGTTCGTCACTGGCGCGCATCCCATGGCGCCGAATACGTGGCTGGTGAACCGGGGCACGATTACCGTCAACGATTCGACTACTACCCAGGACAGCGCCGGCATCCTGGTGTCGTGGGCGGGGAATGCCGACATCTTCAACAGCGGAACCATCCAGGGCGAATTTTCGATCCGCAGCACGTTCTGGGAAAGCTACGGCTACAACGGGATGCTCAGCATCTATAACAGCGGGTCGCTGATCGGCGATGTCTATCTGGTGGGCGGCGCGGGCGACAATCATCGCGCGACGATCATCAACACCGGTCAGATCCAGGGTAATGTCGATTTCGGCGGTGCGGGCGATATTTACGACGGCCGCCAGGGAATAGTCACCGGCGTGGTCCGCGGCAATGAAGGCAATGACCAATTGCTCTCGGGCGCCGGCACGCAGACGCTGATTGGTGGTTTTGGCGACGATCTGCTGTCCGGCGGCGCCGGCAACGACCTGCTGACGGGCGGGCCGGGTGCCGACATCTTCCGCTACGAAAGCGGGTTCGGCGTCGATACGATTACCGACTTCGTCGCCGGCACCGACCAGATCCATGTCCGCGGCTTCACCGCCTGGTCGGGCATCCAGCAGGTCGGCAACGATGTCGTCGTCAATTTCGGCACCGGCGCCTCGCTGATCCTTGCGGGCCAGACCTTGGCCAACATTTCCACCGCCAGCTTCACCTTCGGGGTCGCGGCAATTGCCGACCGGGTCATCCCGACGGCGCCAGTCCCGGCTCCGCCGCCGGTGGGTGCGGTGGTCCCCGTCGACACCGTGCGCAACGACTTCAACGGCGACGGGCGAAGCGATGTGCTGTGGCGCAACGACAATGGCCAGATGTCCAACTGGCTCGGCACCGCCAACGGCGGCTGGCAGGTCAACGATTCCAACGCCGGCATGACCATCCCGGTCAGCTGGCATATCGTCGGCACCGGCGACTTCAACGGTGACGGTCGAGACGACATATTGTGGCGCAACGACAACGGCCTGCTCAGCAACTGGCTCGCCAACGCCAATGGCGGCTTCACTCCGAACGACGCCAATGCCCATATCGGCGTGCCCACGTCCTGGCAGGTCGCGGGCACGGGCGATTTCAATGGCGACGGCCGCGACGACGTCCTGTGGCGCAACGACAATGGCCAGCTGAGCAACTGGCTCGGCACCGCGACCGGCGGGTGGCAACTCAACGATGTCAACGCCGCCGCGACCGTCCCGACGAACTGGCACGTCGTCGGGACTGGCGATTTCAACGGCGACGGCCGCGCCGACATCTTGTGGCGCAACGACGCGGGGGAGGTCAGCAACTGGCTCGGCACCACTGCCGGCGGGTTCACTGCCTAACGACTCCAATGCCTTTGCCGGGGTGCCGACTGACTGGACGATCGCCGGCACCGGCGACTTCAACGGCGACGGGCGCGACGATGTCCTCTGGCGCCATTCGAGCGGACAGCTCAGCAACTGGCTGGGCACCGCTAGCGGGGGCTGGCTGGTCAATGATGGCAATGCCGCCGCTAGCGTCCCTGTCGCCTGGGACGTGGTGGCCATTGGCGACTATAACGGCGACGGGCGCGAGGACATCTTGTGGCGCAATGTCGACGGGCAGTTGAGCAACTGGCTCGGCACCGCGGCGGGCGGCTTCATTTCGAACGGTGCGGTCGCCGGGACCAGTGTTCCGATCAGCTGGCACGTTCAGCCCGCGGACCCGTGGATCTGACCGACCGACCGGCCTTGTTGCGTCCCTGCGGCTGACGTAGGGGGCGGGCCTCATTGCCGCCCTTACCGAAAGTCTAGCCCAGTGATTGCCCAGCGCGTTGCCGTTCGAATCGCGCTTGGGGCCATCCTGCTGATCGCGCTCGGCTGGCGGCTGCACAATATCGGCTTCGGGCTGCCCAGCATGTACGATCCGGACGAGCCGATCTTCATGATCACCGCGCTGCGGATGCTAGCCGAAGGCACGCTCAACCCCGGCTGGTTCGGGCATCCCGGTTCGACCACCATCTATCTGGTCGCCGCAATTGACGCCGCCGTCGCGTCGATCGGGCTAGCGTCCGGTCGCTACAACGATCTCGCGGAATTTTCCCGCGCCGCCTATGCCGATCCGGCCTTGCTGTTCGTCCCGGCCCGGGTGGCGATGGCGCTGATCGGCACCTTGTGCGTTGCCCTGACCTATGCCCTCGGCCGCCGCCTGCACGGACCCGCCGTGGGTCTCGTCGCCGCAGGCCTGCTCGCAATCAATTCGCTCCACATCGCCTGGTCGCAGGTGGTGCGGACCGACATCAACGCCAGCGTCTTCATGCTCGCCTGCATGATGTTCGCAGTGCGAACTGTCGAGCACCGCGCCTTGCGCGACCTGCTGATCGCCGCGGCCTTCGCCGGACTTGCCACCGCCACCAAATGGCCCGCCGCGACGGTGTTCATCGCGGTGATCGGCGCTTTTGTCCTGGCCAACCTGAAGCAGCGCCTGCCGAAATGGTGGCTCGTCGCCGCCGGTGCTGTAGCCTTGGCCGCCGTCTTCCTCGCCTCGCCCTATATCTTCCTCGACTGGCCGACCGTCCTCGCCAACGTGAGCGGCGAGGTAAAGTCCGGCCATCTCGCCCACAATGGCGGCAGCTTCCTCGATAATCTCCTGTACTACCTCGGCGACTCCGGTCGCTGGCTCCATGGGAGTCGTCGGCCTTGCCCTCGCCCTCGTCGGCCTCGCCTTTTCTGCGGTTCGAAGCCCGGTCGCACGCTGGACGATGCTCCCCGCCACGCTCATGTTCATCGGTCTGATCTGCACCCAGAATTTGATTTGGTCGCGTTGGGTGCTGCCGGTGCTGCCGATGCTGTGTATCGGCGCTGGGCTCGCGATCGTCGCCATCGCCCGCCCGCTAGCACGGCGCCTTGCTGGCGTACGGCTACGCCTAGCAATCGCCCTGTTGACCGCGGTCATTGCGGTCCAGCCGATGCGGGCCGCCTTCGCCCAGGCGATCGAGCGCGGCAATGATACACGGTCACAGGCCGCGCGCTGGGCGAGCGCCCACATTCCCCCCGGCAGCCGGGTCGTGTTCGAGCATCTCGAGCTCAGCCTGCGCGGCCAGCCGTGGACGATCCTGTTCCCGATCGGCAGCGCCGGTTGCGTCGATGGCGTGGCGCTCCTCCGCGGCGGAGTTGATTTCGACGAGGTCCAGTCGCTCCGCGGGGCCAGCCCGATCATCGATCTGGGCAATGTCGCGCCCGCCCGTCTCGACACCTGCCGCGCCGACTTTGCGGTGCTCGCTTATCACGACCTCTATCTGGCCGAGGCCGCGCGCTATCCCGCCGAGATCGCTACCTATCGCCGGCTTCTCGCGGCGGCCGCACGGTCGCCCTATTCCGCCCCGAACCGGGTCGCAGCGGTGGACCCATGGTCCGGATCGTGGCACTGCCGAAGCGCTGACCGAAAGTTCGTACCGGACTTTCGACGGTGGAGAATTAGAGTGCAAGCGGTCATTCTTGCCGGCGGACTGGGCACCCGGCTGGGCGAAGAAACCGCGATCCGGCCCAAGCCGATGGTCGAAATCGGCGGCATGCCGATCATCTGGCATATCATGAAGATCTATTCGGCCCACGGAGTCAACGACTTCGTCGTGTGCCTCGGCTACAAGGGCTATCTGATCAAGGAGTATTTCGCGAATTACTTCCTCCACACCTCCGACGTCACGATCGACCTCAAGCAGCAACGGGATGGAGGTGCATCAGAAGCGCAGCGAGCCGTGGCGGATCACCCTGGTCGAGACCGGCGCCGACACCCATGACCGGCGGGCGGCTGACGGCGATCCGGCCCTATCTTGATGACGGCGAGCCCTTCTGCTTCACCTATGGCGACGGCGTCGCCGTCATCGACATCGGCGACCTGGTCGCGTTCCATCACGCCCACGGCAAACGCGCGACGATCACCGCGGTGTCGCCGCCGGGACGCTTCGGCGCGCTCGAGTTCGACGGCGACCAGGTCCGCAACTTCCGCGAGAAGCCGGCTGGCGACGGCGGCCATGATCAATGGCGGCTTCTTCGTCGCCGACCCGTCGGTGCTCGACCTGATCGACGGCCCCGACACGATCGTGGGAGCACGAGCCGCTCGAGCAACTGGCGCGCGGCGGCGAGCTGATGGGCTATCGCCACGACGGCTTCTGGCAGCCGATGGATACGCTGCGCGACAAGATGCTACCTGGAAGAACTGTGGGCCAGCGGCGGCGCCGTGGAAATGCTGGTGAAGCGCAACTTCTGGCGGGCCGCCGCGTGCTGGTCACCGGCCATACCGGCTTCAAGGGCGGCTGGCTGGCGCTGTGGCTGCACCAGCTCGGCGCCGAGGTCACCGGCTTCGCGCTGCCCCGCCGACCAGCCGAGCCTGTTCGACCAGACCCGCGCTCGCCGAGCTCGTCACCCATGTCGAGGGCGACATCCGCGATCGCGGCGGCGTTCGAGGCCGGCGATCAGCCGACGCCCGGCCCGAACTCGATCTTCCACCTCGCCGCCCAGCCGCTGGTCCGCGCGTCCTACGCCGACCCGGTCGAGACCTATGCCACCAATGTGATGGGCACGGTCCACCTGCTCGATGCGGCTGCCGCCGCGATCGACGGCGTCCGCGGCGATCGTCTGCGTCACCAGCGACAAATGCTACGAAAATCGCGAATGGGTCTGGCCCTATCGCGAGACCGACCCGATGGGCGGGCACGATCCCTACAGCAGCAGCAAGGGTGCGCCGAGATTGCCGTCGCCTCCGTTTCGCCGCTCCTTTTTCGCGCGACGGCCCGCTGCTCGCCTCGGTCCGCGCGGGCAATGTCATCGGCGGCGGCGACTGGGCCGAGGACCGGCTGGTCCCCGACCTCGTCCGCGCGCTGATCGGCGGGCGACCGCCCGCAGATCCGCAACCCGCACGCCGTCCGCCCGTGGCAGCATGTGCTGGACGCGCTGGCCGGCTATCTTGCTGGTCGCACAGCGACTGCTCGAGGCGAGCGCAAGGCTTGCCGACGCGTGGAATTTCGGCCCGTCGGACGAGGACACGCGGCCGGTTGCCTGGGTCGCGGATGCAGCTGCTGCGTCGGGGCGTGCCGAGCGGCTGGGATTGCCCGCGAGCTCGCCGCAGCCGCACGAAGCCGCCATGCTGCGGCTCGATAGCACCAAGGCACGTAGCGCGCTCGGCTGGGCGCCGCGCCTGCCGCTCGAAGCGCGCGCTCGGCTGGATCGTCGACTGGCACAAGGCGGTTGCCGCGCGGGCGACGATGCGCGGTCAATCAGCCTAGGACAGATTGACGGATTACGAGGCGTCGAAGACCGTGGGAGCAGACGGCATGGGCGTGATCGTACGGGCCCGACCTGCACGCGCTGGCGGAGCAATCGGACGAGCCCGGCTTGCGCGCAATGATCCTCGACCTGGTAGGCGAATATGCCCGCCGCCATCACGCGCCCAAGCCGTTCGTGCCCGGGGAAAGCCCGGTGCCCGTGTCGGGCAAGGTCTATGGCGCCTCGGACATGCAGTCGCTGGTCGATAGCGCGCTCGATTTCTGGCTCACCACCGGCCGCTTCAATGCCGCGTTCGAGGAGAAGCTCTCGGCCCGGCTCGGGCGTGCGCCATGCGCTGACCACCAACAGCGGCTCCTCGGCCAATCTCCTCGCGCTCTCGTCGCTGACCTCGCATTACCTCCGCGGCGACGCGCTGAAAGCCGGCGACGAGGTGATCACCGTGGCCACCGGCTTTCCGACCACGGTCAATCCGTCGCTGCAATATGGTCTCGTCCCGGTGTTCGTCGACGTCGACATCCCGACCTACAACATCAAGCCCGAGATGATCGAGGCGGCGGTGTCGAGCAAGACCCGCGCGATCATGATCGCCCACACGCTCGGCAATCCGTTCGACCTGGGCGAGGTGATGCGCGTCGCCGAGAAGCACGACCTGTGGGTGGTCGAGGATTGCTGCGATGCGCTCGGCGCCACCTACAACGGCCAGGGCGTCGGCACGTTCGGCGACATCGGCACGCTGAGCTTCTACCCCGCGCACCACATCACCATGGGCGAAGGCGGCGCGGTGTTCACCGACAAGCCGATGCTCAAGCGGGTGATCGAATCGATGCGCGACTGGGGCCGCGACTGCTGGTGTGCGCCCGGGCATGGACAACACCTGCGGCAAGCGTTTCTGCCGCAAGCTTGGCCAGCTGCCGTTCGGCTATGACCACAAATATACCTACAGCCATTGCGGCTATAATCTGAAGATCACCGACATGCAGGCCGCGGTCGGGCTTGCCCAGCTGGACCGGCTCGACGGCTTCATCGCCGCGCGCCAGCGCAATTTCGACCTGCTGACCGAAATGTTGAAGCCGCTCGAGGACGTGCTGATCCTGCCCGAGCCGACGCCCAACAGCCAGCCGAGCTGGTTCGGTTACCCGATCACGCTCAGGGAAGGTTCACCCGTCACCCGCGATGCACTTATCCAGCATCTCGACGCCAATCGAATTGCCACGCGCCTGCTATTTGGCGGCAATTTGATCCGCCAGCCGTACATGCGCGGTCGCGAATATCGGGTGGTTGGGGAGTTGACCAACGCGGATATGGTCACCGAGCGAACGTTCTGGATCGGCCTCTATCCGGGGCTGGAGCAGGATCATTTGAACTATGCGACAGAAACGATGAAGCGCTTTATAGCCGCGTGAGTTCAGGGAGAATTTGCGTGTCCGCTTCCATTTTCGACGATCTGTTCGTGCTCGAGCTGGCGAACAATCACTGGGGCAAGCTCGATCGCGGGCTGAAGATCGTCAGCGATTTCGCGCGTGTGGTTCGCTTCAACGACGTCCATGCCGCGATCAAGCTGCAGTTCCGCGACGTCGACAGCTTCGTCCACGCCGATTACCGCGACCGCACCGATATCCGTTACATCAAGAAGACGCTCGACACGAAGCTCCAGTGGGAAGAACTGCGCGAGTTGGTCGAGGCGGTGCGCCACGCCGGCATGGTGACAATGGTCACCCCGTTCGATGAGGTGTCGGTCGACAAATGCGTCGAATTCGGGGTCGACATCCTCAAGATCGCGAGCAGCGATATCCGTGACCGCACCCTGCTAGAAAAGATCGCGTCGACCGGGCTGCCGGTGATCGCCTCGTCGGGCGGAGCCGACCTCGCCCATATCGACACGCTGGTATCCTTCTTCACCGGCCGCGGCATTCCGTTCGCGCTCAATCATTGCGTGTCGCTCTATCCGTCAGAAGACGGCGACCTGGAACTTAACCAGATCGACCATTTGCGCGCCCGCTATCCGTACATCACGATCGGTTTCTCGACCCACGAGCATCGTGACTGGCACGATTCGATTATGATCGCCTACGCCAAGGGCGCACGTACGTTCGAACGGCATATCGATATTGATCATGACGGCGTTCCGGTCAGTTCCTATTGCACCAAGCCAGAGCAAGCCGACATCTGGTTTCGCGCCTTCAAGAAAGCGCGCGAAATGTGCGGCGGCGTCCCGGTCGAACGGCGCCGAGTGCCCGAAAGCGAGCGGCGCTATCTGGATGCGCTGGTTCGTGGGGTGTATGCCAAGCACGATCTCGCCGAGGGCACAGTGCTGACCCGCGACGACGTCTATTTTTCGGTGCCATTGCTCAAGGGCCAATTGTCGACCCGCGAATTCGACGGCGGCGAGCGGCTGACTGCGCCGCTGTCGGCCAACGAGCCGCTGACCGTCCACAATGTCGCTTCCCCGCTATGCGCGGATCCGGCGATCACCGACATGATCCTTGACCGAGGCCTGACCGAGAACGAGCCGGCCAGCCAGGCGGTCGGCACCTGATCCGGCGCTAGAAACACCAATGACCGTCCGACTTTCCGACTATGTCGCCGCGCGCCTTGTGCAGCACGGCATTACCGACGTCTTCATGCTAACCGGCGGCGGGGCGATGCATCTCAATGACGCGCTCGGCCGCGCCGGAAGGCTTGCGCTATATCTGCTGCCATCACGAGCAGGCGCTGGCGATGGCGGCGGAAAGCTATACCCGATTGTCGGGTCGGCTCGCCGCGCTCAACGTCACCACCGGTCCGGGCGGGATCAACGCGCTAAACGGCGTCCACGGTGCCTACACCGATTCGATCGGCATGATCATTCTGTCGGGCCAGGTGAAACGCGAGACCCTACGCTCCAATGCGCCGGGCCTGCGCCAACTCGGCGACCAAGAAGCCGACATCGTTGCGATGGTGACGCCGATCACCAAGTTTGCCGCGCTCGTCGACGATCCTGCCGAGATTCGTTTCCTACTCGAAAAGGCACTCTGGCTAGCGGAGTATGGGCGGCCGGGCCCGGTCTGGCTCGACATTCCGATCGACGTCCAGTCGGCGATGGTCGATCCCGAGACCTTGCGCGGCTTCGATCCCGCGACCGAGGACGATGGCCGGCCATCGCGCGAGGAGCTTCGGGTGCCTGCTCGGCAAGTGATCGCGATGCTCCGCGAGGCCAGGCGTCCCGTCCTGCTCCCCGGCAACGGGTGTCCGTATCGCCGGCGCGCACGACCTGTTTCTCGAAGTCGCCGAGCGGCTCGGCATCGCCGTCGCCCCGGCCTGGAATGCGCAGGACGTCGTTGCCGACGATCATCCGCTTTATGTCGGCCGCCCGGGCACCGTCGGCGACCGTGCCGGCAATTTCGCGGTCCAGAAGTCCGACTTGTTGCTGGTCCTCGGCTGCCGCCTCAACGTACGCCAGATCAGTTATAATTTCGCCGCCTTCGCCCGCGAGGCGAAGAAGGTGATGGTCGATGTCGATGCGGCCGAATTGGCCAAACCGACCATCGCGATCGACCTCCCCGTCCACGCCGACGTGAAAGATTTCCTCGCCGTTCTGCTGGAGGAGCTCGGCGGCTACGACCCACCGCCCGCGCACGCCGCCTATGTCGCATGGGGCCAGCAGCGCCGCCGCAATATCCCGCCTTGCTGCCCGACTATTGGGACACCAAGGGATGGTGAACCCCTATTGCTTCGTCGAGACATTGTTCGACGCGTTGGCCGAGGATGAGGTGATCGTGATGGCCGACGCGACGGCCGCAGTGTGCACCGTCCAGGCGGCAAAGTTGAAGCGCGGGCAGCGGCTCTATTCCAATTCGGGCGCGGCATCGATGGGCTATGACCTGCCCGCGACCATCGGCGCGTGGCACGCCATGGCGGACGGTTTGGGCCCCCGCCACCCCGGCCGCATCATCTGCCTCGCCGGGGACGGCAGCATCATGCAGAACCTGCAGGAATTGCAGACCATCGTCGGCCAGCGCATCCCGGCCAAGATCTTCCTTTACAACAACAGCGGCTACCACTCGATCCGCCAGTCGCAGCAGGCCTATTTCGATGGCTTTTCGGTCGGATGCGGCCCCGACAGCGGGATCACTTTCCCCGATTTCGAAAAGATCGCGACCGCCTTCGGCCTGTCCTATACCCGGACGTCGGATCACGCCGACATGGCCCGCGCAGTCCGCGACACGCTCGATGCGCCGGGCGCGGCCTTGTGCGAAATCATGGTCGACAAGAACCAGAATTTCGCGCCCAAGGTCTCCTCCCGACGGCTCGAGGACGGCAGCATGGTGACCGCGCCGATGGAAGATCTCGCGCCTTTCCTGCCGCGCGACGAGCTGGCCGAGGCGCTGGCGGTCCCCGAGTGAGCCGACGGCCGCCGTCGCTGATCATCGACCTCGACGGCACCCTCGTCGACAGCGCGCCGCTGATCGCCGGGATCATCAACCAGATGCTTGCCGAGCGCGGTGTCCAGCACGCCGTCGCCGCCACCGATGCGCGCGTCTTTCTCACTCAGGGCGGTTCGCAATTGGTCGCTGCGCTGCTCGGTGACCCGATCTGGTCGACCTGACCCCGACCTCGCTGACTTTCGCACTCGTATACGCCGCCTCGACACGCCCATCGATTGCCTGTTTCCCGGCGTCCGCGACGGGCTGACCGCGTTGTCCGACCTCGGCGTCGGATGGCGATCTGTTCCAACAAGCCACAAGCCTGTGCGATAAGATCGTCGGTCGATCTCGCATCGTCGATTGCATTTCGCGGCGATCATCGGAAGCCGCGACGACACTCCGCTCAAGCCCGCCCCGGACCTTGCCCTCTCGCCCTTGACGCGCTTGGAACGACCGCCGCCGAGTGCCTCTACGTCGGCGACAGCGGGGTCGACCGCCGGACCGCCGCCAATGCCGGGATCGGCTTCCTGTTCGTCACTTACGGATATGCGGAGGCCGGTCACGTCGATCGACCGCTCGCCCACTTCGACCGCTTCGATCAGCTCGCGCCTATTAGTCGCGTCCCGGCGCTGCGTCGCGTGATGGATGGGTTCGAGCCGGATGTTGCGGAGATGGTCGAGCGAGCAGTGCGCGGATCGTCGTCACCGGCGCCGGCGGCTGGATCGGTCTCGCCACGCTCGAGCTGCTCAAGTCCGCGCTTGGCGATGCTTTTGCGGAGCGGGTTTACGCTTCGGATCGAGCAATCGCGACCTCCGGCTCCGCGACGGCACGACCATCGCCCAGCGGCCATTGAGCGCCTCGGCCGACCTGCGGCCGGTGCCCACCATCGTCCTCCATCTCGCCTTCCTGACCAAGGACCGCTCGGAGGCGATGACGAAAAGCGACTATCGCGCCGCCAATCGCGCGATCGACGATCGCGTGCTTGGTGCGCTCGACCGGATCGATGCACGGGCAATTTTCGTCGCTTCCTCGGGGGCCGCCGCCTCGACCAATTCAGCCCCTGCGATGCAGCGCTACGGCAGCCTAAAGCGCGAGCAGGAGCAACGCTTCGCCGACTGGGCGGGCCATAGCGGCAAGCGCGCCGTCATCAGTCGCCTTTTCAATCTTTCCGGCCCCTACATCAACAAGCAGTCGAGTTACGCGCTCGCCGCATTTATTCGCGATGCTCTCGACGGCGGCCCGATCGTCATCCGCGCCCCGCACCGCGTCATTCGCTCCTATGTCGCCATCCGCGAACTGATGTCGCTGGTCTTCGCGCTGTTGCTCGACGGCTCGGCCAAGATCACTCGCTTCGACAGCGGGGGCGAGCCGATCGAGATGCAAGCGATCGCCGAAGCCGTCGCTGCACAAGTTGGTAACGTCACGATCAGCCGCCCCCCGCTGGATCCCACTGCCAGCGACGATTATGTCGGCGATGCCGCCGGCTATGCCGCCTTGCTCCATACCCATCGCATCGCTCCGGTGCCATTCGTCCAGCAGGTCGCGGAAACCATTGATTATCTGTCCTTTTTTCAAGAACAACAAATCGCGCCACAGGCTGGCAAATCATCGGCCTGCGTGATAGCCAGCGCGGGTAGGTTCGGGAGGGGTGTCTAGCGTGATGATGTCGTTGGAGCGGAAATTGGTGGCGGTCGCGCTTGGCGGCGCGGCGCTGGTCGCGACCGCGGGCAGTGCGCAGATGGTGCAACCGATCGATCCGCGTAACATGCCTTCGGGCTCGCCCGTCGGGACAATCGATCCGCGCACGCTGCCCAACCAAGGTGGCCTTGCTACTAGCGATCCGCTGGGAAGCAGCATCCTGCGCCCCGAAACCGTGGTCGATACCGAGCGCCAGCTGCTCCTGACCGAGCAATTGCTCAGCGCCCAGCGCCAGACCGCCGCCGACGCGATCGTCAAGCCGATCGCCAAGCCGGGCGAGTTCGAGCGGTATGTGGAGCGCGTGCTTGGCCGCAAGCTGCCGCGCTTCGGTTCCAACCTGCTGCTTCCCGCCCAGCGTGACTTCGCCACGCCAGCGACTGCCACCGTCCCGCCCGATTACATCCTCAACGTCGGCGACGTCGTGTCCATTGCCATGGCCGGATCGATCGAGGGCAGTGTCGAGCGCGAGATCGATACCAACGGTCGCATTTTCCTGCCTCGAGTGGGCGCGATCAGCCTCGCCGGCACTCGCTACGGCGATCTGCAGGATCGGGTCTCGGCGGCGATCGGGCGGCAATATCGCGGCTACACGGTCAACGTCGGCATCCGCCGACTGCGCGGGATCCGTGTTTATGTCACCGGTTTCGCCAACAATCCCGGCGCTTTCACCTTGAGCAGCCTGTCGACCATGGCCAATGCCGTGTTCCAGGCTGGCGGCCCCAATGCCGGGGGCAGCTTCCGCACCGTCAAGCTTTACCGCAACGGCGCCGAAGTCGCCGACTTCGACCTCTACCAATTGGTCCGTGGTGGCAATCGTGTCGGCGATGCAGTGCTCCAGAACGAGGATGTCTTGTTCATTCCGCCCGCAGGTCCGCAGGTCGCCGTAATCGGTTCGGTCAACGAGGAAGCGATTTACGAAACCAAGCCGGGCGAAACGCTCGAGACCGCGCTGGCTTTGGCCGGCGGCACCAACGACCTCGGCGATGCAAGCCGGATCATCCTCTATCGCACCGCCGATACGGCACGCATCGGTCCGCAGGAGATCCGCCGCGAGATGATGGCCAGTGCGCCGGTGCTGGGCGGTGACATCCTGCAGGCTCTATCGCGCGGCTCGCTGATCCAGCCGGTCGACCGCCAGTCGGTGCTGGTCCGGGTCGAAGGCGAAGTGAAGCGCCCGGGCAACTATTACGTCGCTCCCAACACCCCGATGAGCCAAGTCATGGAGCTTGCCGGCGGCCTCACCCCGCGGGCTTTCGCCTATGGCACGCGCCTGACCCGCCAGTCGGTTCGGCCAGCAGCAGCGCGAGAGCTTCGCCGAGGCGATCAAGCAGCTGGAACTGACCCTCGCCTCCGCCCCGCTTGACCGCCGAGCCCGAGCGACGGTGTCCGGCCGAGCGTGAGATGGAACTGGCGAGCGCGCGCCAGGTGCTCGAGCGGCTCCGCACCGCCGAGCCCGACGGCCGCGTGGTGATGCCGATCCACCCCGCAGCCTATGCGCTTCCGGCAACCGTGCTGCTCGAGAATAATGACTCGATCAACGTGCCCGTTCGCCCGTCGACGGTTGGTGTGTTCGGCGCGGTCTATCGCCCGGCCTCGTTCCTGCTCGACGGCGACAGCGCGGCCGCTTCGTGTAAAGCAATATCTCGACCGCGCGGGCGGACCGTTACGCGCCGCCGACCGGAGCAACATCTTCGTCGTCCGCGCCAATGGCGAAGTGCTGCCCCGCTCCAAGGGCGCGCTTAACGCCATCGTCCTTCCAGGCGACGTGATCTTCGTTCCGGTCAAGACCCAGTCGAACAGCTTCTGGACGCGTCTGCGCGATATCAGCACGATACTGTTCCAGGTCGGGGTTGGCGCGGCCGGCGTCGGAGCTCGGTCGCGCGATGACGCCGCCGCGCACCCTGACCGGCAGCTTCGCCCGCCTGCGCTGGGTCAGCAGCCCCGCGGTCCGCCGGATCGTGTTCGCGTGCTGATCCTGGTGTTCCTGGCGCTGGCTTTCTTCCCCGAGCGCTATCGGGCCGCGGTGACGCTGACCCCGAGCGACCCCACCACGCTCGGCTTCAATCCGACCCAGGTCCAGTATGGCGCGCTCAACAGCGTCTTCGGCAACCAGGCCGCGGTCGAGATTGCGCTCAAGGTCGCTGCCAGTGTCCAGGTTCGCGATCGCGTCGCTACCCGGCTCAAGCTGCAGGACAGGCTCGACCTCGCCAGCCGCGCCGCGACCCATCGCTGGCTGGAGCGCAAGGTCGACATTCGCGCGCTTCGCGGCGGCATCATCCAGATCCAGACCCAGCTCGGCGATCCCGCCTTCGCCAAGGCGATCGTCGCCGCCTATGAGGAAGCCGCACGCCAGCAACTGGGCGAGATCAACCGCCGCCAAACCGCCTACAAGCAGGATGTGCTGACCAAGCTGGTGACCAATTCTTCGGATCGGCTGGCGCGGGCTCAAGGGGCGTTCGACACCTTTCGCCTGAGTGCGCGAAGCCCCGAGCCGACCATCGAGGCCGGTGCCGCCGCGGCCCGGGTCGCCAACCTTCAACAGTCGCTCAAGCAGAAGCAACTCGAGCTTGCCGCTGCGCGCCAATATTATTCCGACGATAATCTCGTCGTTCGCCAGTTGCTCGCCGAGACCGCCACCCTGCGCGGCCAGCTGGCGCAGGCCGACAACACCTCGCCCGAAGGCGCGCAGGGCATCGGTCGCGCAGTCAGCACATCGACCCAATATCGCAAGCTGCAGCGCGAGCTGACCATCGCCCAATCGCTGTACGACACCTACATGCGCCTGCTGGAGGGGACGACGGTCGACGACATGACCTCGACCGCCAGCATCCGCGTGCTCGAACCGGCGTTCGTCGATACCTCGCGCCAGCTCAACTTCCCGGCGCTGGCGATGGCCATCGCGCTGCTGCTGATCCTGCTGGCGGTCGAATTCTACAATCTCCGCCCGCCGGTCGGCACCCGCACGACGATCCGCGAAGTCCATGCCTGAAGCCCCCGAGCTTTCGGTCGTCATTCCCTGCTTCAACGAGGAAGAGAATGCGGCGGCGATCGCGGCGGCGGTGGTCGAGCAGATGGACAAGGTGAGCGATGATTATGAGATCATCTTCATCGACAATGGCTCGAGCGACAGCACCGTCCCGATCATCCGCAGCCTGTGCGCCGCCGACAAGCGCATCAAGCTGATCGTCAATACCCGCAACTTTGGCCAGCTCCGCTCCCCCACCCACGCCTTGTTCGAAGCCAGCGGTCGCGCGGTGATCGGGATCGTCGCCGATTTCCAGGATCCGCCCGAGATGATCCCCTCGTTCGTCGAACGCTGGCGCGCCGGGGCGGATATCGTGCTCGCCACCAGCGAAACCAAGAAAATGTCGCCGATCTTCGCCTCGCTCCGCCGCCTGTCCTACGGCTTGCAGCGCAAGTTCGGCGATTATCCGATCATCCCCAATGCGACCGGGTTCGGCCTGTACGACCGCAAGGTCGTCCGCGCGATCGCGGCTTTGAATGAGCCCGAACCCTTCTTCCGCGGGCTCCTGGTCGAGACCGGCTACAAGATCGAGACCATTCCCTTCAAGCGCCCGCCGCGCACTGCGGGAAAGTCCAAGAACGGCTTCCTCGCCTTGCTCGACTTCGCGCTGTCGGCGCTAGCTGGCTCGTCGAAGGGTCTGCTCCGCGTGCCGCTCTATGTCAGTTTCTTCATCTTCCTCGCCACGCTCTTCACGTTGGGGGGCGCACTTTACTCGACGCTCGTCGGCGCCAACCCGCGCATGTGGCTGTTTGCCGCCTTGCTCGAATTCCAGTTCGGCCTGCTGTTCCTGTTTCTTGGTCTGCTCGGCGTGCAGGTGCGGATGATTTCCGACCGCACCCGGGGGACGCCGCTGGTGATCGAGCGTGAGCGGGTCAACTTCCCGACCAGCGAATGATGGCGGCCAACATGAGTTCGGCCAAGCGGCTCTGGCGCTACTATCAGGCGGGGATCGTCAACACCGCCTTCGGTTACGGCCTGTACGCCGCCTTCGTTGCGCTCGGCCTGAATATCTATGTGGCGCAGATCCTTGGTCACCTCCTCGGCGTGGCGTTCAATTACGTCACCTACAGTCGCCATGCCTTCCATGATTCGACCGTGTCGAAGAGTCGATTCATAGCCTCCTATGCGGTGAATTACCTGCTCGGCCTCGCCGCTTTGTTTGGTGCGACGCAGTTCATCGCCTCGCCCTATCTCGCCGGCTTGGTCGCCGTCCTCATCGTGTCGCTGATCAACTACTTGCTCCTGCGGCACTGGGTGTTCACCGTGCCGAGGGCGGAGTGATGCAAGTGCGCGGCCTGATGGTCGAACGCTGGTTCGCGCTGCCGGTCGCGATCGGGCTGGCCTATACCCTCATCTTCCTGGCCATGAACGGCTACCTGCCCCCGCCCTATTTCTACGAGCCAAGCGGCACCTTCATGGACTTTTCGGCGCCGGCGACCTTCGCCCACACGCGCGGTGCCTACGACACCTTTGCCACCATCTATCCGCCCCTTTCATTCCTGCTGCTCAAGCTGACCAGCTGGGGCCCCTGCTACTCGATGGATGTCAACGAAAGCGCGCGCGACTGCGACACCTACGGCATCGCCTGGCTTTTGATCATTTATGCGGTCGACGCCTTTCTGATCTGGCGTACCTTCCACAAACTCGACCCGGCGACCGCGCTCCCGCGCACCTTCGCGCTGTGCGCCGGACTATCGATGACCTACGCGCTCGAACGCGGCAACGTTTTGCTGTTCACCTTCACCTGCCTGATCCTCGCCTACGGCCCGCTGCTGAAATCGGCGCGGCTGCGCTGGGTGTTCGCCGGGCTGGCGGTGAATTTCAAAGTCTATCTGATTGGCACCATCTTCGCGCAATTGCTGAAGCGACGGTGGCGCTGGTTCGAGGGTGCATTGCTCGCCAGCATCATCATCTATCTCATCTCCTACGCCCTCTACGGCGAGGGCAGCCCGGCGGTTATCCTGCGCAACCTCACCGCTTATGCGGGTGCCTTCCAACAGGCGAGCCTGCTCGAATTCTGGTATCCAAGCTCGCTCCAGCCGATCCGCTTGCTGCTCCAGGGCGATACCCAGTTTCCGGTCATCACCGCGCTCGGCTCCAACTTTCTCGCGGTCGCCGGCGCCATCGTCCGCGCCATCATCCTCGCCACCACGCTCGCCATCGTCGCGGCGGCGGCGGCGGCCTGGTGGCGCCCCGGCGCGGTACCGATGCATCGGCTGATCCTGCTCAGCATCGGCATTGCGGTGATCAACAGCGAGGCCGGCGGCTACACCCAGATGATCCTGATATTCTTCGTTTTTTTCGAGCGGTGGCGCGGGTTCGGCCGGCCGATGGCGATCATTACCGCCTACCTCCTGTGCATCGCGCTCGATTTCCCGATCGAGCAAGTGCCGCCGGTGGTGCGCGACTCCTATCTCGGCGGTCGTGAGGTGATCGCGACCTATTCGGTCGGCGTCGGCACACTGCTTCGCCCCGTTCTCATCCACCTGATGCTATCCAGCCTCGCCATCGTCACAATCCGCGACGCCTGGGCCGACGCCCGCGCGCACGGCTGGCGCTCGCCGCTGCCCTGGCGCAATGCAACCGCATGAGCGATCCACTGATCATCTACGGCCTAGGATCGACCGGCCAGCGCATCGTCGACGAGCTGCTCGACGCGGGTGTCGGGATCGGCCTCATCCTCGACCGCGGCAAGGCAGGCCAGGTCTATCGCGATCTGCCCGTCCATGCGCTCGGCGATGCCGACATCGCGGGCCGCACTGTCCTGCTCGCGCTGCACAACCATTATGTCGACCTGCCCCAGCTCGACGCCGAGCTGCGCGCCGGAGGAGCTGCGGAAGTGCTGACCCCGATCCACTTGCCCGCACTGGTCGGACGCTCGGTGATCGGCGGCTATTGGCTTGATCCAGGCTACGACTATGCCGCCGAAGACGTTCATTTCGATCGCGCCCGCGCCCTGCTCGCCGATGAAACCAGTCGCGCTCTGTTCGACTCCATCCGTCGCTACCGCCGCACGGGCGCCATCGCCGATTGCCCGCGCGCCAGTCTCGACGACGAATATACCCCGCGCGACCTCCCGCGCTATGCCGAACCGCTCCGCTTGATCGATTGCGGCGCCTTCACCGGGGTCGCTATCCAGAAATTCCTGACCGCCGGCTATGCGATCGACAGCGCGATCGCCTTCGAGCCCGACCCCGCCAGCTTCGCCACCCTTGCCGAGCGCAACTTTTCAATCCCGCGCCGCCTCAACCTGCCGCTCGGCACCTGGTCATCCACCACCCAGTTGCGCTTTTCCAGCGATAGCTCGATGGCGAGCCATCTCGATGCGACGGGGGAAAACGTCATCCAGTGCGTCGCGATCGACGATCTGATCCGGGGCGAGCAGGTGAACATCGTCAAACTTGATGTCGAGGGCGCGGAGATCGAAACGCTGAGGGGCATGCAGCGGCTGATCCGCGAGCAACGCCCCGCATTGCTCATTTCGGCTTACCACACGCCGGGACATCTCCACGAGATCGCCACGCTGATCGACGACTGGAAGCTCGGCTATCGCTTTCACCTGCGAGTCCATGAGCAAAACACATTCGGGGTCGTGCTCTACGCCCTTCCCGCTTGAGTTATTGCTCGCGGAGTGACCGCCAGAAATGCACCGTCAGCGGCTCGAGAATATATTGCAGCGCGGTCCGCTTGCGTGCCGAAAGCACCGCCTCGACCGGCAGTCCCGGCCGCAATTGCCCCTGTCCCAGCACCGCGGCGCACCTTGTTCAGTTCAGACGGTGCGACCTCGATCTCGGCCTGGAAATAGGACTCGCCGCTCTTCTCGTCGGTCAGCCGGTCGGCCGAGATTGTCCGCACCGTCCCTTCGAGCATCGGCAGCGTCTTGTCCGACACGCTAACGAAGCGCAGCTGGGCCTTCTGCCCTTGGAAGACATCGTCGGCGTCTGCGGGATTGACCTGCGCCTGGATTACGAGGCTGCGCGTGTCGGGGACAATTTCCATCAGCGTCTGGCCCGCACCAACCACCCCGCCGACGGTGAACACCGACAGGCCGACCACCTGGCCTGAGGTCGGCGCTTTGAGCGTCGCATTTTGCAATTGCTCGCGCGCCGCGACCAGCTTGGGAAGGATATCCGATAGGCGGGTCTGTGTGTCGCGGAGCTCGACCGCCACTTCTTCCAAACTGGTCTTGCGCAGGCTCAGCGTCTGCATGCTGGTCTCGCCCTTGCCTTCGCCGGCGCGCGCGATTTCGGCGGTCAGCGCAGCCTCGCGCCCACGCAAATCCTCAAGCGCCCGCTCCATCGCGCGCACCCGGTTGATCGACGCGAAGCCCTTTTTCTCGAGTTCGCGCAGGCCGGTCAGTTCGTCGTTAATGATCCGCTGCTGCTCGCGCACAGACACGCGCTGCTGGGCATAGCCCGTTTGCTGCTCCGACAATTGCCGTGAGCGCTGGCCGAGGACTGACGATTGCGCCGACAGCGAGCCCGAGCGGGCCTGTAGTTGCGCCCGTTGCAGCGCCAGCGCCTGCTGAGCGATCGGCCGGTCCTCGTCCGACAGGTTAAGGAATTCGGTTGGCGGCGCAAAACCGCCTTGGCCCAGCCGCTCGGCCATCAGCCGCGATCTTTGCGCTACCAGGCTGAAATATTCGGTGGTCAGCGCGCGCTCGGTCGCCTTTAGGTCGGGCGCCGCCATCTCGATCAGCGTTTGCCCTGCCTTCACCTTCTGGCCTTCGCGTACCAGGATCGCGCCGATCGTCCCGCCAGTACGATGCTGCACCGCCTGGCGGTTGCCGGACACCGCGATCGAGCCTTGCGCATAGACCCCGGCGTCTAGCGGCGCGAGTGCCGCCCAGCCGAGTAACACGACGAAAAACAGAAAGGCGATGATCGACCCGGTGCGGATGTCGCGCCGCGGGTCGTCGGCCTCGATCAGTTCGTCACTCGGGCCTTCGCGCCATGTCAGGCTCGGCAAATTCACTTTGTCGCTTCCTTCTGCGGCTGCTTGTGCTGCGGCGGAGCCTGGAGTCGGGCGACCACTTCCTTGGCCGGTCCAAACATCGTCGGTCGCCCGGCTTCGAGCACCAGTAACTGGTCCGCGCTCTCCAGCACCGAGCGGCGATGGGCAATGATCAGGATCGTCGCGCCGCGCTGCTTGGCGCTCTTCATCGCCGCCATCAGTGCCGCCTCGCCCTCGGCGTCGAGGAAGGCATTGGGTTCGTCGAGCACGAGCACGGCAGGATCCCCGTAAAATGCCCGCGCCAGCGCGATCCGCTGCGACTGGCCCGCCGACAGCCCCGCGCCCATCGGCCCGAGCATCGTGTCATAGCCTTGCGGGAATTGCAGGACGAGCTCGTGAACACCGGCCAGCTTCGCCGCCGCTACTGCCCGCGCATCAATATCTTCCTGCCGGTCCGACCAGCGGGCGAAGCGCGAGATATTGTCCTTGATGCTGCCCTCGAACAGGCTCGGTTCTTGGGGCAGATAGCCGAAATAGTGGCCGAGCAAATCCTGGTCCCAGTCGCTCCGCTGCGCTCCGTCGATCCGGACCGTCCCGAGATCGGGGACGATCGCCCCGGCGATGACCTTGGCCAGCGTCGACTTGCCGGACCCGCTCGGCCCGATCACACCGATGATCTGGCCCGGCGCCGCAGCGAAGCTGACCCCCGCCAGGATCGCCATTCCGTCGGGCCTGCGCACACCGACATTCTCGATCCGCAAATGGCCCTCGGGCTTGGGCAGCGCCGTGCGCGCCCGATCAGCGTCGTCGGGTTGCGCCAGCACGTCTGCCAGCCGCTGCAATGAAACCTTGGCCGCGCCCAATTGTGACCAGCCGCCGATCAACGCCTCGACCGGCTGCAGCGCTCGCCCGAGCAGGATCGACGCGGCGATGATCGCCCCGGCCGAGATATAGCCCGCAATCGCCAATAGTGCGCCCAGGCCCAACGCCGCCGATTGCACGAACATCCGCAAGAAGCGGCTCGCTGCGGCGTAGCGGCTGCCATCGAACTGCGATTCAACGAGCTTGGCCAGGCCCGACGATCGCAGCGCGATCTGCCGCGTGACCATCGATCCCGACATGCCCAGCGCGCGCACCGTCTGCGCCTGCACCGCCGCCGCTTGCTGCGAGGCATGCGACTGCGCCAGCAGTTGAGTCGCGCCTTCGACCGACTTGCGCGTCGCCAACTGGTTGCGCCAAGCCAGCACCAGCAGCAACGCGACCGACGCCACCGCCAGCATCCCGATCCAGAAATGCAGCAGAAAGCCGACGATGATGAAGATCGGCGCAAACGGTGCATCGAACATCGCCGCCGCAATCGGGCTCGCGATCGTCTGCCGCACTGTGTCGAGGTCACGCATCGCCTGGCCATTGGCCGTCCCGCCGACGGTCATCATGCGGTGCAACACCAACGGTGCGATCCGCGTTTCCAGCCGGATGCTCGCCCGCACCATCAGTCGCGAGCGCACCGCGTCCAGCGCGCTCAGCGTCAGCAGTGCGACGATCAAGGCCAGCGTGATGAATAACAGGGTCGTTTTGCCCCCGGTCGCGACTACCCGGTCATAGACCTGCAGCATGTACAATGCGGGCGCCAGAAACAGCAGGTTGAGCAGCAGGCTGAACCCCGCGGCCGCCGCGAAATGCGGCCAGCACGCGCGCACTGCCTCGGCCAGCGGCGCGGGCAACTCGATTCCGGCGATGGTCAACGTATCGGCGGTGTCGGCCATGATCTGTCAAATTCTCCAACGCCGCACCCATGGAATCGCCACGCGGCCCAACCCACCATTCCTCTTGCCGATATCGTCCCGGAGATAAACCCCTGCCGATCTCCGCCACGTTGCTGGGGAATGGTCATTCGATACCTGGTTGCCCAATCATAACCCGGATCACCGAATCCTGAGAGTTCGTTAGGAGATTAGTTGGCGAGTGCCTCGCTGCCCTCAAACCCGGCCTGGTCCGCAGGCGAGTTTCGAAATTGTCCGCGCAAAACGATCGGCCGGTAACTTGGCAAGATTTCGTGGTCGAACGTTTGATCCTCGGATCCATGCCCGTCGATCCACGCAAGCGCCACGTCGCCTTCGTCCTCTTCCAGCACCGACGTCAGCGACCCAGACTCACGGGCATGGGCGACATCAAAGCATGACAGTCGGACTGGCCACAAGGATTCGCGACCAGAAGTCTGAACTGGATGGTGCCGCCTACAGGACTCGAACCTGTGACCCCCGCATTACGAATGCGATGCTCTACCAGCTGAGCTAAGGCGGCCCTCGTGGGCGAAAAGGCCCCTAACAGCGCACTTCGCGCGGGGCAAGCATGGTCGGGTCACCCGCCGGTCGGAGCGCTGAACATATATGCTTAACGCTTTCTTCAAGCCTGTCGGGCAGATTGGTCTAGATTTGGACCAATCGGGATGGTGGCATGGATAGTGTTTCCGAGCATCCGGGCAACTTCGACGCGGCGATGGCCGAGGCGGTTGCGGCGGGCGATGACGTGGCTGCCGCGATCGGCGGCGACGAGCGCCGGATGCATGTCCGCGCCTATAATTACTGGGTGTCACTGCTCGACGGTCGCGATTATCCTTCGATCGAGGATCTCGAGCCCGGCAGCATCACCGATTTCGCGCCCCACAGCGTGTTGCTCGATTTCACGGCGGGCCAGAGCGATCCGGCCATCCCCTATGTCGGTGCCGCGATCCGCGCCGAATGCGGGCTGCCCGATCGATATCAAGCAGATCGCCGACGTGCCGGGACGCTCGCTGCTGTCCCGGTTGACCGATCACTATCTGCAGATCATCGCCAATCGCGCGCCGATCGGATTCGAGGCTGAGTTCGTCAATCAGCGCGGCCATTCGATCTGCTATCGCGGGATCCTGATGCCGTTCAGTTCGGACGGCGACACGATCGATTTCATTTACGGAGTGATCAACTGGAAGGATGCCGGCGTGGCTCCGTCCAATGATGCGCCCTTGGTAGCGGCGCTCGCCCCGGTCGAGGCAGTGCTCGAGCTTGAGGAAGAAGCGATCGGGCCCGAGTTCGAGCCCGAGCATTCCGCCCATCTTGCCTGGGAAGATGGCCCGCTGGCTGATCCTGACCTTGCCGGCACCTTGGCGCCCGCCGCGATTGACGAGGAAACGGGCCTTGCCGACCACCTGTCGGCCGCCCGCGAAAGCGCCGATATCTGCAAGGCCGCCGACGGGCGCAGTCGGGTCGCGCTCTACCGTGCGCTAAGCATGGCCTATGATTTCTCGATTGCCGCCAAGCGCGTGCCCCAGGATTATGCCGAGATCCTCGATGACGCCGGCGTCAAGTCCCAGGCCCGCGCGCCGATGACCCCCATCGTCAAGCTGGTGTTCGGTGCCGATTATGACAAAGCCCGGCTGACCGAATTCGCCGCGGCGCTGAACTATGCCGAGCGGCGCGAAATTGAATTCGGGGGCTTCCAGACGTTTGTGGAGACCCAGATCGGCGGCCTGAAGCGATTGGTGGCGGAAGAACGCGATGCGCGCCGCCCGGTCGATAGGGTCGACAACAAGAGTGAGACCGCGCGTGCCGCGCTTCGCAGCGCTGCGCCGATCGTGCTGGCCGACTTGCCGACCAACGGTGAATTCGCGCTGGTGCTGACCCGCCGCGGTGCCGACGGCGTGCACCAACCGGTCGCGGTCGTGGCCGACGATAAGATGCTGGACCGGGCTATTCGCCGCGCCGCCGGCTGAACTTGTCGCCACTGCACCGCGCGAAAGCGCCATGCCCGCCTTGTCCCCGGCGGGAACGCGGGTCTATAGCCCGCGCCCGATGACCCTTAGCGATACGGTTGAACCCATGACTGCCACCTCGGGCGCGGACGAACGCATCGTCGGCCTGCTGCGCGACGCGCTTAACAGCAATGCCCTGCCGGGCGAACTCGACGGCTTTGTCGGTGCCGAGCAGGACGAGGCGGCGGCGTTCGTCGCCGCCACCGCCGCCCGCCGCAAGCCAGGGGAGGTGGCGATCCAGCTGACCTCGAGCGGCGGTGAGGCTGGGCATCGCCGGATGCGCCTCGCGGTGGTCAACGACGACATGCCGTTCCTGGTCGATTCGGTCGCCAGCGCGATCGCTGCCCGCGGCATCAACATTCATCGCCTGCTCCACCCGATCGTCCGGGTGACCCGTGACGCGAAGGGCAATCTCACCGCGCTTGGAGAAGGCGCGACCGAATCAATCATCTACATGGACCTCGACCGGGCCGACGCGCGTACCCGATCCGCGCTTCGCGCCGAGCTGGCCCAGGTGCTCGACGATGTCCGCGCAGCAGTGTCCGACTGGAAGGCGATGCAGGCCCGGATGCGTGCCGATGCCGACGCCACCGAGGATGCCGAGGGCGCGGCGCTGCTGCACTGGTTTTCCGACGGCGCAATGACCTTGCTCGGCTTCGAGATCGAACGGCCCGGCAAGGAGGGCACTGACGGGCTCGGGCTGTTCCGCTTCCCCGGCGAGCCGACCGACGAAGGTGGCTGCGAAGGGGCAATCCGCTATTTTGAGGCTGGCGGCCAGGTCCCGCTGATGGCCAAGGCTGATCGAAAGTCGTCGATCCATCGCCGCGTTCCGCTCGATTTGGTCGCGGTCCCGATCCGCGAAAAGGGCAAGATCACCGCCATCGGGGTCCATGTCGGGCTGTGGACCAGCGAAGCGCTCAGCGCTCCGGTCGAGCAGATCCCCCTGCTTCGCCGGATCCTGCGCGAGCTTGACGAGAGTTTCGGCTACAATCCGTCGAGCCACAGCGGCAAGGCATTGCGCCATGCTTTGTCGGCTTTGCCCCACGATCTGATTCTCAACCTCGACAGCGAGAGCGTGCGCAAGCTTGTCGTCGCGGCGATGACGCTCGCCGACCGGCCCCAGCCGATCCTCGTGCTGGTCCGGTCGATCCTTCGCGGCCATTTGTTCGCCTTCGTCTGGTTGCCGCGTGAAGAACTGTCGACCGTCCGTCGGCTGGCGATCGGCGAAATGATTGCCGAAGCCGCCAAGGGCACCCAGAAAGCCTGGTCGGTTGATCTAGGCGACGGTGATTTGGCCCTGTTACGCTACACCTTCACCATTGATGCCGCGCGCGACACTCCCAATTCCAGCGCGCTCAACCGCAGATTGTACGACATGGTGCGCGGCTTCCTGCCGGCGCTGGAGGAGCGGCTGGCCGAGCAGGTCGGGCCGGCCCAGGCGCGGCGGCTGGCGCTGACCTATGGCGGCGCGCTACCCGAAGCCTATTGCTCGCGCTACCCGGCCGATGACGCGGCGGCCGACGTGTTGCGGCTCGACTCGCTGGCCGACGACCGCCAGCGCTCGATCCGTCTTTATCGCCTCGACCAGGATCCGCCCGAGCAATTGCGGCTCAAACTCTACAAGCGCGGCGGGCTGGTGCCTTTGTCCGACGTCGTCCCAGTGCTCGAATATTTCGGTTTCACGGTGCTCAAGGAGACCCCGACCCTCCTCCCTGACGCGGGAGTCAACATTTACGAATTCTCGCTTCTTATGGCTGACGGATCGGCCGCCGCGCGGCTCGCCGAACGCGCCGCAATCATCGAGGAGGCGATCGCCTCGGTGCTTCGCGGCCAGGCCGAAAACGACTCCTTCAACCAGTTGATCATCAGTGCCGGCCTGAGCCCGCGGGCGGTTGTCTGGCTGCGCGCCTGGTTTCGCTACACCCGCCAGATCGGTGTCGCTTACTCGCTCGTCACCGTCGTCGATGCGCTGGGCCGGGCACCCGTCGCGACCAAGGCTTTGGTCGAATTGTTCTGCGCAATGCACGACCCGTCGCTCAAGGGAAAACGCGACGTCGAGGCGGCCAGCGCGGCCGACGCATTCGATGACGCGCTCAAGGATGTGCGCAGCATCGATGACGACCGCATTCTGCGACTGATGCGATCGGTGGTCGGCGCCACGCTGCGCACCAACGCCTTCGCCCCCGCGGCCGAAGAAGCACTGGCCTTCAAAATCGATTCCAGTGCCGTGCCTGGGCTTCCGGCACCCATCCCCTATCGCGAGATCTGGGTCTATTCGCCGCGTGTCGAGGGCATCCATCTTCGTGGCGGTCCGATCGCCCGTGGCGGGCTCCGCTGGTCCGATCGGCGCGACGATTTCCGCACCGAGATCCTCGGCCTGATGAAGGCGCAGTTGGTCAAGAATGCGGTGATCGTGCCGACCGGCGCCAAGGGCGGATTCTATCCCAAGCACCTGCCGAGTCCCGCGATCGACCGCGAGGCCTGGCTCGCCGAGGGCATTGAAAGTTACAAGATTTTCATCCGTTCCTTGCTATCGGTAACCGACAATATCGTCGACGACCGGATCGTCCATCCGGCCAAGGTTGTGCGCCACGATAGCGATGATCCCTATTTCGTGGTCGCCGCCGACAAGGGCACCGCCACCTTCTCCGACGTCGCGAACGGGATTGCGCTCGACCGCCAGTTCTGGCTCGGCGATGCCTTCGCCAGCGGCGGGTCGGTCGGCTATGACCACAAGGCGATGGGAATCACCGCCAAGGGCGCTTGGATCTCGGTCCAGCGCCATTTCTTGGAGCAGGGTATCGATGTCCAGAAAGACTCGATCCAGGTGGTCGGCTGCGGCGACATGTCGGGTGACGTGTTCGGCAACGGCATGTTGTTGTCCAAGGCGATCAAGCTGGTCGCGGCGTTCGATCACCGCCATATCTTCATCGATCCCGATCCCGATCCGGCCAAGAGCTGGAAGGAGCGCAACCGGATGTTCGCGCTGCCGCGGTCGAGCTGGGACGATTATAACCGCAAGACGATGTCAAAGGGCGGCATGATCGTCCCGCGGTCACAAAAATCGATCAAGTTGACCAAGCAAGCGCAGGTCGCGCTGGGTATCGATATGCCGGAGATAGACCCGAATGGGCTGATCACCGCGATCCTTAAGAGCCCGGTCGACCTGATCTGGTTCGGCGGCATCGGCACTTATGTCAAAGCCTCGACCCAGCCGCACGGCGATGTCGGCGATCCCGCCAACGACGTGCTCCGCGTCGACGCCAACGAGATCAGGGCGAAGGCGATCGGCGAGGGCGCCAACCTCGCCATCACCCAGGCCGCGCGAATCGAATTTGCATCGCTCGGCGGGCGCATAAATACCGACTTCATCGACAATAGCGCCGGGGTCGATTGCTCGGATAATGAGGTTAATATCAAGATCCCGCTTAACCGCGAGATGCGCGAAGGGCGGCTAACCGAGGCCAAGCGCAATGCGCTGCTGGTGAGCATGACCGACGAAGTGTCGGAACTGGTGCTGGAAGACAACCGCCTGCAAAGCCTGGCCTTGTCGATCGCCGAAGCCGGCGGGGCCAAGGCTCTGCCCGAGCACGTCCGCGCGATCGAATTGCTTGAGGCTAGCGGCCGGCTCGATCGCAAGGTCGAGGGGCTTGGCACCAGTGATATGCTGCTGCGCCGCTCACTCGACCAGCGCGGGCTGACCCGGCCCGAATTGGCCGTCGTCTTGTCGATGGCCAAATTGTCGCTGCAGGACGCAATCGAGAAGTTGAAACTAGCCGACGATCCGCTGCTCGGTAGCCAGTTGTTCAGTGCCTTCCCGAAGCCGATGGTAAAGGCTCATCCCGAGGCGATCCGCACCCACCGGCTGCGCCACGAAATCCTTGCCACAAAGGTCGCCAACCGGATCGTGAATCGACTGGGCCCGAGCATCCCGCTCAGCCTCACGGAGGAAGAAGGGGCTTCGCTTGGTCAGGTTGCCGTCGCGTTCCTCGCGGCCGAACATCTGCTTGAACTGCCCAGATTGTGGGAGCGGATCGAAGATGCCGCAGTAACGGAAACGGTGCGTATCGAGCTGTTTCAGGTTGCCGCGCGATCGGTCCGAAGTCACGTGTCCGATATCCTGCGCTCGACCGGCGCCGAGGATGGTGTCGCCGAATTGGTCGATATGCTCGCCCCGGGGATGCGCAAGATTTCCGCAGCCACGACCAAGCTCATCCGCGCCGAGGTGCGTAATGAAGCAGTCGCCCGGCGCGAGCATCTCCTTGGCCTTGGCGCCGACGCAGCGATTGTCGATGGGCTGGTCCGAATTTTCGAGCTCGACGGTGTGTTCGGAATTTCCGCACTATCGGCGAAACGGCAGCTCGACGCGCAGGCACTGACCGAGGCTTACACCCGTCTTGGCGAAGCGCTTGGGCTGGACTGGGCGCAGCAGCAGGTGGCCCGGTTCGAGCCAAGCGACCAGTGGGAGCGGCTGCTGGTTGCCGGCCTTGAGCGTGACTTCGAGCAATTGCGGCTGGAATTCCTGGCGCGTGGTCGCGACGGTGATCCCACGGCGGCGACTGAACGCTGGATCGAGCGTCAGGGGCCGAGGATCGCGCAATTCCGCAAGCTTGTCGGGCAAGGGCGCCTAGCCGGGGCGGTCACCGCTTCGATGCTTGCCCAGATCGCCAGTCAGGCGAGGATCCTGCTCGCCCGATGAGCCGCATGCGGGTTGCACTGCTGGTTCCCGACCCTTCCTATCCCGAGGCCTATGCCTGGACCTACGATGTCGAGGCGGCCATCCTCGCCAGGATCGGGATGGAGGTTGTGCCGTTGCCGTGGACCCAGGTCGATGACGTCGGCGGATTCGACCTACTTCTGCCGCTCGTCGCATGGGGATATAACCTTGACTATCCGCGCTGGCTTGGACTGCTGCATCGCGCCGAAGTCGAACGCTGGCCCCTGCTTAACCCCCCCGCCCTGCTGCGTTGGAACGGTGACAAGGCCTATTTGCGCGAGCTGGGTGCCAAGGGCATTCCGACCGTCTCCACGGTCGAAGTCGACACGCTCGATGCGGATTCACTGCGTGGAGCAGCCGCCAGGCTCGGCGCGACCGACCTGGTCATCAAACCGCCGATTTCGGGCGGCGCGCACGGCACCTACCGGATCGGCCCCGACGATCCGATCCCGGCTGACGTCGCCGGCCAGCGGATGATGGTCCAGACCTTCCAGCCGACCATCGTTGCCGGCGAATGGTCGATCATTCTGTTCGGCGGCAAGTATAGCCACGCTGTCCTGAAGACCCCGGTGGCGGGCGAATTCAGGGTCCAGCCGCATCTTGGCGGGACAGATCGGATCGCGGTCCCGCCGCATGGCGCGATCGAACTTGCTAACAAAGCACTTGCCGCCGCTCCGGCCCCGGCGCTCTACGCCCGGGTCGACATGATCACCAACGCCGCGGGTGCACTGAAGGTCATGGAGCTTGAGCTGATCGAACCAGCGCTCTTCCTCCACGACGCCCCGGACAAGGGTGTCGCATTTGCTTCAGCCGTCCGCACCGCCGCCGCCGCCGCCGCGACCGCGGCGCGCGGTTGAACGAGACGATTTTTTGGGGGTAGCGACGGATTGGGCTGCGATTTAGGCCCGACCCGTAGACCGCGGTAGAGGTGAGCAGGCCATGTCCGCAAACTATCAGACACTTACCGAAAAGGAGAAGGAGACACTGCGCCTGATGGTCCGGGGGCATGACGCTAAATCGATGGCGCGGCACCTCGGCCTCTCGGTTCACACGGTAAACGAGCGACTGCGCGACGCGCGGCGCAAACTTCAAGTTTCCAGCAGCCGCGAAGCCGCTCGGCAGCTGTTCGAGAGTGAAGGTGGCGCCCCCCAAAATCTTGCGGACGAGCAATTGGGGGAAGCGGCGTCGACTAAAGTGGAGGACAAGGGCGCATCCGACGCCAACCCGGGAACATCATCACGCCGGGCCAGTGTCATTGCAGGAGTGTTCACGATGTCGATCCTTGTTGGAATTGCCGCACTGTCCATGCTGACTGGCCAGGTGCCGATTGCGGGCGCCGGTGGGGCGTCCGCGCCCGTCGCGGCGGTCGAATCGGACGCCGTGCGCTCGGCGCGCGACTGGCTTGTGCTTGGTGACCAGGGTCGCTGGAAAGATGGTTGGCTGGCAACGGCGGAATCCTTCCGCAAAGCAAATACCGCCGAGCGATGGGCCGAGGCCGCGACCAAGGTTCGCGTTCCGATGGGCGCTTTGATTTCGCGCACCGTGCTGAGCCAGGACAGCGTCCCAGCGCCGCCCGCCGGGGTCGAAGTCGTCAAGTTCCGCACCAGCTTCGCCAACAAGGCGGACGTGATCGAGACCGTTTCGCTCGCCCGCGAAGACGGGAGCTGGAAGGTGGTCGGGATCTACGTCGACTGAGCAAACAGCCACTGGCGGATGGCGGAGGTGAGGTTGGGCGGCGGTTTACCGTCCATCCGTTCGACATCGATCGCGGCGATCAGCGCATTGAGCGGCAGCCCCCGCGCCGCCGCCGCCGCCTCGAGCGCCGCCCAGAAAGCCGGTTCGAGGCTGATCGACGTCTCATGCCCGGCAATCGTCACCGATCTTTTGGTGGGAATGCCGAACTCCATCCTCAATACATGTGCTGCCCGCCGTTGATCGACAGCGTCGATCCCGTGACGAAGCCGGCATCCTCACCGACTAGAAATGCGACGCCACGCGCGATTTCGCTGGCCTTGCCGAGCCGGTTGACGGGGATCTTGGCAATGATCTTGCCGAGCACTTCCTGCGGCACCGCGGCAACCATGTCGGTGTCGATATAGCCCGGCGCGATCGCGTTGACCGTCACGCCGTTGCGCGCACCCTCCTGCGCAAGCGCCTTGGTAAAACCGTGAATGCCCGACTTGGCAGCGGCATAGTTGACCTGGCCATATTGGCCGGCCTGGCCGTTGATCGAACCGATGTTGACGATCCGCCCATAGCCGCGCGACTGCATCCCCTCGAACACCGCCTTCGCCATGTTGAAGCAACCGCCGAGGTTGGTGTCGATCACTTCCTGCCACTTGGCATGATCCATTCGCTTCATCGTCGTATCGCGGGTGATACCGGCATTGTTGACCAGCACGTCGACCGGGCCGAGATCAGCCTCGATCTGCCGCACCCCGTCAATGCACGCCTGATGGTCTGCGACGTCGAACTTATACGCCTTGATCCCGGTGCGATCGGTGAATTCCTTCGCCCGCTCCTCATTGCCCGCATAGGTTGCCGCGACCTTCATGCCCATGTCCTTCAGCGCGATGCTGATCGCTTCGCCGATCCCGCGCGTGCCGCCGGTCACCACTGCCACTCGAGCCATCTCTCTCTCCCTTTTCTTTTGGCAGTTAGACTTCGCTCCACCATCCGGCAAGTTCGCGGCGGACCAGCCCGTCGAGCATCGCCATCCCCGCGTCCCCATCGTTGAGGCAATCGAGCCGCGCGAAATGAGTGCCGCCCGCGGCAAGAAAATCGTCGCGGCCGCGAAGACCGAGCTCCTCGATCGTTTCTAGGCAATCGGCCGAAAAGCCGGGCGCCGCGATCGCCAGCCTGGTCACGCCGTTCGCGGGATAGGCCTTGAGGGTCGCATCGGTCGCCGGCTCGAGCCACTTCGCCCTGCCGAAGCGCGACTGGAATGCGACGTCCACCTCGCGGCCCATCGCCTCGCCCAGCAGCCGCGCGGTCTTGCGGCAATGGCAGTGATAGGGATCGCCCAATTCGAGCGTTCGCTGCGGCATGCCATGAAAGCTGAGCAGCAATCGGTCGGGGGTGAAATCGAGCGCCGCAATCTGCCGCTCCAGGTCCGCCCTCAGTGCGCCAATATAGATTGCATCGTCATGATAGGGGGGCAGCGTTCGAAGCGCGGGTTGCCAGCGCATCGCGGCCAAAGCGGCGAAGGCGGCGTCATTGGCGGTGGCGGTCGTCGCGGCGCAATATTGGGGATAAAGCGGCGCGAGCAGAATCCGCTCGCATCCCGCTTCTTTCATCGCCGTGATCCGCGAGGCAATTCCCGGATTGCCGTAGCGCATGGCATAATCAACGGTGACGCTGCTGCCGAGCCGCACCTGCAGCGCCTTGGCCTGGCGAGCGGTGATCGCGGCCAGCGGCGATCCTTCCTCGCTCCACACCTCGGCATAGGCCCGAGCGCTTTTCTTCGGCCGCGTGCGCAGGATGATTCCGTGCAGGATCGGCTTCCACGCCCAGGCCGGAATTTCGACTACCCGCCGGTCGCTCAGGAACTCCGCCAGGTAGCGCCGCACCGCCCCCGGTTCGGGCGCATCGGGGGTGCCGAGATTGGTGAGCAATACCCCGATTCGCGGGGCGGGAATGGCGGGGTGGTCGGCGGGGCGCTGCATCACGCCCCCATGGGATTGAACGGCAGGTCACGCAAGCGGCGACCGGTGCCCGCGGCCAGCGCATTGGCGACCGCCGCGGCGAGCACGATATGGCCAAGCCCGCTCACCCCGCCCGGCTCCGCCTGGCTGGGCGAGACCTCGACCTCGATCGCCGGCACTTTCGCGAACCCGGCTTGCCTGGACCGCCGGGCGACCGGCATTCCGGCAATAATCTCCGGCGCTTCACCGGTCGCCAGCGCCAGCGCCTGGAGGAGCGATCCCTCGACCTGCTGCCGGACCAGGCCCGGATTGATCGCCCTTCCGCAATCGACCACCGCCACCAGCCGCTCAACTAGGATATTCTGGTCTGGGCCGATCCCGGCCTCGGCGAGCAAGGCGATATGCGACCCGAATGCCGAGGAGCACGCCAGCCCCATCCGGCTGCCCGGCGCTCCGCCATCCCACCGCCCAAGTGCCGCCGCCGCGCTCAAGGCCTGCGCGAGCCGGACGTTGCCGCCGAGCAATCCCATCCGGAACGAGAACGGCTCGGAGCCCATCCGCCGCGCCAGCTCGTCAATAAAGCTTTCGGTGGCGAAGGTGGTCAGCGCATCGCTTCCGCCGCGCATGTAGCCGGTCGCGATCGGCAGCGCCCCTGCGACCTGCTCGATCCGCAACGCCGGTACCGCATAAGGCGGGGCGGCGCCGGGAAGGGCAAGGTCGGCCGCGGTTGCAAAACGCGCGCTCCACGCGGCAAGGCCTCCATCGGGTGACGGCAGTGCGGTCATCCGCGCGGCCATCGGCGAGCGCATTGGCAGATGGTTGCGGCTGCCCTTGATCGGCACGATCAGCTGCACCGGCCGGCCCGCGCGACGCGCGAGGTCGATCGCGATCGGGATGGCCGCGGTCGCTACCCCAGCCCCCGACGGATCCCCAACCGGCATCGGGTAAAGCGTCACCGATCCCGGTTCTAACCCGGTCGCGGCGAGCGCCGCATCATAATCCTGGACCGGTGCCCAGACTTCCACCCGCCCACCCGACACACGTGCGGTCGCGCTCATTGGCTCGATCGCGCGATGCTCGGCAGGCGCAATCCGATAGCTGGCGGCAAGTGCGCGGGCGTCGCCGACCGTCTCGGCATAATCTCCACGGGCGAACAAGGATTGGCGATCACCGGCAACGAGCGCGGCCTGAAGTGCCGCGTCGACCGCCGCATCGCTTGCGTCGGCACGGCCGGTGAAGCGCGCGTTGGCCGCAACCAGCGCGCGCTCCGCCGCCCACCAATTCTCGCCTACCGCCGCCAGCCAGCCATCGCCCGCGACCAGCCGATCGTCACCGGCGTTTCGCGCGAAGCCCCGCAACTTGCCACCCGGCGGCGCCATCCGAACCGACGCGAACAGCATCTTGGGCAAGCGCACGTCAGCGGCAAACCGCCACGACCCGTCCGACTTGGCCGGCCCGTCGAGCCGCGCCAGCGACTGTCCGGCCAGCTTCCCGCTGCCCGTCGAGCGAAGCTTGGGCTCGGCTGGTTCGAGCCCGGCCGCCGCCTCGGCCACCTGCCCGAACCCAAGCCGTCGACCGCTGTGAGTCACGAACCCGTCGGCCGCCTCGCACGCCGAGGGATCGACGTCCCACTGCGCCGCCGCCGCGCGCACCAGCAGGTCACGTGCCGTCGCTCCGGCCTCGCGCAATGGTTGTTCGAAGGCGCGGATTGAGGTCGCCCCGGCCGTGGCCCGCCGCTTTAGCTGCGTATTGGCATAGACTGCCGCCGCGGGGGCCGGCTCGACCGCGACCTGCTCCCACGCCGCGCCAAGCTCGTCGGCGGCAATTTGGGCCAGGCCGGTCCATACCCCCTGCCCGGTTTCGGCCTGCGGGATCGCCACCGTCACGCGCCCGTCGGGCGCGATTTTGAGATAATGGCCGAAGATCTGTTCGCCGCGCGCCGCGGTCAGTGCACTGCCGACCTTCCTCGGCCAGGCGGTAAAAGCGACGATCAGCCCGACGCCGATCCCGCCACCGACCAGCAGGCTACGACGGCTGATCGGCCTCAACGCGCGTATTTCTGCTTCAACGCGACGCGATCGATCTTGCCGGTGCCGAGCCGCGGCAGCGGTTCGTCCGAAAACATCATCCGCTCGGGAATCTTGTACGCCGCAAGCTTTCCCTCGAGGAAGCCGCGCAGCGCTGCTTCATCGACGCTCTCGCCCTCCGCCGGATGAAGCACCGCTACCACGATTTCACCCAGCCGTTCGTCGGGCGCACCGAACACCGCCGCCTCGCCGATTCCGGTGCAGGCATAAAGCGCTGCCTCGACCTCGGCAGCGGAGATATTCTCGCCGCCACGGATGATGATGTCCTTCTTGCGGTCGACTATGAACAGATAGCCGTCCTCGTCGAGATAGCCGATGTCGCCGGTCTTCAGGAAATGGTCGGCAGTGAAGGCGGCGGCGGTCGCTTCCGGGTTGCGCCAATATCCTTTGATGTTGGCCGCGCTCCGGATGGCGATCTCGCCGCGTTCCCCGGATGGCAGGTGGCGGTCGCCTTCGCCCAGGATCACGATCTCGACGTAGGGCGCGGTCGCCCGCCCGGTTGACGCCGGTTTGTCGATATAATTGGTCCAGAAATTGCCGCAGCCCACGGCGTTGGTTTCCGTCAGGCCATACCCCAGCGCCGGCTGGGCCGTGGTGAAGCTTTCTTTCAGCCGTTCGACATGTGCCGTCGGCCGTGCCGCGCCACCGGCGGCGATGTCGGTGAGAGTCGACAGGTCATAATTGTCGCGATCAGGGTGATTCATCAGCTCCAGGCTCATCGTCGGCACCCCGACGAAGTAGGTCACTTTCTCGGCCTCGATCAGCCGCAGCGCCTCGCCCGCGTCCCACTTGGGCATCAGCACCATCCCGCGCCCGACAACGAAGCTGTTGAGCAGCACGGGTATCTCGCCGGTGACATGGAACAACGGCACGTTGACCAGGGTCTTGGGCGGGTTGGGCGGCGGTGTCCCGCGCGTCGTCAGGATGCCGAGCAAGGTCATCAGGTGCGTGGCATAGACATAGACCCCGGTGGTGACCGCGCGATGGGTCGACAGCGCGCCCTTGGCCTCGCCGGTCGATCCCGAGGTGAACAGGATGGTCGCATCGTCGTCGGGCGCAACCTCGGGCAAAGGAGTTGCGGGGTCGGCGCCAAGCAGCGGCGCCAGCGCTTGTTCGGCGTGCAGGTCGACCTGCAGCGAGACCAAGTCCCAGTCTCCCTCGAGCTTCGCGATACGCGCCGCACGCGGAGCATCGGCAAGGATCAGTTTGGGCGTGGTCAGTTCGAGCGCGTGGGCCAGTTCTTCGGTCTGCCACCAGCCATTGAGCAGGGTCGCGATCGCCCCGGCCTTCAGTGCCCCCATGTAGGTCACGATCCAGCTCGGGCAGTTGCGCATCGCGATCCCGACCCGGTCGCCCTTGGCGACGCCGCGCTTGACCAGCCCGCGTGCCACCTCGTCAGACAATCGGCCCAGGTCGCCAAACGTCAGTCGCTCGTCGTCCGCGATCACCGCCTCGACCGCGCCGTTCAGGGCACAGAAGGTGGCGAAAAAGCTTGGGAGCGTGGCCGGGAAATTGGCCACGATCGCCTGTCCCTTGGCATCGCGCTCGATGACGATACGTCCGCCCGGTCCGATCACCGCCGCAAGGGTGGCGTCGAAAATACGGTCGAGCTCGCTTGGCATCGCTTCTCCTTTGCCTTCCCGGCCTTCCACCTTATGAGGCGTCACCGCACGAAGGAAGACCCATGACCGCACTACCAGCGAACAATATTGATGCGATCAGCTATTATGACCTTGGGCTCTCCCCGGTCGCGCTCGATCTCGGCATTTTCGAACTGCGCTGGTACAGCCTCGGATATCTCGCCGGCATCTTCCTCGGCTATTGGTATCTCACCAAATTGATCAAACAGCCCGGCGCCCCGCTTGCCCGCCGCCATGCCGACGACCTTGTCTTCTACGCCTCGCTCGGGGTCATTTTCGGCGGTCGACTGGGCTACGTCCTGTTCTACAATCTCGGCTATTATCTCAAGAATCCGATCGACATCCTCAAGCTGTGGGACGGCGGGATGAGCTTCCATGGCGGGGTCATCGGGGTCACCATCGGCATCCTCTATCTCGCCCGCAAGGAAGGGCTGAACTGGCTCAGGGTGCACGACTATGTCGCGTGCGTTGTTCCGATCGGTCTCGGGCTGGTGCGGATCGCCAATTTCATCAACGCCGAATTGTGGGGCGCCGCGACCAATGTCGCCTGGGCGGTGCGCTTCCCGCTCGTCATGGGCCAGCCCGCCCTCGGCCCGCCGCGGCACCCGACTCAATTGTACGAGGCGTTCCTCGAAGGCGTCGTGCTGTTCGCGATCCTCGCCTTCATGTTCTGGAAGACCCGGGCGCGTTACGAACCGGGAAAGCTCGTCGGTGCTTTCATCTTCTTTTACGGCCTGTTCCGCTTCGCGATCGAGTTCATCCGCGAGCCCGACAGCCAATTCGCCGGCACGATCATCGAGGCGTCGGGGCTGCACATGGGCCAATGGCTGTCACTGCCGATGATCCTTGGCGGCCTCTACCTCATTGCCACCGCCAAGGCGCGCCGCGAGCGGGTCGAGCCGGTGGCGGGGACGGAGAGCGTGGCCTGAGCTTCGCCGACGAACTGAAGGAGCGAATTCGCACCCGCGGACCGCTTACCGTTGACGCCTATATGGCCGCCTGCAACGCGCATTATTACGCCACCCGCGATCCGCTGGGCGCCGCGGGCGACTTCACCACCGCGCCCGAAATTAGCCAGATGTTCGGTGAAATGGTCGGCGCCTGTCTTGCCGATTGCTGGCAGCGGGCCGGGGCGCCTGCCGACGCCGCCTATGCCGAGCTTGGCCCGGGTCGAGGCACCCTCGCCGCCGATGCGCTGAGAGTTATCGGCGACGTCCCCGTGCATCTCGTCGAAACCAGCCCGACCTTACGGCAGGCCCAGCACGCACGTGTTCCCCTCGCCGTCTTCCACGAGCGCATCGAAGACCTTCCGCCAAAGCCGCTGCTGCTGGTCGCGAACGAATTCTTCGATGCTTTGCCGGTCTCCCAATGGGTCGGTGACGAGCAACGGCTTATCGTGCTTCAGGGCAACTCGCTTGCCTTCACCGCCAACGGGCTCATCGTCGAGGATTCCCCCGCCCGCACCACCGCCGCTGCCGCGCTCGCTGCGCACCTCATGACCCGCGGCGGGGTCGCCCTGATCATCGATTATGGCCATGCCACCAGCGCTCCTGGCGATACGCTTCAGGCAGTGCGCGGGCACGCCTTCGCCGACCCGCTGGCCGATCCCGGCGAGCAGGATCTCACCGCCCATGTCGATTTCCAGGCGCTGGCCAATGCCGCCGCGCGCAGCCGGCGCTTCAGTCACCCCGCTCGCTCACCCAAGGCGACTGGCTGACCCGTCTCGGCATCGCCCAGCGCGCCCGGAGCCTCGCCGCCGCCAACCGCGACCGCGCCGACGACATCGGTTCGGCGCTGACCCGCTTGACCGCGGCCGACCAGATGGGCGATTTGTTCAAGGTCATGGCGATCCACCATCCCGACTGGCCGGTTCCGGCAGGGTTCGAATGACCGTCGCGCTGCGCCCCGCGACCAAGGCCGACGCCGCGACGCTGGCATCGCTCGGCAGCCGCACCTTCACCGACACCTTTGGCCACCTCTACGATCCCGACGATCTCGACACCTTCCTCAAGAACCATGCCGAGGAGCATTGGGCGGCCGAACTGTGCGATCCCGAATTCGCCATCCTGCTGGTCGAGGTAGGCGAGGAAGCGGTCGGCTATGCCAAGATCGGCCCCCCGCACTTGCCCTTCGAACCGCGCGGGGTCGCGGTCGAACTTCGGCAATTCTACCTGGTCAAGGCCTGGCAGGGTCACGGCCTCGCCGACGAGATGATGCGCTGGGTGATCGACCAGGCCGAGCGCAAGGGCGGCGATGACCTCTATTTGTCGGTCTTCGTCGACAACCATCGCGCCCGCAAATTCTACGAGCGCTGGGGCTTCGTCGCCGAAGGGCGCTACGCCTTCATGGTCGGGTCCCACGCCGACGAGGACATCGTCATGCGCCGGCCGCTGTGACCGTCGACCCCATTCGTTCGACCGCACTCGCCGACCTCCCCCACGCCTTTTTCGGTCGATCAGGCGGCGTTTCGACCGGGATGCTGACCGGCCTCAATTGCGGCTGGGGAAGTAACGATGATCGCGCCGCAATCACCGAGAATCGCCGCCGCGCGATCGACGCCGTGCTCCCCGGCGCGCGGCTGGTCACGGTTCACCAGGTCCACTCCGCCGACGCAGTCGAGGCTGGCGACTGGACCGACGACGCGAGACCCCACGCCGACGCGCTGGTCACCGACCGGCCCGGCCTGCTGCTCGGAATCCTCACCGCCGACTGCGCTCCGATCCTGCTCGCCGACCGCGAGGCGGGGGTGATCGGCGCCGCCCATGCCGGCTGGCGCGGCGCGGTGGCCGGAGTGACCGCTTCGACCATCGCCGCGATGGAAAAACTCGGCGCTCGCCGGAGCCGCATCGCCGCCGCGGTCGGCCCGTGCATCGCCAAAGCCAATTACGAGGTTGATCACGCGTTCGCCGAGCGGGTGGGCCCCGCCAACGAGCGCTTCTTCACCGACGGTCCCGCGGGCAAACCCCATTTCGACCTGGAGAGCTTCGTCGTCGCCAGCCTCGCCGAGGCCGGAGTCACCCGAATCGAAGCGCTCGGCCTCGACACCTACGCCGCCCCCGACCGTTTCTTCAGTTACCGCCGCGCCACCCACCAGCGCGAGCCCGACTATGGCCGCCAGATCAGTCTCGTCGGCCTTCCCCATGCCGGTTGAAATCGCCCCAGCCGACGGGTAATTGCCCGGTCGACGGCGAGCCGGCGGAGATGCATCCTGCGGAGGTTAGGATGGAAACGCCCCGGCTTCCTCGCCCCATTGTCCCGCCTCCCTGGGACGACCGGAACGAGGATATTCCATGACCGAACTCCACATCCCGCAAGCCCAAGACCGCCACGACCCACATCGGCAATCACAAGCTCGATCCCTCGACCCTGATGATGGGTTATGGCTTCGACGCCGCGCTGTCCGAAGGCTCCTTGAAGCCCCCCATTTTCCTCACCTCGACCTTCGTCTTCCAGACCGCCGCCGAGGGGAAGAGCTTCTTCGAAGGCATCACCGGCAAGCGCGAGGGCAGCGGCGGCAAGGCCGAGGGCCTGGTCTATTCGCGCTTCAACGGCCCCAACCAGGAAATTCTCGAGGATCGTCTCGCGATCTGGGAAGATGCCGAGGCGGCGCTTTCCTTCTCCAGCGGCATGACCGCGATCACCACTTTGGTCCTCGCACTCGCCAACCAGGGCGACGTCATCGTCCATTCGGGCCCGCTCTATGCGGCGACCGAAAGCATCATCGACAAGATCATGGCCCGCTTCGGTGTCGGTTATGTCGACTTCCCGGCCGGCGCGACGCGCGAGGAACTCGACGCGGTGATGGTGAAGGCCAAGGCCATGGCCGCCGAACAGGGCGGCAAGGTCGCGATGATCTATCTCGAAAGTCCGGCCAACCCGACCAACGCCCTGGTCGACGTCGAGGCGGTGCACGCCGCCCGCGCCGTGGCCTTCGCCGGTGAACTTCCGCCGATCGCCATCGACAACACCTTCCTCGGACCATTGTGGGCCAAGCCACTGGCGCAGGGCGCGGACGTCTCGGTCTATTCGCTGACCAAATATGTCGGCGGGCACAGTGATCTGGTCGCCGGCGCTCTGGTCGGCAGCAAGGCGGTGCTCGACAAGGTCCGGCTGATCCGCAACCCGATGGGCGGCATCTGCGACCCCAACACCGCGTGGATGCTGATGCGCAGCCTCGAGACGCTCGAACTCAGGATGAGCCGCGCGGGCGAGAATGCCGAAAAGGTCTGCGCCTTCCTACGCGACCATCCCAAGGTCGAGACGGTCGGCTACCTCGGCTTCCTCGAGCCGGGTTCGCGCCAGCGCGACATTTACGACCGCCACTGCCTCGGCGCCGGATCGACCTTCTCGCTCTATCTCAAGGGCGGCGAGCGTGAGGCCTTCGCCTTCCTCGACGCCTTGAAGATCGCCAAGCTCGCCGTCAGCCTCGGCGGCACCGAGACGCTAGCCAGCGCCCCCGCGGCGATGACTCACCTCTCGGTCCCCGCCGATCGCCGCGCTGCGCTCGGCATCTCGGATAATCTCGTCCGCATCTCGGTCGGCGTCGAAAAAGCCGAAGACCTTATCGCCGACTTCGCCAACGCGCTGAACGCGATCTGATCAGATCCTCCCCGTTCGCGGGGAGGCTCTTCACCATGACGACCACCGCGTTAGTTGGCTCCGGATGTCCGTTATGGGTGGAAAGCGGACATTAGTGGCGCGAGTAAACGACGCGCACTACCTTCCCTTTGGCGTCCATTTCAAAGCTCTTCGATGGGCAAAGTGGATTTAGCCCCGGAAAAATAATTGCGGTCTGCTGGCCGACATCGACTTCGCGAACCGGCGGGCGATTGCCAAGAAAGGCGACGGTGGTCACCCCTTTCCGGCGGATTATGCGAATATGATAGCAAGAGAGGTCGCGGCCCTTCATCTCGCGATGCTTGTAAGCCTCAAGCATGAGCTTGAAATCCGGACCACTCAAGCGCTCGGTCATTTCAACTGTGTAGCTGCTATGGTCGGAAATCATCCGCGCGGTGGGGACATCAAACATCTCGGCTGGAACCGTCGTTACGGGTTCCGAGAGAGCCATTAGAAATGCGGTGAATAGCATCTGCATGCCTACTGCTTAGCAAATGAGCTAACGTCCGCAATGGGTGGAAAACGGACGTAAGACTGCCCCGACCTAATTTATTTTAATGCGCCCTTCTCCACCTGGAGATAATTTTCCGGATCCGGGAGTGGCGTCATATGTCGACAGAAGATGATTTCGAGTATTTCACCGCGCGCTCGCTCGCCGAGCAGGCTGCTAGCGAAGCTGCCGCCGATGAGAAAAGTCGCGAAATACATGCTGCACTAGCGGCGGAATACGAAGAGCGGGCCGGTCGACTGAAAAAACCTCGATCGACCCTCCATATTGTATCCCCCTGCTCGTCAAACGGGTCTTCTGCGAGGACCGACAAAACGTTCTAGGGTTCGTCTAAAATAAATGAACTTTTGAACCTAATGTATGCGATGTTAGTTGCAGCATCATCGCCAGCCGTTTCGAGCTGACCGGCGACTGAGAGACAAAGCGCTCCCGCTCCACCGGAGATGCGCATGTTGGATCAAAGATCTGTTTTGATTCTCGAGGACAATGCGTTTGTCGCCCTTGACCTCAGCATGGCCGTTGAAGATTCCAATGGGATTGTCATTGGACCTGCCGGAAGCGTGGCAGAGGCGTTAGCGCTTATCGATGCTCAAGAAATATCAGCGGCGGTGCTGGATTGTCAGTTGTCGGACCGCGACGTGACGCCAGTCGCACTCCTGCTAATCGATCGTGGCGTTCCCTTCGTGATCCATAGCGGTACAGGACTTCCTCCGCAGCTCAGACAGGCCCATCCAGATCTGCCGGTGCTGTCGAAACCTTTGCAACCCAGGAGCGTCATCGCAGCGTTGGTCGAGCGTATCCGGACCCTCGGCTCGGGCTAAATAACCTTGGAATGAAATGCCAGATTAGGTTGCTGCGCTAAAAGAGTTTAAGGTGAGCATATCACCAGGCCTCTACTGCGGCTAACTGGTGGCTGAGAGACGTGTCTTGCGCTCCCGCCTAGCGGAGCGCCCTAATGACCGAAAATGCCAAGCACGTACTCGCGCCTCTTCTTCGCAAACTTCAGTTGTGGAGCGCGTTAACGGCCGAGGACCGCCAAGCCTTGCTCTCATTGCCGTTTGTCGCTCGCGATTTGGACGCCAGTCAGTACATTGTCTGGGAAGGCGATAAACCGCAGAACACTTGCCTTTTGCTGTCGGGCTTCGCGTACCGCCACAAATCCGCGGGTGGGGGCGGACGTCAAATCATGTCGATCCATATGAAGGGCGACGTTGTCGATCTACAGAACTCGCTACTGGGCGTGGCAGATCATAACGTCCAGATGCTCAGCAAGGGCAGCGTCGCACTGATACCGGTCGAAGCCATGCGTAAGATCGCTTTCGACCGGCCGTCCGTTGGGATGGCACTTTGGTATGAAACTTTGGTCGAAGGATCCATTTTTCGGGAGTGGATTTTAAACATCGGTCGCCGTGACGCCCTGACTCGCATCGCGCACCTTCTATGCGAGTTTGCTCTTCGGCTGGAGATTGTTGAGCTAGGCAAACAAACTGAGTTCGAACTCCCAATCACGCAGGAGCAACTCGCAGACGCGGTCGCGTTGACCTCTGTGTATGTCAACACGTCGCTGATGAAATTGGAATCCAGCGGCCTTATCAAACGATCGAAGAGGATGATCATCGTCAATGATTGGCACGAGCTCGCAAAAGTCGGTGACTTTCACCCACGTTACTTGCACGTTAATCCGACGGGTCGCTGATCTCGCTCAAAGGCCCGTCTGCTCAGCTGCCGAACGTCCGCAATGGGTCGAAAGCGGACAAACGCCCTACCCCCAATCCTCCACCGGCCACCCGCGCTCGGCAGCCAGCTTTCGCAGCCGATCATGCGGGTTCACCGCCACCGCTTCGTCGGCCCAGTCGAACACCGGCGCGTCGCTGGCATGGTCCGAGTAGAAACGCACATGCGCCCGCGTCAGCCCATGCTCCGCCAGCCATGCCTCGATCATCTGCAGCTTGGCCGGGCCGTAGCAATTGACCCCGTCGATTTTGGCATGGACTCGCGCGTCGAGCCCGAGGATCGAGTTGGTCCCGATGGTGTCGTCGAACCCCAGTTTATCGGCGATGGCGCGGGCGTAGAAGCGGTAGCTGGCGGTGGCCATCACCACCCGCCGCCCCTCGGCCTTGTCGCGCGCGATCGCCGCCAGCGCGCCGGGGCGGATGTTATGCTTGATGGTGGATTGCGCGAAGCTGTCGACCAGCGGGCCAAGCACCGCCGGATGCGTCTCGCCGCCGAGCAGCAACCGGTGGTTGATCTCCTTGAGCCGCCCGCGATCGATAATCTTGGCGACGTAGAGCAGCATCGACGCGATCACGAGCGGGATCGCCAGCAGCCGCCATGGCGCGCGCCTGGCCGCGCAATGCAGCAGGAACGGCGTCCACGTCGCCCGTCGCGTGATCGTCCGGTCCATGTCGTAGATCGCCAAGTCGGTCATGCTTTCCCCGCGAGTATCGCTTCAACCAGCACCAGGTCAGCCGGCTTGTCGACATCGACCGCCGCCAGCGGATTGGTCATCTCCACTGCGCGAATGGTGAGGTTCAATTTGTCCCCCATCGCCGCCAGCACCTGATCAAGCGTCCGCAGCCGCATCAGGCCCAACAATCCCGGCAACCCCAGTGCGGTCAGTAATTTCCAGCCCTTCTTGCGATCCTGCTCGACCTCGCGCCACAGTTTCACCGCCTGCGCCGCCTTGGGCGACCCGAGCGCGAACAGATTGGCCCCCGAATAGGCCCCGCCGCGAAACCCGATCCAGGTTCGCTTGGTCTGCGGCAATCGCGCCATCAGCGGCCCTCGCTCGACCAGCCCGATCGCCACGTCCGCCCCTTTGGCGCGTCGGCAGAAATCATCGATCATCGCCGCCGTCGAGCAGCGCATGATCGGCGGTCGTCACCAGCAGCGGATAGCGGGTCGCCGGATCGGCCAATATTGCCTCGATCGTCGCCGCGATGGTCGCTCCCGACGCCTCGACTGTCAGCCGCTTTTCCTCGGGCAGGGCCGGCGCAAGCAGCGCTCCATCCTGTGCCAGCACCCGCACTTGATCGACACGGGCATTGCCAAGCAATGCCCGCACCGGCCGCGCGATCATCGGCTCCCCTGCCACCGGGATCAGCGCCTTGGCCTTCACCCCATGTGCGTCGGCAAACGGATCTCCCCCGGGCCGCGACCCCGCCAGCAGCAACGCGGTGTAGCCGCTCACGCCAGCCAGCTGCTCAGCACCTGCCCTCGCTCGGCCCGCGCATTGGCCTGCGCCAGCCGCACGGCGTGGAAGATCAGGCTGACCATCGTCCACAGCGCGACCAGCTCGAGCCCCATGTCGGGGCGGCGGAACACCAGGCTGACCAGCAGGATGATCATGTTCGGGTTGCGCCGCGCGGTGATGAGCCGGAACTTGCTGTCGAGCGGCTGCCAGACATGGATGTGCATGCCGAAGCGGCGCATGAAGATGCCTTCGATGAAGCGCTGGACGACATAGCCGCCGACGATCGCCAACACGATCAGCACCTCGTAGACCCGTTCGAACGGGTCGCCGTGATAGTTGAGCCCTTCCGCCCACGCCCACCACCAGAAGGGCGGGTGGATCAGGTCGATGCCATGGTCGAAGATATTGCCCCACCACGACGATTGCCCGGTGCAGCGGGCCAGTTTGCCGTCGACCGTGTCGAGCACCATGAAGCCAAAGCCGGTCGCCATGCCGAGCCAGTAATCGCCCCGCGCGAACAGCCAGACAGTGACCAGGCACAGGATTGCGCCGACCAGCGTGATCTGGTTGGGGGACATGCCCGCCTTCGCCGCCCAGCGCGTCAGGTGGAATGCCGGCCGCCGCCACAGGTAGAGCGTCAGCGCGTCGGTCACGCCCTTGTAGCTCGCGTCATACGCGGCGCGCTCGACCGGTTCAGGGTCGGAAGCGTCGAGCCGCAGCACGAACGGACGCTCGCGCTTCCGCAGTTCGTGATTGTTGAGTTCGGTGGTTTGGGCGTCGAGCCGGTCGAGTTCGGTTCCCGTCCAGGCGGACTTGCGCTCCATCGCCGCAATCATCGGCGCGGCATCGATGTGCGCGGGTACATGCGCCAGCACCGCGCGGTCGCCCAGCATCAGCACCGCGCCCGGTCGCTTGGCGATCGCCGCCAGCCACGCCGGATCCCACGCGAAATCGAGATCGGACAGGAGCACCGCCTGGCCCGGCCGCGCCCCGCTTGCGCAGTCGAGCTTGGCCTTGGCCGCCAGCCGCCGCGCGCGGGTTTCCGCGTCGAGCCCGAACACACGCGCCGGATTCGCGCCGACCGGCACGAACATCGGCAGCGGCGCAGCGCTCTCAAGGGTGGACTGTTGCTCCATGCTCCGCGTCCTATAGGCCACAAAGTTCGGCAAGAAAGAGGCGGAATGCTTGGCAATCGGCCATTCCTCTTGCCGCTCCCGCCGATTTCGCGCAGTCTTGATGGTGATGGCCAGTCAAAGCATCTCCGGTAAAGGCGAGGATAACGCCGAGCCCTGCTACCGCTGCATGGGGACGCTGACCATCCTTCGCGCCGCCACCACCGAACGCGAAATCGCCGCCATGGCCGACGGCATGACGATCGACCTCAGCGGGGTCGAGAAGATGGACACCGTCGGCGCCTGGCTGATTCACCGCGCGGTGCGCGATCGCGGCGCCATCGTGACCGGCGCGTCCGAGAAGTTTCGCGGCCTGCTCGAACAGGTGTCCGAAGCCGACCAGCCGGTGCGGGTGGTGCCCGATCGCCGCGGCGGTGTCGGCGGCACCGTCGAGGAGCTTGGAGAGTGGGTTGCCGAGACCGTTCAGGTGCTGCTCGGCCTGCTCGGTTTCTTCGGCGCGGTGCTGGTTGGCTTCTACAATGTCATCAAGCGTCCGCGCCGGTTCCGCCTGAACGCGGTGGTCCAGCGATTCGACGTGGTCGGGGTTCGCGCGCTCGGGATCATCGGGTTGATGACCTTCCTGATCGGCATCGTCATTGGCCAGCAGGGCGCGGTCCAGCTGCAGCAATTCGGAGCCGAGGTTTACACCATCAACCTGATCGGCCGCATCAGCGTGCGCGAACTGGCCACGTTGATGACCGCAATCATGGTCGCCGGCCGCTCGGGAAGCGCCTTCGCGGCGCAGATCGGGACGATGAAGCTGACCGAGGAAATCGATGCGATGCGCACGATCGGCGTGTCGCCGGTCGAAGCGCTGGTCATTCCGCGCATGATGGCGGCGATCATCATGATGCCGTTGCTCAGCTTCTTCGCGATGATGATGTCGATGCTCGGCGGCGGTATCTTCGTCTGGATCAGCCTCGACATTCCGCCGCTGACCTATGTCCAGCGGCTACAGGAAGTGGTGCCGATCACCGACCTGTGGGTCGGACTGATCAAGGCGCCGGTGTTCGGGTTCATCATCGGCCTCGTCGGTTGTTTCCAGGGAATGCAGGTCAAGGGCGATGCCGAGGAAGTCGGGTTGAAGACCACCGCGGCGGTCGTCCAAGCGATCTTTTTGGTGATTGTCCTCGACGCCATGTTCGCCGTCTTCTTCAGTGAGGTTGGCTGGGCATGAGTCTTTCCCCGATCCTTCCCGAGGGCGAGACCCCGGTCATCGCCATTCGCGATCTCAAGAATGCGTTTGGCGACCAGGTCGTGCACGAAGGGCTCGACCTCGACGTCCGCCGCGGCGAGATTCTCGGTGTGGTCGGCGGCTCCGGCACCGGCAAGTCGGTGCTGATGCGGTCGATCATCGGCCTCCAGACGCCCAATGAAGGCGCGATCGAGGTGCTTGGCGAGAATATGGTCGGGCGCGAGGAGGATGAGGCCAAGAACATCCGTCGCCGCTGGGGCATCCTGTTCCAGGCCGGTGCCCTCTTCTCGACCCTTACCGTCGCCGAGAATGTCGAAGTTCCGCTGCGCGAATATTTCCACCTGTCGCAAACGCTGATGGACGAGATTGCCGGCTTCAAGATCGCCATGTCGGGGCTTCCCGCCGATGCCGGCCCCAAGTATCCGGCCGAATTGTCGGGCGGGATGATCAAGCGCGCCGGCCTCGCCCGCGCCCTCGCGCTCGATCCCGAACTGCTGTTCCTCGACGAGCCGACCGCCGGGCTCGACCCCATTTCGGCCCAGAATTTCGACGAATTGATTCTGTCCTTGCGCGATAAGCTCGATCTGACCGTCTTCCTCATTACCCACGATCTCGACACGCTCTACGCAATCTGCGACCGGGTGGCGGTGCTGGCTGACCGCAAGGTCGTGGCGGTCGGGACGATTGACCAGTTGCTGGCGTTGGACCATCCTTGGATTCAAGAATATTTTAACGGCCCGCGCGGACGCGCCGCGGCCAAGGCGTAAGAGGGGTTAGCGACAGGCAATGGAGACACGGTCAAACCATATGCTCGTCGGCGGGGTCGTGCTGGCGCTGATCGCCGGCCTGGCGGCATTCGTGATCTGGCTAGCCGGCCTGTCCAACACCAAGAAGCAATGCTTCGACGTCTATTTTGCGCAGGATGTCGGCGGCCTCAACAAGGGCAGCGCGGTGACCTTCGCCGGGGTCCCCGTCGGCCAGATTACTAAGATCAGCCTGCTTCCCGACCGGCCCGAATTCGTCTGGGTGCGGCTTGAGGTGGATGCAGAAACCCCGGTGCTCCAGGGCACCAGTGCGCAGATCAAGGGTGTCGGCTTCACCGGGGTGAGCGAAATCCAACTCGGCGGCGCGATCCGCGGCGCCAAGCGCGTGACCCAGGTCGGGCCGCAAGGCTGCCCCGTCATCCCCGCCACCTCGGGCGGGCTTGGCGCGCTGCTCAACTCGGCGCCGGAGCTGATCGATCGCATCCAGCGGCTCACCGAGCGCCTGACCGAACTGGTCAGCGACAAGAACCAGAACTCGATCTCCGACATCCTCGAAAATGTCGACAAGACCACCGCCGTGCTGGCCGAGCGCGCGCCCGACCTGGCCGATGCCATCGCCGACGCGCGGATCGCGGCGCGCAATGCCGGTATCGCCGCGCAAAATGTCGGCCGCCTCGCCGACAGCACCAACCGGCTCGTCAACGAACAAGGTCGCCCGGCGGCCGAGGATCTGCGCAAGACCATCGCCTCGGCCCAGCGCGCGGCGGATAATCTCGACGCGATGATCACCGACGCCCGGCCCGGCATCCAGAACCTCACCAAATCGACCCTGCCCGAGGCCAACCGCCTGGTGCGCGACCTGCGCGACCTGACCGATTCGCTCGGCCAGTTCAGCGACCGGCTCAACAGTGACGGCGCGCTGGGCGTGCTCGGCCCCGAAAAGCTCCCCGATTACAAACCCGGAAAGACGAAATGATGCGTAACCGCCGCCTGATCCTCGTCGCCGCAACCTGCCTTACGCTTGCCGCCTGTTTCGGCGGCAAGAAAATCCCGCCGACGCTGCTGACCCTGACCAGCAGCGCCCCCGCCCCGGCCTCGATCAGCCGCATCGCCGCGCCCGGCGAGGCGATCACCATCGATGTCCCCGTGGTGCCCAAGGAACTGGCCTCGACCCGCGTGCCCGCGCTCGCCGGTCCGACCGCGGTCGCCTATATCAAGGACCTGCTGTGGGTCGATGCGCCCGACAAACTGTTCCAGGATTTGCTCCAGGAAACCACCGTGCGGACCACCAACCGCGTGGTACTCGACCCGCGCCAGTCGTCGCTCGATCCCGGCCTCAAGCTCACTGGCACGCTGACCCGCTTCGGTTATGACACGGCCGAAGGCGTGGTCATCGTCCGCTACGATGGCGCGCTCGCCACCGCCGGCGGCACCCGCGTCGAAACCCGCCGCTTCGAAGCCAAAATCCCCGCCGACGGCACCGCCGCAACGGTCGGCCCCGCCCTCAACCAGGCCGCCAACCAGGTCGCGGTCGAGGTTGCGAGGTGGATCGGGGGCTAAGCACTTTCCCTCTCCCATAAAAACGGGAGAGGGAGGGGCCCGCCGCTCTTGCGGTGGGAGGGTGAGGGCCTTTCTAACTTACCCCAAACTCTTTGACGCCTGCTCGTACACATCCTTGCTTAAGCCAACCGTCGCCAGCACCCGCTCCAGCTCGCCCCGCATCAGCGCCGCGCGATCCTCGCCAAACCGCCGCCAGCGTCCCAGCGGCGGCACCAGCCGCGCCGCGGTCTGGGGATTGATCGCGTCGGCGGCGATGATCAAATCGGCGAGCAGGCGGTAACCGCGACCGCTTTTCTCATGAAACACCCACTGCCCGGCGGCGAAATTGCCCGCCAGCGCGCGTAGCCGGTTGGGGTTCTTTAGCGTGAAACTGGGATGCTTGAGCAAAGCCTCGACGGTGTCGATCGTCTCGCTTCGCGGCGCCCCCGCCTGCAGCGCAAACCATTTGTCGACCACCAGCCCGTCATGGGCAAAGCGCGCATAGAAATCGTCGAGGGCCGCCGTCCGCTCGGGCCCGTCGAGCATCGTCAGCACCGCCAGCGCGCCTTGCCGGTCAGTCATGTTGTCGGCGCCATCATATTGCGCCTTGGCCAAATCCGCGCCGCGCAGCGGGTCGCCCGCCGCGATCAGCGCCAGCGCGACGGTCTTCAAGCGCCGCACCCCCTTGGCCGCGCTCGACAAATCGCTTCCGGGCGCGGATCCCGCCTGCGCTTCGCCCAGTTCGCGCGCCAGCGCCTGCCCGATCGCCGCGCGCAACCCCTCGCGGCTGGCGTGGATCGCATCGGGGTCGACCACGTCCATCCGGTCGCCGATCAGCGCTTCGGATGGCAGCGTCAATGCCTCGCCCTTGAAGGCGGCGTCGAGCGCGTTCGAGGTCAAGGTGTCGCGCATCGCCGCGATCACCGGACCCGCGTCGACCGCCTCGCCTCGCGCCCCCGCGACCAGCGCGGCATACATCAATTCCTGCAGCGCCTCGTAGCGCGCGAACGGATCGCCGTCGCACTGCGCCAGCCGCTCGAGTTCGCCCGGTGCGCGCTCGACATTCAGGATCACCGGCGCCGAAAAACCGCGATTGATCGACAGTAAAGGCGGCTCGTCCACGCCTTCGAACACCACCGATTGCGCCGCCTCCTTCAGCAGCACCAGCCGCTCGCCCGCAATCTCGCTGCCACTGTCGGCCCCGACCAGCGCCGTCACCAGCGGGATCGGCATCGGCGCCTTGTCGGGCTGCCCCGGGGTCGCCGGCACTGTCTGCGCCAGGTGCAGCGTCGCCGTCCGCGCTGCCGCATCATGCACCAACCGCGCCTCGACCCTGGGCGTCCCCGCCTGCTCGTACCACCGCTTGAACTGCGCCAGGTCGACCCCGCTCGCCGACTCCATCGCCGCCACGAAATCGTCGCAGGTCGCGGCCTCGCCGTCGTGGCGCTCGAAGTAGAGATCGGCCCCGGCACGGAACGCCTTTGCCCCCAGCATCGTCCGCATCATCCGGATCAGTTCGGCGCCCTTGTTATACACCGTCGCGGTGTAGAAATTGGTGATTTCCATGTAGCTGTCGGGCCGTACCGGATGCGCCAGGGGACCCGCATCCTCGGGGAATTGCGCCGCGCGCAGCAGCCGCACGTCGTCGATCCGCTTGACCGCCGCCGACCCGATATCGGCCGAGAAGCATTGGTCGCGGAAGACGGTGAAACCTTCCTTCAGGCTCAGCTGAAACCAGTCGCGGCAGGTGACGCGATTGCCCGACCAATTGTGGAAATATTCATGCGCCACCACGCCGGCGATGGCGTCAAAATCGGCGTCGGTCGCGGTTTGCTGGTCGGCCAGCACGTAGCGCGAATTGAAGATGTTGAGCCCCTTGTTCTCCATCGCCCCGAAGTTGAAATCCTCGACCGCGACGATGTTGAACAGGTCGAGATCATATTCGCGCCCGTACGTCGTCTCGTCCCATGCCATCGCCTGTTTCAGGCTGGCCATGGCGTGCGCCGTGCGCGGCAGGTCCGCCTCGCGCACCCAGATCGCAAGGTCGACCGTCCGGCCGCTCATCGTCGTGAAGATGTCTCGGTTGGCGGCGAGGTCCCCCGCAACCATCGCGAACAGATAGGACGGTTTGGGGAAGGGATCGTACCATTCGGCCCAATGCGTCCCGTCCTCATTGTCGCCCGACGCGGTCAAATTGCCATTCGCCAGCAGGATCGGGAAACGCGCCTTGTCCGCCTGCATGCGCACCGAATAGATACTCAGCACGTCGGGCCGGTCGGGGTGGAAGGTGATGCGGCGAAAGCCTTCGCTTTCGCACTGGGTGCATAAAATGCCGCCCGATGCATAAAGTCCCATCAACTGGCTGTTGGTCGTGGGCGCAATCTCGACCTCGGTCTCGACCTCGGCCGTCGCGCCGTCGAGCGCCACGACCAGCGTCTCGCCCTCCATCGACCAGGACGCGTCGCCGCCATCGACCCGCACCGCCAGCGGTTCCAGTCCGTCCCCCGACAGCCGCAGCGGCCGATCATGGTCGCCGTTGCGCTCCACGCTCAGCCTTGCCCGAACCCGCGTCGCCGCCGGATCGAGCGCCACGTCAAGCGCTACCTCACGCACCCAATAGTCGGGCGGGCGATAGTCGAGGCGGAATGTGGCTTCATGCTCCGGACTGGTCGGAGCTTCGGGGTTCAGGCGGGCGTCCATGAGGGGCTGCTAGGGACAGCCGCCAGCCGACGCAACTCATGGCCTTGCGCCGACGCCCCAGCCGTCTAGTCTCCCGCCGGGGATCAGGGGGAGGATTGCATGAGTTTCGTGACGATGATGCTGGCCGCGGCGGCCGCCGCGCCGGCGTTCGACGCCGAAACCGCGACGCGCGCCTATCTCGCCACGCTCGACGGCGCGGCGCGGGCGCGGTCGGATGCCTATTTCGAGGGTGGCTACTGGCTGCCCCTATGGGGCGCCCTGGTCTCGATCATTGCCTATTTTCTGATGCTTCGGCTCGGCTGGTCGGCGTCGTGGAGCGAGTGGGCGGCCAAGATCACCCACCGCAAATGGCTCCAGCCGGCGCTCTACTCGCTGCCGTTCGCGATCGCCGCGACGGTGCTGACCCTGCCGTGGACCATCTACACGGCATTCTACCGCGAGCATCAGTACGGCATGTCCAACCAGACGCTGACCGAATGGGGCATCGAGCAATTGAAATTGTTCGGCGTCGGACTGGTGATCGGCGCCCTGATGTTCATGGTCATCTACGCCGTGATCCGCAACAGCCCGCGGCGCTGGTGGCTGTGGGCGAGCGGGGCGCTGGCGGCGATGTTCGCGGTGATGATCATGCTCGCGCCGATCTTCATCGATCCGTTGCTCAACAAATATACGCCGATGGCCGAGGGACCGGTCAAGGCCGAGATCCTGCGCATCGCCCATGAGCAGAAGATCCCGGCCAACGATGTGTTCGTGGTCGATGCGTCGCGGCAGACCAAGCGCATCTCGGCCAATGTCGCGGGGCTCGGACCGACCATCCGCATCGCGCTGAACGACAATCTTTTGAACCGCTCGAACATTCATGGGATCAAGGCGGTGATGGGCCATGAGATGGGCCATTACAAACTCTACCACATCCACAAACTGGTGCTGTACATGACGCTGATGGCGCTGGCAGCGTTCGGGATCATGTTCTGGCTCGCTCCGCGAATTTTGGCGAAAAACCAAGAAAAATGGGGCGTCCGCGAGGTCTCCGACCCCGCCTCCGCTCCCTTGCTCCATATGATGCTCGCAGTGCTGCTTATTCCCGGCGGGATCATCTTCAACTCGATCGTCCGATTCCACGAAAGCGAAGCCGATGCCTTCGGCCTGATGTCGGCGCGCGAGCCCGACGGCTTCGCCATGACCGCGATGCAGCTCAGCGAATATCGCAAGATCGAGCCATCGGCGCTCGAGGAAATCCTGTTCTTCGACCATCCCTCGGGCCGCACAAGGGTGAGCATGGCGATGGAGTGGAAGGCGAAGAACCTCGCCACGCTTCCCGCCGATCAGCAGCGCCAGATGGTGATGACGACCCAGCCACCGCCAGCGGCGAAGTGAGGCTCAGCCGGCGTCGGGGGCGGCGACCTTGCTCCCCCGATTGCCGCTGAGCGCAACCAGCATCCCGCCCAGCGCCGAGGAGCCCACCGGCTGCCGCGAGCAGGCTCCAGCGATAATCCTCGAACGCGGTCGACAGGCCCATCGCGATCACCGGCACCAGCACGCTCGAGTAAGCCGCGCGCCCCGGCCCGATCTTGCGGACCACCGGCAGATAGAGGCTGAAGCACAGCACCGACGCAGCGAGCGCGAGGTAGATGAGCCCAAGCCAGTAATCGAGACTCCAGTCGATCGTTGGCGGCCCGGCAACGGAGATGGCGAAGAGGCCGTCGGCCAGCGCACCGATCGCCATCGCCCAGGCCAGCATCGCCAGCAGCGGCTGGCGCCGTGACTTTTCCAGCGCCTGGTACACGTTGGCCCAGGACGCCGACAGCAAGCCGAACAGGGTAAGGCCAAGTCCGGCCAGAACCTCGCTGTTGCTGGCCTTGCTCGACTGCAACTCGTTGACGAACAGCAGGCCGATCCCCGCCGCGGCGATCGCCCCGCCGATCCCGAACCGAAGGCTTGGGCGCTGGCCGAGCAGCGCCCAAGCGAGCAGGCTGTTGGGGATGAACAAAAGGGCGAAGACGGTCGCGACGATGCCCGAGGTGATGTAGCGCTCGGCGACATAGACGCCGTTGAAGTTGAAACAGAATTGCGCGATCCCGACCACCGCCGCAACGCCCAGCATCGACGGCGTGGGCTTAAGCGACTGGCCCTTCCAGTGCGCCACCGCCGCCATGGCTGCCGCCGCGATGACGAAGCGATAGGTCACCGACCATTGCGGCGCGACGGTATCGATCTGCCCGCGGATCACCAGCCAGGTCGACCCCCAGATCAGGGTGAAGACGATGAATGGAATGACGATCGACGAATCGAGGCGGGACTGGTGGGCGTCCTTCACAATTCGCGGATCGCTTTCGCCAACGCCGCAACCGCCGCCATGTCCTGGTCCCAGCTGGTTACCAGCCGCACCTCGCCCGGTGCCCAGTCGTAGAAATCGAAGCCCTGGGCGCGGATGGTGGCGGCTTCGTCGGGCGTCATTCGAACGAACAATTCATTGGCCTCGACCGGATATACCAGTCGCTCCGACCCGCACGCCTCGGCGAGCACGGTCGCTGCCGCATTGGCTGCGCGCGCATTGGCCAGCCACAGGTCTCCGTCGAGCATCGCCAGCAGCTGCGCGGCAAGATAGCGGCCTTTGCTGAGTAGATGCCCTGATCGCTTGCGCAGCACCCTGGCCCGCTCGGCATGCTCGCCGCCGAAGAACAGCAAGGCTTCGGCATTCATCCCGCCATTTTTGACGAAGCCGAAGCTCAGCACGTCGACCCCTGCGCGCCACGTCAGCTCGGCCGGACTTGCCCCGGTCGAAACCACGGCATTGGCGAAGCGTGCGCCATCAAGGTGAAAACCGAGCCCCCGCGCCGTCGCCGCAGCGCCCAGCGCGGCGGTTTCGGACGGCGAATAGTTCAGCCCATATTCTGTGGCATTGGTGATCGACAGCGCTGCTGGCTGGACCTGGTGGACGTCGGGCCGAATCCGCGCGCACGCCGCCTCGACCGCTTGCGGCGTTACCTTGGCCCCTGCCCCGTCGAGCAGCATCAGCTTGGCCCCGCCGTTGTACATCGCCGGGGCGCCGGCCTCGTCATTCTCGATATGCGCATCGCGATGGCACAGGATCGCGCCGGTCGGCGGGCACAGCATGGCCAGGCCGATGCTATTGGCCGCGGTGCCGGTGGTCACCCACAACGCCTCGACCTCGGTTTCGAACAGGTCCGAGAAGGCGCGGTTGAGCTTGGCGCTCCACGCATCGCCGTCATAGGCCGTGTCGAGCCGGTTGGCCGCGGCCAAAGCGTCGAGCACCTGCGGGCAGGCGGCGGCGGCATTATCCGAGAAAAAGCGCATGAATGGCGCATGACGCGGCAAGCGGGCGGGGTCAATGCGGGGAAGATTATCCGAGAATGATCGTCCGGCGGACGATCATTCTCGGAAAATGGTGCTGTCGGTGAGGATTGAACTCACGACCTCAGCCTTACCAAGGATGCGCTCTACCACTGAGCTACGACAGCATGTCCTGAGACGCGGGGGGCTATGGCCAGCAAGGCGCGCGCCGTCAACCCGCTTGGCCTCGCATGGCGGTGCGGATAGAGCACAGTCCATGTCCAAAGCCGACCAGCAACGTGACCGCAAGCTCGCCGCCGCGCTCCGCGAGAATTTGCGCCGTCGCAAGGCGCAAGCGCGCGAAGCCGAACCCGAAACTCAGACCAGCGACGAAAACCAGGCCGCCAGCGAATAGCCATGGTCGAGCCCGCGGTTGAGCGCCGCGCGCGGGCCGAGAATGTACAGCGCCCCAAGCACCCAGCCGAGCGCAATCCACCCCAGCGGCCCCGCCGCCCTGCGAAGTCTGGTCATTCTTAAGTCCCCCTAAAGCGGTGCGCAGGCGGCTTCGAGCCAGGCGCGGTCTTCCCCGTCCAGTTGCGGCCCGATTCTCGCGACGACCTCGGCATGATAATCGTTTAACCACGCCAGCTCCCTCGCTGACAGCATGGCAGTATCGACCAGCCGACGCTCGATCGGCGCGAAGGTTAGCGTCTCGAACCCGAGCATCGCCTTCTCCGCGCCCGCGACCTGTTTCTCGACCACCAGCACGAGATTTTCGATGCGGATGCCATACTCGCCCGTCTTGTAATAACCCGGCTCGTTACTCAGGATCATCCCCGCCTGGAGCGGCTCGTCGCCGCCCGCCTGGCCCGAGCCGACCGGTGAGATGCGCTGCGGCCCCTCGTGGACCGACAGGAAGGCGCCGACGCCGTGGCCGGTGCCATGGGCGTAATCGACCCCTGCTTCCCACAAGGGTCGCCGCGCGAAACTGTCGAGCTGGCCGCCGCGTGTGCCCTTGGGGAATAGCGCGGTGGCGATGGCGATGTGGCCCTGGAGCACGCGGGTGAAGCGGTCGCGCATCTCGGCGGTCGGCTCGCCGATCGCCAGCGTCCGCGTGATGTCGGTCGTGCCGTCCTCATACTGTCCGCCCGAATCGACCAGATAGAGCGAGTTCATCTCGATCGGCCGGTTGGTCTCGGGCGACGACTTGTAATGGACGATCGCGCCATTCGGCCCACTGCCAGAAATCGTATCGAACGACAGATCGCGCAGCATCCCGCCTTCCTCGCGGAACTGCTGCAGCCGATCCGACGCGCTGAGTTCGTCGACCTTGCCCGACGGTGCCTCGGCCTCGACCCAGCGCAGGAAGCGCGCGATCGCCGCCCCGTCGCGAGCCTGCGCGGACCGGTGGCCGTTGATCTCGGCCGGATTCTTGATCGCCTTGGGCAGCACCGCCGGATCGCGCACGCGCCATGTCTTGGCACCCGCCGCATCAATCGCCTGACCGATCGCCGCCACCGACCGCTCGGGATCGACCGCGATGGTCTTGCCCGCGAGATCTCTCAGATAAGGCTCGAACGCGTCGCGATCGTGCAGCCGCACCCCATTGCCGAGATGCGCCTTCACCTCCTCGCAAACCTTGTCGGGATCGACAAACAATTCCGCCGTCCCGTCGCGGTTGACCAGCGCATAGGCCAGCGCCACCGGCGTATGGCTGACGTCGGCCCCGCGCAGGTTGAACGTCCAGGCGATCGAATCCAATGCAGCGAGCACGGCCGCATCGGCATTGTTGGCGGTCAGCCAGTCGGCCATTTCCTGCCTCTTGTCGGCCGACGATCGCCCGGCAAGCTCGTCGCGCTGGACCACCAGACGCGCCTTCGACGGTTCGGGCCGGTCGGCCCACACCCGATCGATCGGGTTGACCCCCACCGCGACCAGTTCCGCGCCCTTTGCCGCCAGCTGTTCGGTCGCCTGTTTGACCCAGTCGCCGGTGTGGAGCCAGGGATCGTAGCCGATCCGTGCCCCAGTCGGCGCATGCTCGCGCAGCCATTCCGCCGCGCTGGTTTCGGGCACCGACTGATAGCTCCATTCGGACGCACTGACCTGGCTCCGCACCTGCAGCGTGTAGCGCCCGTCGGTGAAGATCGCCGCCTCTTCGGGCAACACCACCGCCGATCCGGCCGACCCCTTGAACCCGGTCAGCCATTCGAGCCGTTTGGCGTAGCTACCGACATATTCACTCATATGCTCGTCGGTCAGCGGCACGACGAACCCGTCGAGCCGGTCGGCCTTCAACTGCTCGCGAAGCGCGGCAAGACGGTCGGCATGGGAAGACATGGGCATACTCCTATTCGCTCGCTAGATAGAGCCACAAGCCCGGTTTCGCCAATGCCCCAGGAGAATGAATGAGCCTGTCACCGCCCCCGATCGCCGCGCGCAAGCCCCACAGCACGACCGTTCATGGCGTGACCATCGATGACGATTGGGCCTGGCTGCGCGATCCCGGCTATCCCGAGGTTACCGACACGCGACGTGCTCGACTATCTCAAGGCGGAAAATGCCTATTTCGAAGCCGCGATGGCGCCGCATGCAGAGCTGGTCGAGAGCCTGTTCCAGGAGATGAAGGGGCGGATCAAGGAGGATGACAGTTCGCCACCGCTCAAGGATGGCGACTGGTTCTACTGGTCGGCGTTCAAGGAGGGGACGCAGTATCGGCTGTGGTATCGCAAACCTGTCGCCGGCGGGGACGACCAGCTGATCTTCGACGAAAATGCCGAGGCCGAGGGCAAGGATTATTTCCGCCTCGGCGCCTTCGCGGTCAGCCCCGACGGCAAATTGCTCGCCACCCTGGTCGACGATGACGGGTCGGAGCGGTTCAAGCTGGTTGTCCGCGATCTCGACACTGGCAAGGACATCGAAACCGTCACCGCGGTCGGCATCGGCCAGCCGGTATGGACCAGCGATTCTGCCGGGCTGGTGTTCACCGAGGTCAACGACCAGTGGCGCAGCTACCGTGCCCGCTATCACCGCATCGGCGCCGATCCGGCGGCGGCGGTGACAATTTACGAGGAGAGCGGGGACATCGCTTTCTCGGTCAATGTCGGGCGCACCACCGACGATTGCTTCATCATCGTCTCGACTGGCAACAACAGCTCCAACGAAGTCCGCTTCGTCCCTGCCGACAATCCCTTCGCGCCGCTCATGCTGATCCGGTCCCGCGCGGCGGACGTCCAGTATGAAGTCGACGCCGCGCATGGCAGATTGTGGATCCTGACCAACGACGATCACGTCAATTTCCGTATTGCCAGCGCCGATCCGGCCAGGCCCGGCGACTGGACCACCGTCGTCGCGGGCAGCGACCGCACGTACCTCCGCGGCGTCGCCGCCCACCGCGATCATTTGCTGATCACCAGCCGCGTCGACGGCCTCGACCAGCTGGTGCTGCGCGATTACGCGACCGGCGACGAGCACCGCATCCCCTTCGCCGAGGCGAGCTACAGCGCGGGTTTCTCGGGCAATCCCGATTTTGCCCCCGACGCCTACCGCCTGCATTATTCGTCGATGGTCACGCCCGCCACGGCCTACGACTATCATCCTGCCGAGGACCGGCTGGAGGTGCTCAAGGTCCAGGAAATTCCCTCGGGCTACGACCCGGCGAAATATACCACCGACCGGCTGATGATCCCCGCGCGCGACGGCAAGCAGGTTCCGGTCTCGGTGCTCCGGCTCAAGGACAGCAAACTCGACGGCGCGGGCAAGCTCTTCATCTACGCTTATGGCGCCTACGGCTTTGCGATTCCCCCGAGCTTCTCGACCAGCCGCCTCAGCCTGGTCGATCGCGGCGTCGCGTTCGCCATTGCCCATATCCGCGGCGGCGACGACCTTGGCTATCAATGGTTCCTCGACGGCAAATTGAAGAACCGCACCAACACCTTCAACGATTTCGTCGACGTCACCCGCGGGCTGATCAATGCAGGTTACGCCGCGGCGGGCAATGTCGCCGCGCAGGGCGGATCGGCCGGCGGCGAGTTGATGGGCGCGGTGATCAACCAGGCCCCCGAACTCTACGGCGCCGTGGTGGCCGACGTGCCGTTCGTCGACGTCCTCGCCACAATGCTCGACGATACGCTGCCACTGACGCCGGGCGAGTGGACCGAATGGGGCAACCCGATCGAGGACAAAGACGCGTTCGAGCTGATCCGCAGTTATTCCCCTTACGAAAACGTCACCGACCAAGCCTATCCTCCCCTCCTCATTACCGGCGGCCTCCACGATCCGCGCGTAACTTATTGGGAGCCGGCCAAATGGGCCGCGCGCCTGCGCGCCACCAAAACCGACGACAACCTCCTCCTGCTCAAGATCAACATGGGCGCGGGGCATGGCGGCAAGTCGGGGCGATGGAACGCTCTCCATGAGGTGGCCGAGGCCTATGCCTTCGTGCTGACGCAACTGAAGGCCGCATGATCCTTCGACTCGCTCTCATCCTGCTTGCGGTGATCGCGGCCCCCGCGATGGCGCAGCGCGCGCCGATCGCCACCGTCGAAGTGGTGCGCGATGGCGACCGGTGGACCGCCGATTACCGCCTGTCGGTCCGCGCCCCGGTGTGGGTGTTCGCCAAGTCGATCCTGCCGCGCGAATCGAATCGCTCGTGGCGGCTCGACACGGTGCGCGTGCTGACCCCCGGCGTTACCCTCGTCCGGCTCGGCAATTACGACGCCCTGGTTGCGTCGGGTGGGGCGGCTCTTCCGCCGCGCGTCCGCCTCGCCTTTACCCCGTTCAAGCTCGATGTCGAGGCCGGATACGACCCCGCGATCAGCTTCAGCGACGGCTCGGTCGCGCTCTATGCCGACGGCTTCAAGCTGGTGCCAATGACGTCGATTGCCGCCGCCCGAGCCGCCGATCGCGACGAAGACAGGCTGCCCGCCATCGCCGCATCGACCCGTACCATCTTCATCGATCGCGCCGGCCCGGTCCTGTCCCAAGGCCGCCGTGTCGCCCGCGCGGCGATGGATCGCGGCGAGGCCTACGTCCTTTTCGGCAAACTTCGCCCGAGCATCGGCCCGTCGATGACCACCATCTTCGATCCCGCGCTGCCGGCCTGGATCACCGCCAACCTCAATCGCGAGATGCCCGCGATCCTCGCCGATTATCGCGCCCGCCTCGGCCCTTCGCCGGTTGGCCAGCCGACGCTGATGGTGTCTTGGGCTGGGCCGACCAAGGGCACGGTGAGCATGGGGGGCAGCGTGCTGCCCGGACTGGTGGTGATGGCGCTCGAGGGCGAGGGGCTGGCGGCGCCTAACACCAAGGCGGCGCACTACGCCCGTTGGTTCATCGCCCACGAAGCCGCCCATTTCTGGCTCGGCCAGGCGATCGCCTATGACGGCCCGGCCGAGAGCTGGATCACCGAGGGCGGGGCCGATCTGCTCGCCTTCCGCGCAACCTGCCGCCGCCGACAACAGCTTCGACGTCCGCGCCCGGCTGACTGAGGCGCGCGCGGAATGCCTGCCCTTCCTTAAGCAGGGCGGGATCGCCTCGGCCTTCCAGCGCGAGGGCCAGCACCGCGCTTATTATGCCTGCGGATCGATCATCGCGCTTGCCGCCGAGCAGGCCAGCGGCGGCAATTTCGGCGAGTTCGTCCGCACCCTCGTCGCCCGCAACCCGGACAAGATTGTTACCCGCGCCGAATGGCTCGCCTTGCTCGACGAGCGCGCCCCCGGCCGAGGGCTCTCTGGCGCAGTTTCGGCCCTGCTCGACCGCCCCCATCCCGATCCCGCCGCCGCGCTCGACACCTTCATCGCCCGCGCCCGGATCGCGGATCAATTTCGATGACCCGCCCCATTTTTATCCATGCCGTCACTGCGAAGCCCGAGCACATCGACGAATTGGGCCACGTCAATAATGCCGTCTGGGTGCAGTGGATCCAGGAGGTGGCGCTGGCCCATTGGTACAGCGTTGCCGACCCTGTCCACCAGGACGATTACATCTGGGTCGTGGTGCGGCACGAGATCGATTATCTCCGCGCGGCCTTCGAGGGCGAAACTTTGACCGGCCGCACCTGGGTCGGCGAGGCTCCCAAAGGCGCGCGGTTCGACCGGCACATGGAATTCGTTGGCGACGACGGCAAGGTCCGGGTCCGCGCGGTCACCCAATGGGCGATCATCGACAAGGCCGCCGGTCGCCCGATCCGCGTCCCGCCCGAGGTAGTGGCGCCTTTCATGGAGGCAGGTTAAGCTGACGTCATGACGCGGCCCCTGCTCCACGATTATTTCCGCTCCTCCGCCGCCTATCGCGTGCGGATCGCGCTCAATCTCAAGGGCATCGCTTACGACCGCCATTCGGTAAACCTGGCGACAGGCGCCCAGAAACAGGCCGACTATCGCGCGCTCAACCCGCAAGGCTTCGTGCCGATGCTCGAGATCGACGATCTCAAGCTCACCCAGAGCCTCGCCATCGCCGTCTATCTCGACCAGAAATTTCCCGATCCGCCGCTGATGCCGCGCGATCCGGCCGATGGCGCCCACGTCCGCGCGCTGGCGATGACCGTGGCCTGCGACATCCACCCGCTCAACAACCTGCGCGTCCTCAAATATCTCAAAGGCACGCTCGGCGTCGACGCAGGAGCAGAGCGACGCCTGGTACGCTCACTGGGTGACCGAGGGCCTGGCCGCGCTGGAGGCGCTGGCGGCCCCGCGCGCGGGCGCGTTCCTGTTCGGGGACGAGCCGACCTTGGCCGACGTCTGCCTCGTCCCCCAGCTCTACAATGCGCGGCGGTTCGCGGTGCCGATCGCGCCTTATCCCTCGCTCCGCCGCGCCGACGAATCGGCCAGCGCCCATCCGGCCTTTGCCGCCGCTCACCCCGATGTCATCGCTCAGCAGGACGCCGTCGCATGAACCGAGTCGATACGATGAACCGCGGAATCGATGCGGGTGCGCAGATCAGCGAACTCGCCATTCCGCCGATGAAGGACCGCGTCAGCGCGGAGGAATGGTCCATCCGCGTCGATCTCGCCGCCGCCTACCGCCTGATCGCTCATTACGGCTGGGACGATTTGATCTTCACCCATTTGTCGGCGCGAATCCCCGGCGACGAGCATCATTTCCTGCTCAACCCCTATCAATTGATGTTCGAGGAAGTGACCGCCTCCTCGCTGGTCAAGGTCGACGTCCACGGCCATCCGGTCGATCCGACCCCATTCATCACCAACCCGGCGGGGTTCATCATCCACAGCGCGATCCACATGGCGCGCGAGGATGCCCATGCGGTGATGCACCTCCACACCCCCCACGGTCAGGCGGTCGCCGCGCATGAGGATGGCCTGCTGCCGCTGACCCAGACCGCGATGCTGGTCCGCGGCGATCTCGCCTTTCACGACTATGAAGGCGTGGCGACGGAAATGGAGGAGCGCGAGCGGCTGGTGGAAGATCTGGGCGACAAAGAACGCCATGCTGCTCCGCAACCACGGCACCCTCGCTGTCGGGGGCAACGTCGGCGAATGCTTCGTCAAACTCTATTTCCTTGAGCGCGCCTGCCAGGCCCAGATCATGGCCCTCTCTGCCGGGGACAGGATCAACAATCCGCCCCAGGGCACCCCCGAACTGGCCGCCGAGCAAGGCGGCGTCGGGCTGAAGCTGGCGGCGAATTTGCTCGCCTGGCCAGCGCTATTGCGGAAGGCCTACCGCCTCGACCCGGGGTTTGCGACCTAATCCCGGAAGGCAGCTGAAAGGCGATCAGCAACTAGCTTCAGCGCTTTGTCTTTCGCCTCTGCATCGCACTGCGCGACAATCCAGACGGATTTGCTTTTGCGGCCAACCGATTGCAAACTGAGCAACCACTTTCCGCTACGATCGATGTAAACCTTGCCTACCCCATGAACGATGGCGTTTCGTTCGTCGGACCATTTCGCAAACTCATCGAGGGCGTCGCTTGCCTTCTTACTAGCCAGCGGGATCAGTTTCGTAATCCGCTGACTGAGTAGCATTGGCATCCGAATACTGCCTGAGCGTAGCCGGAGGGCTTTGCCGACCACCATTTCCCCATAAGCAAACAGGTTGACCATTCTTCCGCGCCAACGATTGGCATCGTCGACCGCGTAACGATGGGCTTCGCCTAGAGACACAGGGATATTGGCTGACGCATCCATGGCATCGCTCTATCGTCTCAAACTTTCCAAGAGATAAAGCGCGCGGAGTCGGATTGGCTTGCCCCCCTTCCATCCACGCCTCACCTTCCTATCTATCCTCCGGGCGGGGGATGATCTTGGAGACATCCCGATGAATATCCTGATGGTGCTGACCAGCCACGCCGAGCTCGGCGATACCGGCGAGAAGACTGGTTTCTGGCTCGAGGAGTTTGCAGCGCCTTATTACGTGCTGAAGGATGCCGGCCACTCGATCACCCTCGCCAGCCCCAAGGGCGGCCAGCCGCCGCTCGATCCCAAGAGCGATGCCCCCGACGCCCAGACCGACGCCACGCGCCGGTTCAAGGCCGATGACGACGCCCAGACCCAGCTTGCGAAGACCGAATTGCTGAGCGCGATCGATCCGGCCGGTTTCGATGGTGTCTTCTACCCCGGTGGCCATGGACCGATGTGGGACCTCGCCGAGGATGCCGATTCGAAGGCGCTGATCGAAGCGACCATTGCCGCCGGCAAGCCTGTCGCTTTGGTGTGCCACGCCCCAGCCGCGCTCAAGAATATCACCACCCCCGACGGTGCCCCCTTGGTGCGCGGCAAGCGCGTCACCGGTTTTACCAATGGAGAGGAGGAGGCGGTCAAGCTGACCGATGTTGTCCCATTCCTGCTCGAGGATATGCTGAAGGCCAAGGGCGGCGATTATTCCAAGGCATCCGACTTCCAGCCCTATGTGGTCGAGGATGGCCTGCTGATCACCGGCCAGAACCCGCCGTCGAGCGAACCTGCGGCCGAAGCCCTGCTCAAGGCGCTCGCCAAGGTGCCGGAAGACGCGAGCGCCTAAGGCAGCTCTTTCTGCGCGACGAGACTGTCTCTCTGCACCTTTTCATCGGGGAGGTTCGTTAACTGGTCATGACTTTCGACCAGATGGTCACCCTGGCAGTGCTGGCGACCGTTGTTGCCCTGCTCATCTGGGACCGGATCCGATCCGACGTGGTCGCCCTCGCCGGTGCGGCCGGCAAATGCTCGTCGCGACGCCGATCAGCCGGTCGAGCAGGAACTGCGGTTGCCCCGCGACCCGCGCCATGTCGTTGACCAGCAAATTGGTCGACGTGCCAATGAGGGTGCAGGTTCCGCCCAGGATGAACCGATGTCCCCCGGACACCGGTTACTGAATGATGGTCGGGGAGAGAGGATTTCGAACCTCCGGCCCCTGCCTCCCGAAGACAGTGCTCTACCAGGCTGAGCTACTCCCCGACCGGGACCGGACCCCAAGGGTCCGGTGCAGGAGCGCGGGCTTCCTAGCGGGGGGTTGGGCGTTAGGCAATACGGCTAGTGCCCCAATACCTTCAGCCAATCCTGGTGCCGGACGAATTTCTCGCGTGGGGCATCGGGCCTGGCCGCGGCGGCTTCAGCCTCCTCGATCCGTCGCCAATCAGCGAAACTCGTCGCCTTGACCCCGCGCTCCCCAAGCAGCGTATCGAGCCCCTCGCCTCCCGCCTTGCCGCCGTCACTCCCCGGCACCATCGCCGCCGCGACCTGCTCAGCGACTTCATAACCATCGGGCCGATTGGTACCAATCGTCCCGGACGGCCCGCGCCGTGCCCAGCCAACGCAGTATAATCCGTCGTCGATCTGGCCGTGATCGTTGAGATATTTGCCGCCATCCTCGTCGTACGGAACGCCGGCGATATGCGGCGACGAATAACCGATGCAGCTGACCACCAGGTCGGCCGGCACGACGTAGATCTCGCCCGTGCCAACCGCGCGGTCGCCCTCGAGCCGGGTCCGCTCGACCCGCACGTTCGTCACGCGACTCTCACCCTCGATGGACAGCGGTTTGGCGAAGAAATCGAACACGATTGTTTTCGACTTGTCCCCTGTCGGCGGTGCATCGGCAAAGGCGCGCAGATGCGTCACCGACTTGCGTAGCCCGGGCTCGAGCGCTTCATCCTCGGAAACCAGCGGCAAATCGCCCGCGTCGACCATTGGCGCGGCCTGTTCCAGATGCCCCAGCTCCCCCAATTCCTTGGGTGTCATCGCAATCTGGTGCGGCCCCCTGCGCCCAAGGAAGGTGATCATTCGGACCGCGCTATGGTCAAGCGCGTCGATCGCATGCCCGACGATGTCCGATCCGGCGAATTCGGCGCGGGTCTTCGACAGGATCCGCGCCACGTCGAGTGCTACATTACCATTGCCGATGATGACCGCGCTTTCGCCATCGAGCGGCGGATCAAGGTCTGCGAAATCGGGGTGGCCGTTATACCAGCCGACGAAGGCCGCCGATCCGATCACGCCGTGCAGCTCCTCGCCAGGGATGCCGAGCGCGCGATCATGCGGCGCGCCGGTGGCCAGAATCACCGCATCGTACAGCCCGCGCAATTCACCGACACTGACTGCCTCGCCCACCGCGACATTACCGACAAACCGCACCTGCGGGTCGTCGGCGACCTTGTCGTATCGCTTGCTAACCGCCTTGATCGACTGATGGTCGGGCGCGACCCCGAAACGGATCAGGCCGTAGGGCACGGGCAATTTGTCGATGATGTCGATGTGCGCGTGTTCGCCGTAGGATTTGGCCAGCGCCTCGGCGGTGTAGAATCCCGCTGGCCCGGACCCGATGATCGCGAAATGACGCATGCAGCTGCTCCCGCTCGATTGGGAGCAACCTAGTCGCGCTTGTCCTCAAGCAGCAAGTCGCCACCCTTACGGCGAAGAAAGGCCTCGATCGGACCGGCGAACATCGCCAGCATGCCGGGCAGCTCGAACTTGCAATGAACCACCTTCTCGTCGACCGCGATTTCGGCGGTCACCGACTGCCCCATCGCGCCGATGGAGAGATGCAACGTGTCCCCCTCCCACCGCGAGTTGACCTCGGCCGCGCCGCCGGGGATATGCCCGGCGAGGCTGTCGATATTGCCGGCAATCCGGCGGCGGGCTTCGTCGCGGCCGAGCTTGTGCGGCAAATCGACGTTGATCGGGCGTTGCATCGCGCCAAGATGCGGCCGCCCCCGTTGCTTTTCAATGGCGCGCGGGTTCTTGATGCGCGATAGCGCTGGTTCCTCGCCCTGCTAGTATTGCTTGCCACGCCCGCTGCGGCGCAGGCGCAATCCTTCAATCCGGCCGCGGACTATGTCACCGCGGGCCAGGACGAGCCGGGGTATCGCGCGTGGGTAACGTCCGCCCCTTACCGGTCGATGTACGTCCGCGCGTTTAACGATTATCTCACCGCCAACGGCGTCGGCGGGGTGGCCCCGACATGGCAATTGCTCCGCACCGCGACCGACTGGCGACGGTGCAACAACCAGCCGTTCGAAGTGCCACCGACGACCGCTTGGCCCAATATTGTCGCCGCATTGCGCTTCATCGGCGCGTTCATTGAGCCCGTCATCGGCCAGGTCGAGCCGGTCTCGGTCTATCGCAATCCCTTTTCAACGTCTGCGCCGGCGGCGCGCGGACCAGCACTCACCTTACCGCAGGCGCGGTCGACATGGTGCCGACTTCGCCCATCACCCGCGAAGCGCTGATGCTCGCGTTGTGCCGGATCCAGCTCGACAAGGGACTCTGGAACGGCGATCGGCCTCGGCTTCTACAAGGGGCTGCGCTTCCACATCGACAGCAAGAAGGCGCGCGAATGGGGGACGGCGGCCCGCGCGGCGGCTATGGCTGCCCGGCCGTTCTGACTCGAACGGCATGCCTATCTCGCGCCGCCGCCGATGCGCCTGACCGTCGCGGTCCGCACCGACCGCTCGCGCCGCCACTGACGAAAAGCCTTGTGTCCGACGCCTAACACACCACATCCTTGGCCAACGCGAGGGGTAGATATGGATTTCGACAAACTGACCGACCGCGCGCGCGGTTTCCTGCAGGCGGCGCAGACCATCGCGGTGCGCGAACATCACCAGCGGGTTGCGCCGCGCATTATGCCAAGGCCTTGCTCGACGACGAGCAGGGCATGGCGGTCGGGTTGATCAATGCGGCGGGCGGCGACGGCGCGCAGGCCCGCCGCGCACGTCGATGCACTGGTGGCGAAGGAGCCGGCGGTGACCGGCAGCGGCGCGACCCAGGCACCGGGTATCGACGGCGACCTGCTGCGGTTGCTCGACAGGCGCAGGCCGTCGCGACCAAGGCCGGGCGACCAGTATGTCACCGTCGAGCGGATCCTGCTGGCTTTCGCCTGGCCAAGGGCACGCCGGTCGGCGACGCGCTAACCAAGGCCGGGCTGACGCCCCAGGCGCTCAATGCCGCGATCGAGAAGTCCGCGCCGGCCGCACCGCCGACACGCAAGGGTCGGAAGATCGCTACGACGCGCTAAAGAAATGACGCCTGCGACCTCACCGAGGTGGCGCGCGACGGCAAGCTCGATCCGGTGATCGGTCGCGACGAGGAAATCCGCCGCACCATCCAGGTCTTGCTCGCCGACCAAGAACAATCCCGTGCTGATCGGCGAGCCGGGCGTCGGCAAGACCGCCATCGCCGAAGGTCTGGCCCTGCGCATCGCCAATGGCGACGTCCCCGACGGGCTGAAGGATCGCAAGCTGATGCTCGACATGGGCACGCTTATCGCCGGCACGAAATTCCGCGGCGAATTCGAAGAACGGCTCAAGGGCGTGATCGACGAGGTCAAGCAGTCGGCGGGCGACATCATCCTGTTCATCGACGAGATGCACATGATCGTCGGCGCTGGAAAGGCCGAAGGCTCGATGGACGCCGGCAATATGCTGAAGCCCGCTTTGTCGCGCGGCGAATTGCACGTCATCGGCGCCACCACGCTCGACGAGTATCGAAGCATATCGAAAAGGACGCCGCGTTCGAGCGCCGCTTCCAGCCGGTGATGATCGGCGAACCGACCGTGCCGACACCATCTCCATCCTCGCGGGCTGAAGGAGAAGTACGAGCTTCACCACGGCGTCCGGATCACCGACGCTGCGCTGGTCGCGGCGGCGACGCTAGCAATCGCTACATCGCCGATCGATTCCTGCCCGACAAGGCGATCGATCTGATGGACGAGGCGGCGAGCCGTCTGCGGATGGAGGTCGAATCGAAGCCCGAGGAGATCGAGAATCTCGACCGCCGGATCATCCAGCTGAAGATCGAGCGCGAGGCACTGAAGAAAGAGCAATACGTAAAAACGCAATTTTTTGAAGCGTACGCATAAACA